>NZ_JBIAZS010000006.1:2528-454921 GCF_042899335.1 Streptosporangium sp. NPDC000095
GTAGACGTCGTAGCCGGCGACGCCCACGTTGTCGGTGGAGGCCGTCCAGGTCAGGGTGGCGCCGCTGCCGGTGATCGCGGAGACGACCGGCTTGCCGGGACGTGACGGCGCCTCGGTGTCGTTCTGCGAGGCCGTCGTGGTGAACGCGGTGCTCTCGGAGGCGGTGGAGGAGTTGCCGGCCGCGTCCCTGGCCACCACGGAGACGGTGTAGGCCGTCGCGGGGGTGAGCCCGGTGAGGGTGTGGGAGGTGGTGGTGGCGGTGGCGACCTTCGTCGTCCCCTGGTAGACGTCGTAGCCGGCGACGCCCACGTTGTCGGTGGAGGCCGTCCAGGTCAGGGTGGCGCCGCTGCCGGTGATCGCGGAGACGACCGGCTTGCCCGGCCGCGACGGCGCCTCGGTGTCCGCCGGCTCGTCACCGGGCGGGTTGCCCCAGATCTTCGTCGTGCCCGCGTAGACCGTCATGTTCTGCGTCCGCACCGGGGTCGCGCCCGGCGTGGTGGGGATACCGGTGTACGACCAGTCGTTGGACGGGTCCCACGTCCCGGTGCTGGCGATGCGGAACTGCACCTCGCGCCGGTGCTGCGACTGGCCCGCGGGGGCGATCGAGGTGTTCGAGCAGTCGACGGTGACGTAGTAGGTCTTCCCGGACAGCAGGGTCGGCCCGGTCGGCGCCTTGCACTGGTTGTAGGCGGACGTCACGGAGACCTGGCTCGCGGTCGTGGCGCCGTCGAGGGTGAAGTAGTAGCGGAAGGAGCCGTTGGTCAGCGCACGCGCCGGCCAGGCCGACTGGTTCCTCACGATCGCCTTGATCTCGGTGAACGTCGAGCCCGTGGCGTTCACCCCGGCCTCGACGAAGATCTCGGGGCCGTCGGGGGTCTCGGCGACGGGGAAGTTCGCGGCGGGGGCTCCGCCGTACTCGCGGTAGAGGCGGGCGAGGGCACTGGTGAAGCCCGCGTTGTAGTCGGTGGCGACCTCGTTCATCACGTAGTCGTCGCGCTTGTCGGTGTACTTGTCGTCGGGGTCGGGCGGGCCGCCGACGAGGGCACCGTACAGGGTGTGCCGGGTCTCGACCGGGTTGGTCATCTGGTCGGTCCACGAGCCGTGCGCGGTGCGGTGGTGCGGGTTCTTCGGCGGGTTCGCGCCGAACCCGATCATGTACGAGGAGTTGCGCGGGTTGTCACCGAGGGCGTAGTTGATCTGCCTGACCGCGAAGTCGTGGTAGCGCGCCTTCCGTGTCGCGTCGGTGATCGAGTCGGAGTGGACGAGCGCGACGAACGAGGTGTTGGCCGCGTAACGCAGCGACCCCCATCTGTCGAGCACCGCGTGGCCGCCGGGGGAGTACTTCACCCGCTGCCCGTTCACGCCGACCGTCCAGAAGTCGAGCCAGCGGTTGGCGTCGTCGAGGTATTTCTGCTTGCCGGTCAGCTTGTTCAGCAGCACGTAGGCGCCGTAGGACTTGTCGTCCCAGGCGATCGTCCACTTGTAGGACTTGATGGTGGACTGCGGCTCGGTGCCGAGGTTGTCGTAGTACGACTCGGCCTTGGTCAGGTAGGAGGCCTCCTGGGTGGCCCGGTACAGCCAGATCGCGCCCCAGACCAGCTCGTCGTTGTAGCCGCTCCACGACTGGTAGTAGCCCGACGCGTCGGTGATGCAGTCGCTGTACTTCTTCCGCACGGTGTCGGCGAAGGTGTAGAGCTGCCTGGCGTGCGTCAGCAGCGTGTCGGCGTACGTCGGATCCGTCGGACGGAAGACGATCGAGGAGGCCGCCATCGCCGCCGCCGTCTCGCCGGCCAGGTCCGATCCCCCGCACGAGGCGTCGATCTTGTAAGAGGGCCGCTCCATCTGCATCGCCTCGGCGGGGCCCCACCAGGCGTGGTCCTTGCCGCCGTTGCCGACCTGCCCGTACAGCACGTTCGCCGACGGGTGGGCCTTGATGAAGTAGTCGTTGACGAACCTGAGGTTGTTCAGCAGGTGGGTGAGCTGCCCCGAGGAGGCGTACGCGTCGCGGTACTCCACCGCGCCCCAGGCCAGCATCGTCGCGCTGGCCGCCATCGGCAGACCGAACTTGACGTGGTCGCCCGCGTCGTACCAGCCGCCGGTCAGGTCACGACCGACGTCCTGGCCGTCGCCGAGCCCGGAGGGGCCACGCCAGCTGACGCGGTTCCAGCTCGGCAGCGGTCCCGACTGCTGGGCCTCGTAGAACCAGAGGGACTTCTGCAGCGCCTCGCCGTACGCGAAGGCGGGCGCCGCGGCCTGGGCGCCGGTGGCGGACACCGTCACCGGCACGGCCGCCAACGCCAGCAGCGCGAGCGCCGCCAGGGTCTTCTTCATGGGGGGTGCGCCTCTCGGAGGTGGTGCTCGGGGCGTGACGGCAGGTCAGGGGTACCGTCACGCCCCGAGGTCTCAGGGGGGTTGAGCCCGGGTCCGGCCCGGGGGAGAGCCGGACCCGGGGGCGGGGGGTTACGGGAAGAGGCGGCCGTACTCGGCGAGGGCGACGGCGACGTCCACCTGCGCCCAGAACCGGTGGTAGTTGAAGGTCGGGGCGGGGCCCGTGCCCTTCAGGTAGGCGTCCACCTGCGGCCAGTCCGGGTCGTTCTTGTAGAAGGACCGGATGGACAGGAAGGTCGAGTTGGAGTTGATCACGTCGCCGTTGGGCATCTTGCCGGTCCAGCCCGGGGGCACGTAGACCGGGTCGTTGAGGCGGTTGTAGTCGGCCTTGGTCTCGGGGACCGAGACACCCTTGGCGTCCTGGTTGTTACGCCACATGCCGTCGAGCAGGCCCTTGGCGACGGCCTTGGCCGTGGCGTCACCGGACTTGGCCGCGTAGTACATCAGCACCTTGGCGTACGAGCCCGCCACGCCCACGTCGGTCGTGTAGTCCCTGATGCTCACGTGCAGGTTGGTGTTGGGCGTGGGGTTGTTCGGGTTCCAGGTGTTGGGCTGGCCGGTCCAGATCAGCGTCGAGGGGATCTGGTAGGTCCCGTCCGCGTTGATCGTGGTGTTGTCGGTGGCCCACTTGACCCACTTGTCCAGGACGATCTTGGCGTCGGCGTTACCGGTCGCGTAGTAGAGCTCCGCGACCCGCTCCAGCGACCACGCCTGGAAGCCGAACCACTGGTTGGACGGCGGGTCGTGGTAGACCGGCTGCCAGTCGTAGGCCATCCCGTAGAAGGTGGGCAGCGTCGACGGCGGGGACGCGTAGTGGCCCTGCCAGCTGTTGGTGGCGCCACCGGCGATCGCGCCCTCGCTCGACTGGAGCCAGCGGTAGAACTCCATCTGCCGCTTGGTGCTGGTGGTCCAGTCCTGGACGGCGGTCGTTCCCTTGGGCTTGAGCGCGTCCACGCTGGACAGCACCCACGCGGCCATCGGGTTCTGGTAACCGGAGTGGTTGTGGCTGGAGCCGATCCTCCAGGACCAGCCGGCGGAGGTGTCGTAGGCGCCACCCCAGGCGTAGTACCAGCTCAGCAGGTAGGCCGAGCTGTCCTTGCCGGTTCCGGCCGGGCACCCGGTGCTGGTGCAACCCTGCTTCTTGAAGTACTTGTCGTACATCGCGTAGCGAAGGTAGTCGCCCATCTTCGCGGCCTTGGAGATCGTGGAGGAGACCTGCGAGGCCTTGCCCTGCTCCGTGGCCCAGGTGTGCGCCCAGTAGGCGGCCTGGATGGCGCGGGCGTCGGCGTCGGGAGCGTTGGTGTACTTCCACTGCTTGGCGTACGCGCTGTCGCCGGTGAACAGGTCCAGGAACCCGTTCGTGCCGCCGTGCTTGAAGGTGTCGCAGGACGGCTGCGGGATGGTCTCGAAGACCGACTCCTCAGGACCGCGCTGGTAGGTGTTGATGTACGCGGGCTTGGTGGTCCCGTCACCGCAGCGGCCGAAGCCGTAGGTGTTGTCCACGTCCAGCAGCCAGTGCATACCGTAGATGTCACTGGTGCCGTACGCCGTCTTGAGCTCGTTCGCGATCGGGTCGACGCCGACGCTCACGCCGCTGTCCAGTCTGGACGGGTACTGCTTGATGTCGTCCCACTCGCCGGCGTACGTGGCGGGCTTGGACGGGTTGTAGGAGGCGTTGGTCGGCTGGTCGGCCGTGGCCGGGATGATGTACTTCTCCATCGAGGCCCAGGCGGCGTTGAACTTGGTCCAGTCGCCGGTCACCTTGCCGTACGCCGCCTCCAGCCACAGGTAGTAGCTGTAGGCCTCGGAGGTGGTCTCGTGCCCGTGGTCAGGAGCCTCGACCAGGAAGGTCTCGACGGAGTGGTAGGGCACGCCCTCCGGCGAGAAGTAGCCGTTCGCCGGGTCCTTGAGCTTGTTGTACATCGTGACGAAGCGCTGGATGTACTCGTTGTCGCCGCCGCCCGAGTCGTTGTCGACCTCGGTGGCGGTCGTGGTGGCCGAGGTGTGGCCGGTGGCGCTGGAGGTGAACACCGCGCTGCCGGAGGTCTGGTCGGCGTCTTCCGCCGCCGCGAGCCGTACCGTCTGCGCCGTGTTCCAGTTGGAGGTGGTGAAGGTCAGCGACGCGCCGGAGGCGACCGTGAGGTCGGTGTCGCCGCTCGTCCTCGCGGTCGTCACGGTGACGTTCGAGGACGGGGCCCTGGAGAGCTTCACCGCGAGGTCGGCGGTGCCGCCCTCGGGGACGGCGATCGTGGCCGGGGTGACGAGCACGGCGGGAGTCGAGTTGGCGGTGACGGTGATCCCCACCGGGTTGGAGGTGGTCGTCGCCCCCTTGTCGTCGGTCGCCCTCGCGGTGAGGGAGTAGCTTCCGGCGGCGACGTTCGCCCAGCTGTAGGTGTACGGCGCGGTGGTGTCGGTGCCCAGCAGCGTGGTGCCGTTGTAGAAGTCGACCTTGGTGACGGTGCCGTCACTGTCGGTCGCGTTCGCGGCGATCGCCACCGTCGCGGGTGCGGTGAAGGTGGCGCCGGCCGCCGGGCTGGTGATGCTCGCGGTGGGCGGCTGGTTGACGGGGGTGGTCCCCCCACAGGTGGTGCCGTTGATCGTGAAGGAGGTCGGCTTGGGGTTGGAACCCGACCAGCTGCCGTTGAAGCCGATGCTGGTCGAGGCGCCGGTGGCCAGGTTGCCGTTCCAGTCGAGGTTCCTCGCGGTGACGTTCTGGCCGCTCTGCGCCCAGGTGGCGCTCCAACCCTGGGAGACCCTCTGGGTGCTCGTCGGGAAGGCGAATCCGAGGGTCCACCCGGTGAGCGGGTCACCCAGGTTCTTGACGGTCACGTTGGCGGTGAAGCCACCCTGCCAGTCGTTGGTGGTGTAGGTCACATCGCAGGAGACCGCCGCGAGGGCGGGGGAGGCCGCCAGTGCGGTGGTCGTCCCGGCCGCCAGGCTGAGTAACACCAGTGCGGCGATCCGTCTCCGGAAGCGTGGGAGCGCTCCCGCTTTGATGGGGAACAGATGCATGAAATGGGCCTCCGTGAGTGTGGATCGATGCGAATCCGCTGGTGGTGACACCGCATCGGATCAAGCAAGGGAGAGAGGGGGTGGGAGCGCTCCCATAAAGAATTCTGGAGACGGTGAACGGGATGTCAATGGCATGTGCCTCCGGTTACGCCGATGTTTCACGGCCCATGCCGCCAGGCTGCTGTGATCCGGTCGGCCTTTTTTGCGAACCGTGAAAGTTTCAGAACAGTTGATCTTTCCAGCCGAGTGCTTGTTTGTGCGGGTGTCTCCGACCCCGGGCCCGCCGCCCGGGGCGGCCACCGATTCACCCGGGTCCCCGGCGTCTCGGACGGGCGCGTGGCGACCCGCCCCTCCGGTGTGTTCGGCGGCACGCGGCGGGCTGCCCTTCCCCCGTCAAGTCCTCCGCCCCGCCGACCGTCGGCCGAGCGGCCTGCGCCTTCCTCGCCGAGGTGCTCCGCCCCATCGGCCGATGGCCGGTGGTCTGTGTGGTGACCCGCTCGTTTCCTGTCGAGGTGCTTCGCCCCACCGGCCGACGAGACGGCCGGTGGGACGGCTTCGCCTGCGTCGGACGGCGGGTGGCTCTCACGGGGCCTCACCCCGGCCGGCGACGGCGACCGGGAAAGGCGAACGACGAGGAAGAGCCGCGACAGGAAAAGCGATGCGCTTTTGTGCCGCCCGGTAATTCCCGGGCGTCACTCCTCGGGAATTCTCGATTTTTCGAACCTCGGCCGATCGCTTCACCTCTCAGAGTTCTCCGCCCCTCGGGGGCGTCCGAAGACTCTAAAGTCCCCGGCGTCTTCGGAGGCTGAGAATATGTTCTCCTCCGGTCTTTTCAGCGCTGATGGCGATGGTGTCCGGACCGTGGGTGCCGGTGACGGTTGCGTTCCCGGTTCTTCGCCTTGAACATTTTTTCCCTGGGCGGATACGTAATGGTGCTCCGGTTGCGTTTCTTGTCGTCGCGCGCGTCGCCCGCGCCACCCGTGCCACCGGCGGAGAGGGGGCCGGCGGTGGAGGTCGGACTCGTCGTCGACGCCGGGCAGACCCCCTTGGGTCCGACGACCATGGTCAGCACCGGTGAGGAGCTGGGATCGAGCCGGTTCGTGCCCGCGAAGGCGGCCACGAACTCATGGGTTCGTTGCGGTACCTGGGACACGATCAGGGTCGCGCGGCCGGTGGCGTCGGACTGGGTCCTGTCCTGGCTCACCCCGTTGGCGAAGAACTCGACAGGCCCTGTCGGCGGGACCGGCCCCGAGGAGGTGACGCTCGCGACGAGAGTGAGGTGACCCGGCGCTTCCGGATCGCAGAACGCGGCCAGCTTGGTGGAGGTCTTCCTCGGCGGCATGACCGTGCAGGCGGACCGTGTGACGGTGGTGTCGTCCATGCTGACGCTGCCCTCACGGGCCAGAAGGCGGCCGTTCACGGTCGTGCCGTCGGCCGTGGTGATCGAGGTCAGCGCGAGGAGGTTCCCGGCGAAGACGGAACCGGCCCCCAGGGTGGCCGAGCCGCCGACCTGCCAGAAGACGTTGCACGCCTGGGCGCCGTTGACGAGAGTCACCGTGCTGGCGGGCGCGGTGATCAGGCCGGGTGCCCGCAGGACGAAGAGGGCGTTCGGGTTCCCCTGTCCGTCGAGGGTCAGTTCCCCGGTGAGCTGGAAAGCGCCGGAGACGGAGTTGTAGACGCCCGGCTTCACGGTGGTCCCCCCGAGCTGCGCGGGGAGGGAGGCGGTGCCGCGCAACCCCACCACGTTCCGGTAGGCGGTGGCCAGGTCGGTCTGCGCCTGTGCGGCGACGGGGTCGGCCGCGTAGACGGCGCCGGCCATGACGCCGGGCGGGAAGCCGGTGGTCACCGATCCCGGGCTCACCCCCAGCTCGCCGGTGACGACGCCGGAACCGGTGTTGGTGACCGTCCTTCCCGCCAGGATCGCGAAGTTCGTGGCCGTACCGAGCGACACCGGTGCCATCGCGTCCGTCTCGGGCGTCTCGGGCGTATCTGGTGTATCTGGCGTCCTGGGCGTCTCGGGTGCCGGGTGCCCTGCGGCCGCCGTGGTCGCCGGGTCGGTCTGACGCGTCGTGTTCGCCGCGTGGGCCGTGTGCGGGGCCGCGGCGACGCAGCCCAGTGCGACCGCGACGGTGAGTGCCCCGGTCAGCCAGGAGTGGACGGTGGTTCGAGCGACAATACGTGAGTGACCAATTCTTGTCACAATGCTTTCCTTTTCTTTTTGGTATTTCTCCGTTCATGCGCATTGCCGATGATGCGCCGTTTTTCCGACACTACTAACCTTTGGCGGCGCGGTCGTCGTACGACATGCGGATTGTTTTGTCGCGTTGCCCGCGGTGAGCGTCATGAAAATGCGGCCATGTTATTGTTTGTGTGGATATCAAAGGGAATGCTGTGGCGTCCGTGGACCTCGCACCTCCGCCGTGAGCGCCCACATCCGACGATTTCCCGCGCCGAATGAGCGCCGTGGCACGCCCCCGCTCATCACGAGAGGGCGTGCCGCCAGGCGGCACGCCCTCGATGGTCCCGGGGTGCGGGAAGGCCGGACACACGGCCCGGGAGACGACACGCGAACGGGGCCCGGACGCGGCGAACTCCCGGCGCAGGCGCTAACGCGGGTGGCGGCAGCACCCGGCCCACGAGCGGTGGCGGTGATGCCCGCGCTCACGGTCCTTTATCTTGATCGCGTTGCCGCTGTGCTGCCTGCTCTTGATGCCCTGGCCCCCCTTGTTCTTCCCGTTCCCCGCCGTCGTCGCCTGCGCCTGGGCCGGGCAGAGACCGTTCCGGCCGACGACCAGGGGCTGCGGTGTCGAGGCGCTGGGATCCAGGTCCGTGTTGCCGGGGAAGGCGGCCACGAGCAGGTGGGTTCCCGGTTCGATGCCGGTCACCGGCAGGAGGGCGCGGCCGTTCGTCCCGATCGGGGCCGTACCCAGGCTCACCCCGTCGGAGAGGAACTCGGCGGAGCCCGTGGGCGCCGTGGGCCCGAAGGGTACGACGTTCGCGGTGAGGACGAGCCGGCTCGTCCCCCTCTGTGAGCACGCCGTGGCCAGCGTGGTGGCGGTCTCCCTCGGTGGTGAGACCGCGCAGTGGGCCGCCGTGACGATGTCGGTGTCCAGGATGACGGCGCCTTCGCGGGCGAGGAGACGGCCGGCGACGTTCGCGCCGGTGGCCACGGTGATCGAGGTCAGCGCGAGGACGTTTCCGGCGAAGCTGGAGCCGGGGCCGAGCGTGACCGAGCCGCCGACCTGCCAGAAGACGTTGCACGCCTGGGCGCCGTTGACGAGGTTCACCGTGCTGGCGGAGGTGGTGACGAGGTCGGAGGTCGTCCTGAGGATGAAGACGGCGTTCGGGTCGTTCTGCCCGTCGAGGGTGAACTCCCCGGTGATCGCGAAGGCGCCCGTGGCGGAGTCGTAGGTGCCGGGAGTCACGGTGGTCCCGCCGAGTTCCGTCGGGAGGGTGGCGTCGACGGGCTGTCCCGCCGCGTCGTCGTAGGCGGCGGTCAGGTCGAGTTGGGCCTGCGCGGCGGTGGCGTCGGCGGCGTGGACGGCGCCGACCACGACGCCGGGCGGAAAGCCGGTGATCACCGATCCCGGGCTCACCCCGAGGTCCCCGGTGACCACGATGGGGCCGGTGCCGGTGGCCGCCGTCCCGGCCAGGACCGCGAAGTTCGCGGCGGTGCCGAGCGGCGGCGGCGTCGTCGCGTTCGCCGCGTGCGGGGTCGCGGCGACGCAGCCCAATACGAACACGACGGTCAGGACCCCGGCCGGCCAGGAACGAGCGGTATTTCGCGAGGCGGTATACGAGCGACCAATTCCTGTCACAATGCTTTCCTTTTCTTTTCGGTATTTCTCCGTCCAGGCGCATTGCCGATGATGCGCCATTTTCTCTGACCCTACTGATCGGCGGTGTCGTATCTGGCATACGACATGCGGGATGCTTTATTGCGTGGTTATCGGCTCATATCAGAGAGATGTGGCCGTGTTGTTTTCCGGGATATCTCGACCCGGGGCGGGACCGCCCTCCGGTGGGTGAAACGAACAGAGGGCGTGCCGCTCGGCGGCACGCCCTCGATGGTCCGACGAGATGACGCGTCAGGACCGGGTGCGGGATCGACGGTACGAGGTCAGGTGCAGGTGATGCCGGACGCGCCGGGGGTGGAGGGCCCGTTGGCGGTGAATCCGACGACGACGGACTGGCCCGCCGCGAGGCTGGTCGCGTGGCTCGGGGCCTTCGCGGTGAAGGTGGTCCCGCTCTGCGTGACGGTGGCGTTCCAGCCGCTGCCGAGCGTCACCCCGGACGGCAGGGTCCAGCGCACCGACCAGTTGTTCCAGGCCGAGGTTCCGGTGTTCTTCACGGTCAGCGCGGCCTGGAAACCTCCCGACCAGGAGTTCGTGAGCGCGTAGGAGGTCTCGCAGGCCGCGGAACCCGGGGTGGGGGTCGGTGTCGGGGTGGGTGTACCGGTGCCGCCCCCGCCGACCGGTGCGATCAGGTACGGCTGGAGGATGTCCTGCTTGTCTTGGTTGATCGAGCTCCAGTCGTCCTTGGCGATACCACCGGTGTCACCCGAGTTGGGATTCCACGACCAGTAGGTGAACGACATCCCGTTCACCCCGGTGCCCAGATACTTCATCAACTCCTGGAGCCAGATCTTGTCCACGGGCGCCTGCATGGTGGTCCCGAACTCGCCGAGCATGATCGGGGCGATGTTCTGCTTGTAGAGGTAGCCCCAGTACCTGTCCCAGACCGCGGGCAGGTTCGCCGGATAGTTCGGCGCGTCGAACCACGCCTGGCGGTAGACCGAGGTGGCGTAGTCGTGCGGCGAGTAGACCAGCCGGTTCGCCACGTTCAGCCGCACCGGGAACTCCCCGGCCTTCGACAGGTTGCCGCCCCACCAGCCGCAGTCCTCGTCGTTGCTCGGGTCGTTGTCCCAGACGTTGGACAGGCCCCCGCTCGGGCAGCTCACGCCTTCGACGAAGATCAGCCAGTTGGGGTTGACCGAGAGCACCGCGTTGCCCGCCCGCTCGGCGGCGAGCCGCCAGTCGCGGGTGGTGTCCCCGCAGCCCCAGCACGCCCCGGTCGCGGCCGGGTTGGTGCCCTCGGCGTGCGGCTCGTTGTGCAGGTCGGCGCCGATGACGGTGGTGTTGCCCGCGTACCGCTGGGCGAGTGCCTTCCAGTCGTTGATCCAGGTGCTCTCCGGCGTCGCGGGCACGTACCACAGCGGTGACTGCCCGGCGGCGGTCGGCCGATGCCGGTCGAGGATGATCCGCATGCCCTTGCTTCCGGCGTACGCGATGACCTTGTCGAGGATCTGCAGCGGGCTGTTGCCGACCAGGTCGGGGTTGACGAAGTCGTTCACGCCGCTGGCGACCGCGCCGGGCTTGAGCGCGTCGTTGGAGAACGGTACGCGGAGGGTGTTGTAACCGAGCGAGGCCATCTTGTCGATCTGGCCTCTCCACGGGTTGTTCGACCACAACCCGTGGAAGGTCTTGTTGTCGGTCTCCATGCCGAACCAGTTGATACCGGTCAGCCGGACGGTCGCCCCCGTACTGTCGACGATCTTGTTGCCGGAGGTGCGCAGGTAACCGGTGCCGGTCCCAGCCGCGGCACCGGCCGGGGAGGAGCCGAGCGCGACCGCCAGCGCCGAGGTGACCGCGAGCGCCGCGAGCGCCGCCGGCCACCTGCGAACACGCAGGACTTTCATGGAAAGGGCCCTTCAAGGACGTGATCTGTTCGCGGGGTGAGAACCTCGCGATCGAAAGGTGCGGCCGGACGCGCTCGCCATGGTTCGGCGCCCGCCCCGCTCCCGTCAACCACCGTGGGAACCGGTTCGCCCCGATGCCGTGCCCGCACCCCGTCCCAACTCGCCCTGTGCGACCTCGGCCCGCCTGTCGTTCCGTGAAAGTTTCACCGGCCGGGCCGCGTCTCCCGCACCCGGCGTCCGGGGCGGCGGTCACCGTTGGTGAACCCCCTTCGGCGGGCGCGACCCGAACCCGCCGCCGAATGGCACGCGTTCTAACCGTCCGGTGAAAACCGCGGGAACAGTTCGGCGCCGCCGATCCTGTCAAGGATAAAAGGTGGCCGGGAATTCGCCTCGGCCGGGCGTCGGTGTTCATCCGAGGTTTCACCGACGATGTCGGAAACGGCGAATGCGACAGGTTCCCGAAGCCGGCGCCCGGGTCCTCTCGATTCAAGAAGCGAGAGGACCCGGGCGCGTTTTTCGACTTTCCGGCCGGTTGGTTTTCTAGCCTGTCAACGCGACCGTCACGAGCATCAACTGGGCCTCCAGGGCGTGGCGGAAGTCGTCGGGCAGCGAGCCCTCCCGGTTGCGCTCGGCGATCTTTCTTCGGATCGGGTCGAGGTCGCCGGAGCCCCAGACGCTGTTGGCCAGCACCTGCCGCAGGTCCAGGGCCACGTCCGGGCGGATCTTGCCCTCGTCCTCCCCCTTCGCGAGCACGTCGTTGAAATGCCGCACACTCTGGTTGAGGTTCGGTGCGTAGGAGTGGATCGCCTCCGACCCGGGTGCCGGTTCCGCCATCTGCCCACCCCACTTTCGGGTAGGAGAAGTAGGAGAAGGAAGCGGAGTCGTGCCCGGTTGCGGGTAGGCGGTGGTGGGGTCGAGGACCGCGGGCGGTGCCGTTCCGCGACCCTGCGGACCGGCGACCTGCTCGTTGTGCGAGCCGGAGATCCGGCTCCACACCAGGAGTCCCGCGAGCAGAGCCGCCACCGTCGCGACCACCACCCAGCGCCCCAGCCCACCCCTGCCCGCCGAGTGAACCGGGGTCAGGGGTGTGGCCGGTGTCCTGAGGGCCGCGGTCAGACCGTCGGCCACCTCATGGGCCCTGGGTCTGGCCTCAGGCTGGTGCGACAGACAGACCTGGCAGAGCGCGCTGATCCGCGCGGGCATGCCCGGCACCTCCGCCACCGGCGGAGGTCCCTCCCTGCGGACGTTCTCGATCTCCTCCCAGGTCCGTTCCGGGTACGGGGGGGCGCCGGTGAGCATCTCGAACAGCAGGACGCCCAGCGCGTAGATATCGCTCGCCGGATCCGCGACCGTGCCGGTGAGCCGCTCCGGAGCCACGTAGGGAGGCGTCCCGTACTCGGAGGTCCAGTCGTCGCCGTCCTCCCCGATGAGGGCGGCGATGCCGAAATCGAGCAGCTTGGCGCCGGTCGAGGTCAGCAGCACGTTCTCGGCGGTGACGTCCCGGTGCACGATGCCCCGCTCGTGGGCGGCGGCCAGCACGGTGGCCAGCCTGGCGGCGATCATCGCCGCCTCCGCCCACGGCAGCGGGCCCTCGGCGATCCGGTCCGCCAGCGGGCGTCCGTCCAGCAGGCGCATCACCACGTACGCGGCGAGGCGCCCCTGCGAGGTCACGGTCTCCCCGTAGTCGTAGACCTCGATCGCGTCGGGGTGAATGAGGCGCGCGGTGGCACGCGCCTCCCTGCGGATCAGCTCGCGCTCCCCTCGATCGAGGCCCAGTTCGCCGTCCAGCAGCTTGACGGCGACCATCCGCTGGAGCGACTGGTCGAAGGCACGCCAAATGACGCTCATGCCCCCCCACGCGATGCGCTCCAGCAACAGATACCTGCGGGTGAGCACATCTCCCGCGCGAAGCCCGACGTGCTGGTCAGGCGGACTCACGGACCACCAGCTCAGTGGGGAGTACGGGATTGTCGCGGGGAGAGCCGGCCGAGCCCATGGAGAGCAGCAGCAGCCGGGCGGCGAGTGCGGAGAACTCCTCCACCGGCTGGCGGACGGTGGTGAGCGTGGGTGAGGTCCGCCGGGCGGTGGGGGCGTCGTCGAACCCGATGACGGCCACATCCTCCGGCACCCGGCGGCCGGCACGACGCAGGGTCTGCAGCGCCGCGGCGGCCATCACGTCGGAGGCGGCGAAGACCGCGTCGACGTGCGGCATCCTGCGCAACAGCCACTGCATGCCGTGCACGCCCGACGCGTGGCTGAAGTCGCCGTACGCGACCGGCACGCTGGTCATCCCGGCCAGCGCGAGGGTCTGCAGGAACCCGTCGAGCCGGTCGCGAGCGGCCGGAAGGGCGGGTGGGCCCGCGATCACGCCGATGGACTTCCGGCCGCCGAGCAGCAGGTGTTCCGCCGCCTGCCGACCGCCGTCGCGGTTGTCCATGTCGACGTGGGGGAGGTCGATGCCGTCTGGGGGACGGCCCGCACTCCGTACGGGTATGCCCGAGGCGGCGAGGGTCACCACGAGCGGATGTCTGTCGCGGGCCGCGATCAACAGGACGCCGTCGATGCCTCCTGCGACGAGCGGTGGCGTGGCGATGGTGGAGGTGGCCGCCGTGGCGGTCATCACGGCGAGGGGGACGCCGTGCCCGGTGAGGACCTCCTCCGCAGCCGTGATCATCCGCGCGTAGAACGGCTCGGTGAACAGCCGGTGCGCGGGTTCGCAGACCACGATGGCCACGACCTGGTCGGATCGGCGGCCGGAGCCGCCACGGGGAGCGCGATGCCTTACATAACCAAGACGCGATATTGCGTCATGCACCTGCCTACGAGCCGACGTGCTGACTCTGACTGAACCGGTGAGTACCCGGGACGCCGTGGCCGGGGAAACCCCTGCCTCTGCCGCGACCTGGGCAAGTGTGGGTAGATCGGTCATAACTTCCTCCACACCAAGATTCCGCACAGGTGGGAGCGCTCCCATTGAACCTAGCATTGTTTCGGAAGTGTCAAAAGATGTTTCCGAAAAATCACCTTGTGTATGTCAAATTTCCCTGACAACCCAGTCAGGGGCAAGTATCGACATGATTACGGAGTCATACCATTCCCCGTTTAGGTGCAGGGCGTCACGACAGACACCCTCCTGGACGAACCCGAGCTTGCGGTAGACGTGCGCGGCCCGTTCGTTGAAGGCGTAAACCTCCAGGCCCACCCGGTGCAGCGGCGTGGTGCGGAAGACGTGGTCGAGGGTGAGCCGGATCGCCTCGCTGCCGTAGCCCTTCCCGTACGCCCGGGGGCCGATCAGCGCGATGCGCAGGTTGCAGGAGAGATTGTCGGCGTCGAGCTGGTTGAGCACGATCTCGCCCACGTAGGCGTCGTCACCGGCGGTGCAGATCGCCAGGTCCAGCCGGTCGTCGAGGTCGCTCCGCGAGCCGTACCAGGCCTTCAGCCCTTCGTAGTCGGGCTTGCCGTGCGAGCCGGTCAGCCGGACGGTCTCGGGGTCGTTGACCAGCTCCCAGAGGCCGTCCACGTGCTCGGGACCGACCGGCCGGAGCGTCACGTGCTCTCCGGGGAGTGTGGGTTTGCGCGCGAACATCATTCGGTGTGTCTACCGGCAGGAATCCCGCTGGGCAAGCAGATTCCCCCCGCGAGGGCACGACGGGCCCCGGCTCGGGGTGGGTCACCGGGGTACGTACCGCCCCCGATCGCACGACGCGGTCGAGGAAGCCGCCGATGACGCGGTCCGGTCGCCGGGGCCGTCGGGGTCGCCGGAGTCACTGCGGACTCCGGTCACCCTGACCCCGCGCGAGCCGCACCGTGGCGCGTCCCGGCGTCACCAGGGTCCGTACGGTCCCTGGTTGCCGCCGCCTCTGCCGATCTCCCCCACGGCGGGACGCACGTCGGCGAGGTAGATGCCCGAGGCGATGACGGACGCGATCGTGAAGATGCTCAGGACGCTGAGATACTGCACCGCGGCGGCGAAGCCGAACAGCGCCGCCAGCCCGAGGATGACCAGCCACAGCTTCTTGGTCTGCTTGCCGGTGGCCGCGAACGCCCGCGCCGGGGTCTTCACCGCGTGGATGAGCGCCCAGCCCGACAGTGCGAACACTCCGACGGCCAGGATCCAGAAGACCAGGTCCAGAGCACCGTGGATTTCGATCATCGTCTCTCCAGAACGTTCGCCTCGCCGGTCTCCCTCAGCCTAATGCCGAAAGTCCCGTTCGCGCCGCCCTCGGTTCTTACCGGCCGGGGCCGGCTCGCTTCCGGCCCGCGCCGGACTCGTCCCCGCGTCCGTACCGGACCGCGCCGGTGGCTCGTTCTCGCGCCCGTCACGTCGGTCCGGCCCGTCACGTCGGTCCGGCTCGTCCCGGCGCCGGGTACGGCCCTCGGACGGCGAAGGACCCGTCCCGGCCGCGCCGGAGCGGGTCCTGGAACCGGAGCGTCGTCCGGTCGCCGCCTCACGGGGTTCATGGCGGTGGCCGCGAGCTCGTGCACGGCCCCGCCGCGTGAAGCGGTGGCGAGTCCGCGGGGGCCGGGCGGGTCCGGGGGTTTCGTGAGGTCCGCCGGACCGGCCGGCAGGTTTCGCGAAGGGCTCGCTCAGCTCTTGGTCGTGCCGGACGTCCTGGAGGTCCTGGAGGAGGTCCTCGTCGTGCCCGACGTGCTGGACTTCGTGGTGCGGGTGCCCTTCTTGGGCGTCCGGGCGGCGGCGATCGCGGGCTCGGCGGCCTCGGAGACCTCCTCCAGCTCCAGGGCGATCTCGCCGCTGGTCTTGGAGACGACCTTGCGGCCGCGGCTGGCGAACTCCTCGTACAGCTCGTTGGCCCTGCCCGCGATGTGGTCGGCGTAGTCGCGCGCCTTCACCGGGAAGTCCTTGGCGTAGACCTCGGCCTTTCCGGCGAGCTGCCTGGCCCTCCCCGGGAGGTCCTTCGCGGCCTCGCGGATCTCCTCGCGGCGGCCCTGCAGCTTGTGGATCTGCTCGGGAAGCTCAAGGAGCTTCTCGACGGCGAAGTCGCCGGCCCCGGCGACGGCGTAGAACGGCTTGGACTCGGCCAGCTTCTTGACTTCGGTGGTGATGGGCATGGGTTAACCTTCCTTGGTTTCCTTGGTGATGTGGCCGTTGCTCGGAGGGGCCGCGTAGGGCTTCAACGCGGTGAGGTATTCCTTCGGGAGCGGCACCTCGTCGTCAGACGAGGAGTCCGCGTCACCTCGCCGGGGCTCCGGTGCGAGAGGCGCTTTCTGGGAGGTCTGCGCGTCGTCGTCCGGGGCCTCGGCCTGTTGGTTCTCCTTGCGGAACGACTCGTAGATGTCGATCAGCACCTGGCGCTGGCGCTCGGTGATGAGATGGTCGGCCCTGATCGCGGTCAGCACGTCGCTGTCCGGCTCGCGCTCCTCGATGAGGCCGGCCTGGACGTAGAGCGCCTGCGACGAGATGTGCAGGCCTTTCGCGATCTGGTTCAGGATCTCGGCGCTGGGCTTGCGCAGCCCGCGCTCGATCTGGCTCAGGTAGGGGTTGGAGACCCCCGCCGCCGCGGCGAGCTGCCGAAGGGAGATCTTCGCGTGCGTGCGTTGCTCGCGGATGTACTCACCGATCGAACCGACCTTGGGTAGTGCCATGGTTCGAGTCTGCCGCACGGTGCTTGCAATTGCAAACGGGATGGCTAACACTTGCAAGCACTTTGGGGTGAGCTTGGTTAAACCTGGAGGAAACCAACCACATCACCAGGACGGCCCCCGATTTCGGCATACGGATCCGCCGCACCTTCACGGAGACCCAACACGGGACTGCGCTCGGTGAGGGGGGCTCGGTGCCGCGCGTGCGACGGTCGCCGCGTCCGCCAAGGGGCCCGGTGTGGGGTCTTCGGTGCGGAACCGGCACAAAGGCGGCGCCGACTTCGGTGCGTGGCCGGCCGCAAGAGCGGTGCCGTTAGTACGGGACCAGCCACAGGAGCGGCGCCGAGGACGTCAGGGCGACGGAGAAGGCGACGATGGCGTAGCGCACCCCGCGCGGCAGGACCGGGACCGGGTTCACCAGACGCTCGACCCTGGCCATCACGGCGGCGGCGGAGTTCGCGGCGCCCAGCGCGCCGTGCGGGGCCGGGACGGCGCCCGCCGTGCCGAAGCGCAGCAGGGCGGTCGCGAGGCGGCGCGCGGAGCAGCCACGGCGGGCGACGTCGTCGGCGGCCATCTCCACGAGCAACCCGACCTCGCCCTGCGCGTCCCTGACCACGCGCGACCAGGGCAGCGCCCTGCGCAGCGCGGCGAACGGCAGCAGCACCAGGTCGTGCCGCTCACGCACGTGCGCGGCCTCGTGGGCGAGCACCGCGCTCAGCTCGTCGGCGGAGAGCAGCTTCAGCGCCCCCTCGCTCACCACCACCTGGGAGCGCAGGCCGGGCACGCAGTAGGCGGTGGCGCCCGGGTGGTCGAGCACCCGCACGCCGGGGACCACCGGATCCTCCCGCGCGATCAGGGCGAGCAGGGTGCGATGGCGCCTGCGGGCGCGGAGCGTCTGCGTGCCCGCGGCGAGGAGGACCAGGATCAGCACGGCGAGCGCGGTCAGCCCCGCGACGAGCGCGAGGATCCTCGGCATGTCGTACGGCCTGGGAAGGCCCTGCCCGGCGCCGAACGCGGAGATCGCGAACTCGTGCAGGCCGTGCAGCACGCCCTCGCCGTAGGGTTCGAGCGCGTAACCGAGCAGGGCGCCCGTCCCGGCGAGCCCCCAGGTGACCCCGAGTGCCTGCCACAGGACGATGGCCACGTGCGGGGCACGATAGGTCCATCGAGCCCGGGTGAACCGCCAGGCGCCGACCGCGCAGACCAGGGCGAGCGTCGCCAGCGCTGCCGCGGTCATCTACTCGTCCTCCAGGTCCTCCAGGTCCGTCAGGGCCCTGCGCAGGATGTCGGCTTCGGTGCCGGTGACGGCCTGGGCGAACCGGGTGAGGGCCGCCGACCGGTCACCGGTCAGATCCAGCGCTTCCAGCATAAGCTCCGCGACGTAGGCGTCGCGGCTCTCCGCCGGTGCGTACCGCCACGCGCGCCCGTCGCGGGTGCGGAGCAGGAAGCCCTTACGGGTGAGCCGGTCGAGCACGGTCATCACAGTGGTGGGCGCCAGGTCGCGGTCGGCGATGAGACGCCCGACCTCCCGCGCCGTCACAGAGGATGGCTGTGCCCAGATGATGTCCATGATGCTGCGTTCAAGCTCGCCGAGACCCTTCACGCATCCAAGCCTAACTCCCGCACCACGAGGGGTAGTACTACGGGTTGTCGAGTGATGTGCGTCACATGCTTCTCACCCTGTGTCATCCCGTCCAGGTCGTCGCCCGGGGCGCACCTCGCGATCATCGCGGGGCGACCGCGGACCAGGGCAGGGTGATCTCGCCGAGCCGCCATCGCGACCGGCCGCCCAGCGGGGGGCGCTCGGCGAGTGGCCAGGTCCCGGCGAGCGTTCCCGCGGCGGCGATCCAGCGCTGCCGGGAGCCGTACGAGCTCAGGGGGGCGTTGACCGCCCAGGCGCGGTCGAAGTCGCGCAGGAAGGCGTGGACGGGCTCGCCGGGGACGTTGCGGTGAATGAGCGTCTTGGGCAGCCGGTCGGCCAGGTCGGAGGGGCGTTCGAAGGAGTCGAAACGGGCCGAGACGGTGAGCGTCCGCGGCCCCGAGCGGTCGAGCCCCACCCAGACCGCGCGGTGGCCCACCTCCGAGCAGGTGCCCTCGACGATCATCCCGCCCGGCGCGAGCCGTTCGGACAGCATCGCCCAGTATCCCCACGCCTGCGCCTCCCCGTACTGTCGCAGCACGTTGAACGCCCTGATCAACAGGGGTGGCCTCGCCACCGGCAGCTCGAAGCCGCCCAGCGCGAAGGACAGCCCCGGCCGCTCGTACGGTTTGGCCGCCGCCACCCGGGCCGGGTCGATCTCGACGCCGACGACCTCGACCGAGGGGCAGACCGCGCGCAGCCGCAGGAACATCTCCAGGGTCGTGGTGTGCGAGGCCCCGTACCCGAGGTCGACCACGAGAGGGCGGACGGCGGAGCGCAGCGCGCGGCCGTGCGCGGCGACGATCCAGCGGTCGGCCCGGCGCAGGCGGTTGTGCCCCGTGGTGCCCCTGGTGATCTCTCCTATCGGCTTCGGCACGGTCAGACGCGGTGGACCTTGTGCTGGGCGGCCTGGGCCCGGGGGCGGATGACGAGGCGGTCGACGTTCACGTGGGCCGGGCGGGTCACGCACCAGGCGATGGCGTCGGCCACGTCGTCGGCGGAGAGCGGGCCGGGCACGCCCTCGTAGACCTGATCGGCGGCTGCGGAGTCGCCGCGGAAGCGGTTCAGCGAGAACTCCTCGGTGTGGACCATCCCGGGGGCGACCTCGACGATCCTGAGCGGCTGTCCGACCAGCTCCAGCCTCAGCACCTCGGTCATCGAGGTCTGCGCGTGCTTGGCCGCGTTGTATCCGCCGCCGCCCTCGTAGGAGACGAACCCGGCCACCGAGGTCAGCATCAGCAGCACGCCGTCACCCGACGCGACCAGCTTGGGCAGCAGGGCCTGGGTGACGCGGAGCGTGCCGAGCACGTTGACGTCGTACATCCGCTGCCAGTCGGCCACCTTCCCGCTCGCCACGGGTTCCAGGCCGATCGCACCACCGGCGTTGTTGACCAGCACGTCGCAGCGGTCGAGCGAGGCGGCGAGCTCGTCCACCGACTCCTGCGACGTCACGTCCAGGGTGACCGGGCGGACGCCTGGCACCTCGGCGGCCAGCTCGTCGAGCCGCTCCCTGCGCCGCGCCGCGGCCACCACGTCGAAGCCCTCTGCGGCGAGCCTGCGGGCCGTCGCCTCGCCGATTCCGCTACTGGCCCCTGTCACCACAGCCGTCCTCTTCATGACCCCTCATCCTGCCAGGAGCCCTCGGGACCCATCCGCCCGGACTCGAAGAGGCTATGTGTCGGGAATGTTGCGGATTATCCGGTGGTTGAGCCCTCTCGGAGGTGGTGTCGGTGAGGCGACGGCGGGTCAACCGGGTCGCGACGATCAGCATGCACACGTCTCCCCTGGATCAACCGGGGACCGGGGACGCGGGCGGGATGAACGTCTACATCGTCGAGGTGGCGAAACGCCTGGCCGAACTCGGGGTGGAGGTGGAGATCTTCACCCGGCAGACATCCCGGGATCTGCCACCGGTCGCGGAGATCGTTCCGGGTGTCTCCGTCCGCCACGTCACCGCGGGACCGTACGAGGAGCTGGACAAGGGAGACCTGCCCGGCCAGCTCTGCGCCTTCCTGTCGGGCGTGCTGCGCACCGAGGCCATGTACGAGCCGGGCCGCTACGACGTCATCCACTCCCACTACTGGCTCTCCGGTCAGGTGGGGTGGCTGGCCAAGGAACGCTGGGGCCTGCCGCTGGTGCACACCATGCACACCATGGCAAAGGTGAAGAACCTCCTGCTCGCCGCCGACGACAGGCCGGAGCCCGCCGCCCGCGTACTGGGCGAGCAGCAGGTCGTGGACATCGCCGACCGCCTGGTGGCCAACACCCCGACCGAGGCCGAGGAACTCGTCCAGCTCTACGGCGCCGCCCCCGCCCGGGTGGAGGTCGTCAACCCCGGTGTGAGCCTCAGAGTCTTCCAGCCCGCCTCCCAGGGGGCGGCCCGCCACCGGCTCGGGCTGCCGCAGGACGCGCACGTGCTGCTGTTCGTGGGCAGGGTGCAACCGCTCAAGGCCCCGGACGTGCTGCTGCGCGCCGCGGCCAGGATGCTCATCGACGACCCTTCGCTCAGGTCCAGGCTGGTCGTCGCCTGTGTCGGCGGCCCCAGTGGCAACGGCCTGGCCAGGCCCTCCTACCTCAACGACGTGGCCGCCTCGCTGGGGATCTCCGACGTGGTGAGGATCGTTCCCCCCGCGCCCCAGCACGAGCTGGTCGACTGGTACCGCGCGTCCGACGTGACCGTCGTCCCCTCCCACAACGAGTCGTTCGGCCTGGTCGCCCTGGAGTCCCAGGCCTGTGGCACCCCGGTCGCCGCCGCGTCCGTGGGCGGGCTGCGCACCGCCGTACGCGACGGCGTGTCCGGGGTGCTCGTGGAGGGGCACGACCCCCACGACTGGGCGCGGGTGCTCGCCAGGTTCGTCTACGAGCCCGCCTGGCGGGAGACGCTGTCGGCGGGCTCGGTGGCCCACGCGGCGGCCTTCGGCTGGTCGGCCACCGCGGCCCGGCTGGCGGACGTCTACGCCGGGGCGATGGCGAACCTGCACCGGCTCCCGGTCGCGGTCAACTCGTGAGGACCACTCGCGAGGCCGGTGACGCAACCTCCGGATCCCGCTCGCGAGGGTGGTGACGCAACCTCCGGACTCCGCTCGCGAGGGTGGCACGCGATCTCCGGACCTCGCTCGCGAGTCCGGTGACGCGGCCTCCGGGGCCTGCTGCTCGGCCCGAACCCCGGCACCTCGTCCGGGGGGTGCTCGTGAGGCGGGGACGGCCCGTGCGTGAGGGCCGCTCGTAAGCTGGGCCCATGCGCGAAGTGATCGAGGCGGCGCTGAAGAGCGCGGACGCCTCCTACGAGCAGCCCAGGCCGGGGGCCTTCCTGGTGAGGCTCCCCGGCCAGCACAAGCTCGCCACCATGACCTGGTTGATCGTCGGTGACCAGGCCCTGCATGTGGAGGCGTTCTTCTGCCGTCAACCCGACGAGAACCACGCCGAGTTCTACCGCTGGCTCCTCACCAAGAACGGTTCCATGTACGGGGTGCACTTCGCCCTCGACCCGATCGGCGACGTCTACCTCGTGGGCCGTGTCCCGCTGGCCGCGGTCACCGACGAGGAGGTCGACCGCCTCCTCGGGTGCGTGCTCACCTACTCGGACGAGGGTTTCGACCGCGCGCTCGAACTGGGCTTCGCCTCCTCGATCCGGCGCGAGTGGGAGTGGCGCGCCAAGCGCGGCGAGTCGCTCGCCAACCTCCAGGCCTTCGCCCGCTTCGCCGACCCCGAACGCTGAGGGCACCGTCCCGAGAACGGGTCGCCCGGTACGTCGGGCGGTCCCGGGGCGGGCGGAGTACCCGGAAACGTCCAGCAGGCGCCCACTAAGCTTGTCGGCATGTCGACTTTGGTGCTGCTTCGGCACGGTGAGAGTGAGTGGAACGCGAAGGGTCTGTTCACCGGATGGGTGGACGCGGGGCTCTCGGCCAAGGGCGAGGAGGAGGCGCGGCGCGGCGGGCAGCTGCTGCTCGACGCGGGGGTGCGACCCGACGTGGTGCACACCTCCCTGATGAGCAGGGCGATCCAGACGGCGAACCTCGCGCTGGGCGCCGCGGACCTGCTCTGGCTGCCGGTCTCCCGGTCCTGGCGGCTCAACGAGCGCCACTACGGCGCCCTGCAGGGCAAGGACAAGGCGCAGACGCGGGCCGAGTTCGGTGACGAGCAGTTCATGCTCTGGCGCCGCTCCTACGACGTCCCGCCGCCCCCGATCGCCGACGACGACGAGTTCTCCCAGGTCGGTGACGCCCGCTACGCGCTCCTGCCGAGCGAGCTGATGCCGAGGACCGAGTGCCTCAAGGACGTCGTCGAGCGCATGCTGCCGTACTGGTACGACCAGATCCTGCCCGACCTCGCACAGGGGAGGAGCGTGCTGGTCGTCGCGCACGGCAACTCGCTCCGCGCGCTGGTCAAGCACCTGGACGGGATAGGCGACGACGAGATCGCCGGGCTCAACATCCCCACCGGCATCCCGCTCAGGTACGAGCTGGACGCCGACTTCCACCCGGTCACCAAGGGCGGACAGTATCTCGACCCCGCCGCGGCCGAGGCCGCCATCGAGGCTGTGGCCAACCAGGGCAAATAGCCCTGACGTTCCGAAAAGTAGATAAAAGACCAAAAAAGCGCAAAAAGAGGGAGGGCCCGCCGGATCCGGCGGGCCCTCCCTCTCTCCCTTTTCCATGAAGACGTTCGTGAAGGCCGGCGGGGATCGGCCGACGGGGGACTCAGAGCACGGAGGTGTCCTGGGGACGGGAGCCCGTCACCAGATAGACCACGTCGTGCGCGACACGGACCGCGTGGTCGGCGTAGCGTTCGTAGTAGCGGCCGATCAGTGTCACGTCGATGGCCGGCTCGACGCCGTACTTCCAGTCGGGGGCCATCAGGATCTTGAACAGTCTCCGGTGCAGTTTGTCCATGGCGTCGTCGTCGGACTCCAGTTCCAGGGCCGACTCCACGTCGCGCGAGGCGATGCAGCTGCCGGTCTTGGTGACGAGGCGCTCGGCGATCTGGCCCATCTCCAGGATGGTGGAGCGGATCTCGGGCGGGATCGCGGAGTCGGGGTAGCGCAGCCTGGCGATCTTGGCCACATGCTCGGCGAGGTCGCCCATCCGCTCCAGGTCGGTGCCCATCCGCAGCGCCGCGATGATCATTCTGAGGTCCACGGCCACGGGCTGCTGCCGCGCCATCAGGTCGAAGATCGTGGTCTCGACCTCCGCGAAGACCCGGTTGACCTCCTCGTCCTGGGAGATGACGCTCTCGGCGAGCTGGAGGTCGGCGTCCAGGAGGGCGGTGGTGGCCCGCGATATCGCCGACCTGACGAGGCGGGTCATCTCGACCAGCCGTCCGGTGAGGGCGTCGAGGTCTTCGTGGTAGGCGTCGCGCATGCCACTCACGGTAGGGCGGTAACGGTGAACGAACCTCGACCGTAAAGTGAACTTTATGGGAAAGCCCGTGGTCATGCCCCTTTAGCCGTCCCCAACGGGAAAACCCCGACCTACCATCGAGGACGTGAAGCCTACGGGAGGACCACGTGAGTGAGCTGATGGCGAGCCTGGCCGCACTGGCCGGTTTCGTCGTGGGAGCGCTGGCCGTGATGGTCGTCCGCCAGAACCACGGACAGCGGAGAGCGATGACACCGGTTTACGGCGTCGAGCCCGGCGCGTTGCCCCAGGGGGTCGCCTCGGTGCTGGCCGTGCTGCCGTCCTCGGCGGTCGTGCTCGACAAGGAGGACCGCGTGCTGCGCGCCAGCTCGGCGGCCCGCGCGTTCGGCCTGGTCAAAGGAGATCACCTCATGGCGGCCGAGTTGCTCGCGCTCGCCAGGAAGGTGCGCAGGGACGGCGAGATCCGCGAGAGCGAGATCGAGGTGGCCGGCCACAAGTTCGGCCAGGAGTCGACCAGCTTCGCGGTGCGGGTCGCCCCGCTCGGCTCTCACGGCCAGGTGCTCGTCCTCGCCGAGGACCAGACCGAGCACCGCCGCGTCGAGGCGGTCCGCCGCGACTTCGTGGCCAACGTGAGCCACGAGCTCAAGACGCCGGTGGGTGCGCTCTCGCTGCTGGCCGAGACCATCCAGGACGCCGCCGACGACCCCGAGGCCGTCACCCGCTTCGCGGGGCGCATGCAACACGAGGCGGCCCGGCTCACCTACCTGGTCCAGGACCTCATCACCCTCTCCCGCATCCAGGGCGCCGAGCCCATCCCCACCCCCGGCCCGGTCCTGATCGACGAGGCGGTCCACGAGGCCATCGACCGCTGCAACACCACCGCGGCCGCCAAGGACATCACCCTCGTCGCCGGCGGGGTCGAGGGCCTGCGGATATGGGGCGACGACGAGCTTCTCGTCACCGCCCTGCGCAACCTCATCGACAACGCGGTCGCCTACAGCCCCGAGCACACCCGGGTCGTGGTCAGCGCCCGCGCGGCGGGCCCCAACACCGAATCCGTCGAGATCAGCGTGAGCGACCAGGGGATCGGCATCCCCGAGAGCGCCCAGGAGCGGATCTTCGAACGGTTCTTCCGCGTCGACGCGGCACGCTCGCGGGCGACCGGTGGCACGGGCCTGGGCCTGGCCATCGTCAAGCACGTGGCCGCCTCCCACAACGGGGCGGTCACGGTGTGGAGCAAGGAAGGTTCCGGTTCCACATTCACCCTCCGCCTGCCCGCCTTCGGCGGCATGGCGGTTACGGAACCAGCTACGACCACGATCCCCCTGGAGGCCGCGCAGTGACCCGCGTGCTCGTTGTCGAGGACGAGGAATCGTTCTCCGACGCCCTGTCGTACATGCTGCGCAAGGAAGGCTTCGAGGTGGCCGTGGCCGCCACCGGGCCGGAAGCGCTGGAGACCTTCGACCGCAACGGCGCCGACCTGGTGCTGCTCGACCTGATGCTTCCCGGCCTGCCCGGCACCGAGGTCTGCCGCTCGCTCCGCCAGCGCTCCAACGTGCCCGTCATCATGCTCACCGCGAAGGACAGCGAGATCGACAAGGTCGTCGGGCTGGAGCTCGGAGCCGACGACTACGTCACCAAGCCCTTCTCCTCCAGAGAACTGGTGGCCCGTATCCGCGCGGTGCTGCGCCGCCAGGGCGACGTGGAGGAGCTGGAGTCGGCGGTGCTGGCCGCCGGTCCGGTCAGGATGGACGTCGATCGCCACATCGTCGCCGTACGCGGTGAGGCGGTGCAGCTGCCGCTGAAGGAGTTCGAGCTGCTGGAGGTGCTGCTGCGCAACGCCGGGCGGGTGCTCACCCGGGGCCAGCTCATCGACCGGGTCTGGGGCGCCGACTACGTGGGCGACACCAAGACCCTGGACGTGCACGTCAAGCGGCTGCGGGCCAAGGTCGAGTCCGATCCGTCCAACCCGCGCTGCATTCTCACCGTCCGGGGTCTGGGGTACAAGTTCGACCCCGCCGAGATCTGAGCCTCCCCACGGCCTCGGGGGCGCCGTTCGCCTCCGCGAAGGCGACGACCTCCGTGACGCCCGCCTCGGGATGATCGCTCGCCTCCGGACGATCCGAGGGGCCGTACGGCGTGCCCGCGCCGTACGGCCCCTCGGCGTGTCCGGAGGCCCTCACCGGGACGGCGATCAGTGGCCGGAGGAGTGCTCCTCGCCGGTGGCGGTGGCCGAGGGGGTGGCCGACGGCGTGGGCGCCGCGGAGGCGCCGGGAGCCTGCGGGTAGGCGGTGAACTCGCGGCTGCGGGTGATCACCGGGATCGTGAGCTGCACGATCCCGGCGTTGGCGAACTGCAGCTGCACCTTGACGCCCTCGCCGCCCCTGAGCGGCTTCTTCAGCCCCTCGATCAGGATGGTGGGGGTCGGCTTGCCGACGCTCACCCGCTGGTTGTGAGGGAGCGGCACGGGCGCGCTCACCTTCGCCGTACCGAGGGCGGGGTCGACGCCGAGACCGACGAGCTGGTCGGAGCCCGCGTTGGTGTTGATCAACGACAGGTAGAGCGGGGTGGCCGCACCCTCCGGCAGCGTCGCGCCCGAGTCGGGCCCCAGGAAGAAGGCCTGGGAGATGTCGATGCCGTTCGCCTTGACCGTGAGGGCCTCGGTCGGCGCGTAGGGCTTGTTGGTGATCGCGTCGGATCCGGCACCGCAGCCGGCCAGTGCCGAAGCGGCTGCGAGGAACGCCGCGGCGACGATCGCCCGGTGGCGGATGTTGCGGGTCACGGTGCGAGTTCTCCTTGTCACGCGTGAGATAGGGCAAGGGCAACCCTATCGGCGACGTTTACCGGGTTTCCCGCCGACCCGCCTCATCATCCGAAGACGGGGAACGCAGGTCATAAGCGCTTTTTGCCCCTCTGATTCATACACTTGGCCACTTGTCAAGTCATAAGATGCGGCTTTGACCTGCAGTTATGGTGATTTCACTGTTCCGGGAGGCTGTGGATACGTGGTACTCTTGAGTACAGCGGAAGGGGTACTTGTCACATGACTTTCCAGGTCGGCGACACTGTCGTCTACCCCCACCACGGGGCTGCTCGGATCGAGGCGATCACGACCCGAACCATCAAGGGTGAGGAAAGGACCTACCTGGTTCTTAAGGTCGACAAGGGCGACCTTACCGTCCAGGTGCCGGCAGACAACGCAGAGCTCGTGGGTGTTCGCGATGTCGTCGGACAAGAGGGCCTTGAGCGCGTTTTCGACGTGCTTCGAATGCCTCACACCGAAGAGCCCACCAACTGGTCCCGACGCTACAAGGCGAACCTTGAGAAGCTGGCGTCCGGTGACGTCAACAAGGTTGCCGAGGTCGTTCGCGACCTGTGGCGGCGAGACAGGGAGCGCGGACTCTCTGCGGGAGAGAAGAGAATGCTGGCGAAGGCCAGGCAGATCCTCGTCAGCGAGCTCGCGCTCGCGGAGAAGACCAACGAGGACAAGGCCGAGGCCCTGCTGGACGAGGTTCTCAACTCCTGAACAAGACATTTCCACGGGTGGGCGTCGGGGTCGACGTCCACCCGTTCGCTTCCGGTCGCGAGCTTCACCTCGCGGGCCTGCACTGGCCGGGTGAGACCGGCCTGGCCGGCCACTCCGACGGTGACGCCGCGGCCCACGCCGCCTGTGACGCGCTGCTCTCCGCGGCGGGTCTCGGTGACCTCGGCGGTCTGTTCGGCACGTCCGACCCCCGGTGGTCCGGTGCCTCGGGCGCGGCCCTGCTGGAGGAGACCGCCCGCAAGGTGCGCGCCGCGGGCTTCGAGATCGGCAACGTGGCCGTCCAGGTGATCGGTAACCGTCCCAAGCTCGCTCCCCGGCGTGTCGAGGCCGAGAAGGCCCTCAGTGCCGCCGTGGGGGCTCCCGTGAGTGTCAGCGCCACCACGACCGACGGGCTGGGCCTCACCGGGCGAGGTGAAGGGGTGGCCGCCGTCGCGACCGCGATCGTGGTGAACCTGTAGCGGGTGCCGGACGTCTCCTATACGGAACGCGGAAAACGTTCCGGCGAGCGGCGCGGAATGCTCGTCGATCCATATCGAGGCGGTGGCCCGTTTCCTGGCGCGGTACGGGCCACCCCTTTTTTCAGCGTGATCGCTTCTTTAGCGTGATCAGTGAATGCTCTGGGTAACCCCTTGGTGACCGTGTCTCGTAACAGGGGGAGCCAGACATGATCGTCTCGATTGTCTCCGCAATCATCATCGGCGCCATCATCGGCGCCCTGGCGCGACTCATTCTTCCCGGACGCCAGAACATCAGCATCGGCCTGACGCTCATCGTCGGCATCGTGGCCGCGCTTATCGGCACCGCCATCGCCGGGGCGCTCGGTCTGATCCACACGCGCGGGATCAACTGGTGGGAGCACATCATCCAGCTGGCGCTCGCGGTGCTGGGGGTGCTCCTCGTCGTCCAGATGCAGGCGAGAAAGACGCACTGACGGATTTTTTGCCGCCGACAGGCATATCCGTGACCCAGGGGGTAGCCACCTCCCCATGAGAGTGAAGGTCTCACCCTCACTGGGAGGTTGAAATGACTATCGCATCCATTCTCGGGGCAATCGTTATCGGCGCGATCATCGGAGCCCTCGGCCGCCTCCTGCTTCCCGGTAGGCAGGCGATCGGAGTGGTCCTGACCGTTGTCGTCGGCATCATCGCCGCGCTCATCGGCACCGCCATCGCCCAGGGTCTCGGCGTCGCCACCACGAGCGGTATCGACTGGATCGAGCTCGTCATGCAGGTGGGTCTGGCTGTCGTCGGTGTCGGTCTGGTCGCCGGTCTCAAGCGTTCCAGGGTTTAGGCGAACACCCGGGTGAAGATCCCGGTGACCTCGCCGAGGCTCGACTGGACCCCTCCGGTCCGGAGGTGCTCACGGTGCCGACGATGTCACCGTGCTCCAGGAGAAGACCCGCTCGGCTCCGTCTGGCATGCCGAGCGGGTCTCGGCCGTTTCCGGCAGGTTCGGGGCAACGCGCCGGACCGGCTTCCGGCCGATCCCGGACACGGCCCGGAGGGGAGCAAAGCGCCGGTCCGCAGCGGGGCGCCGCTCACACATGTGTGAGCGAATAGCTGCGGGCCGGTCCAACACCGGATGGCGAACGGCGGTCCTGGCCGAAGGCCGCGCCGTTCGTTCCGTCCGAAGGGTGAGTTCAGGCCTCGCGGCCCGGCCGCGAGGCCTGAACGGACACCGTCCGAAGACGTGGTTCTCGAACGCCTGGGTCTCCAGCGCGTACGGCGGGGCCAAGACGACGCCGACCACGTAGCCGAGCTCGGCGATCTCCGCGGGGGAGATCCGGCCGAGCCGACGGCCCGAAGACCGGGTCAGCTCCTCCCAGGCCCCGGAGCTGACCCGACGGGCGTACGGAACAGGCGACCCGCGTCCGTCCCTGTTCCCAACCGTTCCTGCTTGTTCCTCACTCGCCCGGCGGCACGGGCGTGCTGCGCATCCGCCCGGAGGGCGGTGCCGCGGTGCCGTTCTCGTCATCGTAGGACCGCGCCGCGGCCTCCTCCCCTGCCTCGGCGGCCTCGGCGCCGTGCGAGGGGTCGGGCGCCCCGGCCCTTCTCCCGCTCGTGCGCGCCTCTCGCGCCGCCACAGGCGCCCGCACGGCCGTCTCCTCGGACGTCTCGGCGCTCGCCCCTCGGGCCTTCCTCGTAGCCCTCTCGGTGGCTTTCGCCGGGGCCTTCGCCGCGGATTTCCGCGCGGTCGTCCTCGTCGCGGCCCTCGGCTCGGCATTCGCCGGACGGTCCTGCCGGTCCCCCTCGTGGTCCTTCACGGCGAGGAACGGCTGGGTGTCCTCGTCGCGATCGCTCTCCTCGTCCGTACCGCTGCCGCCCGCCGCCGTGCCCGAAGGCTTCGCCGCACTCCTGGCCGTGCCGCGCCGTGCCGTGGTGCGCGGGCCGGTCCCGGCCGTACCGGTCTCCTCGGTCGTCCCGCCCGTTCCCGGCGGCGCCTGCTCAGGTGGGAGGTCGGCGTCGCTGTCCCAGGTCTCCACCCGCTCGCTGACCCTGCCCTCGCTGCCCTCGCTGCCCTCGCTCTCCGGCTCCTCGCTCGGTGTCCGTACGGCGGGACGGGGCGGGTGGACGAGCAGGTCGCCCTGGCGGGGCCTGACCAGGTCGCCCCAGCGCATCGGCTTACCGGGGCGGGGAGCCGCGGGCTCCTGAGGGGCCTGCGGGATGTCGGCGACCTCGGGTGTCTCCGGCGCCGCCGTGGGGCCGACCACCGGCTCGCCCACCGGAAGGTCGTGGTGCGGTGCGGTTTCCAGGGGAGGCGCGGCGTGCGGGTCCAGCATGATCTCGGCCGCGGGGTGGTGCACCAGCTGGCCAGGGTGACCTGCGTGACCCGCGTGACCCGGGTGGCCTTCGCGGTCGGGGCGGGCGGGCTGCTCAGGATGGGCGGGCGGGGTCTGCCCCTGCCACCGTTCCCCGGTGTCGGGCGCGCCTGAACGCTCGGTGGCCGCCCGGTTCGCCTCGGGGAACGGCACGATGTCGCGTTCGGACGCCAGGCCGGACAGGGCCGCGTCGGCCGCGGCCCTCCGGGCGGCGGCGTGTTTGATCAGCAGGAGCCAGAGCCACAGGGCCAGGATCAGCATCACCCAGGGGGCGACGGCGACCACGACGGCCGCTCGCCCTTCGTCCACCACCATCCGCATGGCGGTGGCCACCTCGGCGGCGACCGCGCCGGCGAGCAGCAGCGTCAGGATCACGCCCGCCTGCAGCCGCACCGGCCACCAGCCGCCCCTCAGCAGCAGTACGCCGATCATCGCGATGACGAGCAGGGCGTCGAAGGCCGCGGGATAGAGGTACGCGAGGTCGGCGGGCGCTCTGCCCGCGACGGCGAGGGCCCGTAGATCCTCGAAGGAGAGCACGCAGGCCGCCGCGGTGAGGGCGGCGACGCCGACTCCGGTGACGACGATCCCGGCGTGGCGCAGGGCGACGGCCACCCGGCTCGGCTCGGGGGCGGCGATGGTCAGTGGCGGGGGCGGGGACGGGCGGGACATCGAGCCCGTCGCCCCGGGGGATTTGGCGTCCATGGCTCTTTGAGCCTACAGAATCGACATCTAGCATGATCGGGGAAGTTTTCCGAGGGCGACAGAGAACGATCGAGGCGAAGAAATGGCAGAACTGTCCGATTCCGTACGCGAGATGTTCGACGCCGCGAACTTCGCGACCGTGACGAGTCTCAACGAAGACGGGAGCCCGCAGGCGAGCGTCGTCTGGGTGAAGACGGACGGGAACGACGTGGTGTTCTCGACGATCAGGGGCAGGCGCAAGAGCCTCAACTTCGCGCGTGACCCGCGTACGGCCATCGTGGTGTTCGATCCCGCCGACCCGTACCGCTACGTCGAGGTGCGGGGGACGGTCAGCCTCGCCGACGATCCCGATGGCGCGCTCATCCAGGAGATGTCGCACAAATACCGCGGTGAGGACTGGGTCGAGGAGAAGCCGGAGGTGGAGAGGCTGATCGCCAGGATCGTCCCTGAACGCGTGGTCTATCACGGTGCTGTTTCGACGGACTAGTCGGGCGACATTCACCGCTAGTGGTCATAAAACACTCTGCTGAGTGTCTTCAACGTCCCGCAACTCGGTTTGTGAGGCGAGGTGAGGCATTAGCCTTGCCTTCGTGAGCCTGCAGCTATACGACACCAGCGTACGCACCGTCCGCGAATTCGTCCCGGTAGAACCCGGCCGGGCCTCGATCTACCTGTGTGGTGCCACCGTGCAGGCTCCCCCGCACATCGGGCACATCCGCTCGGGCGTCAACTTCGACGTGCTCCGCCGCTGGATGATCAGGTCTGGGTACGAGGTGACCTTCTGCCGCAACGTCACCGACATCGACGACAAGATCATTAGAGTCGCCGCAGCCGAGAACGTGCCGTGGTTCGCCGTCGCCGAGCGTAACCAGAGGGCCTTCACCTGGGCCTACGAGGTGCTGGGTTGCCTGCCCCCGACCGTCGAGCCGCGTGCCACCGGTCACGTGCCCGAGATGATCGAGCTGATGGACCGGCTGATCGCCGCCGGTCACGCCTACGCCTCCGGCGGTGACGTCTACTTCGACGTCATGTCCTACGCCGACCGGTACGGCTCGCTGTCCAACCAGAAGCTCCAGAACATGCGGGCCGCGGGCGACACCGAGACCGACTCCTGCAAGCGAGACCCGCGCGACTTCGCGCTCTGGAAGGGCGAGAAGCCGGGGGAGCCGACCTGGCCGACCCCGTGGGGCCGGGGCCGTCCCGGCTGGCACCTGGAGTGCTCCGCCATGGCGACCAAGTATCTCGGCGCCACCTTCGACATCCACGGCGGCGGCGTCGACCTGATCTTCCCGCACCACGAGAACGAGCTGACCCAGTCCCAGGCGGCGGGCGACGGCTTCGCCCGCTACTGGATGCACAACGGCATGCTCAAGATCGGCGCGGAGAAGATGAGCAAGTCGCTCGGCAACTCCCTGCTCGTCCCCGAGGTCACCAAGAAGGTTCGCCCGGTCGAGCTCCGTTACTACCTGGCGGCACCCCACTACCGATCCTCGATCGAATACTCGGAGGAGGCGCTGTTCGAGGCCGCCTCGGCCTATCAGCGGATCGAGGGCTTCGTCACCCGCGCGGCCGAGGTCATCCACGACGTCGACGCGCACGCGCCGCTTCCCCAGGCGTTCTCCGACGCCCTCGACGACGATCTGGGCACCCCCCAGGCGCTCGCCGTGGTGCACGAGGTGGTCCGCGAGGGCAACGTCGCGCTGGCCCAGGGCAACAAGGAGCAGGTCGCAAGGCTGCTCGCCGAGACGCAGAACATGCTCGACGTCCTCGGCCTCGACCCGCGCTCGGAGCAGTGGCGCTCCTCGGGCGGCGAGACCGGCATGCGGGCGACCGTCGACGCGCTGGTCGCCGTCGCGCTGGAGCAGCGGCAGGCGGCGCGGGCGCGCAAGGACTTCTCGGCGGCCGACAGCATCCGTGACCAGCTTTCCCACGCGGGCATCCACGTCGAGGACACCCCTCAGGGCCCGCGCTGGGAACTCTCGCGGTGAAACCAGGCCGTACGCTATAGACCATGGCTGGTGGGGGTAAAGGGTCCGGGCGACCCGCGAAGAAGAAGAGTCCGACCAAGGGCACGGGCGGTAACGTCCGCCGAGGCTTGGAGGGCAGGGGAGCCACCCCGCCGGCGCACATGCGGCACTGGCACAAGGACAAGGCGCGCACCGAGCGGGTCGAGCGCGAGGAGAGGACCGGCAGGTCTCCCTCCCCGCGCACCCCGGTTCGCACCCGGCGCAGCGACGACGCGCCCGAGCACATCGGCGGGCGCAACCCCGTCGTGGAGGCGTTGCGGGCCGGAGTCCCGGCCAGCACGCTCTATGTGGCCCTGCGCATCGACAACGACGACCGCGTCAAGGAATCGGTCCGCATCGCCGCCGCCCGGGGCATCGCGATGCTGGAGGTCGGCAGGGAGAAACTCGATCGTCTCACCGAGGGGGGGATCCACCAGGGCATCGCCCTGCAGATCCCCCCGTACGACTACGCACACCCCGACGACCTGGTCCGCATCGCCCAGGAGGGCGCGGAGGTCCCGCTGATCGTCGCTCTCGACAGCGTCACCGACCCCCGCAACCTGGGCGCCATCGCCCGCTCGGCCACCGCCTTCGGCGCCCACGGTCTGGTCATCCCCTCCCGCCGCTCGGCCGGGGTCACCGGCGGGGCCTGGAAGACCTCGGCCGGCACGCTGGCCACCCTGCCGGTCGCCCGCGCCGCCAACCTCACCGCCACCCTGCGGGAGTACCGCGAGGCGGGCCTGTTCGTGATCGGCCTGGACGGCGAGGGCACGGTCGACATCGGCGAGGCCAACCTCCTCGACGGCCCGCTGGTCGTCGTCGTGGGCTCCGAGGGCAAGGGCCTGTCCCGACTGGTCCGCGAGGCGTGTGACCTGGTCGTCCGCATCCCGATGCGGGCCGCCGCCGAGTCGCTCAACGCCGGCGTCGCCGCGGGCATCGCCCTCTACGAGGTCGCCCGCCACCGCCGTTCCTAACGGTTCGCAATCGGCGGGGCATACCTCGGTGACGTACGGGGAGTGAGCCGACTACACTCGACTGGCGACCGTGCCGACGTAGCTCAATCGGCAGAGCAACAGTCTTGTAAACTGTAGGTCAGGGGTTCGATTCCCCTCGTCGGCTCGCAGTAAAGGGCCAGGTCAACCGGCATCCGGTGACCTGGCCCTTCGATCGTTAAGCGGACTTTTTGCCTTTTCGTGCCACCCGCGTGCCCCTGGTCTTCTTCGTGGCCGTCTTGCGTGCTACTTCGAGTGCCTTCCCGGGGCCTCCACGATGGCCGTGGCGCGGTCCTGACCTGTGGCAGGATCGCGGGATGCTGCAACTCACCGATTTCATCATCGACTGTCCGGACACGATGAAGCTGGCAGCCTTCTATTCTGAGGTGACAGGCCGCCCGATCAAGGAAGACAGCGACGAGAACTGGGCCGGCATCAAGTTCGGCGAGGTCGAGCTGGCCTTCATCCGGGTGGACGACTACCGCGCTCCGCAGTGGCCCGACAGCGAGCACCCCAAGCAGTTCCACCTCGACTTCGAAGTGGATGAGATCGAGTCCGAGCAGCGCCGCGTCCTCGACCTCGGCGCGACGCTGCGGCAGGACTTCATCGGCCCCAACGGCTATGGCTGGCGGGTCTACACCGACCCGATCGGCCACCCCTTCTGCCTGTGCCGCAACAAGGGCGTCGTCTGGACCGACCAGGGCCTGGTCTGACCCTGGCCATGGGGCAGCCATCACAGCTGTACAGGTCGCGATCGCGCGGTGGTCTGTTGACGTGACCTTCCACCGGTCAAGGGGATCGGCTACGTGGACGACGTCCGGTGGTCGCTCGTGTGCCGGGCGGATGTCCCGGACGGCGGGGTCTCCTCCTGGTCGAAGGTGATCACGATGTATCTGCCGTTGGCGTAGCTGACCACGGGCCGCTGGAGCATGTCACCCGCGTGGCGGGCGACCCCCTGCCACAACTCCACCATCTCTGGAGTGTCGGCGGTTATCCTGAACCGCCCGTTGGTGACGAGGTTCTGAACGACCAGGGAAGTGAAGTTCGCCTCGGCCCGGGCTCTCTCCTCTGAGTCGAGGGGGGTACGCCGGGGCACGAGGTGAGGGCCGGGAGGGTGAATCATCGAATACCTCCAGCGTGGCCGCCGATGACGGCCGCGAGACCGTAGGCGATCACGTCGGGGGGCGCGACCCGGGGACGGGTGCGGTCGCCACGCTCATCGCGATGCCCACCAAGATCCCGGCGATCCCGACGAGCGCTGCCAGGTCGGCGTCGGCGGGATTCGTCCCTCGGCTCACGGTCTCACCTTAAAGCGCGAGGCGTGGAACGCGCCGCGCGATCGCCACCGCACTTCTTCATGGCCGTCTTGGGCGTCTCGCCCAGAACCTCTGTGATGACCCTGTCGCGGTGGTGGCCGACGCGCTGGTAGATCGGCCCGAGCGGAAAAACGCCATCGGACGGTGGCGAGAATCGGGCTGCCCGCGCATCGCGCCCAGCCGCCCCACCGCACAGAGCCCTATGACTGCCCGCGGTGGAAGATGCAGGTCATCTGGGTGACGGAGTCCGCGTACACGCTCTCCGACACGTGACTGAGCGCCCACCCCTCACGTTCGATCCCCTCGATCAGATCGGCCGCCTCAGGGCTTGAGGAAGCCCCGGAACCGCTGTAGTCGATCCGAAGGCGGGACACGAAGACCTTGCGTCCTTCCGCGTGCGCCTGCCGAGCCTGCTCGACGGTCTCGGTGATTTCCTGTCCCTTGTCCTTGGATTTAAAGAAGCTCATGATCGTCCGACTCCTTCACGAGAGCTGCCCCAGCGGGGTCACCAAGGAATGCAACGACCTCGTGTGCGAGTGGGTTCCGCCGGAGGTCGACGATCAGGCCTCAGGGTTGGGAGTGATCACTCGGGTGCGAAGGTGGTGCCGATTCTCGCTAAAGGCCGGTTATGCGATCACGGGGTGGGTGTTCGGTAGCGTGCCGGGTGGCAATCGGTCGGCGAGTGTTGGAGTGGGGTTGGGAATCGGCCAGACGGGTCCTCGGGCCGGGCAGCGCATGACCCGATGGCTCCTTGAGACCGGCCTTCTGGAGTTGGTCAGCCTCGGGCTGTTCCTCTGGATGTACCTCTACCCGGGACAGCGGCTGTGGGCGGGGGACGGCTGGCCCTATGCGCCGGCCGGGATGCTCACGCTGGGGGTCGTCCTGGTCGAGGGCGGCGTCTACTGGCTCGTCAAGTTCTGGCTGTTGAGCGGTCGCCGTACCAGGCGCGGCAGCCCTGAGATCCGGCTTCGTGGCCTTCAGGCGTTGTACGTCTTCAACGTCGTGCTTCTGCTGGTGTTTCCCGTCGTGCTGTCCGTCGGCATCGTCGTACGCGGGGTCGGGAAGGACCTGCCAGGTCTGTTGCTCGGGGTCGGGCTGTATGTGTTCGCGGTCGGCGAGTTCGTTCACTACTTCCTGTGGAAGATCAATATGCGGTCGGCGGAGCGGGCGTCGGCACGTCGCGGTTCCCGGAGGATTCCCGCTCGGTTCCTGCGTGAGCTTCGGCGGGCGCGGGCGGACGTCCAGCGGTCGCGAAACCTCGGAGTCGGGAATCGACGCTCACTCTGAAACGGCCGGTTTGAGCAGGCCGGTCTCGTAGGCCGCCGCGACCGCGGCCGCCCGGTCGTTGACGCCGAGTTTGGCGAAGATGTGCAGCAGATGCGTCTTCACCGTCGCCTCGGTGATGAACAGTTTCGCGGCCACCTCGCGGTTGGTCGCGCCACGGGTGATGAGGCCGAGCACCTCGGTCTCCCTGCGGCTCAGCACCCGTTGCCTCGGGGTGCGCACCCTGTGCGCCAGCACGCCGGCCACCGAGGGGGACAGCACCGTCTCGCCGCGGGCCGCCGCCCGTACGGCGTCACGCAACTCGGCACGCGGAGTGTCCTTGAGCAGGTAACCGGTGGCGCCCTGCTCGATCGCGGGCAGGACGTCGGCGTCGTCGTCGAAGGTGGTCAGGACCAGCACGTGGACGCCGGGCGTCTGTTCACGCAACCGGCGGATGATCTCGGCACCGCTCATCTTCGGCATACGCAGGTCCATGAGCACGACATCGGGGCTCGTCCGCAACGCGACGGCGAGGGCCTCCGGTCCGTCGGCCGCCTCGCCGACGACCTCGAAGGCGTCGTCGCCGGTGAAGATCCCGCGCAGCCCGTCGCGGACGACGGGGTGGTCATCGACGATGATCATACGAATCGGCATGTCTCAGACCGCGTTTCCGTGGTTTCCGTGGTTTCCGTGGTTTCGGTGGTGGCCGAACGAGCCGGGGCCCGCGTCGGCGTCCGTGTTTGCGTCCACGCCGGCGTCCGTGTCGGCGGGAGGAATGGCGGGGACGGTCGCCGAGATGCCCGTTCCCTGGCCGGGGGCCGTCTCGATCACGAACTCACCGGCCAGCCGGGTGACTCGCTGGCGCATCGCGATGAGGCCGAAACCGCCCGGGAGCGAACCGTCCGCCGTTCCCGGGGTGAAGCCGCATCCGTCGTCGCGCACGTCCAGCACCACGACATCCTCCATGTACGACAGGGTGAGTCCGACCCGGGTGGCCGAGGCGGCGTGTCGCGAAACGTTGGCCAGCGCCTCCTGCGCCACCCGCAGCAAGGTGGTCTCCACCTCCGCGTGCAGCGGCCGGGGGTCTCCGGTGACCGACACGGAGGCGGGTTTGCCGGTGGTTCGTGACCATTTGGTGGTGACATCGTGAAGGGCGGTGGCGAGCTGAGCCTCGTCCAGCGGTGCCGGGCGCAACCCCTGGACCGATCGCCGTGCCTCGTTCAGGCTCTCCCTGGCCAGAGTGCGTGCCGTGTGCAGGCGCGCGCGGACGGCCGGTATGTCGTCGAGCGCGTCGTCGGCGGCTTCGAGCTGGGTGAGGATGCCGGTCAGGCCCTGCGCGATGGTGTCGTGGATCTCCCTCGCCATCCGCTGCCGCTCCCCGAGCACGCCGGCCTCACGAGCGCTGGTCAGGAGCCGGGCCTGCAGGTCCGCGTTCTCCTCCGCGACCGCGGCGAGTGTGGCGCCGGTCTTCCTCAACTGAAGGATCATCGCTTTGCGCTGGTCGTTCTGGTCGGAGACGATCCGAATCAGCAGGCCGATCGCGGAGGCGACCAGCGTCGCGACGAGGAAGGCGTAGAGCATCTCGGCCGGGGAGCGTCCGGGGCGAGGGGTGACGGTGACCAGCACACCGGCCGTCGCGGCCACACCCGCGTACGCCCACCTGCCGGGCAGCAGGGTGAAGGCCTGGATGAACGCCCCCACGCCTGTCACCGTGAACATCGTGTCGATTCCGATCAACGTCCCGATGACGGCGAGCGTCACGGCGAAGTAGACGGCCATCGCGATCGGCCGTTCGGTCCAGGCGGGGTGCGAGGTCACCATGAACCAGTGCCAGGCTCCGGCGAGCACCGCGAGTGCCAGCACCTCCGGTCTCCAGTCCCGCAGCAGGGAGAAGACCGTCGGAAGCAGCAGGAACACGTACGGCAGGGCGAGCCGGGCGTGATCCCAGCGTGAGGTGTCGAGGTCTGCGCCGGTCACCACCGGAAGGCCCTGACGGCGATGCCGCCGGCGACGACGGCGGTCGCCACCATGAGCCCCAGGGTGACCGGGGCGATCGCATCGCCCTCCCACGCGGCGCGGATCGCCTCGACCACGGGGGCCATCGGGGTGAGGTCGCCGATGGCGCGCATCGAGCCGGACATGGTCTCCCGGGGGATCATGGCGCCGGAGAGGAAGACCATCGGGAAGAACACGCTCAGCCCGATCACGGTCGCGGCGCGGCCGTTCGGGACGAGAGCGCCGATGAAGAGGCCGATGGCGCCGAGGCTCAGCGCGCCGAGTGTCCAGGCCAGCAGGAAGCCCGTGGTGTCGGCCGGCGCCGACAGTCCGAGAACGGCCAGTCCGATGGCGATCAACAACACCGTTCCGATCGCGGCCACCAGCGTGTGAGCGGCCCACTGGGCACCGAACAGCATCGCGGGTGAGGCGGGAGTGGCGCGCAGCCGCTTCAGGACGCGGCGTTCCCTGTACTGCGCCAGCGTGGCAGGGAGGACGACCAGCCCGGCCAGTCCGATGACGAAGACGCTCAGCATCGGCACCGTGGCGTCGATGACCGGCAGCCCGCCGGGAAGGGGCTTGCCGGTACGCGTCTTGACCCACAGCATGATCGCTGGGAAGACGAGGGCGAAGAACCCCGACATCGGATCACGCACGATCAGTTTGAGTTCGACCGCGATGACCCGCGTGATGCCTTTCACGTCGTCTCCCCTCGGGTCAGGGCGAAGTACGCGTTCTCCAGCGAATCGGAGCGCCCCTTCGCGATCAGTTCGTGTGGGCCGCCCTCGGCGACGACGCGACCCCGGTCGATGATCGCGATGCGGTCGCACAGGGCCTCGGCCTCGTCCATGAAATGGGTGACGAGAACGACGGTGACCCCGCGCTCGCGCATGTCGCGGATCAGGCCCCAGGTCATCCGGCGGGCGGAGGGGTCCAGGCCCGTGGTCAGCTCGTCGAGGAAGACGACCTCCGGGTTGCCGACCAGGGCCAGCGCGATGAACAGCCGCTGTTTCCAGCCGCCGGACAGCCCCGCGAAGCGGGTGCTCCTCTTGTCCGCCAGTCCCCACTCGTCCATGAGTTTCCGCCAGTCGGCGGGCCTGTCGTAGAAAGAGGCGTACATCCGCAGCGCCTCACCGACCTTGATCGCGTCGGGCAGGGCGGCCTCCTGCAGTTGGACGCCGACGCGTTGCAGCAGCGCGCGCCGATCGTCTTGGGGGTCCAGCCCCAGTACGCGCAGGGTGCCGCCGTCCCGTCGCCGCAGTCCCGACGCGCATTCCACGGTCGTGGTCTTTCCCGCTCCGTTGGGGCCGGCGATTCCGAAGATCTCCCCGTGCTCCACCTTCAGGGAGAGGCCGTCCACCGCCTTGCCGTCCCGGTAGCTCTTCCTCAGGCCGTCGATCTCGATGACTGTCATGTTCCGAGAATCATCGGTGGACGGCCCCTTCGGAATCCACCGGATGGTTGATGGGGCAAGGCGGAGGAAACGGGGGCTTAACTCCCCGGACGGTCTCTCGTGTCGGCGTATTGGGGAGGCAACCCTGGAGATTCGCCCCGTACGGGCGCCCCTTTGTCACATACTGAGACGCTAGATAAGCGGAGAGTGACCGACGAGGGGCGCGGCGGTGACAGTAACGATCCTCCAGCGAGTCCGCACGGGGCGGGGTGGCTGTGACATCACGAGCATGGAGCGGGGCGGCCACGGCGTCACGAGTGTGGAGCGGGGTGGCCATGACATCACGAGCGAGGAGGCGCTTCGGTCCGACATCGACGTCACCGTGATCGTTCCCCTGCACAACTGCGGTCCCTATCTCGACAGATGCCTGACGTCGCTGCTGATCCAGCGCGTCGCCCTGGAGGTGGTGGTCGTCGACGACGGTTCCACCGACGGCGGTGTCGCGCTGCTCGACCTCTACGCCTCCTGCCACCGCGGTGTGATCCGCGTCGTCAGGCAGGAGGCGTCGGGCGGCGCCGGGCGCCCGCGCAACGTCGGACTCTCCCACGCGCGCGGCAGATACGTCTTCTTCTGCGACGCGGACGACTACCTCGGCCCTCAGGCGCTGGAGCGGATGCTCGCGATGGCCGACCGCAACGGTTCCGACATCGTGCTCGGGAAGATCGTCGGGCATGACCGCAAGGTGCCGATCTCGATGTTCAAGGAGAACGCCGAGCGGGTGCCGCTCGGCGACAGCGCGGTCTACAACAGCTTGAGCTGCTTCAAGCTGTTCCGCAGGGAGATGCTGGAGCGGCACGCCATCCGTTTCGACGAGACGCTCCTGGTGGGGGAGGACGTCGTCTTCACCACCCACGCCTACTGCCACGCGGAGGTGATCTCGGTGGTCGCCGACTACGACTGCTACCACCTGGTCGCCCGGCCGGACGGCACCAGCATCATGCAGCGGCCGGGGAGCCGCGATCCGGTCTCCTGGCTGCGGATGATCAAACGGCCGGTCGAGCTGATGCTCGCCCACGTGCGTCCGGGAGACCTCCGCGACCACCTCCTGCGGCGTCATTTCCGGATGGACGCCTTCGGTAACCTCGGCAGGCCCTTCCTGGACGCCGGGGAGGTCGCGCGCAAGGAGATCGTCGCCGAGGTGGCCGACATGTGCGAGCGGTGGCTGACCGACGGGGTCCGCGAGCGGCTCCCGGCGATCGACCGGAGTCGGATCGCCGCCCTGCAGGACATCGACCGCCTGGTGCGGCTGGCGCACATCGAGTCGGCCTCGGTCCGCCGGGAGCTCACCGCGCTGCGTTGGGAGCGGGAACGGGAGGGGCGGCTGGCGATCTCGGGCAAGGTGGCGCTGAGCACGCTGGAGCGTTACGGCCGCCCGGAGATCACCGGCGGGGATCTCGCCCTGGTGCTGCGGCGCCGGCACACGGGTGTCGGCCCCTGTGACGAGGTCGTGGTTCCGGTGGACGGCGACTGCGCGGGGTTCACCGGGACCGTCGACGTCACCACCCTGTCCTCCGGCATCTGGGACGTCCACGTGAGTGTCGTCTTCGAGGGGGTGCCCCGGCTCGCGCGTCTGGGCACCGAAGGGGAGGGGCCGATCGCGCCGCCCGCGCCTCGCGTGGTGGGCGATGTCGTCGCCGTCGTCGCCCTTCCGTACTTCACCCACCCGTACGGCAACCTCAGCCTCGACATCGGCGGGCACGTGGTCTCGGTGCCGGGGAGCGTGCGGCTGGTGCGCGCCCGCTGGGCCGCCGGGCACCGGCTGGTGCTCGACGGTGAGGTCAGCGTGGGCACGGATGCTCCGGCGGCGGACGCGGTGCGCTTTCTGGTCTGGCGGGAGCGGGAGTCGAGCCGGGAGCGGCGCGAGCCGGTCACGGTCGGCGAGGGCGGCGCGTTCACGGCCTCCCAGGCGATGGGGCGACTGGGGCCCGGCACCTGGGACGCCTACCTGGAGCTCGACCTGGGTGGGCCGCCCGCGCGCTTCAGGATCGAGGCGGTGCCCGAGGCGATCGAGCATCCGCGCACGTGGTGGCGTGGCGCGGTCAGGTGGAGTGTCAGGCCCTACGCCACGGCGGGGAAGGGCAGGCTCAGCACGGTGGTTCGAACCCTCGGCCCCAGAACTTTCATCAGACGTATCGTGCGTTAATGCCACCTTCTTGCAACTACAAGCCCATGGCCTAAAGTTAGGGGCAAATCCGCATTTCGGAGGCTTGTAGTGCACGTACCCGATGGCTTTTTCAACGCCGCCGTCTCGGTGTCGGCGGGGGCGGTGGCCGCCGCCGGTGTGGCCGTGTGCCTGCGCGGCGCCCGTCGCGAACTCGACGACCGCACCGCTCCGATGGCCGGACTGGTCGCCGCCTTCGTCTTCGCGGTCCAGATGCTCAACTTCCCGGTCGCCGCGGGGACCAGCGGGCACCTTCTCGGCGGTGCGCTGGCCGCGATACTCGTCGGCCCTTACACGGCGGTGTTGTGTGTGGCCGTCGTCCTCCTGGTGCAGGCGTTCTTCTTCGCGGACGGCGGGCTGACCGCGCTGGGCGTCAACATCACCCTGATGGGCCTCGTCGCCGTGCTGGTCGGGTGGGGTGTCTTCCTCCTGATCACCCGGAGCGTGCGGAACAGGGGCGTCGTGGTGGCGGCCTCGTTCGTCGCGGCGCTGCTCTCGGTGCCCGCCTCGGCGCTCGCGTTCACCCTGCTGTTCTGGATCGGCGGCACCGCGCCCATCGAGATCGGCACGGTCGCCGCGGCGATGGGCGGCGTGCACCTGCTCATCGGCGTGGGGGAGGGCCTGATCACCGCGGTCACCGTCAGCACCGTGCTCGCGATCCGGCCCGACCTGGTCTACGGCGCCCGCGGAATCGTCGCGCCGCTGGTCCTGCGTGGCGCGGACGGCGACGTGATCGTCACCCCCGGATCCCCCGGATCCCAGGGGGCTCAGGCGCCGGTCGCCGCCCGCCGTCCCGGCTGGTTCCTGCCCGCGGGAATCGCGGTGGCGGCGCTGCTGGCGGGCGTCGTCAGCTTCTACGCCTCCTCCTCGCCCGACGGCCTGGAGTGGGTCGCCGAGGACAAGGGCTTCAGCGACCAGGCGACCGACCACTCGCTGGGTGAGCAGCCGCTCGCCGACTACGGGGACGTGGGCGGCATCCCGGTGGGTGTGGCGGGAGTGATCGGCGTCGGGGTGACGCTCGCCGTCGGCGGTGGGGTGTTCTACGCCGTGCGCCGCCGGGGCGACCACGGTGACGGCACCGGTTTCGACGACAGCGACAAGAAGGTGTCCGCCTAGTGGGATCGGGCCACCACCACCAGCTCCACCGGCCGGGCGACACGCTCGTGCACCGGCTGCCGCCCCAGTGCAAGCTGGCGGCGGTGGCCGGGTTCGCCGTGGTGGTGGTCGCCACCCCGCGCGAGTGGTTCTGGGCCTTCGGGTTGTACGCCGCGCTCCTGGCCGTCGTGGCGGCCCTCGCCCGGATCCCGGCCGGGTTCGTGCTGCGGCGGATGGTGGTCGAGGTCCCGTTCGTGGTGTTCGCGCTGGCCATCCCGTTCATCGGGTTCGGCGAGAGGGTGACCTTCATGGGACTCTCGCTCAGCGTCGCCGGCCTGTGGGCCGCCTGGAACATCCTGGCCAAGGCGACCCTGGGCGTGGTCGCGAGCGTGCTGCTCGCGGCCACCACCGAGCCACGGCTGATACTGCTGGGCGCCCAGCGTCTGAGGCTGCCGCCGCTGCTGGTGCAGATCGCGATGTTCATGCTCCGCTACATGGACGTGATCCTGGACGAGATGCGCCGGATGCGGGTGGCGAGGGAGTCGCGCGGGTTCGTGGCCAGGGACGTGCGGCACATCCCGGTGATCGCCAGATCGGCGGGGGCGCTGTTCATCCGCTCGTACGAGCGGGGCGAGCGGGTGCACCTCGCGATGCTCAGCCGGGGCTACACCGGTGTGATGCCGGTGATCCAGGACCTCTCGGCCGCCTCGCGGCAGTGGCTCGTCGCCGGTATGTTGCCGGGTGCGGCACTCGCCGTGTTACTCGGGAGCTGGGGGTTCGTGTGACAGTGCCGTCCTCGCGGCCCGTGCCGGCCTCGTCCCCGCCGCCCGCGCCGCTCTCGCTGGAGGTGAGCCGCCTGGCGTACGCGTACCCGGACGGCACGCAGGCGTTGTTCGGTGTGGACCTTCGGGTGGAGCGCGGTGAGCGGGTCGCGCTGCTCGGGCCGAACGGCGCGGGCAAGACCACGCTGGTGATGCACCTCAACGGCATCCTGACCGCCGGGCACGGCACGGTGGCCGTGGCGGGACTGCCGGTCGGCAAGGAGTCGCTCAGGGAGATCCGCAGGCGGGTCGGGCTCGTCTTTCAGGACCCCGACGACCAGCTCTTCATGCCGACCGTCCGGGAGGACGTGGCCTTCGGCCCGGCCAACATGGGCGTCGCGGGTGAGGAACTGGAGCGGAGGGTCAAGGACGCGCTGGAGCGTGTGGGCATGCTGGAGACGATCGACAGGCCACCGCACCACCTGTCGTTCGGCCAGCGCCGCCGGGTCGCGGTGGCGACGGTGCTGGCGATGGAGCCGGAGATCCTGGTGCTCGACGAGCCCTCCTCCAACCTGGATCCGGCCTCCCGGCGCGAGCTGGCCGAGATCCTGCGAGGGCTCGACGTGACCGTCCTGATGGTCACCCACGATCTGCCGTACGCGCTGGAGTTGTGCGAACGCTCGCTCATCCTCTCCGGGGGCGTGATCGCCGCGGACGGGCCGACCCGTGAGATCCTCGCCGACGCGAGCCTCCTCGCCGCCCACCGGCTCGAACTGCCGTACGGTTTCGCCGCCCCCTGACGGCGGCACCTCCGGTCGTGGGGCTCGTGCCATACGAACTTCCTGTGAACAATCGCGCATGACCTCGCGTGCAGTGCGGGCGAAGTAAAGTGGATCTGCCCTTCGGGCGCGAGGAGGACTGATGAAGCTACGGCTGGCTCGCCGCGCCGTCGGTGACGCCGTGGTGGTGGCTGTCGAGGGCGAGCTCGACCTGTTCACCGCTCCCTTCCTGCGAGACGAGGTCCGCGACGCGATCAAGCTGGATGGCGCGCGCCTCGTCCTCGATCTCACCGCCCTGTCCTTCATGGACTCCAGCGGCCTGTCCGTGCTGATCGAGGCATGGCGGCTGGCCACGGGCGAGGGCGGCGGGGTCTGCCTGGCGGCACCCCAGCCTCCGGTGGCCCGGATCCTCCGCACGACGGGCCTCGACCGGCGGATCAAGGTCTATCCCGACGTGAGCAGCGCCGTCGGGGAGATCTAGCGTCGGCGAGTTTTACCCTACCCCGAGTAGAACTTCATTCGGTCCGCGCGTTAAAGTCCGCACATGGACGTGAACGGAGCAGCAGCAATCATCTCGGGCGGTGCCAGCGGTCTCGGTGAGGCCACGGCCCGCGACCTCGCCGCGCAGGGTGCCCTCGTCGTCATCGCCGACCTCAACGAGGAGCGCGGCAAGTCACTGGCCGACGAACTCGGTGGCGTCTTCGTCAAGACCGACGTGTCGGACGAGAACCAGGTGCAGGCGGCTGTGGACGCGGCCGTGGCGACCGGCAGGCCGCTGCGTGTCGTGGTGAACAGCGCGGGCATCGGCTGGGCGAGCCGGACCGTGGGCCGTGACGGCTCGCCCCACGACCTGGCCTCGTACCGCAAGGTCATCGAGGTCAACCTGATCGGCACCTTCAACCTCATGCGCATCGGCGCCGCCGCGATCGCGAAGACCGAGCCGGTCGACGCGGACGGCCAGCGCGGTGTAGTGATCAACACCGCCTCGGTGGCGGCGCTGGAGGGACAGATCGGCCAGGTCGCCTACTCGGCGTCCAAGGGCGGCATCGTCGGTATGACCGTCCCCGCCGCGCGTGACCTCGCCGCGATCGGCGTGCGTGTCAACACCGTCTGCCCCGGCATCATCGACACCCCGATCTACGGTTTCTCGCCCAACGCCGACGAGTTCAAGGCCAAGCTGGTGGCTCCGGTGGTCTTCCCCAAGCGCATGGGGCTCGCCTCCGAGTTCGCGCACCTGGTCCGCTCGTTGATCGAGAACGACTACATGAACGCCGAGACGATCCGTTTCGACGGTGGTATCCGCTTCCAGCCCAAGTAGGAGTCATCCGGTGTCTGACGAGGTTCTGGTCGAAGTCGACGGCGGCGTGGCCGTCATCACGATCAACCGCCCCAAAGCCAGGAACGCGGTCAACGGCGCCGTGGCTCGGGGCCTCGCGGCCGCGATGGACGAGCTGGAGGAACGGAAGGACGTGGCGGCCTACGTCCTCACCGGCGCGGGCGGAACGTTCTGCTCGGGCATGGACCTGAAGGGGTTCCTGACCGGGGACTTCCCGGTCGTGGAGGGCAGGGGGTTCGGCGGTATCGCCGAGGCGCCGCCGAAGAAGCCGCTCGTCGCCGCCGTCGAGGGATACGCCCTGGCCGGAGGCTGCGAGCTCGCGCTGGCCTGCGACATCATCATCGCCTCCGAGGAGGCGAAGTTCGGGCTCCCCGAGCCCAAGCGAGGGCTGGTCGCGGCGGCGGGCGGCGTGATGCGGCTGCCGCGGCGCATCCCCTACCACGTCGCGATGGAGATCGCCCTGACCGGCGACCACTTTCCCGCCTCCCGGCTGTACGAGCTCGGCCTGGTCAACCATGTCACGCCCGTGGGCGAGGCCCTGGCCACGGCCGTCGAACTCGCGAGCAGGATCGCCGCCAACGCCCCGCTCGCGCTCGCCGCGACCAAGCGCGTGATCGTGGAGTCGGCGGACTGGAGCCGTGACGAGATGTTCGCGAAGCAGGGAGAGATCATCAATCCGGTGTTCGCGTCCAAGGACGCGATGGAGGGGGCGGCGGCCTTCGCCGAGAAGCGCGCTCCCCGGTGGGCGGGCGAGTAGCGCCGGGATCGCCGGGATCGGCGGGAATCGAAGGAAAACTGTGTGCCGGGCGCGATCCGAGGGGCCGCGCCCGGCGCATTCACGGCCAGGAGTGCGTACGGTAAAGGTGTGGACAGGTGTGGCGAGGGCACTTGACATTCACGCCGACGCTCCAAAGGCCAGGAGAGTGCATGAACGACCACGCGACCGGAACGACCCCCACCGGCCGATCCTCCGGCGATCTTCTGAAGCGCAGGGCGGGAGATCTGGCCGCGGGCGCGCTGGGCGCCGCGATCGTCAACGTCATCCTGGTCGGTGTCATGTGGGTGGTCGAGATCGCCGACTACGTCCTGCCGGGGGAGTTCGACGTTTACGGCATCCGGGCCTGGAATCCCGACAGTCTGGGCGGCATCTTCCTCGCCCCCTTCCTGCACGCCGGATTCGGCCACCTGATGGCCAACTCGCTTCCCCTGCTGGTTCTCGGGTTCCTCGCCGCGCTGCGCGGGATCGCCCGTTTCCTGGGGGCCAGCCTGATCATCGTGCTGGTCAGCGGGCTTGGTGTCTGGTTCACCAGCTCGCCGTATGCGGTCACGGTCGGTGCGAGCGGCCTGGTCTTCGGGTATTTCGGTCTTGTCGTCGCCCGAGGGCTGTTCGACCGCCGGGCCCTCGACATCGTGATCGGTGTCGGTGTGGCGATCGCCTACTACTCGATCATCTGGGGCGTGCTTCCCGGCGAGGACGGCATTTCCTGGCAGGGGCACCTGTTCGGGCTGATCGGCGGCATCATCGCGGCCTGGGTGATGCGCCGCAGGCGCCCCAGGGCCGTCACTCCGGCCTACTGAGAGACACAGATCTTTCAAAGGCGCGTCGCGTCCGGCTTCGGGAGTCTCCCCGGAAAGTCGCCTCAGGAAAGCCGCATCTCCGTCTACCGAACCTCCAGGCATCGGGCCTGTCCCGGAGACGGGTTGTCGGCCGACTTCGAGGGCTTCGCCGAGAAAAGGGCGCTGTACGGGGCTGTGGGCGCTATGTGGCGCTTGGTAGCGCCTTGGTAATCACATTGGTCGGGCGGGGTGGTTCGTGGCCTCCGGGGGCGAATAAAGCCGCTCCGGGGGTCGTCCGCCGGCGGGGTGATGACCGTCCGGGGACACGACCGGCATCCGGGACGGCCGGACCCGGTGGCGGCGCGTTCTTTTCGGCCGCATTCCCGGGGAGTTTTTTCCGTGAACGCACAACAGAAGATTCTGCTGTAATTCATCAGCTATGGAAGCATCGGTTGATTTAAGTGACAATGTGACAAAATTTCATGTGTGAACCTGCCTGGCCGCGTGCCCGTACATGTTCCAGGGCCATCACAGCCGGGCGCGACCCTCGAAAGGTGGCCGCGGGTGAACCTGGGATCCCTGGAACGCGCGATCATGGACGTGCTGTGGGGCTGCAAGCAACCGATGCTGGTTCGCCAGGTGCAGGACATGCTGAACCAGAACGCCGAACGGAGCCTGGCCTACACCACGGTGCAGACCGTCGCCGAGCGTCTCGTCAGGAAGGGCCTGCTGGAAAGGGCCCCCGTGCGCAACGCCTTTCGCTACACCGCGAGCCGCTCACGGGACGAACACGTGGCGGGGCTGATGCTCGCGGCACTGGCGAACAGTCCCGATCGGGCTCCCGTACTCTCGCGGTTCGCGGAGGGGGTGGACCCGGACGACGCCCTGCGCCTGCTGCACGAGCTGGCGCGGCTCGCGGGGGAGCGGGCCCACGCCTCGGCGGCGGGCGGGACCCCGAGCACGCTGCCCTAGGCTCCCGCCCCGGGAGCCGGTGATCCGGCTTCCGGGACGGGAGAAGGGGAACGAGTCCTCGCGTACCGTCCTCGCCGGGTCGACGAGGACGGTGCCCCACCTCGGGGAAGCGGGGGACTACAGGCGCTCGACGACGTAGTCGACGCAGGTGGTCAGGGCCTCGACGTCCTCGGGGTCGATGGAGGGGAACATCGCGACGCGCAGCTGGTTGCGGCCGAGCTTGCGGTAGGGCTCGGTGTCGACGATGCCGTTGGCCCGCAGGACCTTCGCGATCGCGGAGGCGTCGACGTCGTCGGAGAAGTCGATCGTGCCCACCACGTTGGAGCGGAACTCGGGAGCCGCGAACGGGGTGGTGTAGGAGGTCTTCTCCGCCCAGGTGTACAGGCGCCGGGCCGAGTCGGCCGTGCGGGCGGTCGTCCAGGCGAGGCCGCCGTTGCCGTTCATCCACTCGATCTGCTCGGCGAGCAGGAAGAGGGTGGCGACCGACGGAGTGTTGTACGTCTGGTCCTTGGAGGAGTTGTCGATCGCCACCGGGAGGCTGAAGAACTCGGGGACGTAGCGCCCGCTGGAGGCGATCTCGTCGACCCTGGCCAGCGCGGCCGGGGACATCAGGGCGATCCAGAGGCCGCCGTCGGAGGCGAAGCTCTTCTGCGGCGCGAAGTAGTAGACGTCGAACTCGCTCGCCTCGACGGGCAGGCCGCCGGCGCCGGAGGTGGCGTCGACCAGCACGAGCGAGCCCTCCTCGCCCACGCGCCTGATCGGCATCGCGACGCCGGTCGAGGTCTCGTTGTGGGTGAGCGCGTAGACGTCGACGCCCTCCTCCAGGCGGGCCTCGGGGTGAGTGCCCACCTCCGACTTGATCACGGTCGGGTCGCCCAGCCACGGGGCCTTGGCCGCCACGGAGGCGAACTTCGAGGAGAACTCACCGAAGTGCAGGTGCTGGGACCTGTCACGGATCAGTCCGAAGGCGGCGATGTCCCAGAACGCGGTGGTGCCGCCGTTGCCCAGGACGACCTCGTACCCCGCGGGGAGGGAGAACAGCTCGGAAAGCCCCGCGCGAACGCGCCCGACCAGCGCCTTGACGGGCTTCTGGCGGTGAGAGGTGCCCAGGAGACTGGACCCGGAGGCCGCGAGAGCCGAGAGTTGCTCGGGGCGCACCTTCGAGGGCCCGCAGCCGAAACGGCCGTCGGCGGGCTTGATGTCAGAGGGAATCACGATGTCAGCCACCTGACCAGCCTACTGAGCCCGGGGATCGATCCAGGACGGGGTCCGGATTTCGAGACGAGCCGTTGAAGGGTTTTGGGCAGGGCGGGACGATCACGCGGGGTGTCGCGGGTTCTTCGGGGTCCCGGGCGCTCGACGGCGCTCGACACGTCCGGTGAGCTCCAAGGGCGCGCGGGTTCCTCGGGGACCCGAAACCGGCAACGGCTGCCGCGCGAGACGTCGCGCGACAGCCGTACAGGAGGGGGAACTTCAGAAGGGGTGGATGACCTCGGCGGCTCCGGGGACGTCCTGGACCGAGCGCTGGGACGGACCCACGTAGTCGGCGCTGGGGCGGACGAGCCTGCCCGTGCGCTTCTGTTCCAGGATGTGGGCGGCCCAGCCCGCGGTGCGCGCGCAGGTGAACATCGAGGTGAACATCGAGGAGGGGACCTTGGCGAAGTCCAGGATGACCGCCGCCCAGTACTCGACGTTGGTGGCGAGCACCCGGTCGGGCTTGCGGGCGTGCAGCTCTTCCAGCGCGGCCTTCTCCAGCGCCGCGGCGACCTCGTAACGCGGTGCGTCGAGCTCCTTGGCGGTGCGGCGGAGCACGCGTGCCCGGGGGTCCTCGGCACGGTAGACGCGATGACCGAAGCCCATGAGGCGCTGCCCCTTGTCGAGCTCCGACTGCACGTACTTCCTGGCGTCGCCGAGCTGCTCGACGCCCTCGATCATGTGCAGCACGCGCGCGGGCGCACCGCCGTGGAGCGGGCCGGACATGGCGCCGACCGCACCGCTCAGCGCCGCGGCGACATCGGCTCCGGTGGAGGCGATCACCCTGGCGGTGAAGGTGGAGGCGTTCATGCCGTGCTCGGCGGCGGACGTCCAGTAGGCGTCGATGGCCTTGACGTGCTTGGGGTCGGGCTCGCCCTGCCAACGGATCATGAACCGCTCGACGATGCTCTCCCCCTTGTCGACCTCGCTCTGGGGGACCATCGGCTTCCCCAGGCCGCGCGCGGACTGCGCGACGAAGCTCAGGGCGTTCACGCTGGCGCGGGCCAGGTCGGCGCGGGCCTGTTCGTCGTCGATGTCGTGCAGCGGCCTGAAACCGTACGCGGGGGCCAGCATGGCCAGCGCGCTCTGCACGTCGACGCGGATGTCACCGGAGTGGACAGGAATGGGGAAGGGCTCCGCCGGGGCCAGGCCCGGCTGGAACTTGTTGTCGACAAGCAGGCCCCACACGTGTCCGAAAGAGACGCGACCGACCAACTCTTCGATGTCGACGCCCCGGTAGCGAAGGGCGCCCCCTTCTTTGTCCGGTTCCGCGATCTCCGTCTCGAAAGCCACCACGCCTTCGAGCCCGGGTTTGAAGTCGGACATTCTCGGCTGCCTCCCTTTCTTGAAGTCAAAGCCTTGATGTCGAGATACCGGCGGGTCATATTCAACCCCCTGGGCCGAGGCGGTGTGCCGCCGGACCCGCCGGAACGCGATCGCCCCAGGTGGGGGGCACCGCGCGGGCTTCCTGCTCGGCACGGGAGAATACCTTCCCGTGGATGCCACATCGCGACCGCCTTCGATGGCGGGCCTTCGCCGCACGTACCAGGGACTGCCCCTGATCGAGGCAGATCTCGCCCCCGACCCCTTCTCCCAGTTCGCCCTCTGGTTCGGCGACGCCGTGGACGCCGGGCTTCCCGAACCGAACGCGACCGTGCTCGCGACCGCCTCGGCGGGTGGGCGGCCGACGGCCAGGACGGTTCTGCTCAAGGGCTACGACGAGAACGGGTTCGTCTTCTACACTAACTACGAGTCGCGCAAGGGCCGGGACATGGCGGAGAACCCGCGTGCCGCCCTGCTGTTCCCCTGGCACTCCATCCGTCGCCAGGTGCGGGTGGAGGGATCGGTGGTACGGCTGCCGCGCGAGGAGTCGGCCATCTATTTCAGGTCCCGGCCCTACGGGTCGCGGATCGGCGCGTGGGCGTCGAGGCAGTCGGCGGTCGTGCACTCCAGGGACGAGCTGGACGCCCGTTACGAGGAGTTGGCGGAGCGCTGGCCCGAGGATCCGCCCGTCCCCGATTTCTGGGGCGGGCTGCGCGTGGTGCCGTCCGAGGTGGAGTTCTGGCAAGGTCGCACCGACCGCATGCATGACCGCCTCCGTTACCGGCGCTCCGGCGCCACCTGGGTCGTCGAACGTCTGGCCCCCTGAACACCCTCCCCGCTTTGTGCTGATATATCCATGTATGTCGGTTAGAGGGGTGTCGGGGTGGGGTTCAGGGACTTCGTTGGTAGGCATGCGGCTGATACGCGCCCGCTCGCCATACCCGCCTACCGGAGGCTCTGGGCCGGTCAGGGTGTGTCGTTCATCGGCTTCCAGCTCACCTCGGTGGCCGTCAGCGCCCAGATCTACGACATCACGAAGTCGTCCTTCTGGGTCGGCATGCTCGGTCCGGCCAACCTGATCCCCCTGATCGTCTTCGGACTCTGGGGAGGCGCGATCGCCGACGCGGTCGACCGGCGCAGACTCCTCATCGTCGGCGCGCTGATCGCCTGGTCGGGGACGCTCGCGCTCCTCGTCCAGGCCGCACTGGGCTCGACGAGCGTCGGCCTGCTGCTGGCCACCGTGGCCGTGCACGCCACCGGCTTCGCCATCACCGGGCCGACCAGAGGCGCGATCATCCCCAGGCTGGTCCCCGTCGACCTGATCCCCGCGGCCAACACCCTCAACTTCCTGGCGGGCGGCCTCGGCACGGTCATCGGGCCACTGCTCGGCGGGGCGGTGCTCGCGCGAAGCGGCTTCGCCGCCGCCTACCTGATCGACGCGCTGCTGTTCGGCGCCGGTTTCTACGCCGCGCTGAGGCTGCCGAAACTCGAACCGATCGGAGAGGTGACCCGCCCGGGTCTGCGGTCGGTCGTGGACGGTCTGCGCTACATCTCCGGACATCCGGTCGTGCTGATGTCGTTCGTCGTCGATCTCATCGCCATGGCGTTCGCGCTGCCCAGGGCGCTGTTCCCGGAGATCGTGGACGAGCGGTTCGGCGGCTCTCTGATCGCGTTCGGCTGGCTGTCGGCCAGTATCGCGATCGGCTCGGTGCTCGGCGGCCTGCTGTCGGGCTGGGTGGGCCGGGTCCAGCGCCAGGGACTGGCGCTCACGTACGTGATCGCCGCATGGGGGCTCACCGTCGCCGCGGCGGGGCTCGCCGACCGGTTGTGGTTGATGGTCGCCCTGCTCGCGTTCGGCGGGGCCGCCGACCTGGTCTCCGCGGTGTGGCGGCAGACGATCCTGCAGACCCACGCGCCCGACGACATGCGCGGGAGGATGCAGGGGGTGTTCCTGGTGGTGGTCGCGGGAGGTCCCCGGCTGGGCGATCTGCGGGCCGGCGGCACCGCCTCGTGGTTCGGCGCCACGTGGGCGTGGGTGGGCGGCGGGATCGCCTGCGCGGTGGCCGTGCTCGCGGTGGGGCTGGCCGTCCCGGCCTTCAGAAAATATCGCCCGCTCGCGCGCAGTGTTTGAGCAGCTAGGGAAGGATTTGGCGTCCTCGGGCGTTGCCCTTCTTTGTCATCGTGGGCTGTTCTCCCAATAGGGTCGTCTTCTCAGACTTCCGAGGTCCCGCGCCGCCCTCCCGGGAACACCGCGCGATGGACGTAGCATCGAGAGAGGACGGGAGGAACCTTGACCGCACACGGCCTGATCGACACGACGGAGATGTACCTTCGTACGATCTTCGAGCTGGAGGAGGAGGGCATCGTCCCCCTGCGCGCGCGTATCGCCGAGCGTCTCCAGCAGAGCGGTCCCACCGTCAGCCAGACGGTCGCCCGGATGGAGCGCGACGGCCTGGTTCGCGTCGAGGGCGACCGCCATCTGACCATGACCGATCTGGGACGCACCCTCGCGACCCGTGTCATGCGCAAACACCGCCTCGCGGAATGCCTGCTCACCCAGGTGATCGGTCTGCCCTGGGAAGAGGTGCACATCGAGGCGTGCCGCTGGGAGCACGTCATGTCCGAATCCGTGGAGGCCAGGCTCATCAGCCTGCTCAACAATCCCACGGAGGACCCGCACGGCAATCCGATCCCGGGCCTTGAGGAGCTCGGTGTCGTCGGCCATCCCGGGGGGAGGCTGGAGTCGCTGCCGTCGATGGCCGCGATGGCCGGACCCAGAGATATACCCGTTGTCGTGCGGCGAATTAGCGAACAAGTGCAAAGCGATCCGGCTGTGATGCTTAAACTCAAGCAAGTCGGGATACAACCCGGACGCGAGGTGACGCTCGCGGCGAGCGACGACGGTGTGCGGGTGACAGGTGACGACGAGGCGGACAATTTTCTTGCGGATCTCCCGCGAGAGATTGCCGCGCACGTTTTCGTCTCCACACGCTGACCGAGGCCCCCTAGCTCGGTTGGATCCCGTTCGGGAGTCCCTCCGCTCCCAGGCCGAGACTGCAGGAGCAACCGTGGTTCGCTTTGCACACACCCGCCCACGAGGGGCGGTCACCGGATGAAGCGGTGGGGGGATGTTTCCCAGGACGCCGCTGATCACCTCACGGCCGGCTCCGTCCTGGATCTCGCCGAGATGGCGGTGGTGGTCACCGACAGGTTCAGCAACCTTCTCTACTGGAACCCGTTCGCGGAGAGGCTGTTCGGGCGCCCCGGCACCTCGGGGCCCCGTGACCAGTCGCTCTCCCTGGGCATCATGGAGAAGGACCACCCGCTCGCCGTCGAGCTCTCCAAGCACGTCCTCAAGGGCGGCGTCTGGGAGGGCACGTTCGACGTCAGGCGCGGTGACGGGACGATCATCTACGTACGGGCACAGGCCGTGCCGCTGCGGCATCCCTCGGGAGCGGTGACGGGCATCGTCATCACCGCCCGCGAGGCGATGCGCAGCAACGAGCGGGAGAAGGACCGCTTCGGCCTGCTGGAGCGGATCGGCGAGCGCCTCGCCGGATCGCTCTACGTCGAGGAGACGCTCAAGCGCGTCGCGGAGATGCTCGTCCCGCAGTTCGCCGACCACTGCTTCATCGAGTTGGTGGAGGAGGGGCGGCTCACCCGGAGGGTCTCCACCCACGTCCAGGGCTGGAGCCCGCCGCCCAACACCTGGGCGCCGCTCGGGGCGGAGATCCACTACCCGGTGGGGCACTACGCCGAGATCGCGCTGCGCCGCCAGGAGACGATCCTCGTCGAGGACTTCTCCCAGACCAACTATCCCAGTCCGGGCGAGGCCAACACCCGCCTCGCCGCCGAGATCGGCATGACCTCGGCCATCGTCGCGCCGCTGTGCGTGCGCGGAGAGACCCTCGGGCTCATCTATCTGGGGCTGTCCAACCTGACCGACCGGCGCAGCCCGCACTACGACGCCTTCGACCGCGACTTCGTGGGGGCCATCGCCACCAGGGTCGCCCTCGCCGTCGACAACGCCCTGCTGTTCGAGGAGGAGCGGCACACCGCGGAGTCCTTCCAGAAGCACCTGCTGCCCCGCGCGCTGCCGCAGCTCGACGGGCTGGAGATCGCGGTCCGCTACTTCCCCGCCGCCCCCCTGGCCAGCCACGGGCAGGGCATCCAGACTCAGGTCGGCGGCGACTGGTACGACGTCATCCCGCTCTCGGCGGGCCGGGTCGGCATCGTCATCGGCGACGTCGAGGGCCGGGGCGCCAAGGCCGCGGCGGTGATGGGACAGCTGCGGGCGGCCCTGCGGGCGTTCGCCCAGGACGACAAGCCGCCCGCGGAGATCCTCGCCAGGCTCGACGAGTGGACGCGCATCATCGCGACCCCCGAGCAGGACGAGAGCGGCGCCGACATCAGCGTCCCGCCCATCGTCACCTGCCAGTACCTCGTGTACGACGCCTGGTCGCGGCAGCTGTCGTTCGCCAACGCCGGTCACGCCCCTCCGCTGCTGCTGATCGGCGACACCTGCACCGAGCTGGACATCCGCGAGGTCGGCCAGCCGCTGGGAGTGCGGGCGAAGGGCATGCACGCCGACCTGGTCTACAAGGAGGAGACGCGGACGCTGCCCCCCGGGGCCTCGTTGCTCCTCTACACCGACGGGCTCGTCGACCGCCGCCCCATCCGCGACGCCGACGGCAGGCCGCCCAACGTCGAGGAGGCGCTGGCGCAGCTCTGCGGCAAGCTCATCAAGATCAGTGACGCCTCCGTCGAGGAGATCGCCGACGCCGCCACCGTCGCGGTGCCCGGTGAGATCGACGACGACATGGCCATCCTCGTACTCAGGTCCGCCTCCGAGGACCTGGCCGTCGAGGAGCGCACCTTCCCCGCTCAGCCGATCATGGTCGGGGAGGCGCGCCGGATGGCCTCGGAGGCGTTCATCGGCTGGAACGTCCCCGAGGAGCGCGCCGAGCTCGCCTGCCTGCTCGTCTCCGAGGTCGTCACCAACGTCGTGCTGCACGCCGCCACCGCCAGCATCCCGCGCAGGGAGCTGACGATGGACGGCCCCCCGCTGCCGTTCGACGAGTCCTGGGACGTTCCCGGTTTCGAAGACGAGATCGTCAACGAGAAGGAGTTCACGCTCAGGATCCGCCGGGGCAGGGAGTCCGTCTGGGTCGAGGTCTTCGACCAGGATCTTCGGCTGCCACGCATCCGCAGCGCGGGGGAGAACGACGAGGGCGGGCGAGGTCTCTACCTCGTCGACCAGCTCGCCAGGCGCTGGGGCTCCCGTCCCACCAAGGAGGGCAAGGCCGTCTGGTTCGAGATCCCCACCAGGTCGCGCTGAGCCGCAGGCGGCACGACTGGCACCCGCTCCCGATCGATGGTTGACTCGGGGGCATGGAGCTGGCGTTCGAACGGCGCGGGACAGGTCCTCCCCTCGTCCTGCTGCACGGCATCGGGCATCACTGGCAGGCATGGTTGCCGGTGCTCGACAGACTCGCCGCCGAACGTGACGTGATCGCGGTCGACTTTCCCGGTTTCGGCATCTCGCCGCCGCTGCCGCCCGGCACGCCGTACACGGCGGAAAGCCTGGCGGACGCGATCGAGTCCTTCTTCGATGTGCTCGGCTTGCGCGACCCTCATGTGGCGGGTAGTTCCCTGGGGGGTTACGTCGCTCTCGAACTCGCCTCGCGCGGGGTGGTCCGTTCGGCCACCGCGCTCTCTCCGGCCGGATTCTGGAACCGCAGCGAGCTCATGTACGCGCGAGCCGTCCTCCGCGCCGGCAGGGCCTCGGTTCGCCACCTTTCTCCGCAGCGAGCCGCCCTCGTGGAAGATCCGCTGGGACGCCTTCTCTGCGCCGGTGTGCTGGTCGCCCATCCCCGAAGGGTCTCATCCGAGGCGCTGCTCGCCGGGTTCCAGGCACTGGGGGACGCCTCCGGTTTCGACGAGACCCTCGCCTCGTTCGCGGGGCTGATGCCTCCCGCGCCGCCGAAGGCGCCGGTCACGATCGCCTGGGGCGAGCGCGACCGGCTGCTTCCGCGCCGGCAGGCCATCCGCGCGGCCAGATGGTCGGGGCAGCGGGTGAAGCTGCTCAAGGGGTGCGGACACCTGCCGATGACCGACGACCCCGAGCTGGTCGCGAGCGTGCTGCTGGAGGGCTCCCGGTAGGCGGGGCTTTTTCGCGGATTCACGGCTCGGGAGGGCGTCGTCTGGGACCGGAGGGAGGGGTCAGCGGACGGTCTGTCCCCAGATGGCGAGCATCGCGATGACGAACACGGCCATGACGCCGATGTACGCGACCGGGCCGAGCCGGAAGGCACGCCGCACCCGGTTCAGGCCCCAGGCGAACAGGAACGCCAGGAAGATCAGCAGAATCAGTCCGCTGTCCATCGTCACCACCTCGGGGGAGTCTCCATTGACCAGTATGCGGCGCCGAAGCCGTCTTCGCGGTTGGTAAACGCAATCCCCGACCCATGGGATCGTTACCTTTCGTGAACAGGACCTCGAAGGCAACGCGTGCCCTGCTGGTGGCAGCCCTGGCCGCAGCCCTTTCCGCGTGTTCCGGTGGGAGCGGAGCCTCCGGCGCGCCGGCGACCGCCACCGTTACCGTGACCGCCTCGGTCACTCCGTCTCCCGTGGCCTCCGCCACGCTCTCCCCTTCCCCCACGCCGACCCCGGCCGCCTCCGCGTCGACGGAGCCCGACGATCCCGTCACGGCGTCGCCGTCCGTGAGCGTTCCCGGGGGCCGGGACGTCGACGCCACGATAAGAGGGAAGATCGCCCTGCGCGGGGTGGACGGGATCACCGTGACCGCGGAGAGCGACCGGGAGGTGAAGGCCCTCCTGCTGCCGTTCACGGTCGTGCGCGACGCGCGGGGGCTGGTCTGCAGGGAGGGGCAGGCCCCGTACAGCTGCTCGATGGAGCAGTTGCAGGCGGCGATCAAGAAGAGGGGCGCGCTGTTCGCCAAGGTGACGATCAAGGACGGGGTGGCCACCCAGGTCGAGGACATCACCGAGGGGTGAGGGCCCCGGCCGGTCACGGGGAGCCGCCGCCCCGCGAGGGCGTGGACGGCGGCTCTTCGCGGGGCGTCCCGGACCTCTCAGGAGCCGGGCGTCCTCGGGCCGGAGTCCTATGAGCGGAAGGAGCCGGTCCTGGAGCGTCTTCCCGTTCCGGGCCCTACCTTCCCGGCTGAAGCCGGGGATCCGCGCCCGGCGTCTCCGATCGGGCTCTGAGGCCGGTCTCAGAAGCCGAAGGAGCGACCGATGATCTCCTTCATGATCTCGGTGGTGCCGCCGTAGATGGTCTGGACGCGGCTGTCCATCCAGGCCTTGGCGACGGGGTACTCCATCATGTAGCCGTAGCCGCCGTGCAGCTGGAGGCAGCGGTCGATGACCTTGGTCTGCAGCTCCGTGGTCCACCACTTCGCCTTGGCGGCGTCCACGGCGGTGAGTTCCCCCGCGTTGAGGGCGAGGATGCACCTGTCCACATAGAGGCGGGCGATGTCCACCTCGGTGTCCAGCTCGGCCAGCACGAAACGGGTGTTCTGGAAGCCGCCGATGCTCCGGCCGAAGGCCGTCCGGTTCTTGCAGTACTCGATCGTCGTCCGCAGGACCGTCTCCGCCGCCGCCACCGCCATCACCGCGATCGAGAGGCGTTCCTGCGGCAGGTTGGCCATGAGCTGGAAGAAGCCCTGCCCTTCCTGCGGGCCCAGCAGGTTGGCCGCGGGAACCCGGACGTTGTCGAAGAACAGCTCCGCCGTGTCCTGGGCGTGCATGCCGATCTTCTCCAGGTTGCGGCCCCTGCTGAAGCCCTCCATGCCCCGCTCGACGACGAGCAGGGAGATGCCCCGCGCGCCCGCGTCCGGGTCGGTCTTCGCCACGACGACGACCAGGTCCGAGTTGATGCCGTTGGTGATGAAGGTCTTCTGGCCGTTGACCACGTAGTGGTCGCCGTCGCGTACGGCGGTCGTCCTGATGCCCTGCAGGTCGCTGCCCGCGCCGGGCTCGCTCATCGCGACCGCCGTGATCAGCTCGCCGGAGGCGAACCCGGGCAGCCAGCGGGCCTTCTGCTCGTCGTTGGTGAGGTCCACGAAGTACGGGGCCATCACGTCGTTGTGCAGCGAGTAGCCCAGGCCGGTCGCGCCGATCGCCATCACCTCCTCGACGATCACGGCGTTGTAGCGGAAGTCCGTGATTCCCGCACCGCCGAACTCCTCGGGCACCCCGAAGCCGAACATCCCGATCTCTCCGGCCCTCTTCCACACCTCGCGAGGGACGATGCCGTCCTTCTCCCACTGATCGTGGTGGGGCGCGACCTCGCGGGCCAGGAACTCGCGCACGGTCTCTCGGAAGAGCCGGTGCTCCTCCTCGAAGAGGTCTCGCTGCATGGTGTGCCTCCTTGGGACTCGTGACGACTCGCGACGGCTCGTGATACAGAATACAATTCTGTTACTAGCAGGTACAGCCGATATCGCGCTGTTAGCGTGGCTTGCTGTGGTATGTAGAGGTATATCCAGATCACAAGTACGCCACGGTCTTCGAATCCACCCACGATCTCGCTGCGCCGAAGATGGTTCAAACCGTACGATCTACCCTCGGTGTGCTATGGGTATGCCTGTTGACGGCAGCCTTCGTGATCGGAGTATGTGGTGGTTCGGTGGCGATCTGGGCTCCGTAGGTCCCTCGCGGTTTCGGCCCTGTGCCTTTTTGGTGGTGCGCTCGTCGCGCTGCCATCCGGCGCGTCCGGCGCGTCCGGCTCCGGCATTGCCGAACTCGTGGTCGACTACAGCTGCACCGGGGGGATCGCCCTGGGAGGCAGCACGGTGAACCTCCGGACCAAGGTGTCGATCCCCACGACGCTCACCGTCGGGGAGCCGCTCAACATCGGCTGGGACCTCAACTACAAGAACGGCGACCCGGCCAGGTTCGGCTCGCCGGACTACTTCGGCCCCGGAGGCAAGGTCCTGGTCACCGGGAACGTGCAGATGTCCGGGAGCTGGATCGGCGTCCTGCAGCCGAAGGGTGTCGTTGACCAGCCGGGCAAGCTGCAGCCGGGCAGCATCCTGAAACTCCCCGAGGGAATCTCCGACGCCGCCCACACCGACCAGGCGGGCACCCTCAAGGTCTCCCCCCGGAAGCTGTTCGTGGACTTCATGCCCCCGGCCGGCGAGGTCATGGTCAACAACGACGACCCCCGGGTGAAGTATCACGCGGCGGGCGACTGGTACGAGCTGAACGACGAGGCGCTCAGCATCGGCGACTACGGCCGCGACCTGCACCGCACCGACAAGGTGAACTCCTTCGCCACCTTCACGTTCACCGGCACCGGAATCGAGTACGTCGCCCGGCGCAGCATCGAGGCGGGAGAGGTCGGCTTCAAGATCGACGGCCAGGACGCCACGCCGGCCTTCATCGACGCCTCGAAGGACGCCGACGGCACGCCGACGAACGCCGCGCACCGGGGCGGGCTCACGCTGTGGAGGTTCAACGGCCTCAAGTACGGCGAGCACACCATCCAGGTCACGAACCGGGAGGCCGGAAAGTTCGCGCAGGTCGACGCCTTCCGGGTGATCACGAGGGAGTTGCAGAACCCGCCGGCCGACTACCGGGCCACGTGCTCGCTCGTCAGCGCGCCGGTCTCGGTGGACGTCACGATCTCCGAGCGGGGCGTGTCCCCCTCGCCCAGCGTGACGGGCTCCCCGGACCCCAGCGTCACCCCCAGCACTACGCCCACGGGCAGCCCCACGGCCACTCCGACGAGCACCCCGACGGGCACGGCCACCCCCACCCCGACGAACACCCAGACCGGGGCCGGCAACCAGACGCCCGGGCCGAACAGCACCACCAGGAGCACCACCACCTCGACGCCCAAGCCGACCCTCACCGTGACCGCCACCGTCACCCCCACCAGGGCCACCCCCACCGCGCCGCAGGTGATCATCACGCCCAGCGGCGGGGCGCAGACGGGTGAGGCTCCCGAGGGTGGCTCCGGGCTGGGGCTGCTCAGCGCGGGCACGGCGATGGTGACGGGAAGCGCGCTGGGCGGTGTGGCCTTGATGAGGCGGCGGGCGGCACACGCGCGTGGCCAGAGGGACAGCTGAAGGAGACGCCGGATGTATCAAGGACCTGGTCAGGGCGGTCCCGACCCCTATCACGGCACCGGCCCCGCTCCCAAGCCCAAGGGGAGCATGCTGATGGCCGGGCTCCTCGTGGCGGGATCGCTCGGCGGGGTGGCCGCGATCATGGCGGGGCTGCTCGCCTACCTGCCCCCCGCGGTGGAGGACGCGCCGTACGGGCCGCCCGTGCCGCAGGCGGCGGACAGCAACATCCAGATCCAGGAGGTCCCGGCCGCCGGCCAGCAGCCGGTGGGAGTGGTGCCCTCCTCGGTGGGACCGGGCGGGCTGGACGCCCCGCTCACGGCCGCCGCGCCCACGGCGGCGCCGCCACTGCCGGTGACCATGCCTCCGGAGCCGCTGAAGAGCGACGGCGTGCAGCCCCGGCGGATCGCCATCCCGAAGATCGGCGTGCTCGCCCCGCTGATGGCGCTCGGCGTCGACTCCAAACGGGAGATCCAGACGCCTCCGCTGAGCAGGCCCAACCAGGCGGGCTGGTACAAGCACGGCCCGATCCCCGGGCAGCAGGGGCCCTCGGTGGTCCTCGGGCACGTGAACACCAAGAAGGGCGCCGCCGTCTTCAGCCGGTTGAAGGAGATCAGCCGAGGGGACAAGATCAAGGTCTCCCGGTCCGACGGAAGTCTCGCGGAGTTCACGGTCGACGGTGTGGAACAGGTCAGCAAGACGGCCTTCCCGTCCAAGCGGGTCTACGGCAACACCGGTGAGGCGACGCTGCGGCTGATCACCTGCGGCGGTGTCTACAACCGCGCGACCGGCCACTACACCGACAACATCATCGTCTACGCGACCCTGTCGAAGACCCGGCGCGCCTGAGTCCACCGTGTCCGGCCCGCTGCCGGGTGCGGTGTCTCCCGGATCGGGTGCGATACGCCGCGAATTCGCGGGTCGCGACGTTCTCGCCGCTCGTTAGCCTCCTCGTCAATCCGGGTAGGAAGTTCTTCGATAAGAGGCATCCCCCCGAATGATCAGAAGGCGGGGGTGTGTCCAGGTGAGCATCGTGCGGGCCGGGGTCGTAGCCGTACTCATAGGGATGGCCGCTATTGGCGCGGTACAACACCCGAAGGGGCACGATCGATCCACGGGGTGGGGCGGCAAACGTTTCGCGCATTCGACGCCGAAGCACGCCGGGGGCTGGACGACCAAGAACTGGGGCAACGGCGGGCGGACGGCCGAACGTTCGAGGACGACCGTCGAACGCAAGGGAAACTGGGGATCCGGGCGGCCGAGACACTCCGACGGCGGACGGCACAGGGCGTGGGAGACAGGGCGGCGATATCCGGGGTGGAAACACCAGGGTGATCGCGGTTTCTGGCGTCGGGGCCCGGAGGGCGAACGCGGCGAGGGGCGAGGGTTCGGGAGTCGCGGCGTCCGGGACTCCCCGCGGCCGGACCCGGACGCCGAGGGCGGTGACGACCGGGACCGTGAGCGACCGGGGGCGTGGGAGTCTCGGCGTCGAGGTCCGCGGGCCGGGTGGCGAGAGGGCCATGGGGCCGGACGGCAGGGGGCGGGTGCCTGGCGGCACAGGGGCCGGGAGCCGGGACGACCGGTGTGGGCCGGGGACGGCGTGAGGCGGCATCGGCACAGGGACGGGTATCGGCAGGGGCGGTGGAACGGGTCACGGGGCGAGTGGTGATCCGAGGTCGCGGCCCGGAAGTCCGATCCGTCGACCGGCCCGCGTTTCTCTTCGTCGGGGAGTGAGTGATCAGTCGCTCACTCTTTTTTTGTGGACAGCAATATCGGGATATATGTGGTGAAATGTCGCAGGAAGTGGTCATGTGCTGTTATCTCGGCTAGAAATCACTTCTGATCGTTAATTGCATCTCCAGTCCGGGTATAGCCGCTTATGCGGATGTGTCCCCCTGCTGAACCGGAGCGGGGGGTGTACGCGGGTGAACAAGGCGCGGGCCGGTGTGCTGGCCGTATTCATAGGGATGACCGTGATCGGCGCCCTTCACCACGTCGATTCGACGGGCAGGCGGTCCGTGAGCCCTGCGGACGGGCGATTCGATGACTCCGTGGCCGACCGGCCCGCGAGCTCCGGGAGTTCCGCGGACGGGCGGTCCGCGAGCTCTCCGGCGAACCCGGAGGCACGGCATTTCGGCCGTCACGAAGTCGCGCCGATCATCATCGCGCATCGCGGAGCCAGTGCCTTCCGGCCCGAGCACACGCTTCTCGCCTACACGGTCGCCATCTCGATGGGCGCCGACTACATCGAGCCGGACCTCGTCTCGACCAAGGACCACGTGCTGGTCGCCCGGCATGAGAACGAGCTCTCGGCGACCACCGACATCGCCGGACATCCCGAGTTCGCCGACCGCAGGACCTCCAAGGTCATCAACGGCATCCGGCACACGGGCTGGTTCACCGAGGACTTCACCCTGGAGGAGTTGCGTACCCTCCGTGCCAGGGAGCGCTTTTCCAAGGAGCGGCGGGAGAACACGGCGTACGACGGGATGGAGCGCATCCCGACGCTCGACGAGGTGGTCCAGCTGGCGCGGAAACACGGGGTGGGTGTCTACGCGGAGACCAAGTTCCCCACCTACTTCGCCTCGATCGGGCTGCCCCTGGAGGAGCCTCTCCTGGAGACCTTCGCGCGCTACGGATGGGACGACGAGCGGGACCCGGCGTTCATCCAGTCCTTCGAGGCGGGGAATCTCAGGCGGCTGCGTTCCCTCACCCGGCTGCGGCTCATCCAGTTCGTCGGCGCGACCGGCGCCCCGTACGACCTCGCGAGCGCGGGTGATCCGCTCACCTACGACGACATGGTCACCCCGGCGGGACTGCGGGAGGTCGCCAAGTACGCCGACGGCATCGGTCTGGTCACCAAGCGGATCGGTCCCGCGGGTCTCAGCGGGAGATCGGTGTCACCCGCCACGCTCGTCGGGAACGCCCAGCGGGAAGGGCTCCTCGTCCACGCCACGACGGTTCGCAGGTTCGCGCGGCTTCGGGCGGATCTCGGGAGCGGCGCCTCCGGCGGGCGCGCCGCCGAAGGGGTGAAGAGGTGGCTGCAGCGCCTGTACCGGCTCAACGTGGACGGAGTCATCGCCGACGACCCCGGGCTGGCACGCGCCATACGGGACCAGCTGCGCGGCGGAGGCTGACGCGCGGCCGGCCGGGTGCCGGGGCCGGCGTACCGGTCGGATGGCGCGGTGCCGCCGGTATCCGGCGGGGGCCCGCACGCGACAGGTCGGGTGCCGCGTGGTGTCGCCGGGTGCCGACGCGCGGGTCGGTTCGCCCGCTGCGGTCTTCCGTCAGCCGGTGCGCATGGCCGCCCGTACCCGGTCAAGAGTGATCGGCAGGTCGCGCTGCCGGAAGCCGGTCGCGTGGAAGACGGCGTTCGCGATCGCCGCGGCGGTGCCGACGATCCCCAGCTCGCCGATTCCCTTCACGCCGACCGGGTTGAGCTCGTCGTCCTGCTCGTCGATCCAGTGGGCCTCGATGCCGCGGACGTCGGCGTTCGCCGCGATGTGGTACCCGGCCAGGTCGTGGTTGACGAAGTCGCCGAACCGGGGGTCCATCCGCAGGGCCTCGTGCAGGGCCATGGATATCCCCATCGTCATGCCGCCCAGGAACTGCGAGCGCGCCGTCCTGGCGTTCACGATCCGGCCGGCCGCGAAGACCCCCAGCAGCCGCTCGACACGGACCTGTCCGCTGTCGACGTTCACGCTGACCTCGGCGAACTGTGCCCCGAACGAGTGGCGTGAGAGGCGCTTGGCGGCGGCGAGGTCCTCGGTGGTGTCCGCCCGCACCTCCAGTCCTTCGGGAGGGAGGACGCCGGACCGCTCGTCGAGTTCCTTCACCAGCGCACGGCACGCCTTGCTCACCGCCCAGCTCCACGAGGAGGTGCCCATGGAGCCCCCGGCGACCGGCGCGGGACCGAAGACGCTGCGGCCCACCTTCACCGTGACCAGGTCCATCGGCACGCCGAGTTCGTCGGCGGCCACCTGGGTCAGCGCGGTGCGGGCACCGGTGCCGATGTCGGCCGCGGCGATCTCGATCACGAACCTGCCGGTGGGCTGGGCGTAGGCGGTCGCGGTGGAGGCCATGGTGAAGACTGGGTAGGTCGACGACGCGACGCCGGTGCCGAGGAGCCGGTCGCCTTTCTCGCGGACGCCGGGCGTGGGGTCGCGCCCGGCCCAGCCGAAGCGCGCCGCACCCTCACGCAGGCAGGCGATCAGGTTGCGGCTGCTGAACGGGAGTCCCGACTCGGGGTCGGCCGAAGGCTCGTTGACGATTCGCAGCTGGACGGGGTCCATCCCGAGTGCGTACGCCAGCTCGTCCATCGCCGACTCCAGGGCGAACATCCCCGGCGCCTCACCGGGGGCACGCATCCACGAGGGGGTCGGCACGTCCAGCCGCAGCAGCCGGTGAGCGGTGTGGCTGCTGGGCGCCGCGTACATCACGCGGCTGGCCGCGACCGTCTGCTCGGTGTACTCGACGAGCTTCGAACTCTGCTGGAGCGCTTCGTGCCACACCGCGGTCAGCCTGCCGTCCCGCTCGGCTCCCAGACGTACGCGCTGCAGGGTGGGCGTCCGGTAGCTGACGAGCGCGAACATCTGCTGCCGGGTCATCGCCACCTTGACCGGTCGTCTCACGGCGTACGCGGCCAGCGCCGCCAGCACGGTCGGCGGACGGGTCGCCGCCTTCGACCCGAAACCGCCGCCGATGTGGTCGGCGACGACGCTCACCGCGCCCTCGGGAAGACCGAACAGCCGGGCGATCGTGGTCGCCGACTTCCACGGTGCCTGGTCGGCGTTGTAGAGCGTGAGGGTCTCGCCCTCCCAGAACGCGATCGTGGCGTGCGGCTCGATCGGACTGGCGTGCTCGGTCGGGGTCGTGTAGACGGCGTCCACGCGGACCGGCGCCGACGCGAGGGCGCTCTCGGCGTCACCCCGGTCGACCGTCCCCGCGAAGCCCGCGTTGACCGTCTCAGGAGAGAGGATCCGCGGGTTGCCGGGATCCAGTTCGACGTCGTACTCCTCGTCCTCCTCGTAGTCCACGCGCACCGCCGACGCCGCCTCGCGGGCGCACTCCAGGGTGGTCGCGACCACGGCGGCGACGATCTGCCCCCGGTAGGCGACGTCGGCCGACTGCAGAACGGCCAGCTCGGCGTCCTGCGCGGGACGCAGCCGAAAGACGTTGCCACTGTCCAGTACGGTGATCACCCCGGGAAGGGCGAGCGCTGCGGCGCCGTCGACGGAGCGCACCCGCCCTCGGACGATCGTGGACTGCACCGGCCAGACGTAGACGGCGTTCGGTACGGGGTACTCGTACGCGTAACGGGCCGCGCCGGTGACCTTGTCGCGTCCCTCGATCCTGGCCGGTGCCCCGCCCACCACCTTGTCGAGCACCCTGTCGACGGTCATCCCCGCTCCTCCCGCGTGAAGCTCCCCGCGGACCCCGCCGGTCTCGTGAGATCGCGCACGCTCGCCGCGATCAGGTCGCCGGCGAGGTCGATCTTGAACTCGTTCCCGGGGAGGGGACTCGCCGCCGCGAACTCCGCCTCCGCCGCGGCGAGCAGCAGTGCCCTGGTCGGCCGGTGGCCGGTCAGCATCCCCTCGGCCTCCCTGGCCCGCCACGGCACGGGGGCCACTCCGCCCAGCGCGAGGCGGATCTCCCGCAGCGACCCGCCGGCCTCCGTCGTGACCACCGCCGCGATCGAGACCACCGCGAACGCGTAGGACCAGCGGTCGCGGACCTTGCGGTACAGCATGACCGCGCCGTCCGGGGGCGGCGGCAACTCGACCCCGGTGATCAGGTCACCGGGGCCGAGCACGGTCTCCCGGTCGGGGGTGTCGCCGGGCAGCAGGTAGAAGCGGGAGAGCGGCACCGCCCGCTCCTCGCCCTCCGCGAGTCTGATGTGCACCACGGCGTCGAGGGCGGCCATCGCCACCGCCATGTCGGAGGGGTGGGTGGCCACGCACGCGACGGAGGTGCCGATCACCCCCAGGTCGCGGTGATCGGTATCGCCGATCGCCGAACAGCCGGTGTCCCGTTCGCGCTTGTTGCACGGCTTGGTGATGTCCTGGAAGTACGGGCAGCGCGTACGTTGCAGCAGGTTACCGCCGGTGGTGGCCATCGACCGCAGCTGCCCCGAGGCCCCGGCCAGCACCGCCTGGGAGACGGCGGGGAAACGTTCCCTGATGCCCCGGTCGCCGGACAGATCGCTGTTGCGCACCATCGCCCCGATGAGCACGCTCCCGTCGGCCCGGTGCTCGATCCGGTCGTACGGCAGCCGCGTGACGTCCACCAGCGTCGCGGGCCTCGCCACGCCGAGCTTCATCAGGTCCACGAGGTTGGTACCGCCGGCGAGGAACATCGCGTCGGTGCCGTCCAGGAGGGCGGTGACGGCGGCGTCGGGGTCGGTGACGCGCTCGTAGGTGAAGGGTCTCATCGCGTTCCCTCGGGGTTCCGCCCGGTGAGAACCGGCTCCCGGTTCTCACCGCCGGCCACGTCGAGGACGGCTTCGACGATTCCGGCGTACGCTCCGCAGCGGCAGAGGTTGCCGCTCATCCGCTCGCGGACCTCCTCGGCGTCCAGGTCGCGGCCGGAGGCGACACCGGCGGCGACGTCCTCGGTGACATGGCTCGGCCAGCCCCGTTCCGCCTCGCCGAGCGCGCCGATGGCGGAGCAGATCTGGCCCGGTGTGCAGTAGCCGCACTGGAAACCGTCCTGGTCGAGGAACGCCTGCTGTACGGGGTGCAGATCACTCCCGGGGGCGAGGGCGGCCACCCCCTCGATGGTGACGATCTCCTGTCCGGCGACCGCGACGGCGAGCGTGAGGCAACTGTTCACCCGGCGGCCGTCCAGCAGGACCGTGCATGCCCCGCACTGCCCGTGGTCGCACCCCTTCTTCGTCCCGGTCAGTCCGAGACGCTCCCGTAGCGCGTCCAGGAGGGTCACCCGGTTGTCCAGGGAGACGGGGTGGTCGGCACCGTTGATACGCAGCGTGATATCGCTGCCGAACGCTTCGACTGCCATGCGTTTATCCTGTCAATTCCCTGATGAGGGGCGGATTTCCTGCCAATCTGAAATTCTCAAAGAAGCGGCAATCCTGTTGGTTCGAGAATCACCGGGGAGCCAAAGAGGGGCCAAGATCGGCGCCGATCCCGTTGGGGCCCCCGAGATGCCGATCCCGCTCGGGGCCCCCGAGATCGGGTGACGTCGGCGGATCAGCCCGCTCGTCTGTCGGCGGCCATCGCCGACACGGTGGCCCCGCGCCGCCGGATCCGCTGTTGCCCCCGGTCCAGGATCACGGCGAGAACGAGCACGACCCCCTTCACGATGATCTGCCAGAACGTCGACACGCCCACGAGCACCATGCCGTCGGAGAGGAGACCGATGGCGAGGGCTCCGATGAGGGTGCCTCGCACCGTGCCGCGCCCGCCGCTCAACGCGGCGCCGCCGAGGATCACCGCGGTGATCGCGTTGAGCTCGTACATCTCACCGGCGAGTGGTGCCGCCGCGGTCAGCTCCGAGGCGATGATCAGGCCCGCGAGCGCGGCGCAGGCGCCGGAGATCACGTACACGGCCGTCTTGACGTACCTGATCGGGACCCCGGAGAGCTCCGCGGCACGCTCGTTGCCGCCCGTGGCGTACAGCCATCGCCCGAACGGCGTCCTGCCGAGCACGAGCGTGACGGCGACGGCGAGGAAGATCATGATCCACAGGCCCGTCGGGAGGCCGAGCGCGCGCCCGTTACCGAGAACGTGGAAACCGGTGTTGCCGAGCCCGGGGTCGCCGCCCAGATCGGGGTAGGTCGAGCCATTGGAGATCAGCAGCGCGATTCCCCGCGCCACGTACAGCATGCCGAACGTCGCGATGAACGGCGCGACGTCGAAGCGGGTGATGACGATGCCGTTCACCAGGCCGACGAGCATGCCGACCGTGACGCAGAGCACGATCACCCCCCAGACGGGCGGGTAGGCGACCACGTCGGCGAACCCGAGACCGAGCCCTCCGAGCAACTCGCCGGCGACGACCCCGGAGAGCCCGGCGATCGAGCCCACCGACAGGTCGATGCCGCCCTTGACGATGACGAGCAGCATGCCGAGCGCGATGATCGCGGTGATCGCGACGTGCTTGGTCATCGTGACGAGGTTCGGCACCGTGAGGAAGGAGTCGGACAGCAGGCCGAAGACCGCCACCACGACCGCGAGGGCGATGAGCGCCCGTAACTCGAACAGGTTGTTCACCAGCGACAAGCGGCGCGCCTCGGCCGTGACCGCCTCGGGCGGGGGGTGGTCCGGGGACGTCGACGGGGGAGACGTTTCCCGAGACGTCACTCCGCCGTCTCCTCGCCCGCGCCGACGGTGGTGCCGTCCGCCACCCTCATCAGCTCCTCTCTGGCCGTCTCGCCGCGCCGGAACTCACCGGCGAGGACGCCGCGGGCGAGCACCAGCAACCGGTCGGGGACGCGCAGGGCCTCCTCGGCGTCCGACGTGCTGAAGACGACGGCCAGGCCGCGCTCCGCGTGTGCCGCGAGGAGTTCGAAGATCTCCGCCCTGGCGTCGGTGCCGACGCCGCGCGAGGGCTCGTCCAGCAGGAGCACCCGAGGGGCGGTCAGCAGAGCCCTGCCGATGATCACCTTCTGCTGGTCGCCACCGCTCAGGGACGCGACGGACGCCCGCGTGTCCTCCCGCCCGACGTCGATGTCGGTGATCATCTGGTCGACGACCTCCCGTTCGCGGGCACGGGAGAAGAACAACCGGTGGACGAAGGTGCCCAGCCGGGCCAGGGAGAGGTTCTCCCCGACCGACATCGTCGGGACGAGGCCGTCGCGCCACCGGTTCTCGGGGACCAGGGCGACGCCCTGGGCGATGCGGTCGCGGATCCCCGCGTGTTCCAGCGGGACGCCACAGAGCAGGATCTCGCCCGACTGCGAGGGGATCAGGCCGGCGAGCGCCTCCAGCAACTCGGTGCGGCCGGCGCCAGTCAGGCCGTAGATTCCCACGATCTCGCCCTCCCTGACGGTGAGGGAGAGGTCGTCGATCGCGAGACGACCGGGATTGACCGGGTCGGCCACCACGAGGCCGCGCAGGCTCAGCACCTCCTGCCCGCTGACCGGCGCGTGGCACGGGAAAAGGTCGTCCCGGTCGCGGTCGGTCATGCGCTCCAGGAGCCACCGGACGGAGACGCTCTCGGCGTCCGCCGTGGCGACGAGCCGCCCGTCACGCAGGACGACGACGTCGTCGGCGATCTGCAGCGCCTCCTCCAGGTGCGAGGAGACGTAGACGACCGCCACCCCGTTCGCGGTCAGCTCCTTGATGACCCGGAACAGGACCTCGATCTCAGGGGCGGTGAGGGCCGAGGTGGGCTCGTCCATGATCAGCACTCGGGCCTCCTGGAGGAGTGCCCGCGCGATCTCGACGATCTGCTGCTCGCCCGGCATCAGGTCGCCGACGGGCAGGTCGGGGTCCGGATACTCCTTCAGACTGTGCAGGATCGCCGTGGTGGTGGCCCGCTGGGACGAGCGGTCGATCACCCACGCCCCTCCGCAGATCTCCCTGGCCAGGAAGAGGTTGTCCTGGATGCTCAGGTTGGGGCAGAGGCTGAGGCCCTGGTGGACGATCGAGACGCCCTGGTCGGCGGCGTCACGGGGCGACGCGAACCTGACGGGCTCGCCGTCGAGCTCGACATGGCCGGAGGTGGGGTGCTCGCTCCCGGACAGGATTCTCATCAGGGTCGACTTGCCGGCCCCGTTCTCGCCGAACAGCGCGGTCACCCGGCCGGCGGCGACGTCGAAGTCGACTCCCCTGAGCGCGGGCGTGTTCCCGTAGAGCTTGGTGACGTCGCGGGCGCTCAGGACGGTGGCGGCGGAGATCTTCACGAGACCTCCTTGATCGAGACCGGGGTGATGGTCACGACGGAGGGGGTGAGGAAGCTGAAGGCCCCGACGAAGGAGATCTTCCTGCCCTTCAGTCGCGGCGCGTCCAGGTGCCTGAGCAGCTTCTCCCGCATCTGGTCGTTCAGCGCGGTGGCGGCGTCGGCGTACTCCACCTGGCTGAGGAACTGTCCGAAGGTGATGAATCCGACCGCGTCCCGCAGCGCCGTGCCATTGATGACCGGACCGACCTGTAGCGACACCCGGGTGTCCGAGGGCAGCCCCGGCACGGTCACGGGCATCAGCCCGGACCTCACCGCCCCGGCCGTGCCGGTGCCCTTGACCGCGAAGGTGTAGGGGCCGTCGCCCTGCCGGACGCCGTACAGCCTCCCCGCCCCCTCCGCGTCGGTGGTCATGGCCTTCACCAGTACGGGCAGTTCGACGGCCTTCCTCCTGATCGCGGGTACGACCATGGCCTCGTAGGTCCGTGCTCCGTACGCGGCCGCGTCGAACGGGCCGGGACCCGAGGCCGCGACCGACTCCACCGAGCGGTATCGCGTGCTGAACCCGACGGCGACCAGGACGGCCACCGCGAGGGCGACGGCGACCCATCTCGTCGGGATCCGCCGACGGGAGACCTGCCCGCGACGCGCCCGCGGTGCGACCGGGGTGCTCATCTCAATCCTTCCGGTGGGGAGAAGAACTCGGGGAGAACACTGATCCGTCCGCTCCTCTCCGAACGGGAGCCGGTCGATTCGCCGGAGGTCGTTCCAGCCCGCCGCCGCGCGGGGCGCGGGCGGTAGGGCCGATGATCACTGTGTCCGAATCGATGAAATATTTCCGCATCCAGGAGGGGGTTCCGGGCGTCCGAATTGGATCTCCCGCAGACTCCAGCCTGCCCGATGACGCTCCACAGATGGTGATCTTCAGGCCGGATATCACCAGTCTTGACCTGGTCTTTTCTGTATATCCAGGCGCTGATTGCCGATGCCGGGCCGCCGTCCCGCCGGATGGCCGGGCGCGAGGCGGGTGCCTCGGTCGGACGCGGGGAGGCGTCTTCGCTCCTGTCCGGTATCTGATAGGTGCCCGTCCGGTCCCCCGTTGGGCGCTTTACCCATGTACGGTGTCGTTTGCTGTGGGATAGATGGGAATTTGTGTCCGTTTAGCCGACTTGCTCGCGTGTCCCGGTCTCTGTTCGTAGGATCTATGCCGAACCTTGACCGCAATCTGTAAGCCTTGGGCGGCCGGTGCGCCGACCGATCGATCTGGAACGGGGAGAAACCGTGCTGAAGTCCAGGACGCGGCTGCGTGTCGCGGCCAAGACAGCCGTGATCGCTACGGTGGGCGCGGGCGTCTTCGGTGCGTTCCCCGCACTCGCCTCCATGTACGCCGTGCCCAAGCCGGTCGCCTACACCTGCACGCTCGCCGGCGCTGTGTCGCCGTCGGCGACGTACACGTTCCAGATGGATCTGACCGGTCCGACGTCGGCGGTGACGAACGCCCCCCTCGTGGCGACCTGGAAGATCGGTCAGCCGGCCACGATTCCCACCCTTACCCCGTCCGCGCCCGCCCCGGTGGGTGCGAGCCTCGTCGCCGACGCCGAGGTGCAGATCAATGCGACTCCCAGCGGAGTTCTGGCGAGCCCCAGCGAACTCCGCCAGATCCTGGTCACCGCCGCTCCCCCCGTCGCGGGGCAGGCGGTCACCGCGCCCCCCGTCCTCATCACGGTGACCCCCCTCGCGACGGGTGTCGTCGCCTTCGAGCCCGGCGCGTTCACCCTGCTCCTCAAGACCGGCGCCGGGACGGGCGCCGCGGACGAGGCCGAACTGCTCGACTGCACCCTTCCCGACCCCGCCCAGGCGACCGCCGCCGCGCTGCGGGTGACCGTGGGAACGGGCACTCCCAGCGCGTCCGCCAGCCCTTCGGCGAGTCCGTCGGCGACCCCCTCGCCGTCGGCGACCCCTTCGGCCACCCCGACGTCTCCCCGGCCGACGCTCACCGTCACCCGGACCCACACCGCCAAGCCTTCCCCCGATCCCGATACCGACGAACAGATCGACGAGACTCCCAAGGGCGCCGCCTCCACCGGTGGCGGCGGCGACGCCGGCCCCGACGCTCGGATGATCATGTTCAGTGGTGCGCTGATGGTGGCGCTCGCCGGGATCGGCGGGCTCGTGCTGCGACGTCGCACCGTCGGTCGCGGCTGATCGGGGTGGCCGGATGACCACCCCACCTCCGGGCGGCTGGCCGCCCTCCGGGCAGCACTCCCAGGGCCCGGTTCCCCACTACCGGCCGGTTCCTCCCGTCCAGCCGCCGTACCCGCAGTCCGGTCCCCCTCCGTACGGCTCGCCGTACGAGGGATGGCCGCCCGGACAGGAGCCTCTCGCCGGCGGGCGGATGATGCGGTCGGTGCTCATCCTCGCCGGGATCGCCGGGGTGGTCACGGTGCTGGTGGGCCTGCTCTACATGCTGGCCGCGCCCGAGGAGTACGGCCTGGCCGACCAGCGCACCACGCTGCCGCCCCGCGACCTGGCCGCGGCGCCGGCGAACCCCTACTTCCAGGCGGCACCGACCGTGCCGCCGCCCCTGCCCAGCCTGCCCGCGGCCCCGGCCATGCAGCCCTCGTCCCCGGTGCGCCTCGTCATCCCGCGGCTCGGGGTGAACGCGCCGGTGAAGTCCGTCGGGCTCGACAAGAAGGGCGCCATCGAGGTGCCACCGGTCGGCGATCCGAACCTGGTCGGCTGGTACCGCTCTGGTCCCACCCCCGGGGAGGCGGGTCCCGCGGTGATGCTCGGGCACAAGGACACGCGCGCGGGAAGCGCGGTGTTCAGCCGTCTCGACGAGATCCGCAACGGCGACGTCATCGAGGTGCACCGCAAGGACGGGATCATCGCCGTCTACACCGTCGGCGGGCTGGAACAGGCGGAGAAGTCGGTGTTCCCGACGGAGCGGGTCTACGGCCGGTCGTCGACCCCTCAGCTGCACCTGATCACGTGCGGCGGCACCTACAATCGCTCGACCGGTCACTACACCGACAACGTCATCGCCTACGCGACCATGACGAGCAGCAGGAGAGCCTGAGCGGTCCCCTGCCCATGTGCCGAAAGGTGCGATCGGCCTCGCCGTCGCGCGGGCGGTTCCCGTTCAGGGCACGGACGAAGGTTCTGTTGTAACCTCCTATCAACCGAATGTTGCTCGGTTTCGTAGGCGGCTCGGGTTCGCGAGCAGGAGGCACTGTGGCAGAGGCGTACATCGTCGGGGCGGTCCGCACCCCCGTCGGCAAGAAGAAGGGCGGTCTGTCCACCGTCCATCCCACCGATCTGGCCGCGCACACCCTCGGCGCGCTCATCGAGCGTACGGGCGTCGACCCGTCCGCGGTCGAAGACGTGATCATGGGCTGTGTCATGCAGTTCGGCCCGCAGAGCATGGACATCGCGCGTAACGCGTGGCTGTCGGCGGGCCTCCCGGAGAACGTCGCCGGTGTGACCATCGACCGGCAGTGCGGCTCCTCCCAGCAGTCGATCCACTTCGCGGCACAGGGCGTGCTCTCCGGCACCCAGGACCTCGTCGTGGCGGCCGGGGTGGAATCCATGAGCATCGTCCCCATGGGGTCGAGCATCACCGCCGCGCTGGAGAAGGGCATGCCCTTCCCCTTCGGGGACAAATGGGTGGAGCGCTACGGCAAGCAGGAGATCTCCCAGTTCCGCGGCGCGGAGCTCATGTGCCAGAAATGGGGCCTCAAGCGCGAAGAGCTGGAGCGGTTCGCGTACGAGAGCCACCAGCGGGCCTCGAAGGCCGTCGCTAACGGTCATTTCAAGGACCAGATCGCCCCGATCAACGGTGTCGAGGACGACGAGGGCCCGCGCCCGGACACCACGCTGGAGAAGATGGCGTCGCTGAAGACGCTGAAGGAGGACGGCGTGATCACGGCCGCCACCTCCTCGCAGATCTCCGACGGCTCGGGAGCGCTCCTGATCGCCTCCGAGCAGGCCGTCCGCGACCACGGCCTCACCCCCAGGGCGCGCATCGTCACCCTCGCGCTCACCGGCGACGACCCGGTATACATGCTGACCGCGCCGATCCCCGCGACGCGGAAGGCGCTGAAGAAGGCCGGCCTGTCCATCGAGGACATCGACGTCACCGAGATCAACGAGGCGTTCGCCCCCGTCCCGCTGGCGTGGATCAACGACCTGGGCGCCGACCCGGCCAAGGTGAACCCGAACGGCGGCGCCATCGCCCTGGGCCACCCGCTGGGCGGCACCGGCGCGATCCTGATGACCAAGCTCCTGCACGAACTGGAGCGGACCGGCGGCCGGTACGGGCTGCAGACGATGTGCGAGGGCGGCGGCCAGGCCAACGTCACGATCATCGAGCGTCTGTGACGACCTGATTCACCGAGGGGGCGTCCGTGGGGCGCCCATGAGATCCGGGAAAAGCCCCGGTCCCGGGAGGGAGACCTCCCGGGACCGGGGCTTTTCCCGAAAAGGACCCGCAGGTCAGCGGCCCCCCTTGCCCGGGATCCGGCGCGGCTGCCGGGTCGGCCTCGTCGGCATCGGAGGCATCGGCATGTGCCGCGGAGCCGCGGGCACGACGTGCTCGGGGAGCGGGGTGCGCGGCTTGGGGGTTTTGGTGGTCCTGGACTTCCCGCCACGCTTCTGGGCGGACTTGTGGGCAGGATGAATTCGCATATGAGGACTCCTCGAAGAATGTGACGACGCGGCGCGATCCCGGGTCGGACAACTCAGCTGCCACGTCGGACGAACGGGGCCGGAGGGCTGAGTGCGGGCGGATCAGCGAAGGCTGATCGACGCCGGCTCTTAGGAGTTGATCCACATGCGGACGAACATACGGTGCTGTCGCCGAGGCGTGCAACCCATTAAAAACCGCGTGCGGTGCCGCCCCGGAAATCCGGGAGCGGCACCGCACGGGATGACGCGGGCTGTTCGAGCAGGGGGTTACTTGGGAACGCGGGCGACGCAGAAGACGGTCTGTCCGAACGGCGGGCGGACGAAGCGCTCGATGAAGCGGGTGAGGGGCACCACGGTACGGTCGTAGATCTTGACCAGGCGGGGGTCGGGGTAACCGACGCCGCCGCGGCGGACGGCGGCCCACCAGGCGATGCCGCCCAGGAAGTTGATCGGCTTGAGCACGTCGATGTCCAGGCCCGCCTTGGAGACCGTGCTGCGCAGGGTGGCGGGGGTGTAGCGGGTGACGTGGCCGACCTTGCGGTCGAAGTCTCCGTACAGCTGCATGTAGCCGGGCACCCAGATCACGATCCGGCCGCCGGGGAGGGTGACCTTGGCGAGCGAGCGCAGGGCCTCGACGTCGTCCTCGATGTGCTCCAGGACGTTCATCATCACGACGGTGTCGACCTTCTCACCGATCGGGATCTCGGTCGGCAGGCCGAACTGGAGCACGTCGATGTCGTCGCGGCCCTCGAAACGCTTCCGCAGCTGCTCCACGCAGTATGGGTCGAAATCGCTGACCACCAGCCGGTCGAGGCGGGGCAGGAAGGACTCGGCGAAGTGGCCAAGCCCGGAGCCGATCTCCAGCATGGACCGGCCCACGTGCGGGGCGACCATGTCGAGCTCGTACTGCCGGTAGTTCTTGGCCTCGTCCCCACCCAGGTGGTTCTCCAGGGCCTCGTCACCGGCCGCGGGTTGCACTACGCGGTCATACCCAGACATGCGGTTCCGTCCAGCTCGCTTACGGAAAGGCCGGGGCGAGGCCACGGCCAGGGACAGCCAGAGTCTAGTGGCGCTTCCCCCGCGGCGACCCCTTAAACGCTTCACGGCCGACGTCGCGGCCCCGTGACGAGCGATCTTTCGCGACGAGGATCGGCACCGCCGGCGGAGGACGGCGGGTCCGGCCTCACCTCGATTACCGGCTCCGCCGAATCAGCCATAAAGCACCAGCATTTCCGCGCTTCACGTCGAACGGGGGAAGTTCGACCTCGACCCGGCGGTGAGATTTGCACCGCAGGACAAAGAAACCCTCCTGGGAAATGGGCGGCCGACCCGTTCGTGATGTGGAAACGGTGCGATTCCCGGTGAGTGGAGAAAGGAGCGCGAATCAATGGAACAGACCCGGTGGTGGCGCGGGAACCTGCCCGCGGAGACGAACGACCTCATCGGCAGGGAAGGCGAGGTGCGGCGGCTGCTGAAACTCCTGGCCGATACTCCGCTGGTCACGGTCACCGGTGTCGGCGGCATCGGCAAGTCACGAATCGCGGTCAGGGCCGCGCGGGAGCGGGAGGAACATCACCCGGACGGCACCTGGCTGGTGGAGCTCTCCGGCGAGCGCGACGGCGATCTGCTCGCCCACACGGTCGCGGCGGTCCTGGGCCTTCCCGAGCGGTCCGCGCGGTCACAGGCCGAGACGCTCGTCGAGTTCCTCGCGGGCAGGAGACTCCTGCTGATCCTCGACGCCTGCGAGCATCTCCTGCCCGCCTGCCGCGCCCTCGTGAGGGAGATCCTGGCGGGGGCGCCCGGCGTACGGATCGTCACCACCTCTCGTCGGCCTCTCGGGCTTCCTCAGGAGGCGCTGCTCCCCGTCGGGCCCTTCGAGGCACCCGCCCCGGGGCCTCCCGTCCGATGGCCGGAAGGCGCCGTCCCGGAAGGCGCCGTCTTGGAAGGCGCGGGGGCGGACGACGCGTTGCGGCTCTTTCTCGACCGGGCCAGGAGCGTGGTTCCCGGCCTGGAGACGACCGAGGCCGGTGTGGCGGCCGCGGCCAGGATCTGCCGGCGGCTGGACGGCGTACCGCTCGCCGTCGAGCTGGCCGCCGGAGGGCTGGGATCCCTGCCGGTGGAGCGGCTCGCCGATCACCTGGAGGACCACTTCGAGATCCCCCACGGCAGGACACCGGCCCCCCGCCACCGAATCGTGCGCGCGGCGATCAGCTGGAGCCACGAGCTTTGCGACCCGCGGGAACGCCTGCTCTGGGCGCGGCTCTCGGTCTTCGCGGGAGACTTCGACGCGGCCGCCGCCGAGTGGGTGTGCGGCGACGACCCGCTGAGCGGCGTACCGGACCTGCTGGAGAGCCTGGAGCGGAGGTTCCTCCTGGTCCCCGTGCCCGGAGGCTACCGGCAGCCCTCCACGGTGCGGGAGTACGGCAGGGAACGGCTCGCCCTGCTCGGTGAGGAGGCCCGGCTGACGCGGCGGCACCGCCACCACTACCTCGACCTGGCGCGCAGGGCCGAGGCCGACTGGTACGGCCCCGGGCAGGAGGAGTGGGCGGCGAGGCTCGCCTTCTCCATGACCGACCTCCGCCTCGCCCTCGACCCCGCCTCCCCGACCTCCGTCGAACTCGCGGGAACGCTCTGGATCCTCTGGTTCTGCCTGGGACGGCTGAACGAGGGCCGCTACCACATGGCGAGGGCGATCGAGGCGGCCCCCGTCAGCGATCCCGGGCTGCCCAGGCTCCTGTGGGCCGACGGCTGCGTGGCCATCGCCCAGGGCGAGCCGGAGGTGGGCCGTCGTCGCGCGGAGGCGGCGCTGTCGGCGGCCCTCGACTGGGGCGACTACGCGGCGGCCGGGCACGCTCAGCTCAGGCTGGCCAGCAGCTCCCTGTGCGCCGGCGCCCTGGAGGACGTCGAGCCCCGCGTCGAGCTCGTCCGCGAGTACTTCCGCCGCGCCGAGGCCGCCACCGTGAGCGAACCCCTCGCCCTGGTGACCGCGGCGACGGCGGTCACCTGGCGTGGAGAGTTCGCCAGGGCCGTCTCCGTGCTCAAGGAGGCGCAGCGGCTCTGCGACGCGCGCGGCGAGCGCTGGGCCCGCGCCTGTGGCGACTACGTCCTGTCCATCGCGCAGCTGGGTCTTGGACGGGTGGACGAGGCCGCGGAGGCCGCCCGGCAGTCGCTCGACGTCAAGTGGCGCCTGCGCGACGCCACCGGCGTGGCGCTCGCGGTCGACCAGCTCGCGGTGATCGCCGCGGTCGAGGGCGACGGCCGGCGTACGGCGAGGCTCCAGGGAGCGGGGGTACGGCTGTGGGCCACCTTCGGGCTCCAGGGTTTCGGCTCCGAGGGCATGTCCGAGCCGAGGACCGTCGCCGAGCGGACGGCCAGGCAACTGCTCGGAGACGAGACCTACGACGCGGTCTTCGCCGAGGGTTATCAGGCCGACCCGGAGGAGGCCGTCGCCTATGCCCTTCACAGAGACGAGGCCGTCGCCCATGCCCTGCACGGCAAGGTCCTCCGAGAGCTCCTCTGAGAGGTCCTGCGAGAGGTCCTGCGAGAGGCCCTCGCCCCGGTGCCTTCCGCCGCTGTCGGCCACCGTGCCCTCCGGATGTCCTCCGAATCCGAAGAGGCCACTCTCGGCCCCGTCCTCCGAATCCAAAGGGAGCACCCGGGCGGACGGGATCACGGTCTCGCCCACGAGCGCGAGGCTTCACGAGGAGAAGAGGGCTTTCGCGAAGGGCTCGGATGCGGTGGAATCTCTCCCAACATTCGCGAAGGAGCCCCCCGACGGACGACGATGAGGCGATCACCCGATCGCTCGCCGGTGACCTGGACGCCTACGAGGTGCTGGTCGCCCGTTACAGCGTGCTCGCGCACCGCACCGCGGCCATGCTCGGCGCCGCCGACGAGGCCGAGGACGTGGTCCAGGAGGCGTTCGTCAAGGCGTACCGTCATCTCGCCTCCTTTCGCAGGGACGCGCACTTCCGCCCCTGGCTGCTGCGGATCGTGGCCAACGAGACGCACAACCTGACCCGCTCCCGTGGACGCCGCGACAGGCTGACCGTGCGGCTCACCGAGTTCGTTCCCCCGCCGGGCGAGGGACCCGAGGAGGCGGCGGTCGCGACCGACCTGAGGGCGCGGCTCCTCGACGCGGTGCGTACGCTGCCCGAACGGGAACGCGAGACCGTGGTCTGCCGGTACTTCCTACAGCTGTCGGAGGCCGAGACCGCCCAGGTGCTCGATCTTCCCGTCGGTACCGTCAAGTCGCGGACCTCCCGCGGCCTGGCCCGTCTGCGTGAGGAGGTGGCCCGTGACCTCACCTGACGACCTCGAAGCCCGGCTCCTCGCCCTCGGGGAGTCCATCGACGTCCCCTCCCCGCCCCCGGACGACGTCGCGCGGGCCGTACGAGCCCGGCTCCGATCACAACTCGCCCCCGCCGCGTCGGCACCGGACTCCGGGACGCCCGATCCCGAGGCGCCCGCCGCTCCTGGAAGCCCCGTTCCCGAGAGTCCCGCTCCCGAGGCACCCGCCGTCCCCGGAGGTCCCCGCGTGCTCAGGCGCGCGTGGGAGGCGCTGCGAGACGGCGGGCGGGTACGGCGGCGGGCGGTGGTCGCCGCCGTCGCGATCCTCGCGGCCCTCCTCCTGGGGGCGACACCCGCGGGAAGGGCCGCGGTCGCGGAGATCCTGCGCTTCGCGGGAGTCGAGCTCAGGATCGGCGGCCCCGGGCCGCTGCCGTCCGGGGTGCCCCAGCCGCTGCCCGGTGAGCGCCGGGTCACCCTGGAACAGGCGAGGGAGCAGGTGGCGTTCCCCGTCTCCGTCCCGGCCGCGCTCGGCGATCCCGCCGAGGTGAGGGTGAGCGACGGAGGCCGGGTGGTGTCGCTGTTCTGGCCCGGCCTCAGGCTGGACGAGTACGACGGCAGCCTCCACCTCGTCTTCAGAAAGGAACTGGGCCCGCCCTGGCCGGAGGACGCCGGTGTGGGTGCGGTGAAGGCACAGTGGATCCCGGCCCACCACGGCCTGACCTACCTGCCCAGGAGCGGAGGGAGGGCCGAGGTCCGTCCCCGTCCGGCGGGACCCACCCTCATCTGGCAGCGAGGGCGGGTCGGCCTGCGCCTGGAGGGCGTCGGGGAGCTCGGCCGTGCGCAGGAGATCGCCCGCTCGGTCCGCTGACGCCTTCTCGGGGGTGTGCCGGTGGCCGACGGGGTGCGTGGTACGTCGGGAATCCGTCCGTTCGGCTCGTTGACGTCGGCCGGGCGGGTGCTCGCCCGCTCGATTCTCCGGCGTCGGCGGGGTGTGTCCGAGCGGGAGGCTCTCCGGCGTCGGCCGGATGCGTCGGAGGGGGAGGCGCGTCCGTTCAGCCCGATGACGCCAGCCAGTCGTCGATCCCCTGGAGGAGCTTCTTGCGCACGTCGTCCGGGGCCGCCGAAGCCCGCACCGACTGGCGGGCCAGCTCGGCCAGCTCCGGGTCGGAGAAGCCGTACACCTGCCTGGCGAGCTCGTACTGGGGCAGCAGCCTGGCACCGAACAGCAGCGGGTCGTCGGCGCCCAGCGCGATCGGCACCCCCGCCTCGAACAGGCGCCGCAGCGGTACGTCCTCGGCGCGCTCGGCCACCCCGAGGCCGACGTTGGACGTCGGGCAGACCTCGCACGTGATCCCCCGGGCCGCGAGGCGTTCCATGAGCCTCGGCGACTCGGCCGCCCGCACCCCGTGCCCGACCCGGTCGGCGTCCAGCACGTCGACGCACTCGGCCACGCTGGCCGCGCCCAGCAGTTCCCCGCCGTGCGGTACGGCGAGCAGCCCGGCGCGCTTGGCCAGCCGGAAGGCTCCGTCGAAGTCGCGGGCCCGGCCGCGTCGCTCGTCGTTGGAGAGCCCGAACCCGACCACGCCCTCGTCCATGTGGTGCGTGGCGAGGCGGGCGAGGGTCTTGGCGTCGAGAGGGTGGCGGGTACGGTTCGCCGCCACCACGACGGCGATCCCTATCCCCGCGTGGTCCGCCGCCCTGCGGGTCGCGTCGAGCATCAGCTCCATCGCCGAGGTGAGACCGCCGAACTTCGACGCGTATCCCGACGGGTCGATCTGGATCTCCAGCCAGCCCGATCCCTCGGCGGCCTCGTCCTCGGCGGCCTCGCGCAGCAGCCGGTAGACGTCGCTCTCCCGCTGCAGCACCGAGCGCGCGATGTCGTACAGCCGCTGGAAGCGGAACCAGCCTCGCTCGTCGGTCGCGCGCAGCCGGGGCGGCCAGTCCTCCTCGAGCGCGTCGGGAAGGTGTAACCCGTGCTCGCGGGCGAGCTCGACGAGGGTCGAGTGCCGCATGGAGCCGGTGAAGTGCAGGTGCAGGTGCGCCTTGGGCAGTTCGCTGAGGGGACGTGGCATTTCAATATGGTGCCGTACCTTCAAGGGCGCCGATCGACGACCCCGATGTTTTTGGCGCGATCTGAAGGTCCGTTCACGTCCCGGGGAGGGGGAAGATCGCCGCGCGGAGGCCCGGGGGAGGGCGGTGAGCTCGACGCGGGCGGCGGGCCGGGTACGCTCACGCTCGTGTGGACGGAGCACGGGGGCCTCGCCGTCGAGATCGTCATGGGCACCGCGCAGGCGGGCAGGCCCGCTGAACAGGGCCGGAACCCCGCTCGCCTTTCCCGACATTTCCCGCGACTTTTCCCGATTGGTTATTTATAGGGTTTTATGTGTTATTTCGGGCAGGCGTTGCGGGGGCACGGCACACCCGCCCATATCCCATCCCCCGTTATATCGAGGAAATTTAGGAAACGGGCTTTCAGTGGACCATGTCGCCGTGCGACCGTGGAGGCACACATTGTCAGGACGCTGGGGCTGCCATGGAAGCGGATGTCTTCGTCGGCAGGGAGACAGAACTCGCAGACGTATCCGCACTGCTCGAAAGGGTCCGGCACGTCACGTTGACCGGCCCCGCGGGGGTCGGGAAGACCTGTCTCGCCCTGCGGCTCGCCCGCACCCTCGAACCCGCGTTCCCCGGCGGCGTCCACATCGTGGAGCTGTCGGAGGCGCCCGCCGACCTCGACTCCCTGACCGAGACGCTCGCGGACGCGATCGGCGCCCGCCGCGGGCCGGGCACCCCCGCGCTGCGGGCCCTGGTGGACGAGTTCCTCACGCGCCGGACCCTGCTCGTCCTCGACACCTGTGACCGCGTCGTCGGCGCGACGGGCATCCTGGTCGGCCTGCTGCTGCGCTCGGTCGAGGGACTGCGCGTCCTGACCACCAGCAGACAGCGGCTCGGCCTGCCCGGCGAGCACCTTTACCCGGTCGGCGGCCTGCCGGACGCCGACGCCGTCCGGCTGATCACCGCCCTCGCCGGTGGCAGGTTCGGCGGCACGGATCCGGCCGAGCTCTGCAAGCGCCTCGACAACCTGCCGCTCGCGATCCGGCTCGCCGTGGCCGAGGGCACCCCCGGCGGTCTCGGCACCCTCGACGTGCTCGCCGCCACCCTCGACGGCCGCCCGATCTCCACCGCGGGGATCACCGCCTTCGACGGTCACGTCACCTCGCCGGACGAGCTCGCCGCGTCCCTCGAAGGCCGTACGGTCCCCGCGGCCGAACGCGAGATCCACGCCGTCGGATTCGGCGCCGCCCCGCCCGCGCGGGCCGCCGCTCCCCGGCGGCACAGCTCCATGCGCGTCGCCCTCGGCTGGAGCCACGAACTCTGTACCCCCGCCGAACGCCTGCTGTGGGCGCGGGCCTCGGTCTTCGCGGGCACCTTCGACATCGAGGCCGCCGAGGAGGTCTGCGCCGGCGGCGCCCTCGCGGCCAAGGACGTCCTCGACGGGCTGCTCGGCCTGCTCGACAAATCGGTCCTCGTCCGCGAGGAGGGCGAGGGCGGAGTCCGCTATCGCCTGCTCAACACCGTCCGCGAGTTCGGGGTGGTCTGGCTCGACCGGCTCGGCGAGACCGACGAGATCCAGCGCCGCCACCGCGACCACTTCCTCGCCCTGTCCGCCCGCGCCGAGATGAGCTGGCAGGGCCGCCAGCTCGAGTGGTACCGCAGGCTGGTCCTCGAATGCGGCAACATGCGTGGCGCCATCGAATACTGCTACTCCCGGCCACCGGAATACCGAAGAGGACTCGACCTCGTCGGCAACCTGTGGTTCCTGTGGGCGTGCTGCGGCATGCAGGCACCCGGTGACGACCTCCTCCAGCGCGGCCTCGACCTCGATCACACCCCCAGCCCCGAACGGGTCAAGGCACTCTGGGTGCACGCCTGGGTCTCGATCCAGCGCGGCGACCTCGAACGCGCCGAACGCATCCTCACCGAATGCGCCGCCGAGGACGCCGACGGCTACGCCACGGCCTACGTCAGCCAGTTCCAGGCCCACCTGGCCGTGGTCAAGGGCGATGTGGTCGAGGCCCTGAGGCTCATCAAGCACGCCAGGGTGCGCCACCGCTCCACCGGCAACGTCTTCCCGGGCTTCCTGCCCACCTACACCGTGGTCGCCACCGCGATGATGCTCGCCGACCACCATGAGCAGGCCGTCTCCGTCCTGCGCGAGGGACGCGAGCTCTGCGAGTCCTGCGGCGACTACTGGACCCTCATCCGCCTGGACCTCCTCCTGGCCCAGGCCGAGCACTCCCTGGGCAACACCGTCTCCGCGCTCGACTCCGCCTGCGGCTCCCTGCGCGGGGCCCGCCTGTTCGGCGACAGCATCTCCCTGATGGAGGCACTGGAGGTGTTCGTCGTGATCGCCGAGGCGTGCTCCGACGACACCTTCGCCGCCACCATGTTCGGAGCCTCCCGCGCCGCGTGGCGGAGCGCCGACGTGCCGCCCAGCCGTTCACCCGTGATCGCGACGCAGCTGCGCACGGCCGAGCTGAGGCTGCGCGGGCGCATGGGCAGGACGGAGTTCGAGCGGCTGGAGGCGCGGGGAAGTTCGATCAGCCTGCGCGACGCCGTGGAACACGCACTCCAGGGGGAGCTTTCTTGACGCGCTGCGGCAACCTGCCGGCCGAGATGAACAGTTTCGTCGGCCGCACCACCGAGCTCGACGAGATCGCGAAACTCCTGACCCGGACACGCCTGCTCACCCTGCGCGGCCCCGGGGGCGTCGGCAAGACGCGTCTGGCCCTGCGGGCCGCGAGGAACGTCCGTGACGACTACCCCGACGGCGTCTGGGTGGCCGAGCTCTCCGCCGAGACCGACGGCGACCTGCTCATCCACGGCGTCGCCGGACTTTTCGGCCTGCACACCCCGGCCGAACGTCCCGCCCTGGACTCCCTCGTCGAGCATCTCACCGACCGGCGGCTCCTCATCGTCCTCGACACCTGCGAGCACCTGGTCGACTCCTGCGCCGCCCTGGTCGTGGCCCTCCTGACCGGCGCGCCCGACGTTCAGATCATCGTGACCAGCCGCCAGGAGCTCGGCCTGCCGCTGGAGGTCGTCATGCTCGTCGAACCCTTCCCCGTCCCCCCGCCCGAGACCGCCGACCTCGCGGACCACGACGCGCCGAGCCTCTTCCTCGACCGCGCCAGGGCCGTGGCCCCCGGATTCCGTACGGACGAGCGGGCCATGATGGCCGTCGCCAGGCTCTGCCGCAGGCTCGACGGCATGCCGCTCGCCATCGAGCTGGCCGCCAGCCAGATGCGCGGCCTGTCGGCGACCCAGCTCGCCGACCAGCTCGACGTCCACTTCAAGCCGCTGACCGACGGCGAGGGACTCCCCGTCCGCCACCACACGCTCCGCACCGCCGCCGGCTGGAGCCACGAGCTGTGCACCCCCGCCGAACGTCTGCTCTGGGCCCGCCTGTCGGTTTTTCCCGCGGCGTTCGACGCCGAGGCGGCGCGTGGCGTGTGCGAGGACGAGCGCCTGCCCGACGTCCCCGGCGCACTCGCCGCGCTCGTGGCCAAATCCGTCGTCGCCCGCGTGGGTGACCGCTACCGCCTGCTCGACACCATCAGGGACTACGGGCGCGACTGGCTCGACGAGCTGGGCGAAGGCGCCCTGATGATCCGCAGGCATCGCGATCACTACCTGTCCACCGCCCGGCGCATGGACGCCGAATGGTACGGCCCGCGCCAGCTCGAATGGACCTGCTGGGCGCACCGGGAACTGCCCGACATCCGCGCGGCCCTCGACCGCTGTCTCGGCGCGGGCGACCACCGCGGCGCTCTGGAGCTGGCAGGAGCCCTGTGGGTGCTCTGGTGCCGGCTGGGGTTCGTCAGGGAGGGCCGCCACTATCTCGGCCGCGCCCTGGCCGCCGTCCCCGCCCCCGACAGGGCGAGGTCCAGGCCGCTCTGGGTCGTCGCCCATCTCGCGCTCATCCAGGGCGACATGTCCCTGGCGCGCGACCGGGCGGAGGAGGCCGTCGAGAGCGCCCAGCGGTACGGTGACGGCGACGCCGAGGCACACGCCCTTCTCGCCCTCGCGCAAACCCGCCTGTTCACCGGAGACCTGGATCGAAAGGACGCGCGGGCGTACGCGCTGCGCGTGGCCGACGGGCTGGGCCCCACCTCGCCGGGAACGTTCTTCCTGCCCTCCTTCCTCGCCCTGGCCGCCACCTTCCGCGGCGACTTCGACGAGGCGGTGAGGATCCTGCGCGAGGCGCGTCCGGGCCACGAGGCGCGAGGGGAGCTGTCACAGCGCGCCATGGACGACTACGTCCTCTCCCTCGCCCTTTTCGGCCGGGGTGACCTCGCGGAGGCCTCAGCGGCGGCCAGGGCCTCCCTGGAGGTCAAACGACGGCTGCGGGACACGGTCGGCAGCGCTCTCGCCATCGACCAGCTCGCCAGGATCGCCGCCACCGAGGGCGACGGCGGACGCGCGGCCTGGCTCCTGGGGGCCGCGCAACGTATCCGGACCACCTTCGGGCCCCCCGGCACCGGGGCCCACACCATGGCCGCGCTCCGCGAGGCCGCCGGTGCCCGCGCCACGTGCCTGATCGGCGAGACCGCCTACGCGCGGGCCTTCGACGAGGGCTCGGCCGCCCACCTCGAGGCCGCCGTGGCCTACGCCCTGCGGGACTGAGCCCCGCCCGGCGCGTACGGAGGGCGTGTTCGACCGGCGGGGGAGCCGTCCTGATCGGCGGTCCCCGCGGGAAACCCCGCGCCCGGCGGGGAACCGGTCACGCTCGGCGGGCCCGGCAGGGAGGCCGTCCTGATCGGCGGGCCCTGCCGGGGACCCGGCGCGCCGGGCGGTCAGGCCGTCGCGTTCAGCCGGCCTGGCCGAGGAACTTGGCGAGGCGGCTCACGCCCTCGACGAGGTCGTCGTCGCCGAGCGCGTAGGACAGGCGGAAGTATCCCGGGGTGCCGAAGGCCTCACCGGGGACGACCGCCACCTCGGCCTCCTCCAGGACGATCTCGGCCAGCTCGGCGGAGGTCGCCGGGCGCCTGCCGCCGAACTCCTTGCCCAGGAGCGCCTTGACCGAGGGATAGGCGTAGAAAGCGCCCAGCGGCTCGGGGCAGACCACGCCCGGGATCTCGTTGAGCATCCTGACGATGGTCCGGCGGCGCCGGTCGAAGGCGGCGCGCATCTCCGCCACCGCCGACAGGTCGCCGGTGACGGCGGCCAGCGCGGCGGCCTGGGCGACGTTGGAGACGTTGGAGGTGGCGTGCGACTGCAGGTTGGTGGCGGCCTTGACGACGTCCTTGGGACCGATCAGCCAGCCCACGCGCCAGCCGGTCATCGCGTAGGTCTTGGCGACGCCGTTCAGGACCACCACCTTGTCGCCCAGCTCAGGGACCACGGTGGCGATGCTCGCGAACGTCGCGTCGCCGTACGTGAGGTGCTCGTAGATCTCGTCCGTGACGACCCACAGATCGTGCTCGGCGGCCCAGCGGCCGATCTCCGCGACCTGCTCGGGGGTGTACACCGCGCCGGTCGGGTTGGACGGGGAGACGAAGAGCAGGACCTTGGTGCGGTCGGTGCGCGCCGCCTCCAGCTGCTCCACGCTCGCCAGGTAGCCGGTGGTCTCGTCGGTCACCACGTCGACCTGGACGCCGCCGGCGAGCTTGATCGCCTCGGGGTAGGTCGTCCAGTACGGGGCCACGACCAGGACCTCGTCACCCGGGTCGAGCAGGGTGGCGAACGCCTCGTAGACGGCCTGCTTGCCACCGTTGGTGATCAGGACCTGGGCCGCGTCCACCCGGTAGCCGGAGTCGCGGAGCGTCTTGTCGGCGACGGCCTGCTTCAGTTCGGGAAGGCCACCGGCCGGGGTGTACTTGTGGAACCTGGGGTTCCTGCACGCCTCGACGGCCGCCTCGACGATGTAGTCGGGGGTCGCGAAGTCCGGCTCACCGGCGCCGAAGCCGATGACCGGGCGGCCCGCCGCCTTCATTGCCTTGGCCTTGGCGTCCACGGCGAGCGTGGCGGACTCGGAGATCGCGGAGATGCGCGCTGAGATGCGAGGACGGGTCATACCTCCATGGTTACAGACCTGTGCCGATGTTTCCGCCGCGTATCCACCATGCGGACGTCGTCCCGGGAGCCGCCTGAGCGCCGGCGACGGCTTCTGAGCTGGACGATCGCCCGTCGGCGTCCTCCGGTTCGACGTGGTGGCCATTCACCCGTAGACTCCGGCATGGTCTTTCCGCCGTATGCGTGAACCGGCGGTCAAGACCGTGAGCCACGGACAAACTTCGGTCCAACCGATGTATGGTGGTTCATGTCTTAGGGCACTAGCGCAATTGGTAGCGCACCGGTCTCCAAAACCGGCGGTTGGGGGTTCGAGTCCCTCGTGCCCTGCTAGGAGCGGTCCGCGCATCAGGCGTCCAGCGCGCCGCTTATGTGCGTTGGACTCGATGGATTCAGGTGAGGACTGTGGCGATCGACACGCGCGGCGAAACCGCAGACAAGCCGAGCGGTGAGAAGAAGACCAAGCGCACTTCTCCCGCCCTTTTCTACCGACAGGTAGTCGCCGAGCTGCGTAAGGTCATCTGGCCTACGCGCAAAGACCTTATTTCGTACACCATCATCGTCCTGGTCTTCGTTCTGATCATGGTCGGGATCGTGTCGGCTTTGGACGCGCTGTTCACCGAGGGCGTGCTGAGAATCTTCGGCGGAGCCTGAGCCGCGGTCTCCGGCGGGCGGATAGCCTCGCCGATGAGTCCACAAGCCATCGAAGAAAAGAGATAGAGCACCGTGTCCGAGTCTGCACAGTCGGCCGGCGAGTCCCGCGAAGAGCGCGAGGACGAGCTGGAGAAGGCCGTCGACGTCACCGAGGATTCGCTTGACGAGTCCGACGGGCGGGATGTCGACGCCGAGACCGACACCGACGCCGAGGGCGAGGCCGAGCAGGCCCCGGTCGGCGCCGTCGACGAGGACGGTGACGTCCTTCCCGACGTCGACCCGGTCGAGGAGTTCAAGCGGCACCTGCGGAGCCTGTTCGGCGAGTGGTACGTCATCCACTCCTACGCCGGTTACGAGAACCGCGTGAAGTCGAACATCGAGACCCGCACGCAGTCCCTCAACATGGAGGACTACATCTTCCAGGTCGAGGTGCCCACCCACCACGTGACCGAGATCAAGAGCGGCAAGCGCCAGCTGGTCAAGGAGCGGGTGCTGCCCGGATATGTCCTGGTCCGGATGGAGCTCACCGACGAGTCCTGGTCCGCGGTGCGTAACACCCCCGGTGTGACCGGTTTCGTGGGCCTCTCCAACAAGCCGAGCCCGCTGAGCCTCGAAGAGGTCGCCAAGCTGCTCGCGCCGGAGCCCTCGGAAGAGGTGAAGAAGTCCACCGCGAAGGCCTCCGCCGCGACGGTCGACTTCGAGGTCGGCGAGTCCGTCACCGTCATGGACGGCCCGTTCGCCACGCTGCCCGCCACGGTGAGCGAGATCAGCGCCGAGTCGCAGAAGCTCAAGGTGCTCGTGTCGATCTTCGGTCGTGAGACCCCGGTCGAGCTCTCGTTCAACCAGGTCTCGAAAATCTAAACCGGTCGCGTAGACTTCACCAGTCTGCCCCGCGGTCGCGGGGATGGTTCCTTCTTCACTCCGGCCGAAATTCAGCCGCCGGAGTGGGCCCCGCCTGCGCGGGGCCGGCAGGAACATCGTTCAGAGAAGCAAGGACCCGGAGAGAAGCATGCCTCCTAAGAAGAAGCTCGCAGCCTTGGTCAAGGTCCAGCTCCCCGCTGGCCAGGCCACGCCCGCGCCGCCGGTCGGTACCGCCCTCGGTCCGCACGGCGTCAACATCATGGAATTCGTGAAGCAGTACAACGCTGCCACCGAGGCCCAGCGCGGCAACATCATCCCCGTTGAGATCACCATCTACGAGGACCGCACCTTCACCTTCATCACGAAGACGCCCCCGGCGCCTGAGCTGATCAAGAAGGCCGCCGGTGTCGCCAAGGGTTCGGCCGTCCCGCAGAAGGACAAGGTGGGCAAGCTCACCAAGGAGCAGCTGCGCCAGATCGCCGAGACCAAGATGCAGGACCTCAACGCCAACGACATCGCGGCGGCCGAGAAGATCATCGCCGGCACCGCCCGGTCGATGGGCATCACGATCACCGACTAGCCGAAACGGCTGACCGGGCCCCGCGGGCACGAGCGCGAGAGCATGATCCGCGCGACCGTCGAGGGGCCGAACAACGGGCGGAGCACGAGCGACGTCCGGCAGGAAAATTTCGAAGTAAGTGGAGGGGCCAGGCGCTGGCCCGCACCACGAACACTCGGATCCACAGGAGTGATCACATGAAGCGCAGCAAGGGATTCCGCGCCGCGGCGGCGCAGGTCGACCGCGAGACCCTGTACACCCCGGCGCAGGCGGCCAAGCTGGCCAAGGACACCAACGTCGCCAAGTTCGACGCCACCGTCGAGGTGGCCCTGCGGCTGGGCGTCGACCCTCGCAAGGCCGACCAGATGGTCCGCGGCACCGTCAACCTCCCGCACGGCACCGGCAAGACCGCCCGGGTCCTGGTCTTCGCGACCGGTGACCGTGCCGAGGAGGCCCGCGCCGCGGGCGCCGACATCGTCGGTGCCGACGAGCTGATCGACGAGGTCGCCAAGGGCCGCCTCGACTTCGACGCCGTCGTCGCCACCCCGGACCTCATGGGCAAGGTCGGTCGTCTGGGCCGCGTGCTCGGCCCCCGTGGCCTGATGCCGAACCCCAAGACCGGCACCGTGACCCCGGCCGTCGGCAAGGCCGTCACCGACATCAAGGGCGGCAAGATCGAGTTCCGTGTCGACCGGCACGCGAACCTGCACTTCATCATCGGCAAGGTGTCCTTCGGCGAGCGCCAGCTCATCGAGAACTACGCCGCCGCCCTCGAAGAGGTGCTGCGTCTCAAGCCGTCCGCGGCGAAGGGACGCTACGTCAAGAAGGTCGTCTTCTCCACGTCGATGGGCCCCGGCATCCAGGTCGACCCCAACCAGACGCGGGCGCTGACCGCCGAGCTCGACGCCTGATGGCAGCCTGATAGCAGACGTCTTCTGAGGAAGGCCTCAACCGAATGGCCATTCGGTTGAGGCCTTTCTTCGTTCTCCCGGACGACGCGCCCGGCTTTGCCGACGCGTAGTGTCGTTGTCATGGATCACCGGGGGAACGAAAGGGTGGAGACGAAAATGCGCCGATTGGCTCCCACAGTCGCACTGGGAGCGGCCGCGCTCATCGCGGTCGCGGGATGCGGTGCGCAGGGCACCGGCTCCCTCGGAAACGTCAAACTCGCCGCGGCGGACGCGGTGCAGCAGAGTGCTCAGAAGGCCGAGGAGGTCACCTCCTACTCCGCGGACGTGGTTCTCGACGCCACCGGTGGGGAGAAGGGGGCGGGCAAGGTCCAGGGCAGCATGCTCTACCAGAGCAAGCCCCAGCTGGCGACGGACATCAGGCTCGACACGATCACCTTCGGCGGTCAGAACGTGCCCGGCGGGGCACGGGCCATCCTGTCGGGTGACACGGTCTACGTGAAGTCCGAGCTCATCAACAGGGTCGCCGGCACCAGCAAGCCGTGGACCAAGGTGTCGCTCAGCGAGCTCGACGCCAAGGGGCAGTCCGAGATCAGGAAGTTCATGGACCAGGCGCAGCAGTTCGACCTGGCGGGCACCGTGAAGCTGCTGACCGCGTCCAAGGACGTCAAGGCGGTCGGCACCGAGACGGTCGGTGGGGTCGACACGACCCACTACAGCGGCACCTTCCCGGTCGCCGAGGCCGCCCAGCTGATCGACCCGGCCAAGCGTGAAAAGCTTCAGGAGCAGCTCTCGCAGGCCAAGAACGTGAAGTTCGACCTCTGGGCCGACGCCCAGAGCCTGCCCCGCAAGGTCACGCTCAGCGGCTCCGAGAAGGACGCGTCGTTCAACCTGACGGCGCTCTTCAAGGGGTTCAACGAGCCCGTGGAGATCACGGCCCCGCCCGCCGACCAGGTGGGTGACCTGCCCGAGCACCGCGGCGGGAACTGACGTTTCCCAGAAGTCCACGCCCTCGGCCCACCGGCCGGGGGCGTGGGCTTTTTGCGTGGCCCTTTGCCGGGGAGGGCTCCTCCCGGGCTGTTCTCGGCGCCCGTGGCGGGGCAGGCTCCGGGGACGACGCCGGGAGGGGGCAAAAGCGTGTTTTTCCGGCTTATCGCGCTGAGGTGGCGCCGAGTTGGCATTCGTGGCGTCAGCGCGTAAGCTGTCAACGCCGAAGACCGCCGGTCGTCGTCAAGTCGCATGGCTTGATGACTTAAGGATCCACGTCAGTGGACGGCCCGCGTAGGTTGTGATGTGAGTTTTCATCTGGACTAACCTCCTTATGTGAGCCCCGTGCGCCTGCGCCGGGGCTTGTTCGCTTTTCTGGGCCCTTGCCCCGGCGGCACATCTGGAAGGAGGCCCATGGCGAAGGCAGAAAAGGCAACGGCTGTCGCTGAGCTGAAGAGCAGCTTCGACGGCTCCAATGCTGCCGTTCTGACCGAATACCGCGGTCTCACCGTCGCCCAGCTCAAGCAGCTGCGCGTTTCTCTCGGTGAGAATGCGAAGTTCGCCGTGGTGAAGAACACGCTGACCAAGATCGCGGCCACTGAGGCCGGGTTCAACCAGCTCAACGACCTGCTCGCGGGTCCGTCGGCGATCGCGTTCGTCAACGGCGACGTGGTCGAGGCTGCCAAGAGTCTGCGTGACTTCGCCAAGGCCAATCCCCTCCTGGTCATCAAGGGCGGTGTCGTCGACGGCAGGTCGATGACGCCGGACGAGATCAGCAAGCTTGCCGACCTTGAGTCGCGCGAGGTTCTCCTCGCGAAGCTGGCCGGTGCCCTGAAGGCGAAGCAGGGCCACGCGGCCGCCGTCTTCAACGCGCTGCCCACCAACATGGCTCAGCTGGCCGAGGCCCTGCGCGCCAAGCGCGAAGGCGCCGGCGAGTAGGTCCGCGCAGGCGGTCACAGGGGATTAACGCAAACCGCGGTCCCGACTTTCTTTAGTAGTTCAGATCCGTATGGAGGAACCATCATGGCGAAGCTCAGCACCGACGAGCTGCTCGACGCTTTCAAGGAGATGACTCTTCTTGAGCTGTCCGACTTCGTGAAGCTCTTCGAGGAGACCTTCGACGTCAAGGCCGCTGCCCCCGTCGCCGTCGCCGCCGCCGCCCCCGGTGCGGCCGCCGTCGAAGAGGTCGAGGAGCAGGACGAGTTCGAGGTCGTCCTCGAGGCCGCCGGCGACAAGAAGATCCAGGTCATCAAGGAGATCCGCGCCCTGACGAGCCTGGGCCTCAAGGAGGCCAAGGACCTCGTTGACGGCGCTCCCAAGTCCGTCTTCGACGGCAAGGTCAACAAGGAGCAGGCCGAGAAGGCCAAGGCCGCCCTTGAGGGCGCCGGCGCCTCGGTGACCGTCAAGTAGTTCGTTTCATCGAGAAGAGCGGGTCCACCTGGTGCCGGTGGCCCGCTCTTCTCGTGTTTCCGCCCTCCTGCGATCCATACGCGGACCCGGGTGGGAGGGGCGGGAAGCGGCCGGCCGGGATGCGCGGCGGCGGCGGGGGAGGGCCATCCTCACCGGGCCGGACGCCTCGTCGTCTCGAGGGCCGGGGTGAATGGGTGGGCGAAATGGCCCGGGGCATGTGGGCGAAGGCCGTTATGCGGATCTGCGCGGCGGGTTATGATCCGGCGATCGGGGAGCGTACCGTCCGGCGCGGTGAGACGGCCGCGCTCGCCGGCCCGCGTTCCGCAGACCGTGCGATGGGAGAGAACGCATGGCAGTGCACGCCAATCGTTCCCGTCGCTCACGCCGCTCCCGTCGCCCTCTCAGGATCATGGGGCCGATGCTGGGAGTTTTGATCGTGGCGCTGCTCGTCGCCGCGTTCTGGATCGGTGCCGCCCTGCGCGACGCCCAGACGGCCGCTGACGACCGGCAGGCCGCGTTGAGGGCGGCGGGGGCCCACGCCCTGCATCTGCTCTCCGTCGGCTACCGGAGCGTCGACGAGGACATCGGGCGCATCCTCGACACCTCCACGGGCGTGGCCAGGGCCGAGTACGCCAGGACCGCCGCGGAGCTCAAGAGGAGCACGGTGAAGGACAAGATCCTCCAGACGGGTGCGCTGCGGGCCTCGGGGCTGGTCTCGTTGAAGGGGAGCACGGCCCAGGTGATGGTGGTGGGCGACGCGGTGATCCGGCGGGACGGGAGCAAGGACGCCCCGCAGGAGCGGTTCTACCGGTGGAACATGGAAGTGACCAAGGTCGGGGGATCGTGGCTCGTGTCCCAGGCGGAGCTGGTGCTGTGAGACATGCCTCCCGGCTGGCGATCGGACTCATGGTCGCCGTCGCGCTCGCGCTCGCGGCGGCCGTCTGGATCATGTTCACCGACCTGAGCCGGCTGCGCGCGGACGAGACGGCGGGCCGGGAGGCGCTCGCCGCGGCCCGTTCGGTCGCCCCCGACATGCTGTCGTATGACTATCGTACGATCGAACAGGATTTCGCAAGAGCGAGCGAATACACCGTCGGGGCGCTCAGTCTGCACTACCGGCAGCTGGCCAGGAGCATCGCTCCACAGGCCAGGAGACAGAAGACGGTGCAGCAGGCCACGGTGACCGGGGCCGGGGTCGAGTCGGTGGAGTCGGGAGGTTCCGGCCGGGTCGAGGTGCTGCTCTTCATGAGCATGAGCACGGTCAGGACCCCCGAGGGGGAGAAGGAGCCACGCCGGGTCGTCAGCCAGAACCGGGCCAGATTCATCATGATCAAAAAGGATTCCCGGTGGCTGGTCTCGGAGCTGTCCACCCTGCTCGGAGACCCTCCGCCCCCCTGATCGGCGCGTCGCTTTATTCAATTGTTAGTAAAGCCTTGGTTTGGGGTGGGTTGGCGGTTGGGTACACCGGCCATGGCAGCGTCGATCGTCGGTCGATCCATCGGCCGGTGTTCGATCCGCCGCGTGACTCAGCGTCAGCCACACCAGGTCGGGCATTGTCTCCGCTGTGGTGGTGTACGCAGGTCGCTCGGTGGGAAAACTCCCAGGGTCTCGGCTGTTTCCCTGCCGAAATGTCGGCTCCCGGGCTTGACGTTTCGGCTCTGACGGGCGATGCTGCGACCAACGTGGAGCTTGCAGCGAGACTGAAGTGGACAGGTGTATGCCGTTCGGCTACACTGCCCCTTTGCGCTGCCCTTTGACGACCCGCTTCTTTTGGTGCTCTGATGCATGGTCGTCTGGCGTGCGTGTAGTCAGTCCGCCGCGAGCCCTCGGAAGGACATCTGTTGGCAGCCTCGCGCAACGCCTCCGCCGTACCCGCCGGTCCCCGTCGTGTGTCTTTCGCACGAATTCAGGAGCCGCTAGAAGTTCCTGACCTTCTCGCTCTTCAGACCGAGTCCTTCGACTGGTTGCTCGGCAACGAGAAGTGGAAGGGGCGGGTCGAGGCGGCTCGCCAGGCCGGGCGCAAGGACGTTCCGGCCCAGTCGGGCCTCGAAGAGATCTTTGAGGAGATCAGTCCCATCGAGGACTTCTCCGGGACCATGTCCCTGTCGTTCCGCGATCACCGGTTCGAGCCGCCCAAGTACTCAGTCGATGAGTGCAAAGACAAGGACATGACCTACTCCGCCCCGATGTTCGTCACGGCGGAGTTCATCAATAACACCACTGGTGAGATCAAGAGCCAGACCGTGTTCATGGGCGACTTCCCGCTCATGACCGGTAAGGGCACATTCATCATCAACGGCACCGAGCGTGTCGTCGTCTCCCAGCTGGTCCGGTCCCCGGGCGTCTACTTCGACCGCAGTGTCGACAAGACCTCGGACAAGGACCTCTACGGATGCAAGGTGATCCCGTCGCGGGGCGCCTGGCTCGAGTTCGAGATCGACAAGCGCGACAGCGTCGGTGTTCGCATCGACCGCAAGCGCAAGCAGGCCGTCACCGTGCTGCTCAAGGCGCTCGGCTGGACCAGCGACCAGATCCTTGAGCGTTTCGGTCAGTACGAGTCGATGCGCGCCACCCTGGAGAAGGACCACACGGCCGGCCAGGACGACGCTCTGCTCGACATCTACCGCAAGCTGCGCCCGGGCGAGCCCCCGACCAAGGAGTCGGCGCAGACGCTGCTGGAGAACCTGTACTTCAACTCCAAGCGCTATGACCTCGCCAAGGTCGGCCGATACAAGATCAACAAGAAGCTCGGGGTCGACAGCGAGATCACCCAGGGCACGCTCGCCGAGGACGACATCGTCGCCACCATCGAATACATCGTCCGGCTCCACGCCGGCGAGACGGAGATGCCCGGCGCGAACGGTCCGATCGTCGTCGAGACCGACGACATCGACCACTTCGGCAACCGTCGTCTCCGTACGGTGGGCGAGCTCATCCAGAACCAGGTCCGCCTGGGCCTGGCCCGCATGGAACGCGTCGTCCGCGAGCGGATGACGACCCAGGACGTCGAGGCGATCACGCCGCAGACCCTGATCAACATTCGCCCGGTAGTGGCGTCGATCAAGGAGTTCTTCGGCACCTCCCAGCTGTCCCAGTTCATGGACCAGACCAACCCCCTCGCCGGACTGACGCACAAGCGTCGTCTGTCCGCGCTGGGCCCCGGTGGTCTGTCCCGTGAGCGGGCCGGTTTCGAGGTCCGTGACGTTCACCCGTCGCACTACGGTCGCATGTGCCCGATCGAGACGCCGGAAGGACCGAACATCGGTCTGATCGGCTCGCTGGCCTCCTTCGGCCGGGTCAACTCCTTCGGGTTCGTCGAGACCCCCTACCGCAAGGTCGTCGACGGCCGGGTCACCGACCAGGTCGACTACCTGACCGCGGACGAGGAGGACCGGCACGTCATCGCCCAGGCGAACACGCCCATCGGTCCCGACGGAACGTTCCTCGAGTCGCGCGTGCTCGTCCGCAGGAAGGGCGGGGAGTTCGAGTCCCTGCGCGCCACCGAGGTCGACTACATGGACGTCTCGGCACGCCAGATGGTGTCCGTGGCGACCGCGATGATCCCGTTCCTGGAGCACGACGACGCCAACCGCGCGCTCATGGGCTCCAACATGCAGCGCCAGTCGGTGCCGCTGCTCAAGAGCGAGGCGCCGTTGGTCGGCACCGGCATGGAATACCGTGCCGCGACCGACGCCGGCGACGTCATCACCGCCGACAAGGCGGGCGTGGTCGAGGAGGTCTCCGCCGACTACGTCACGGTGATGAACGACGACGGCACCCGTACGACCTACCGGGTCGCCAAGTTCAAGCGTTCCAACCAGGGCACCTGCTTCAACCAGAAGCCGATCGTCGCCGAAGGCGACCGGATCGAGGTGAACCAGGTCGTCGCCGACGGTCCCTGCACCGACGAGGGCGAGATGGCCCTGGGCAAGAACCTCCTCGTGGCGTTCATGCCGTGGGAGGGCCACAACTACGAGGACGCGATCATCCTCTCCCAGCGTCTGGTGCAGGACGACGTCCTGTCCTCGATCCACATCGAGGAGCACGAGGTCGACGCCCGTGACACCAAGCTGGGCCCCGAGGAGATCACCCGGGACATCCCGAACGTCTCCGAGGAGGTCCTGGCCGACCTCGACGAGCGCGGCATCATCCGCATCGGCGCCGAGGTCGTCCCCGGCGACATCCTCGTCGGAAAGGTCACGCCCAAGGGCGAGACCGAGCTGACCCCCGAGGAGCGCCTGCTGCGCGCGATCTTCGGTGAGAAGGCCCGCGAGGTCCGTGACACCTCACTGAAGGTGCCGCACGGTGAGCAGGGCAAGGTCATCGGGGTGCGCGTGTTCAGCCGCGAGGAGGGCGACGAGCTCCCCCCCGGCGTCAACGAGCTGGTCCGCGTCTACGTGGCCCAGAAGCGTAAGATCACCGACGGCGACAAGCTGGCCGGCCGGCACGGCAACAAGGGCGTCATCTCCAAGATCCTCCCGGTCGAGGACATGCCGTTCCTTGAGGACGGCACGGCCGTCGACATCATCCTCAACCCCCTGGGCGTGCCCGGCCGAATGAACGTCGGCCAGGTGCTGGAGACCCACCTCGGGTGGATCGCCGCCAGAGGGTGGGACATCAGCGGCATCCAGGAGGCGTGGGCCGAGCGGCTGCGCGACAAGGGCTTCGCCGAGGTCGACCCGCGCACCAACATGGCCACGCCGGTGTTCGACGGTGCCAACGAGGAAGAGATCATCGGTCTGCTCGACAACACCCTGGTCAACAGGGACGGCGGGCGGATGGTCGGCGCGAACGGAAAGGCCCAGCTGTTCGACGGCCGTTCCGGGGAGCCGTTCCCGCACCCGATCTCGGTCGGCTACATCTACATCCTGAAGCTGCTCCACCTGGTCGACGACAAGATCCACGCTCGTTCGACCGGTCCGTACTCCATGATCACCCAGCAGCCGCTCGGCGGTAAGGCCCAGTTCGGTGGCCAGCGCTTCGGTGAGATGGAGGTCTGGGCACTGGAGGCGTACGGCGCCGCCTACGCCCTGCAGGAGCTGCTCACCATCAAGTCCGATGACGTCCTCGGCCGCGTGAAGGTCTACGAGGCGATCGTCAAGGGCGAGAACATTCCCGAGCCGGGCATCCCGGAGTCGTTCAAGGTGCTCATCAAGGAAATGCAGTCGCTGTGCCTGAACGTCGAGGTGCTCTCCAGCGACGGCATGTCCATCGAGATGCGCGACACCGACGAGGACGTCTTCCGCGCCGCGGAAGAGCTCGGCATCGACCTGTCCCGGCGTGAGCCGAGCAGCGTCGAAGAGGTCTGATCTAGAAGCTGAGGAGGGGATTACATAGTGCTCGACGTCAACTTCTTCGACGAGCTTCGGATCGGCCTCGCGACCGCCGACGATATCCGCCAGTGGTCGCACGGCGAGGTGAAGAAGCCGGAGACCATCAACTACCGGACGCTCAAGCCCGAGAAGGACGGACTCTTCTGCGAGAAGATCTTCGGTCCGACTCGCGACTGGGAGTGCTACTGCGGTAAGTACAAGCGCGTCCGCTTCAAGGGCATCATCTGTGAGCGCTGTGGCGTCGAGGTGACCCGCGCCAAGGTGCGTCGTGAGCGGATGGGCCACATCGAGCTGGCCGCGCCCGTCACGCACATCTGGTACTTCAAGGGTGTCCCGTCCAGGCTGGGATACCTGCTCGACCTGGCCCCGAAGGACCTTGAGAAGGTCATCTACTTCGCGGCCTACATGATCACGCACGTTGACAAGGAAATGCGCGAGCGTGACCTGCCGTCGCTGGAGGCGAAGATCTCCGTCGAGCGGCAGCACATCGAGCAGCGCCGTGACGCCGACATCGAGGCTCGCCAGCGCAAGCTGGAGAGCGACCTGGCCGAGCTTGAGGCCGCGGGCGCCAAGGGCGACCAGCGCCGCAAGGTCCGGGAGGGCGCCGAGCGTGAGATGCGGCAGCTGCGCGACCGGGCCCAGCGCGAGCTGGACCGGCTGGACGAGGTCTGGAGCCGCTTCAAGAACCTCAAGGTCCAGGACCTTGAGGGCGACGAGCTGCTCTACCGCGAGATGCGCGACCGTTTCGGCCGCTACTTCCGCGGTGGCATGGGCGCCCAGGCGATCCAGGAGCGTCTGACCAACTTCGACCTCGCTCTTGAGGCCGAGAACCTGCGCGAGACGATCCGCAGCGGCAAGGGCCAGAAGAAGGCCCGCGCGCTCAAGCGTCTCAAGGTCGTGTCGGCGTTCCTGAACACCCGCAACTCGCCCAACGGGATGGTCCTCGACTGCATCCCGGTCATCCCGCCGGACCTGCGCCCGATGGTGCAGCTCGACGGTGGCCGGTTCGCGACCTCGGACCTGAACGACCTGTACCGCCGGGTGATCAACCGGAACAACCGCCTCAAGCGACTTCTCGACCTCGGCGCCCCCGAGATCATCGTGAACAACGAGAAGCGGATGCTCCAGGAGGCCGTCGACGCGCTGTTCGACAACGGCCGCCGTGGCCGCCCGGTCACCGGTCCCGGCAACCGCCCCCTGAAGTCCCTCAGCGACATGCTGAAGGGCAAGCAGGGCCGGTTCCGCCAGAACCTGCTGGGCAAGCGAGTCGACTACTCCGGCCGTTCGGTCATCGTCGTCGGCCCGCAGCTGAAGCTGCACCAGTGCGGTCTGCCCAAGCAGATGGCCCTGGAGCTCTTCAAGCCGTTCGTGATGAAGCGCCTGGTCGACCTGAACCACGCGCAGAACATCAAGTCGGCCAAGCGGATGGTCGAGCGTGCCCGGCCGGTCGTGTGGGACGTCCTCGAAGAGGTCATCACCGAGCACCCCGTGCTGCTCAACCGCGCGCCGACCCTGCACCGCCTGGGCATCCAGGCCTTCGAGCCGCAGCTGGTCGAGGGCAAGGCCATCCAGATCCACCCGCTCGTCTGCACCGCGTTCAACGCGGACTTCGACGGTGACCAGATGGCCGTGCACCTGCCGCTGTCGGCCGAGGCGCAGGCCGAGGCCCGCATCCTGATGCTGTCGACGAACAACATCCTCAAGCCGGCCGACGGCAAGCCCGTGACCATGCCCACCCAGGACATGATCATCGGTCTTTACTCGCTGACCACGCTCAAGGACGAGGACGAGAACGGTGTCGGCAAGGGCCGGGTCTTCGGCTCGGTGTCGGAGGCGCTCATGGCCTTCGACCGCCGCGAGCTGGACATCCAGTCGCTGATCCAGATCCGGATGAAGGGAGACGTCCCGCCGCCCCGAGGCTGGGCCGCTCCCGAGGGCTGGGAGGCGGGTGACAGCTACCGCCTGGAGACCACCCTGGGTCGTTGCCTGTTCAACCAGACCCTGCCGGCGAACTACCCGTACGTGAACTCGCAGGTCGGCAAGAAGCAGCTCTCGGTCATCGTGAACGAGCTCGCCGAGAAGTACCCCAAGGTCGAGGTCGCCGCGGCGCTCGACGCCCTCAAGGACGCCGGTTTCTACTGGGCGACCAGGGCCGGTGTGACGATCTCCATCGAGGACGTCATCGCGCCGCCGAACAAGGCCGACATCATGGAGACGTACGAGCGCAGGGCCGACAAGGTCCAGCGTGAGTACGAGCGCGGTCTGATCACGGACGAGGAGCGCCGTCAGGAGCTCATCGAGATCTGGACGCACGCGACCAGTGACGTGACCGACGACATGCAGAAGGCGTTCCCGAAGACCAACCCGGTCTGGATGATGGTCCAGTCGGGCGCCCGAGGAAACCTGATGCAGGTCCGGCAGATCTCCGGCATCCGTGGCCTGGTGTCCAACACCAAGGGCGAGACGATCCCGCGTCCGATCAAGGCCTCGTTCCGCGAGGGCCTGTCGGTGCTGGAGTACTTCATCTCCACCCACGGTCAGCGGAAGGGTCTGGCGGACACCGCGCTGCGGACCGCCGACTCGGGTTACCTGACCCGTCGTCTGGTGGACGTCGCGCAGGACGTCATCGTCCGCGAGATCGACTGCGGCACCGACCGTGGCGTCCCGCTGCACGTGGCCGACCGCGACGCCCAGGGCAACCTGGTCAAGGCGGAGAACGCCGAGAGCAACGTGCACGGCCGCATCCTCGCCGAGGACGTGGAGGTGGACGGCAAGATCATCGCGCCGATGGGTGTCGACATCAACGACATCCACGTCACCGCCCTGGTCGAGGCCGGGGTGGAGACCGTCAGGACCCGCAGCGCCCTCGTCTGCGAGGCCAAGATCGGTGTCTGCGCCACCTGCTACGGCCGTTCGCTCGCGACCGGCAAGCTCGTGGACGTCGGCGAGGCGGTCGGCATCATCGCCGCCCAGTCGATCGGCGAGCCCGGCACCCAGCTGACGATGCGGACCTTCCACACCGGTGGTGTGGCGGGCGCCGACATCACCCACGGTCTGCCCCGTGTGCAGGAGCTCTTCGAGGCGCGCGTCCCCAAGGGTGTCGCCCCGATCAGCGAGGCCGAGGGCCGGGTCCGCATCGACGAGACCGACAAGACCCGGAAGATCGTGATCGTCCCGGACGACGGTTCCGAGGAGGTCGCGTACCCCGTGTCGATGCGGTCGCGCATGCTCGTCTCCGACGGGCAGCGTGTCACGGTCGGCCAGCAGCTGATCGCCGGTGCGGTCAACCCCAACGAGGTGCTGCGCATCCTCGGCCCCCGGGCCGTGCAGCTGCACCTTGTGGCGGAGGTCCAGCAGGTGTACCGCTCGCAGGGTGTGTCGATCCACGATAAGCACATCGAGATCATCGTGCGGCAGATGCTCAAGCGCGTGAACGTGCTGGAGTCCGGCGACGCCGACATGCTGCCCGGTGAGCTCGTCGAGCGGCCGCGCTTCGAGCGGATCAACCGCGAGTGCGTGGCGGAGGGCGGCACGCCGGCCTCCGGACGCCCGGTGCTGATGGGCATCACCAAGGCCTCGCTCGCCACCGAGTCCTGGCTGTCCGCGGCGTCCTTCCAGGAGACGACCCGAGTGCTCACCGACGCGGCGATCCACGCCAAGTCGGACTCGCTGCTCGGTCTCAAGGAGAACGTCATCATCGGAAAGCTCATCCCGGCCGGTACGGGCATGCCCCAGTACCGCAACATCCGGGTCGAGCCCACCGAGGAGGCGAAGGCCGCCATGTACACCGTCGGCGGCTACGACGGCTCCGCGGCCGACTACACCTTCGGTTCGGGCTCCGGCGAGGCCGTGCCGCTGGAGGAGTACGACTTCGGTCAGTACAACCGCTGAACGGCACGACCGCTGAGCGGTCGCTGACGGCAGAGTGGTCGCAGACGGCGCCCGGTCCCCTTCAAGGGGGCCGGGCGCCGTCGCTTTCCCTCCGGCACCGTCGCCTTTCCCGCCTGCCGACCCGATAGCTGGGGATGTGGACCTTTCTTGACCGGAATGTTGCGGCGAAAGCCACACGTTAATGCGGAGAACGGCCGGAGAAGTGCTTCGCGCCGGGTAAACTCGACACGGACCCGGAAGCGGTCGGTCGGAAACCGATCGCGGGAGTCATGACACGAACGCCGACGCCTGGCGAGTGCAGCCGTTTTGACGTGTTGCGTTGGGCTGGGTAGTCTTTCCCTTCGTGCCCATGTCTTCATGGGTCTTCATGCGTGCGCGTCGCCAGTTTCCCGATGAGGGGTCGGCAGAGGCGCCGTATGGCCTCCTCCACCGGACCGGCCTTAACCGGGATGTGGCGCGAAACTTACGCGACACGCCCGACCGCGTGGGTCGGAGGGGATGAAAGAACCGCAGGTCATGACACCGGCAGCACCTGCAAAATGCACCACATTCGAATTACCGGCTAGCACGAACGGAGACGCGGTGCCCACGATTCAGCAGCTGGTCCGCAAGGGCCGCCAGGACAAGGTCACAAAGACCAAGACTCCGGCGCTCAAGGCCAGCCCTCAGCGACGCGGCACCTGCATGCGCGTTTACACCACGACCCCGAAGAAGCCGAACTCCGCGCTCCGCAAGGTCGCGCGTGTCCGGCTCACCAACGGCATCGAGGTCACGGCCTACATCCCCGGTGTCGGCCACAACCTCCAGGAGCACTCCATCGTGCTCGTCCGTGGTGGTCGTGTGAAGGACCTGCCGGGTGTTCGCTACAAGATCATCCGCGGCTCGCTCGACACCCAGGGTGTCCGTAACCGCAAGCAGGCCCGTAGCCGTTACGGCGCGAAGAAGGAGAAGTAAGAATGCCTCGCAAGGGTTCTCCTGGCCGCCGTCAGCTCATGGCTGACCCGGTTCACAACTCGCCCCTGGTCACCGCGCTCATCAACAAGGTGCTCCTGGACGGCAAGCGCTCCATCGCCCAGTCCATCGTGTACGGCGCCCTCGAAGGCGCCAAGGAGAAGACCGGCAACGACCCGGTCGTCACCCTGAAGCGCGCGCTGGACAACGTCAAGCCCACCCTTGAGGTCCGCAGCCGCCGTGTCGGTGGCGCGACCTACCAGGTCCCGGTCGAGGTGCGCGCGACGCGTAGCACCACCCTGGCCCTGCGCTGGCTGGTGCAGTACTCCCGCGCCCGCCGCGAGAAGACCATGACCGAGCGCCTCATGAACGAACTGCTCGACGCCAGCAACGGCCTCGGCGCAAGCGTCAAGAAGCGCGAGGACACCCACAAGATGGCCGAGTCCAACAAGGCCTTCGCCCACTACCGCTGGTAACAGCGGGTTCGACGAGACGACGAGGACGCGAGAGAAGTGGCCACCACGACCGCTCTTGACCTGGCCAAGGTCCGTAACATCGGGATCATGGCCCACATCGACGCGGGCAAGACCACGACGACCGAACGCATCCTGTTCTACACCGGTATCAACTACAAGATCGGTGAGGTCCACGAGGGCGCAGCCACGATGGACTGGATGGAGCAGGAGCAGGAGCGTGGTATCACCATCACCTCCGCTGCCACGACCTGCGAATGGCTCGGCCACACGATCAACATCATCGACACGCCGGGCCACGTGGACTTCACGATCGAGGTGGAGCGCTCGCTCCGCGTCCTCGACGGTGCCGTCGCCGTGTTCGACGGCGTCGCCGGTGTCGAGCCGCAGTCCGAGACGGTCTGGCGTCAGGCCGACCGCTACGAAGTGCCCAGGATCTGCTTCGTCAACAAGATGGACCGGGTCGGCGCGGAGTTCCACCGCTGCGTCGACATGATGATCAGCCGCCTGAACGCGACCCCCGCCGTCATCCAGCTTCCCTGGGGCGTCGAGGCCGACTTCAAGGGCATCATCGACCTGGTCAAGATGAAGGGTCTGCTCTGGAGCGCCGAGGCGGCCAAGGGCGAGATGTACGAGACCGTCGACATCCCGGCCGAGCACGCCGAGGCCGCTCGCGAGTGGCGTGACAAGCTCGTCGAGACCGTCGCCGAGAACGACGACGAGCTGATGGAGCTCTTCCTCGAGGGTGTCGAGCCCACCGAGGAGCAGCTGGTCGCGGCCATCCGCCGCGCGACGCTGGCCAGCGCCATCAACCCGGTCCTGACCGGCACCGCGTTCAAGAACAAGGGCGTCCAGCCCCTGCTCGACGCGATCGTCGCCTACCTTCCCGCCCCGATCGACATCCCGGCCTTCAAGGGCCACGCGGTCGGCAAGGAAGACGAGGTCATCGAGCGTCACGCGGACGTGAACGAGCCGTTCTCCGCGCTCGCCTTCAAGATCATGAGCGACCAGCACCTCGGTCGCCTCACCTACATCCGCATCTACTCGGGCACGCTCGAGACCGGCACCGCGGTGACCAACTCGGTGAAGGGCCGCAAGGAGCGGATCGGCAAGATCTACCAGATGCACGCCAACAAGCGCGAAGAGCGTTCGTCGGCCGTCGCAGGTCAGATCGTCGCCGTGATGGGCCTGAAGGACACCACCACCGGTGACACCCTGGCCGACCCGGCTCACCCCGTGGTCCTGGAGTCGATGAACTTCCCGGCGCCGGTCATCAGCGTCGCCATCGAGCCCAAGACCAAGGGTGACCAGGAGAAGCTGGGCACCGCGATCCAGCGCCTGGCCGAGGAGGACCCGTCCTTCCAGGTCCGTCGTGACGACGAGACCGGGCAGACGGTCATCTGGGGTATGGGCGAGCTCCACCTGGAGATCCTCGTCGACCGGATGCGCCGCGAGTTCAAGGTCGAGGCCAACATCGGCCGGCCTCAGGTGGCCTACCGGGAGACCATCCGCCGCAAGGTGGAGAAGGTCGACTACGTCCACAAGAAGCAGACCGGTGGTTCTGGCCAGTTCGCCAAGGTCATCATCGACATTGAGCCGCTGGGCGAGGGCAACGACGGTTACGAGTTCTCGAACAAGGTCTCCGGTGGCCGCATCCCGAGGGAGTACATCCCCTCGGTCGACGCGGGCGCCCAGGAGGCGGCCGAGTTCGGTGTTCTCGCCGGATACCCCATGGTCGGGGTCAAGGTCACCCTGCAGGACGGTGCCTACCACGAGGTGGACTCGTCCGAAATGGCCTTCAAGATCGCTGGCTCGATGGCCTTCAAGGAGGCCGCGCGCAAGGCGGACGCCGTAATCCTGGAGCCGATGATGGCCGTTGAGGTCACCACGCCCGAGGACTACATGGGTGATGTCATCGGTGACCTCAACGGTCGCCGCGGGCAGATCCAGGCGATGGACGAGCGCTCCGGCGCCCGGATCATCAAGGCGCTCGTGCCGCTCTCTGAGATGTTCGGCTACGTGGGAGACCTCCGTAGCAAGACGCAGGGGCGTGCGAGCTACAGCATGCAATTCGACTCCTACGCCGAAGTGCCCGCGCACATCGCCAAGGAGATCGTCGCGAAGGTGCGGGGCGAGTAGTCCAGCACCATTCCGGGTGCGGGTAACGAGGAGATCGTCACCCCGCCACCGGAGGGGTGCGGGGCGAGCAGGCCCCAGCGCTGTTCCGGGTGCGGGAGGCGAGGAGATCGTCACCCCGCCACCGGAGGGGTGCGGGGCGAGAGCTTTCTCGCCGGCCGGTTCCGAGAGGGACCGGCCTCCCCAATCCCGAATATGAAGACGCAAGTCACGTCAGAATCTCTAAGGAGAGAGCAGTGGCCAAGGCCAAGTTCGAGCGGACCAAGCCGCACGTAAACATCGGCACCATTGGGCACATCGACCACGGCAAGACCACTCTGACCGCGGCGATCACCAAGGTGCTCCACGAGCGTTTCCCGAACCTCAACGAGGCGACCCCGTTCGACAAGATCGACAAGGCGCCCGAGGAGAAGGCTCGTGGTATCACGATCTCCATCGCGCACGTCGAGTACCAGACCGAGAAGCGCCACTACGCCCACGTGGACTGCCCCGGTCACGCCGACTACGTGAAGAACATGATCACCGGTGCGGCTCAGATGGACGGCGCGATCCTCGTGGTCGCCGCCACCGACGGTCCGATGCCGCAGACGAAGGAGCACGTCCTCCTGGCCCGCCAGGTCGGCGTCCCCTACATCGTCGTCGCCCTCAACAAGTCCGACATGGTGGACGACGAGGAGATCCTGGAGCTCGTCGAGCTCGAGGTCCGCGAGCTTCTCTCGGCCCAGGAGTTCCCCGGCGACGACCTGCCGGTCGTCCGCGTCTCGGCGCTGAAGGCGCTTGAGGGCGACACCAAGTGGGGCGACTCGATCATCGAGCTCATGACCGCCGTGGACGAGAACGTCCCCGAGCCGACCCGTGAGACCGAGAAGCCGTTCCTCATGCCGATCGAGGACGTCTTCTCGATCACCGGTCGCGGTACGGTCGTCACCGGCCGTATCGAGCGCGGTATCGTCAAGGTCAACGAGACCGTCGACATCATCGGCATCAAGGAGACCAAGACCACCACCACGGTCACCGGTGTCGAGATGTTCCGCAAGCTCCTCGACGAGGGGCAGGCGGGTGACAACGTCGGTCTGCTCCTGCGCGGCATCAAGCGCGAGGACGTCGAGCGCGGCCAGTGCATCATCAAGCCGGGCACGACCACCCCGCACACCGAGTTCGAGGCCCAGGTCTACATCCTGAGCAAGGACGAGGGCGGCCGCCACACCCCGTTCTTCAACAACTACCGCCCGCAGTTCTACTTCCGTACGACCGACGTGACCGGTGTGGTGAACCTCCCCGAGGGCACCGAGATGGTCATGCCCGGCGACAACACGGAGATGAACGTCGCGCTGATCCAGCCCATCGCGATGGAGGACGGTCTCAAGTTCGCCATCCGTGAGGGTGGCCGCACCGTCGGTGCGGGTCGAGTGACCAAGATCATCAAGTAGTACGATCGCGGAGTGGCGGTCGGCCCTCGAAACAGGGCCGACCGCCTCACCACGAGGGGACCGCGCCGCAGGGCGCGAACCCCGGCAGGACCCCACGAACCGTGATCTCGCAGTTGGTTCGGCCGAAGGATGACCGAACTCACTGCCAGATCACGGAAGAAAGCGCGGACTCACAGCGTCTGCTACGTGGGGCATGTGCGGAGACGCCGCCCCAGGGCGAGACGTGCTCCGGCACGACGTGGCGGGACCGTCCAGATGGGCCGGCCACGACATAGCGGCAACAGGCCGCACGTAACTTTTTCAGACGACAGTGAAGGACACCGAGGCCATTATGGCGGGACAGAAGATCCGCATTCGGCTCAAGGCCTATGACCACGAGGTCATCGACGTCTCGGCCAAGAAGATCGTCGAGACGGTGACAAGGACTGGCGCCAAGGTCGCGGGCCCGGTGCCGCTGCCGACCGAGAAGAACGTGTACTGCGTCATCCGCTCGCCGCACAAGTACAAGGACAGCCGCGAGCACTTTGAGATGCGCACGCACAAGCGGCTGATTGACATCATCGACCCGACGCCGAAGACGGTCGACTCGCTCATGCGACTCGACCTTCCCGCCGGCGTTGACATCTCGATCAAGCTCTGAGGGAACGCACTGACATGGCTAACAAGATCAAGGGCGTCCTGGGCAAGAAGCTCGGCATGACCCAGGTCTTCGACGCGGACAACCGGATGGTCCCGGTGACCGTCGTCGAGGCTGGCCCGTGCGTCGTGACCCGCGTCCGCACCGCCGAGAAGGACGGCTACACCGCCGTTCAGCTGGGCTTCGGCCAGGTCGACCCGCGGAAGGTCAACAAGCCGCTCGGCGACTACCTGCGCAAGCACGACATCACCCCGCGCCGTTACTTCGCGGAGATCCGCACCGACGACGCGAGCGACTACACCCTGGGCCAGGAGCTCCTCGCCGACACCTTCGAGGCCGGCCAGTTCGTCGACGTGACGGGCAAGAGCAAGGGCAAGGGCTTCGCGGGTGTCATGAAGCGCCACGGCTTCAAGGGTCTGGGCGCCTCGCACGGTACGCAGCGCAAGCACCGCTCGCCCGGTTCCATCGGTGGCTGCGCCACCCCCGGCCGCGTCTTCAAGGGCGTGCGCATGGCGGGCCGGATGGGCAACGTCCGCACGACCGTCCAGAGCCTCAAGGTTCACGCCGTGGACGCCGAGAAGGGCCTCATCCTGATCAAGGGTGCGATCCCCGGCGCCAACGGCAGCCTGGTCCTGGTCCGCACCGCCGCCAAGAAGGGGGCTGCCAAGTGAGCACCATTGACGTCCTCGACGTACGCGGTGAGAAGGCCGGCACCGTCGACCTGCCGGAGGACATCTTCGGCACGAAGGTCAACATCCCGCTGATCCACCAGGTCGTCGTGGCCCAGCTCGCCGCTCGCCGGCAGGGCACCCACAAGGCGAAGACCCGCGGTGAGGTCCGAGGCGGCGGCAAGAAGCCGTACCGCCAGAAGGGCACCGGCCGCGCCCGCCAGGGTTCGACCCGCGCCCCGCAGTTCACCGGTGGTGGCACCGTCCACGGCCCGGTTCCGCGGGACTACTCGCAGAAGACTCCCAAGAAGATGAAGGCCGCCGCCCTGCGCGCGGCCCTGTCCGACCGGGCGACCGGCGGCCGCGTTCACGTGGTCAGCGGTCTGGTCGAGGGGGAGACCCCGAAGACCAAGGCGGCTCTTGAGTCGCTTCGCAGGCTCACCAAGGCCCGCAGCGTCCTGGTCGTCGTCGACGAGGGTGACGAGCTCAGCTGGCTGAGCCTGCGCAACGCTCCCGAGGTCCACCTCCTGGACGCCGGGCAGCTCAACACCTACGACGTGCTCTGCTACGACGACGTCGTCTTCACTCAGGACGCGTACGACCAGACCGTGGCGCGTCTGAGCAAGAGCGGGAAGGAAGACGCCTGATGGAGAAGATCGCCGACCCGCGCGACATCATCATCAAGCCGGTTGTCTCCGAGAAGAGCTACGGCCTGATCGACGAGCACAACAAGTACACGTTCCTGGTGCGGAAGACGGCCAACAAGACGCAGGTCAAGATCGCCGTTGAGAAGATCTTCGGTGTCAAGGTCGCCAGCGTCAACACCATCAACCGCCAGGGCAAGCGCAAGCGGACCAGGTTCGGCTACGGCCAGCGCCCGGCCACCAAGCGAGCCATCGTCAGCCTGGTCGAGGGCGACCGGATTGACATCTTCGGCCAGATCGGCTGACGCGCTCGCTCAGTAAGTACAGGGAGAAAGCCCCTCGCCGTCTGGTGAGGGGCATTCGACCGGATTAACCGACGAAGGATGAACGAAAAAGATGGGCATCCGTAAACTCAAGCCGACGACCCCGGGTCGCCGCGGCGCCAGCGTCTCGGACTTCGCCGAGATCACGCGCAGCACGCCCGAGAAGTCGCTGCTTGCACCCCTGCACAGCAAGGGTGGCCGTAACGTCCACGGCCGAGTCACCACCCGTCACCAGGGTGGTGGCCACAAGCGCGCCTACCGGATCATCGATTTCCGGCGTCACGACAAGGACGGGATTCCGGCCAAGGTCGCTCACATCGAGTACGACCCGAACCGCACGTCTCGCATCGCGCTGCTGCACTACGCCGACGGGGAGAAGCGCTACATCCTCTGCCCGACCGGCCTCAAGCAGGGCGACCACATCGAGAACGGCCCCACGGCCGACATCAAGCCGGGCAACTGCCTCCCGCTGCGCAACATCCCGACCGGTACCTTCATCCACGCGGTGGAGCTCCGTCCGGGCGGTGGCGCCAAGCTGGGCCGGTCCGCCGGCGCGCAGATCCAGCTCCTCGCCAAGGAGGGCCAGTACGCCACGCTGCGTATGCCCTCCGGTGAGATGCGCCAGGTCGATGTCCGCTGCCGGGCCTCGATCGGCCAGGTCGGCAACGCCGAGCAGGCCAACATCAACTGGGGTAAGGCCGGACGCATGCGGTGGAAGGGCAAGCGCCCCACCGTCCGCGGTGTCGCGATGAACCCGGTCGACCACCCGCACGGTGGTGGTGAGGGTAAGACCTCCGGCGGTCGTCACCCCGTCAACCCCAAGGGCAAGCCCGAGGGACGTACCCGTGCGGCGAACAAGGCCAGCGACCGGCTGATCATCCGCCGTCGTACCAAGCGGAAGAAGCGGTAGGAGCAGCCAAAATGCCACGTAGCCTTAAGAAGGGTCCCTTCGTGGACGACCACCTTCAGAAGAAGGTGGATGTCCAGAACGAGAAGGGCACCAAGAACGTCATCAAGACGTGGTCGCGGCGCTCCATGATCGTGCCCGACATGCTTGGTCACACGATCGCCGTTCACGACGGCCGCAAGCACGTCCCGGTGTTCGTCACCGAGTCGATGATCGGCCACAAGCTGGGTGAGTTCGCTCCCACGCGAACCTTCCGCAGCCACGTCAAGGAAGACCGCCGCAGCCGGCGATAAGCGCCTCAGGAAGAGGACGTCGAGCCGAGAACGATCGGAAGCGATCGTCACGGGCGAGACGGACTCGACCAAAACGAAGGGTAAGAGGAGTAAGCGATGGAAGCCAGGGCTCAGGCGCGGTTCGCGCGCCACACGCCCATGAAGGCCCGCCGTGTGGTGGACCTCATTCGCGGGCTGCCCGCTTCGGAGGCGCAGGCCGTGCTGCAGTTCGCTCCCCAGTCGGCGAGCGAGACCGTGTACAAGGTACTTTCGAGCGCCATTGCCAACGCGGAGCACAATTTCAAGCTCGACCGTGACACGCTCTTCGTGAGCCGTGCCTGGGTCGACGAGGGCCCGACGCTGAAGCGGTTTCGTCCCCGTGCACAGGGTCGTGCCTATCGGATCAACAAGCGGACCAGCCACATCACCGTGATCGTGGAGTCCCGCGAGCCGAAGGGGAGGACCCGCTAGTGGGTCAGAAGGTTAACCCGCACGGGTTCCGCCTCGGCATCACGACCGACTTCAAGAGCCGGTGGTATGCCGACAAGCTCTACAAGTCGTACGTTGCCGAGGATGTGGCGATCCGCCGCATGCTCAAGAAGGGCATGGAGCGGGCCGGCATCTCCAAGGTGGAGATCGAGCGGACCACCGACCGGGTACAGGTCGACATTCACACCGCCCGTCCGGGCATCGTCATTGGCCGCCGCGGCGCCGAGGCGGACCGGATCCGCGGTGACCTCGAGAAGCTGACCAAGAAGCAGGTCCAGCTGAACATCCTCGAGGTCAAGAACCCTGAGATCGACGCTCAGCTCGTCGCCCAGGGTGTGGCCGAGCAGCTGTCCAGCCGTGTCTCGTTCCGCCGTGCCATGCGCAAGGCGATGCAGTCGGCGATGAAGAGCGGTGCCAAGGGCATCCGGGTGCAGTGCTCCGGCCGTCTCGGCGGCGCCGAGATGTCCCGTTCGGAGTTCTACCGCGAGGGCCGCGTGCCCCTGCACACCCTCCGCGCGGACATCGACTACGGCCTGTACGAGGCCCGCACCACCTTCGGTCGCATCGGCGTGAAGGTGTGGATCTACAAGGGTGAGGCTCCGACCAGCCGCGCCGAGCGCGAGGCGGCCGCCGCCGGTGCTCGCGCGGGCCAGCGCCGTGACCGCGACGACCGTCGTGGCCCTGGTGCCGGTGGCGGCGACCGTCCCCGTCGTGGCGCCGGTGGCGCCCGTCGTGGTGCCGGCGCCGGCCGCGGTGACCGCGCTTCGGGTGGCTCCGCCGCCCCCAGGACCGAGGCGGCCTCGCAGGCCGCCCCCGAGACCGGCCCGGCTGCGCAGCCGGGTGCTGAAGGGAGCTGACCATGCTGATCCCGCGCAGGGTCAAGCACCGCAAGCAGCACCGGCCCGACCGTCACGGCGCCGCCAAGGGTGGCACCAGGGTCGTGTTCGGCGAGTTCGGCATTCAGGCGATTGAGCACTCCTACGTGACCAACCGTCAGATCGAGTCGGCTCGTATCGCGATGACCCGTCACATCAAGCGTGGCGGAAAGGTCTGGATCAACATCTATCCGGACCGCCCCCTCACCAAGAAGCCCGCCGAGACCCGCATGGGTTCCGGTAAGGGTTCGCCGGAGTGGTGGGTCGCGAACGTCAAGCCCGGTCGCATCATGTTCGAGCTTTCGGGTGTCGCCGAGCCGGTGGCTCGCGAAGCCCTGCGTCGTGCGATGCACAAGCTGCCGATGAAGTGCCGGTTCGTCAAGCGTGAAGTGGGTGAGGCGTGATGGCTAAGGGCCTGACCGCCGGTGAGCTGCGGGTGGAAGACCAGGACACCCTGGTCACGAAGCTGAAGGAAGCCAAGGAGGAGCTGTTCAACCTCCGCTTCCAGGCAGCGACCGGCCAGTTGGAGAGCCACGGGCGGCTGCGCGCCGTCCGCCGCGAGATCGCCCGTATCTACACGGTGATGCGCGAGCGGGAGCTCGGAATCGTCACGGTAGAGAAGGAGTCGATCGATGGCTGAGGCCACGGAAACCACGACCGAGACGCGGAACTACCGCAAGACCCGTGAGGGTCTGGTCGTCAGTGACAAGATGGACAAGACTGTCGTGGTCGCTGTCGAGGACCGCGTCAAGCACCCCCTGTACGGCAAGGTCATCCGCAGGACGACCAAGTACAAGGCGCACGACGAGGCCAACACCTGCGGTGTCGGCGACCGCGTTCTCCTGATGGAGACCCGGCCGCTGTCCGCCAGCAAGCGCTGGCGCGTCATCGAGATCCTCGAGAAGGCCAAGTAGGTAACGCGCCTCGTGGGGGGTGACACCGTCACCCCCCATGATGGCGTCCAAGGGGGCGAAGCGATCTTCGCCCCGCCTGCGACGGCGGTCCGCGAGGGCTGTCGCCGGAGGAAAAAGACCAGCAGGTTCCGCAAGGCTCACCCGAAACCACGGGTGAGAACCGGCGAGACAAACAGGAGTTCAAGTGATCCAGCAGGAGTCGCGGCTCAAGGTCGCCGACAACACCGGTGCGAAGGAAGTCCTTTGCATCCGTGTTCTCGGTGGCTCGGGCCGACGTTACGCGGGAATCGGTGACATCATCGTCGCCACGGTCAAGGACGCCATCCCGGGCGGCACCGTGAAGAAGGGCGATGTGGTCAAGGCCGTCATCGTCCGCACTGTCAAGGAGCGCCGCCGGCCCGACGGCTCCTACATCCGCTTCGACGAGAACGCCGCCGTCATCATCAAGGACAGTGGCGACCCCCGGGGCACCCGCATCTTCGGTCCCGTCGGACGTGAGCTGCGTGACAAGAAGTTCATGCGGATCATCTCGCTCGCGCCGGAGGTGTTGTAATGCCGAAGCTTCATGTGAAGAAGGGTGACCTCGTCCTGGTCATCGCCGGCAAGGACAAGGGTGCCAAGGGTCGTGTGATCGCCGCCCACCCGCGTGACGAGCGCGTGGTGGTCGAGGGCGTCAACATGGTCAAGAAGCACAGCAAGGAGACCAACCAGGGTCCGCGCGGTGCCAAGGCCGGTGGCGTGCAGACCATGGAGGCTCCCATCCACGTGAGCAACGTCAAGAAGCTCAAGGATGAGAAGCCTTCCAAGGACGACAAGCCCGCCAAGAAGGAGTCGGCCAAGGCCGCTTCCGAGGAGACGGGTGAGGACAACTGATGACCGCGAACACCACTGAGACCGAACAGCGGGCCCTCCCGCGCCTCAAGCAGCGCTACCGCGAAGAGATCATCGCGAAGCTGAACGAGCAGTTCGAGTTCGAGAACATCATGCTGGTGCCCACCATCACCAAGATCAAGGTGAACATGGGTGTCGGCGAGGCCGCGCGCGACTCGAAGCTCATCGAAGGCGCCGTCCGCGACCTCACCGTGATCACCGGTCAGAAGCCGGCGGTCGTCCGCGCCCGCAAGTCCATCGCCCAGTTCAAGCTGCGCGAGGGCATGCCGATCGGTGCGCACGTCACGCTGCGCGGTGACCGGATGTGGGAGTTCCTCGACCGGCTGCTCTCGCTGGCGCTGCCCCGTATCCGTGACTTCCGCGGTCTGTCGCCCAAGCAGTTCGACGGCAACGGCAACTACACCTTCGGTCTCACCGAGCAGGTCATGTTCCACGAGATCGACCAGGACAAGGTCGACCGCCAGCGTGGTATGGACATCACCGTCGTGACCACCGCTAAGACCGACGACCAGGGCCGGGCACTGCTGAAGCAGCTCGGCTTCCCCTTCAAGGAGGCCTGATCATGGCGAAGACGTCGCTCAAGGTCAAGGCTGCTCGCAAGGCCAAGTTCGAGGTCCGGGCGTACACTCGGTGCTCGCGCTGTGGTCGTCCCCGCGCCGTCTTCAGGAAGTTCGGCCTGTGCCGCATCTGCTTCCGCGAGATGGCGCACCGGGGCGAGCTGCCCGGCATCACCAAGTCGAGCTGGTAGCCCTCCGCGCGGCCCCGTGAGCGATCACGGGCCCGCGCGAAGCACCGGCCGCACATAGAAGTCGTATTCACCGGGCGCCGCCTACAGGCGCCCACGACCGCACCGTAGGTCCCCTGTGGAAACCGCGGTGAGGAAGGCCACCGGCCATGACGATGACCGACCCGATCGCAGACATGCTGACGCGTCTGCGAAACGCGAACTCGGCGTACCACGACAGCGTGGCGATGCCGTACTCGAAGATCAAGGCGCACATCGCCGAGATCCTCCAGCAGGAGGGTTACATCCAGTCCTGGAGCGTCGAAGACGCCAAGGTCGGAAAGAACCTCGTGGTGGAGCTGAAGTTCGGGCCGACCCGTGAGCGTTCCCTCTCGGGTCTGCGCCGGGTCTCCAAGCCCGGCCTGCGGGTCTATGCAAAGAAGGACAACCTGCCCCGAGTCCTGGGTGGACTGGGCGTCGCGATCATCTCGACGTCCGGCGGCCTCATGACGGACAAGCAGGCCGGCAAGCGTGGAGTGGGCGGGGAAGTCCTCGCCTTCGTTTGGTAGAGGGGAGAACGAACAGCATGTCAAGAATCGGACGGCTGCCCATCCCCGTACCGAACGGAGTGGACGTCGCCATCGACGGCCGGGACGTCACGGTCAAGGGCCCCAAGGGCACGCTTTCACACACGGTCGCGGAACCCATCGCGATCGCCAAGGGTGACGACGGCAATCTGTCCGTCACCCGTCCCAACGACGAGAACAAGGTCCGTGCGCTGCACGGTCTGTCTCGCACCCTGGTCGCCAACATGGTGACCGGTGTCACCCAGGGTTACTCGAAGACCCTGGAGATCGTGGGCGTCGGTTACCGCGTGCAGGCCAAGAGCCCGACTCAGCTTGAGTTCGCTCTCGGCTTCAGCCACCCGGTGATCGTCGACGCCCCCGAGGGTGTCACCTTCCGCGTCGAGAAGCCGACGCTGTTCCACGTGGACGGCATCGACAAGCAGAAGGTCGGCGAGATCGCCGCGAACATCCGCAAGTTGCGCAAGCCCGACCCGTACAAGGGCAAGGGCGTGCGCTACCAGGGTGAAGTTATCCGCCGCAAGGTCGGAAAGGCTGGTAAGTAGGCATGGCTGGCAAGACTGCGTTCGGCAAGCACACGGCCGCCCGCGCCGTCTCGCGGGCCCGCCGCCACGGCCGAGTCCGCAAGAAGGTGGCCGGTACGGCCACACGTCCGCGCCTGGTCGTCAACCGGTCCACGAAGCACCTCTTCGTGCAGATCGTCGACGACACCCAGGGCCACACGCTGGTGAGCGCGTCCACCATGGACGCCTCCCTGCGCTCGGCGGAGGGCGCCAAGACCGACAAGGCCAAGCAGGTCGGCGAGCTTCTCGCTCAGCGGGCCAAGGCAGCCGGGATCACCGCGGTCGTGTTCGACCGGGGTGGCAACCGCTACGCGGGCCGCATCGCGGCGCTGGCAGACAGCGCTCGCGAAGGCGGACTGGAGTTCTGATGACTCCGTCCCAGGATCGCAATCCAGGATCGCACCCGATGGCCCGTCTTACGAATGAGAAGAGGAACCACTAATGGCCGGAGCTCCGCGTCGCGGTGGCGCCGCCGGTGGCGAGCGGCGTGACGGTCGTCGTGACGATCGCCGCGGTGGAAACGCTGACAAGGGCGTCTCGTACATCGAGCGCGTTGTGAAGATCAACCGAGTGGCCAAGGTCGTGAAGGGTGGTCGTCGCTTCAGCTTCACCGCCCTCGTCATCGTCGGTGACGGCAACGGCATGGTCGGTGTCGGCTACGGCAAGGCCAAGGAGGTGCCCGCGGCGATCGCCAAGGGTGTCGAAGAGGCCAAGAAGCACTTCTTCAAGGTGCCCCGTATCCAGGGCACCATCCCGCACATCGTGCAGGGTGAGGAGGCGGCGGGCGTCGTCTTCCTCCGTCCGGCCTCGCCCGGTACCGGCGTCATCGCCGGTGGTCCGGTGCGCGCCGTGCTGGAGTGCGCCGGCATTCACGACGTGCTGTCCAAGTCGCTCGGCTCGGACAACCCGATCAACATCGTGCACGCCACCGTGGCGGCCCTGAAGGGCCTCAGCCGCCCCGAGGAGATCGCGGCCCGCCGCGGCCTCCCGATCGAGGACGTCGCCCCCAAGAGGATGCTCAAGGCTCGCGCCGAGGGCCTCGCGGAGGCCGCGGCCGCGAAGGCGGTGAGCTAGTCCATGGCACGCCTGAAGATTACCCAGGTCCGTTCCAAGATCGGTGGCAAGCAGAACCAGCGTGACTCGCTGCGCTCGCTCGGTCTGAAGCGAATCGGCGATGTCGTCGTCAAGGAGGACCGCCCGGAGATCCGCGGCATGGTCACCGTGGTGACGCACCTCGTCACCGTGGAAGAGGTCGACTAGACATGGCAGAGAACACTCCGCTCCGCATCCACCACCTGCGTCCGGCTCCCGGCGCCAACAAGTCGAAGGTCCGCAAGGGCCGCGGCGAGGCGTCCAAGGGCAAGACCGCGGGTCGTGGCACCAAGGGCACGAGGGCCAGGAACACGGTCCCCCTCGGTTTCGAGGGTGGCCAGGTTCCGCTGCAGCGGCGCCTGCCCAAGTTCAAGGGCTTCTCCAACGCCCTGTTCAAGACGACCTACCAGGTTGTCAACCTTGACAAGCTCGGCGAGCTGTTCCCCGAGGGGGGCGACGTCACCGTCGACACGCTCGTCGCGAAGGGCGCGGTTCGCAAGAACCAACTCGTCAAGGTTCTGGGAACCGGTGACATCTCCGTGGCGTTGAACGTGGAGGCGCATGCCTTCTCGGCCAGCGCCAAGGATAAGATCGCCGCGGCCGGGGGCTCCGTCTCCGAGCTGTAGGCGTTATCATCACGCGGCGCGGGGGCTCGTAATGGGCTCCCGCGCCCGTAGTGCGTTAGAGTTCGCTGGACAGTGGGCCTCGACTCATTTCCTTGGGCTCATTGACTGGATATGGCAAAGATGGAACACCCCCGCACCATCGCTGACCGACCTCGCCTTTCAGGCGCGCAGGAGGGACCGTGCTGACCGCATTTACCCGAGCGTTCCGTACGCCGGACCTGCGTAAGAAGCTGCTCTTCACTTTGGGCATCATCGCGCTGTTCCGACTTGGGTCGGTCCTGCCGACTCCGGGTGTGCATACCGAGAACATCAGCCGTTGTCTCACCCAGGCGCAAGCGGGGGACGCGGGCAACATCTACGGAATGGTGCAGCTGTTCAGCGGCGGCGCCCTTCTGAAACTTTCAGTCTTCGCCCTCGGCATCATGCCGTACATCACCGCGAGCATCATTCTTCAGCTGCTCGTCGTGGTCATTCCGCGACTGGAAGCCCTCAAGAAGGAGGGACAGTCCGGGCAGACCAAGATCACGCAGTACACCCGCTACCTCACGGTCGGCCTGGCGGTCCTGCAGTCGACCGCCTTCGTGGCGCTCGCCCGCAGCGGCCAGCTCTTCCCGCAGTGCCGCGAGGAGATCCTTCTCGACAAGGACAACGTCTTCGCCATCGTCACGATGGTGCTGACCATGACCGCCGGCACCGCCGTCGTCATGTGGCTGGGCGAGCTCATCACCGATCGCGGTATCGGCAACGGCATGTCCATCCTGATCTTCACGCAGGTCATCGCGGTCTTCCCGTCCGAGCTGCTGAACATCGCCCGCCAGAAGGGTGGCTTCGTCTTCGGCGTGGTCATCGTGGTCGGTATCGCGATGATCGCCCTGGTCGTGATGGTGGAGCAGGCACAGCGCCGGATCCCGGTGCAGTACGCCAAGCGCATGGTCGGCCGCAGAATGTACGGCGGGACGTCGACCTACATCCCGCTCAAGGTCAACCAGGCCGGCATCATCCCGGTCATCTTCGCCTCCTCGCTGCTCTACCTCCCGCAGCTGATCACCACGCTCTTCTCGAACACCCAGGAAGAGCCGCACCCGATCATCCAGTGGATCTCGCAGGAGTTCGGCGGTGGCGGGACCACCCCGACGTACATGATCACCTTCTTCCTGCTCATCGTCTTCTTCACGTACTTCTACGTGTCGATTACCTTCAACCCCGTTGAAGTCGCCGACAACATGAAGAAGTACGGTGGGTTCATCCCGGGTATCCGCCCGGGTCGCCCGACGGCCGAGTACTTGAACTACGTGCTCACGCGACTCACCGCTCCAGGCGCGCTGTATCTGGGCCTGATCTCCATGGTGCCGATCGTCGCGCTGGCGCTCGTCGGCGCGAGTCAGAACTTCCCGTTCGGAGGAACGAGCATTCTGATCATGGTTGGTGTCGGCCTCGACACCGTGAAGCAGATCGAGAGCCAGTTGCAGCAGCGTAATTATGAAGGCTTCCTGAAGTAGTGCGCCTCGTCCTGGTCGGGCCCCCCGGAGCGGGTAAGGGGACACAGGCCCAGTTCGTCGCATCGAACCTGTCGATCCCGAAGATTTCGACAGGTGACATCTTCCGCGCCAATGTCTCGGGCGGCACGGAGCTCGGCAAGCTTGCCAAGGAATACATGGACCGCGGTGACCTCGTGCCCGACGAGGTCACCATCGCGATGGTCCGCGACCGCCTCGCCGAGAACGACGCGCAGGACGGCTTCCTGCTCGACGGCTTCCCCAGGAACGTGCCCCAGGCCGAGATCCTGAAGAAGATGCTCGCCGAGTTCCAGGTCGGTCTGGACATCGTTCTGGAGCTCGTGGTCGACGACGAGGAGGTCGTCCGCAGGCTCGCGGGCCGCCGGACCTGCAGCCAGTGCGGCCGCATCTGGCACGTCGACTTCGATGACAAGAAGGACGACATCTGCGACGCCTGTGAGGGCCGGCTGTACCAGCGGGACGACGACAAGGAGGAGACCGTCAGGCACCGCTTGGAGGTCTACCAGGAGCAGACGGCGCCCCTGGTCTCCTTCTACGCCGACGAGGGCATCCTGGTCGGGGTCGACGCCACGGGGCCGGTGGAAGAGGTCACCCAGCGCGCGATGGAGGCCCTGAGGCCCTTCATCGGCTAGCGACCCCTTCGCTGGCCGGCCGAACGACGACACGGTGCACACCACCCATGGGTTTCCCATGGGTGGTGTGCTGTCATTTAGGGCAGAATCGGGGGAATTGGGGTCCCGGACCGCCCGTTGAACCACCCCAGGGGGTGCGCAGGTGTTCAAGAAGAACAAGCACGGAATCCAGCTGAAGACGCCCGAGCAGGTGGACAAGATGCGGGCGGCAGGCCTCGTGGTCGGCCGTACCCTGCAGCTGCTCAGGGAGAGCGTCCGACCGGGTATGACACCCCTGGACCTCGACGCGATCGCGGAGAAGGCGATCAGGGACGAGGGGGCGATCCCCTCCTTCAAGGGCTACCAGGGATTTCCCGCGACGATCTGCGCCTCGGTCAACCACGAGGTCGTCCACGGCATCCCGAGTGACCGCCGTCCGCTGCGGGAGGGCGACATCATCTCGATCGACTGCGGAGCCATCCTGGACGGCTGGCACGGTGACTCGGCCGTCACGGTCCCGGTCGGCGAGGTCGATCCCAAGCTGACCGAGCTGATGAGGGTCACCGAGGAGGCCATGTGGCGCGGGATCGCCGCGCTCACCGTGGGCCGTCACCTGTCCGACATCGGGCACGAGGTGGAGAAGTACATCCGCTCCCAGGGGCGCTACGGCATCCCGCAGGAGTACGGCGGTCACGGCATCGGCACCGAGATGCACATGGACCCGTGGGTGGCCAACCACGGCAAGCCGGGCCGGGGCCCGAAGTTCGAGCCCGGCATGTGCTTCGCCGTCGAGCCGATGGTGAACCTCGGGACGGACAGGACCAAGGTGCTCGCCGACGACTGGACCGTGGTCACGATCGACGGGAAGGTCTCCGCGCACTTCGAACACAGCGTCGCCGTGACACATAATGGTCCTTGGGTATTGACCGCCCTTGACGGGGGGAAAGAGCGGCTTGCCGACCTGTTGGGAAACGCGGGCTAGTTTCGGCCCGTCGGCGAGCGGATGGGGTTGAGATGGCGGCTGGTCCGGAGATGCGAGCCTCCGACGGAGACCGTGACAAGGTCGCCTCGGTCCTGAGGGAGCACTACGCGCAGGGCCGGCTGACCACGGAGGAGTTCGACGAGCGCCTTGAGCAGCTCTACACGAGCAAGACGTACGGCGAGCTCGCCGTCCTCACCTCCGACCTTCCGGACGTCGACCTGCGTCGGCTCCCCGAGGTCCCCTCACGCGCCCCTGAGCGCTCCAAGGCGGCCGAGGGGAAGAACAAGCAGGGCAAGGGCATGGCGGAGGCCTGGGCCGTCTGGGCGACGGCGAGCGGCGTCAACTGGGTGATCTGGCTCATCATCGGGATGACCGGAGACTTCCCCTACCCGTGGCCCCTGTGGGTGATGGGCCCGTGGGGCGTGGTGTTGCTGGTGGCCACGATCGCCGGCGGCCAGGGGCGGGACAGGAAGCGGTAATAGTGCACTCTGGGCGTTGAGTGTGCATTCCTCCACAGATGATGGCGTTGAATCTTCCTAACGTGAGCGGTGTCCGAACGACAGGACCCCGGTTCGCAGGAGGAAGATCCAATGAGCAAGATCCGTACAGCCCTGGTCGGAGCGGCGCTGGCAGGTTCGCTGGCCGCGGGTGTGGTCGCCGCCCCGTCCGCGACGGCCGCCACGCAGGCCTCCGCGGGGTCCGCCGTCGCGGCCCAGGAGACCCAGGCGTCGAGCAAGCACTTCTTCGGTCCGTACTACTCGGGCTTCGGCGGTGGCGAGAGCTTCGGCAGGCGCTCGTACTTCAAGGGCTACTGGACCAGCAGCGGCGGCCGCTACTGGTTCTACGGCGACCTGTTCGACCGTGACCGTGATCGTGAGCGCAGCTACGTGTGGTTCAAGTGGCACGACAGGTTCGGCTCGCACACCAAGGTGTTCAGCACCTTCGGCCGCTCCGGCTTCACCAAGTTCGGCGGGTTCAAGAAGAGCAGCGGCTTCGACGACTTCAAGATCAGGGTCTGCGAGGGCCGCGACAAGTTCGACGACTGCGGCCGCTGGGGTGACGCCTTCTGAGGCGTCTTCCGACGCCTTCCGCGGAGGTGGCCCTCGGGGGCCTTCCGCGGGGGCGGTCCTCGGGGGCGCCCGGTGAGGGCGGGGGGCCTTTCAGCGGGACGTGATCGAGGAGCGTCGACCGAGAAGTCTTGATCAAGGAGAACCGGTCGAGGAACGTTGATCGACAGGGTCGGCCGAACGGGCCCCCGGCGCGGCGTCGCCGGGGGCCTTCCCGTGTCGCCCGCACGGTCCGGCCGCCGGGATACCGGCCGGGCCAACTCGGCTCGGCCGCCGGGATGCCGGGCCGCTCGGCTCGGTCCGGTCGCCGGGATGCTGGCCTGACCTGGTCCGACGTGCCACAATGAGGGCGCGAGTGTTCGCGTGCCGAGTCGTGTCGTCCAGCCCGCTCAGGATCTGCGGTATCCTTCGTAGCAGTTGTGTCAAGGCACCGGCCGTGTGTTTCGCATTTCCTCGCCCGGTGCCGTACACTCCTTTTTCGGTTCACTATGACCATTGCGCATCGGCGGTGTCGCAACCGCCGCTCTCATCGAAGCGCTGGGTCGCGGCTGCTTAGTGTTCCGAAGCCTCAGACGACCGATCAGTGAAACGCGAGGGACATGGCCAAGAAAGACGGCGCCATCGAGATCGAGGGCACTGTGGTTGAGTCGCTCCCGAACGCGATGTTCCGGGTGCAGCTCGATAACGGCCATAAGGTCCTGGCCCACATCAGCGGGCGGATGCGGATGCACTACATCCGAATCCTTCCTGACGACAGGGTTGTCGTCGAACTGAGCCCCTACGACCTCAGTCGTGGGCGGATCGTCTACCGATACAAGTAAGCGCGTCTGAGGGACGAATAGGACTATGAAGGTCAAGCCGAGCGTCAAGAAGATCTGTGACAAGTGCAAGGTGATTCGCCGGCACGGTCGCGTCATGGTGATCTGCGACAACCTGCGCCACAAGCAGCGTCAGGGCTAGTCGCTCCAGACAAGGCCCCGTGAGAGTCCGCTCCAAGAGGCGGACTCGATTCATGTGGGGCTTTCACGTAATCGCGTCTCACACCTGCGCAGGCGGCTCACGCCGTACCCCGCAGGAGACCCCCGGTCGGAGGCCGGGGCCCTCACCCCGGGCATGGGGAGGGGAAGTGAGGCGCAGGACCTCCGCCATAACGAAGGAGAATGCCCGACCATGGCTCGCCTGGTTGGTGTAGACCTCCCCCGCGACAAGCGGCTGGAGATCGCTCTCACCTACATTTTCGGAATCGGCCGCACTCGTGCGCTCGAAACCCTCAAGGCCACCGGCGTCAACGGCGACCTGCGGGTTCACCAGCTGACCGACGAAGAGCTGGTGCCGCTGCGCGACTACATCGAGGCCAACTTCAAGATCGAGGGTGACCTCCGTCGCGAAGTTCAGGCCGACATCCGTCGCAAGATCGAGATTCAGTGCTACCAGGGCATTCGGCACCGCCGTGGCCTTCCCGTGCACGGTCAGCGTACGCAGACCAACGCGCGCACCCGTAAGGGCAAGAAGAAGACCGTGGCCGGCAAGAAGAAGCCCGGTAAGAAGTAGTCCGCGTAGCCGCAGGACCGAAGACCTCAGGAGTGAAGGCAAAGAATGCCTCCTAAGAGCCGCCAGGGTGCACCCAAGAAGGTGCGCCGCAAGGAAAAGAAGAACGTCGCTCACGGGCACGCCCACATCAAGAGCACGTTCAACAACACGATCGTTTCGATCACCGACCCGAGTGGGAACGTGATCTCCTGGGCCAGCGCCGGCCACGTCGGGTTCAAGGGCTCCCGCAAGTCCACCCCGTTCGCGGCGCAGATGGCCGCGGAGAACGCCGCCCGCCGCGCCATGGAGCACGGCATGCGCAAGGTCGACGTCTTCGTCAAGGGCCCCGGCTCCGGCCGTGAGACCGCGATCCGCTCGCTTCAGGCGACCGGACTCGAGGTCGGGTCCATCCAGGACGTCACCCCCGTGCCGCACAACGGCTGCCGCCCGCCCAAGCGCCGCCGCGTCTGACGCCCAGGAGAAGATAGAAAATGGCTCGTTACACGGGTGCGGACTGCAAGCTCTGCCGCAGGGAGAAGACCAAGCTCTTCCTCAAGGGCAAGAAGTGCGAGTCCGCGAAGTGCCCCATCGAGATCCGCCCTTACCCGCCGGGTGAGCACGGCCGCGGCCGTCCCAAGGAGTCTGAGTACCAGCTCCAGCTTCGTGAGAAGCAGAAGACCCGCCGCATTTACGGCGTCCTCGAGAAGCAGTTCCACAACTACTACGAGGAAGCCAACCGCAAGACCGGCAAGACCGGCGAGAACCTCCTCCAGATCCTGGAGAGCCGTCTCGACAACGTGGTCTACCGCGCCGGTTTCGCGGAGTCGCGCGACGCCGCCCGCCAGCAGGTCCGTCACGGACATATCCTGGTGAACGGCAAGAAGGTCGACATCCCGTCGTACCGGGTGCGCGAGCACGACATCGTCGAGGTCCGCGAGAAGTCGCGCAACCTCCTGCCCTACGAGGTGGCCCGCGCCACCGCCGGTGACAAGACGTACCCGGCGTGGCTCGGCGTCATCCCGGACGCGCTGCGCGTCCTGGTTCACCAGCTCCCGGTCCGTCAGCAGATCGACACCCAGGTCCAGGAGCAGTTGATCGTCGAGCTCTACTCCAAGTAGCGGCTCCTGTCGGTGCCGTACGGCGATTCGCCGTACGGCACCTACGCTGTTGTTCGAGCGGCGTCAAATAGCGGGCGCCGCCATGCAAGGGAGATTTGCACATGCTGATCGCTCAGCGTCCCTCCCTCCTTGAGGAATCCCTTGAGGAGACCCGGTCCAAGTTCATCATCGAGCCGCTGGAGCCGGGTTTCGGCTACACCATCGGCAACTCGCTGCGTCGCACGCTGCTGTCGTCCATCCCGGGCGCGGCCGTGACGAGCATCCGCATCGAGGGCGTGCTGCACGAGTTCACCACCGTGCCGGGCGTCAAGGAGGATGTCACCGACATCATCCTGAACCTCAAGGACCTGGTCGTCTCCTCCGAGCACGACGAGCCCGTGGTGATGTACCTGCGCAAGCAGGGCCCCGGTGACGTCACCGCCGCCGACATCGCGCCGCCGGCCGGTGTCGAGGTGCACAACCCCGAACTGCGCATCGCCACCCTGAACGGCAAGGCGAAGCTGGAGATGGAGCTGACCGTCGAGCGCGGTCGCGGCTACGTCTCCGCCGCGCAGAACAAGCAGCCGGGCCAGGAGATCGGTCGCATCCCGATCGACTCCATCTACTCCCCGGTGCTCAAGGTCACCTACAAGGTCGAGGCGACCCGAGTCGAGCAGCGCACCGACTTCGACCGTCTGATCCTGGACGTCGAGACCAAGCCGTGCATGAAGCCCCGCGACGCGGTGGCCTCCGCCGGTAAGACCCTCGTCGAGCTGTTCGGTCTCGCCCGCGAGCTGAACGTCGAGGCCGAGGGCATCGACATCGGCCCGTCGCCGACGGACGCGGCCCTCGCCGCCGACCTCGCGCTGCCGATCGAGGAGCTGAACCTCACGGTCCGCTCCTACAACTGCCTCAAGCGCGAGGGCATCCACACCGTGGGTGAGCTCGTGGCCCGCAGCGAGCAGGACCTTCTCGATATAAGGAATTTCGGCGCCAAGTCCATCGAAGAGGTCAAGCAGAAGCTGCACGAGATGACGCTGGCGCTCAAGGACTCCCCGCCCGGGTTCGACCCGAGCGCGGTGGCCGGCGGCGGCTACGACGACGACGACAGCGCCTACGTCGAGACCGAGCAGTACTGAGTCTCGGGACGCCCCACGGCGTTCCGCGACACCGGGTGACTCCGCGTCACGTCCGGTGTCACCGAGTTTCACGATAACGGGGATCGAGCGACTCCCCGGCCCGACCCCGGTACCTCGTACGGCCGGGGCGGGTTTACTCCCAAGGAGAACGTTATGCCTAGGCCCACCAAGGGTGCCCGTCTCGGCGGCAGCCCGGCCCACGAGCGGCTCATCCTGGCGAACCTCGCCACCCAGCTGTTCCAGCACGGCCGGATCAAGACCACCGAGGCCAAGGCGAAGCGTCTGCGTCCGGTGGCGGAGAAGCTGATCACCAAGGCGAAGAAGGGCGACATGCACAACCGTCGCCAGGTGCTGACGATCGTCAGGGACAAGGGTGTCGTCCACCACCTCTTCACCGAGATCGCCCCGACCTTCGCCGAGCGTCCCGGTGGCTACACCCGGATCACCAAGATCGGCCTCCGCAAGGGCGACGCCGCCCCCATGGCCGTGATCGAGCTGGTGTCCGAGCCGCTGAACAAGGTCACGACCAGCCGGACCCCGGCCGCCGCCAAGGCCGCCGAGCCCAAGGCGGAAGAGGCCAAGGAGGCCGAGGTCGAGGAGACCAAGGCCGAGACCACCGAGGAGACGAAGGCCTCCGAGGAGACGACCGAGGCTCCCGCCGAGGAGACCGAGGCCAAGAAGGACAACGCCTGATCTCTCAGGCCCCGTGAAAGGGCCCGGCACTCCCTCCACAGGGAGCGCCGGGCCCTTTTCCGTCTGGCGCGAGCGTCGCCACCGCGAAGGATCGCGGCGCCGGTGAGCGCCGGGCCTTTTCCGTCGCGGCGGTGGCGAGGGCGGGGGCGGAACGCTCGGTGTTCACGGCTCCGCCGCCCGTTTCGGCTACGGGTCCCGCGACCTGATCGTCCGATGCCGGACAACCGCCGGCCCGCGGCGAGCCGAAGAGCACGTCAACACTTCCCGAGTCCGCCGGATGGCGGCTCGCCAAGTCTCATGGGGAACCATCGTGGTACGGCTGAGGCTGGATCTCGCCTACGAGGGCACCGACTTCTCCGGCTGGGCCAAGCAGCCCGGGCGGCGTACGGTCCAGGGGGAGATCGAGGGGGCGCTCGGCAGGATCCTGCGGCTTCCCGAGCCTCCGGCGCTGACCGTGGCCGGGCGGACCGACGCCGGCGTGCACGCCCGAGGTCAGGTGGCCCATGTCGACCTGGATCCCGGCGCGTTCGGCGCGCTGGACGGCCGTGGGCGCCGAAGGGGGGCCGCGGGCGAGGACCCCGAGCCGGGATCCGAGGGGGAGCTCGGCGAGAGGCTCTCTGCCATGCGCAGGAGACTCGCTGGAGTCCTGCCCCCCGATGTCCGTGTCCATCACGTCACGGTGGCTCCTGAGGGCTTCGACGCGCGGTTCTCGGCGCTGTCGAGGCGCTACGCCTACCGGGTGTCCGACGCCCCCGGAGGTGTCGACCCGCTCCGCCGCCGCGAGGTCGTCTGGTACAACAGGCCCCTCGACGTGGACAGGTTGAACGCGGCCGCCGCCGCTCTCCTCGGTGAGCACGACTTCGCCGCGTTCTGCCGGAGACGCGAGGGCGCGACCACGATCCGGGAGCTCAAGCGGCTCGACTGGGTTCGTGAGGACGACCTCGTCGTGGCGACGGTGATGGCCGACGCGTTCTGCCACTCCATGGTCCGGGCGCTCGTCGGATCGCTGCTGCCCGTCGGTGAGGGCCGGCTCCCGGTCGACTGGCCCGGAGAGGTGCTGTCGCGGGCCGTACGGGACTCGGGGGTGCACGTCGCGCCCGCGCACGGGCTCTGCCTGGAGGAGGTGCGCTACCCCGCGCCGGGCGAGCTCGCCCGGCGGGCCGCGGAGACCCGCCGGGTGCGGACGATCAGTTCGTGACGCGGCGCTCCACGACCTTCGCGGTCTGGTCGCGGAAGGCGCCGCTCACCTTGCCCAGGGACTTCTCCTTGGCGGTCGGCGTGTGGCCGTCGCTGAAGGTGGCGTAGCTGAACACGATGTAGCGGCCCCACACCATCCCGGCCGCGTAGCCGCCCGCGATGTGCACCCGCTCGCCTCCCGTACCGGCGGCGGAGGGAAGGCCGCGGAACCAGAGGTTGCTGTCCAGATCCTTGGCCTTGTCGGCCGCCACCGCGGACTCGCGGGTGGGTAGCACGGCGATCCCCGTGGTCACGGCGTACTTCCGCTTGCTGTCCACGTACGTCGCCCGTAGCACGCGGCGGCAGTCCTGGCTGCGCAGGGTGCCGCCGAACCTGCCGGACGCGGCCTTCTGACACTGCTCGGTGACGTCGGTCTTGACCCGTTTGAACGTCGTCCCGGCCACGGACACCTTCTGGCCGAAGGCGTCGGCCACGGTCATCGTGCCGGGGTCGGTCTTCTCGGAGTTGAGCATCGTGGTGTTGATCGGCTCCGGCTCGCCGGTGATGTCCAGGTCGTCGGTGGGGTCGAGGGTCCCCGACCTGGGAATCGGATCCGTCGCGTTCGCCGACTGCTTGGCGCTGAACGACTGGTAGGCGAAGAAGGCCCCGGTGCCGATGCCGACCACCACGACCGCGACGACGGCGGCGAGCAGGGTCGTACTCGCCCTGCTGCGGGTCGGCTCGGGGGGAGAGGGCGGTGGTTCGGGGGTGAACTCCGAGAGAGGGGTGAACGCCCCACGCATCGTCGCCGGTCCGCTCTCGGGGAGCGCCGCGGTCTCGTCCGCCGGTGTGGAGGTCACCGGCGGGGGCGGGAGAACGGGGAACGAGGGGGCGATGCCGGTCACGACGGGGATGCCGCCCGGTGGGGTGTGGTCCGACAGGGGGAAGGGCTGCGCGGCCTCGGACGGTGTCCGGTCGCGGGTGTCCTGTCCGAAGGGAGGCACGGGCACCTGTGAGATCGGCTCCGGTTCCTGGCGTGTGAAGGGCTGGGTCATGGACGCGGTGGTGGGCGCGGCCATGGGGGGCGGGGCCCCCGGGGCGGGGCCGGACGGGGCGGAACCTGATGGGGCGGGACCGGACGGAGTGAGACCGGACGGGGCGGGAGGGCTCTCGTCTCGTGGACCGGTGGCCGGTGAGGGCACGGAGACCTGATGGGTGGCCTGTCCGGGAGAGGGCTGCGCGAGGGCCTGCTGGGCAGGCTCCTGGCGGGGCGGACTCTGCTGAGGGTTCTGCCGAGTCGGGGGGAGAGGGCCGGAGGCGAGGAGGTCTCCCTCCTCGGGGTGTCCGGGTGCGCCGGCCACGGCGGCGCGGACGTCGGCTGTGGTGTCGTCGCTCTCGCCCGGCTCCTGCGGGGGAGTGGCGTCCGGCGGCCAGACGGCGATGTCGCCGGGCTCTCCCGGGCGAGCGGTGCTCTCCTCGGGGTCGGTCCACACCGGCTCGCCGGTGGCGGCGGGCCAGGGGGCCTCTTGACCTGAGGAGGGCCAGACCTGCATGCCCGCGGCCGCCGCCGTGAAGGCGGGCGGCGGCTGCCAGGGGGGTGCCCCCGGCACGATGGGCGCGGTGGACAGCGGCTGGTCGGCCCGTGGCGAGGAAACCCCGTGCTCGTGGCGCTCGCCCTCGTGCGTCCCACCGGGCCGCGGTGAGACGTTCGGGTTCTCCGGGGTGGGCCAGGCGGGAGGTGAGGGTTCCGGCGGGGTGGGGGAGTTGATCCACGCCGGAGGGGCCGGTTCCGGCCGGGAGAACTCGGACCAGGTGGGGCCCGAGGAGCCGGGGGAGGACTCCGGCCGGGGACCCGAGGAACCCGCGGGGAACTCGGGCCGCGGACCCGAGGGATCGCGGGAGAACTCGGGGCGCGGACCCGAGTCCTGGGAGAACTCGGGCCGGGGGGCCTGCGAGGGGCCGGAGGGAGATCCCGGCGGTCCGGAGGGATCGCGGGGAAGGGATTCCGATGTCTGTGGGTGCAACCCGGGCGGCGGGCCCGAGGGGTCGCGGGGGAACTCCGGCCGGGGGTCCTGCGAGGGACCCCGGAGGAACCCGGGCGGCGGGCCGGAGGGGAAGCCGGGTGGGCCGGGGAGATCCGGCCGGGGGTCCTGCGAGGGACCCCGGAGGAACCCGGGCGGCGGGCCGGAGGGGAAGCCGGGTGGGCCGGGGAGATCCGGTCGGGGGTCCCGCGAGGGGCCGGGCGGGAACTCGGGCCTGGTGGGACCCGCGGAGTCGGAGGAGAACTCGGGCCTGGTGGGACCCGCGGAGTCGGAGGAGAACCCGGGCCGCGTGGGGCCGGAGGGTTCCGGGTATGAGAGCGGTCCCGGCTGGGGCGCGGGGTGCGCGGGGCCGGGCCAGGGGGCGGGCGGATCGTCCTCCGGCTGGGCGTACCAGTCGTAGGGGGCGCCGTCGCCGGGGACCGTCCACGGCTGAGCCGCGCCCGGGGCCGTCTCCGGCCACCCGGAAGGGCCGGGGGGTTGCTCGTCGTCTGTGAGATCGGTCCGCAGCACGTGGGGCGAGGGCTGGCCGAAACTCGGCGGCGGCGTCGCCGGTGTCGCCGAACCCTCGGCTTCACGTTGGTGCTCGGACCCGGATTCCTGCCCACGCATACGACGCAGCCTAGCGACAGCCGGAGATCGTCATGCGAGTATGGCCGTATCGTCTGTCGGATTCATGCCTCGAAGTGGGGATATGACCCCATGGTCAGGGGCGTTTTCCGGTCAGTGTCCGTGACTCCAGGGCGGGGGTGACGGTCGCGTCCGCCGCGCCGAAGGCCGCCTGGTTCAGCTTCTTGACCTCGGTTTTCTTTGGCATGTGGCCGTCTTTGTACTGGAACCAGACCATCACCACGTAGTGCCCGTGGCGCCATTCGCCGACGAATGCCTCGCCGGTGCCGAGAAGTTTGGTGACCTTATCCTTACCTGGCAGCGGTTTGATGTATTCCTCGCGCTCCTTGCCGGTGCTCGCCGAGACGACCTTGGACGCTCCCGCCGACGTCTTGAGGTTGGCGACTCCCACGGTGCCGATGATCTTCCCTGAGGCGTCGCGGAAGCTGGCGCGCAGGAGCTGGTTGCACCGCGCCGAGGTGAGGGCCTTCTGGAGCTTCTCCCCGACCACGGCCTTGTCGCACTTCTTGTCGGTCCTGCGGGTGGTCATCAGGTAGGTCTGCCCGCCGATCCGTATCTTCTTGTTCTTGAACACCTCGTTCAGGGTGAGAGGGTGCGGGTCGGTGGCGCGGGAGGAGGCGAAGCCGAACTTGCCCTTCGCGGTGTTCGCGGGCGGGATGAGGGGGGCCGCGGCGGTGGGCTCCGTCGCGCCGGGCACCGGGTCGGGGTCGGAGTTGGCCAGCACGGCGAGGCCGACGCCCGCGGCGACCAGCGCCGCGAACGCCCCGGCCGCGATGTAGATCGGGCGGCGTGAGCGGGGCCCCTCGTCGTACGGGCTCCACATCTCCTTGCGAGGCCGCTCATTGGGCGCCTCGATGGGCCGTCCCTGCGGCCGGGAGGCCTGTGGGGCCTGGGAGGGGGAGTCGGGGGGGCGGTTGTTCTGCGAGGCGTCGAACCAGTGCTGGCCCTGTGCGGGCGGCGACGCGTCAGGCCGGTTGTAAGGCTGGCGGCGCGGCGGCTCCACGGGAAAACCCATGCGCCGAGCGTAGCCCGGTATCGGGGCCGCTTGGCTCAGGAGTATCCGAAGTCCTGGGTCCACCAGGGGCCGTCGGACCCTCGCACGGCTCCGACGCCGGTGGCCCTGAGCTCGCAGTTGAGGATGTTGCGCCGGTGGCCGCTCGTCCCCATCCAGCTGCGCACCGCGTCGTCGGGGGAGGTGTAGCCGCGCCCGATGTTCTCCGCGCCGCCGTCGCGGTAGCCGGTCGCCTCCATCCGCTCCCAGGGGGAGGCGCCGTCGGCGGAGTTGTGGGAGAGGCGGCCCGTGGCCGCCATTCCGGCCGAGTGCCTCCTGGCCGAGACGGTGAGCCTCCTGTCGATCCGCAGCGGTACGCATCCGGCCCGCCTGCGCTCGATGTTGACGAGCCGGACGACCTCGCGCTCCATCGCGCCGAGGGCGGAGGTGGCGCCGCCGTCGTCGCCGTTGAGGAGGAGGCGGGAGGGGCCGTCCTCGCCGGAGCCGCCGGAGTCGCCGAGTGACGTGCCGGGGGTCGGGGTGGGGCGCGGGCGCCGGTCCTCGGGGGCGGGGGTGGAGCGGGCGACCCGGGAGAGCGGGGCGCGCTCGACCTGGCCGGCGAGTGCGCCGCTGGGTGTGGGGCGTACGGGCCCGGTGTCGTTCAGGTAGATCTGGTCGGCGGCCTTCTCGTCGCGGCTGCCCCGGCCGATGATGAAGCCGACGAGCAGAACCGCGAGCAGGCACACGAACACCCCCATGCGGCGCAGGCGCGCTCGCTGGGTATGCCCGGGGTGAGGAAGCTGCCACATACCGCTATCAAAGATAGAGATGTTTGCGGTGAGGAAGAAGGGAATGCTGAGAACATGTTGGAACCGTTCTGTGAAGGTTCCGGCGCTATCGTCCTTGGCTCGTCGTTCGGCGCCCCCTCTCGGGGAACGTCGCGCCGCCCGGTTTCAGGCCCGCTCCCGGAGGGGTTCCGGCGCGGTGACCGGCCCCTTTCCGTGGTCGTCCGGGTCTCGGCGCCCCGCTCGCGGTGACCTTGGATATTCGGCATATAGCGCTGTATATCGGGATAAATCATCATCTCGGCGCCCGGTGCGTGACGGTTTCCCGGCACCGGCCGGTGGCGGGTAGACTGCCGGGGGAACCGCCGGAGAGTCATGTCGTTTTGCATGCGCTCCTCCGCGCCGGTATCCTGCTAGTTCGTTGTGTGCGAATTGGTCTCCTCTAGCAGACCGATACGCGGCGCGTCCGGCGTCATCTCCTCTTTATCTGGAGACGGAAGGTCCGGGCTGTCGTGTGCCCGCACCTACCGACCATGTTGCTGTCCTGTCCGACAGCGCCGAAGACGCGACCAAAGAAGGCATACGACCGTGCGCACGTACACACCCAAGCCTGCCGAAGTCGAGCGTCAGTGGCACATCATCGACGCCACCGACATCGTGCTTGGCCGGCTGGCCAGCCACGTCGCGATCCTGCTTCGCGGTAAGCACAAGCCGACCTTCGCCAACCACGTCGACACCGGTGACTTCGTCATCGTCATCAACGCCGACAAGGTCGCGCTGACCGGTAACAAGCTTGAGCAGAAGAAGGCCTACCGCCACTCGGGCTACCCGGGCGGTCTGCGCTCCATGACCTACGGCGAGCTCATGGACAAGCGTCCCGACCGCGCCGTCGAGAAGGCCGTGAAGGGCATGCTTCCCAAGAACGCCCTCGGCCGGAAGATGATCAAGAAGCTCAAGGTCTACGCCGGTTCCGAGCACCCGCACCAGGCGCAGCAGCCGGTGTCTTTCGAGCTCACCCAGATCGCCCAGTAGTCACTAGCTGCTTGTCGCCAGCAGCGTTGGCCGACGGCCGACGCCGAGTAGGAAAGTTAAGAGGAGAACCGTGGCTGAGCCCACCGGTGTCGAGACGCCCGTCGAGGGCGCTCAGGAAGCGTACTCCGCGGAGGAGTTCCCCTCCGAGTACACCTCCGAGTCCACTGCCAGCGGCGACGCCGCCGTCCGCAAGCCCATCACCACCGGCAACTCGTACGGCACCGGCCGTCGCAAGGAGTCCGTGGCCCGCGTGCGCATCGTTCCGGGCACCGGCAAGTGGACGATCAACGGCCGTACGCTTGAGAACTACTTCCCGAACAAGGTCCACCAGCAGATCGTGAACGAGCCCTTCGTGGTGCTCGGCGCCGAGGACCAGTTCGACGTCATCGCCCGCATCAACGGTGGTGGCGTCACCGGCCAGGCCGGTGCCCTGCGCATGGGTCTCTCCCGCGCGCTCACCGCCCTGGACGTCGAGGTCAACCGCCCGCCGCTGAAGAAGGCCGGCTTCCTGACCCGTGACGCCCGCGCCACCGAGCGCAAGAAGTACGGCCTCAAGAAGGCCCGTAAGGCTCCGCAGTACAGCAAGCGTTAAGCGTTGGGGCGCCTCTTCGGCACCGACGGGGTACGTGGGGTCGCCGGACGCGACCTCACGGCCGAGCTCGCCATGGACCTGTCCGTGGCCGCGGCTCATGTCCTCGGCGATGCCGGGGCGTTCAACGCCAGCGTCGGGCGGCGAGGCCGTCCCGTCGCCGTCGTGGGCCGGGACCCCCGGGCTTCAGGAGAATTCCTGGAGGCCGCGGTGGTCGCCGGCCTCGCGTCGTCTGGTGTGGACGTTCTCCGGCTCGGCGTGCTGCCCACCCCGGCGGTCGCTTATCTGACGACGGCTCTCAGAGCCGACATGGGCGTGATGATCTCCGCCTCCCACAATCCCGCGCCCGACAACGGGATCAAGTTCCTCACCCGGGGCGGCTACAAGCTGCCCGACACGGTGGAGAACGAGATCGAGCAGCGGCTCGGCGAGAAGTGGGAGCGTCCTGTCGGTGCCTCGGTCGGCCGCGTACGCGAGGCGTACGGTGAGGCCGACCGCTACGTGTCCCACGTGCTGTCCACCATGGAGGGCCGTCTCGACGGCCTGAACGTGGTCCTCGACTGCGCCCACGGCGCCGCCCACATGGTGGCTCCCGAGGCGTTGCTGCGGGCCGGGGCCACCGTGGAGACGATCGGGGCGCGCCCCGACGGTCTCAACATCAACGCGGGGGTCGGCTCCACCCACCTGGATCGGCTTCAGCAGATCGTGGTCTCCCGGAACGCGGACGTGGGCATCGCCTACGACGGTGACGCGGACCGCTGCCTCGCCGTCTCGCACACCGGTGAGATCGTCGACGGCGACCAGATCATGGCCGTGCTCGCCATGGCGATGCACGCCGAGGGCAAGCTGATCGGCGACACCGTGGTGGCCACGGTGATGTCCAACCTGGGCTTCAAGATCGCGCTCAAGAACGCCGGTGTCGACGTCGTCGAGACCGCCGTGGGCGACCGCTATGTCCTGGAGGCGATGCGGGCCGGGGGCTACAACCTCGGCGGCGAGCAGTCCGGCCACGTCCTGATGCTCGACCACGCCACCACCGGGGACGGCCTGCTCACCTCGCTGCACCTGCTCGCGGTCATGGCGCGGGAGAAGAAGCCGCTCGCCGAGCTCGCCTCGGTGATGACCCGCCTGCCGCAGGTCCTGGTCAACGTGAAGGACGTCGACCGGTCCAAGGCATCGGCTCCCGAGCTGGCCGCCGCGGTCGGCGCCGCGGAGGCGGAGCTGGGCGAGACCGGGCGCGTGCTGATCCGGCCCAGCGGCACCGAGCCGATGATCCGCGTCATGGTCGAGGCCGCCTCGGCGGAACAGGCGGAGCAGCTGGCCGGTCGCCTCGCCGAGGTCGTCCGTACCGCCTGCGTCTGAAGCGATCGAAACACGGTCCGCACCTGTGGGTGCGGGCCGTGCTTTCGTTCGAGCGGCGTCGGAGGATGCTCAGGAATGTGAGCGGAGCTGTGCGTCCAGGGTCCAGATACCGACGTCCACACCACTGACTCTGGCTCGATAGAGCTCGCGTTCGGTCAGGATGCAGAGGTCGCCCAGCCCCAGCTTGGCCATCACGTGGTCGGAGAACGGTGTTCCCGTTCCGGCTCCTGACAGGAGTGACCGCAGGAAGCCCTCACCCCATTCGACGGTGTGCAGGACCCAGGGCGCCTGTCCGGTGATGACGAGTCCGAGCAGATCGGACAGCTTGTCGGCGTGCTGCCTGCGAAGCCGGCCGTCCGAGAGCTGGGCGATGTGGTTACCGGTCTCGATCACCGTGGTGACGGGCAGGATGAGATCACATGATCGTTTCTCGTCCCGCAGTGCCCGCAGCACGCTTTCCCGGTTCTGGTTCCTTCCGGGAACGTCGAGGATGTTGCAGAGCACCGAAGTGTCGACGAACTCGACCCTGCGGACCATCGTCAGCCGATTCCCATCAGGCGGTCGAACTCGCTGAAGTCACGCTTTCCGGGAGGTGCCTGCTCAAGCAGGCCCGACGTGACGACCGTGCCGAGATCCCCCTGAGCCATCAGGCTAGGGTAACCGTCGATTTCGGGAAGCGTCCGGAGGTTCGACAGGCCTGTGGCACGATCTCGGGAACACACCACGACGTTCTTGTGATCTTCGGAACTCAGTGCGGAAAGGAGGGCGGGGCTGTGCGTGGTGAAGATCACGCGGGCGGAGTTGCCCGTGGTCGCCTGCTTCACGAGGTCGAGCACCTGCGTCGCCTGGGACGGATGGAGACCGTTTTCGAGCTCCTCGATGACCAGCATGGGCGATTTCCCGTCATCACTCGTATCGCGCCCGCCCAGGTCGAGATCGCGTCCCTGCCGCAGCAGCGTCGTGGCGATGGCCGTGAATCTCAGCAGGCCGTCGCTCATCTCGCGTGCGGGGGTGATCGCGGTTCCTTCCCGCAGGGCGAGCATCACATCGTTCAGATCCGAACGGATGGCTTCGATCCCCGTCACCTCGTGCTCGACGAGGTTCTGCACGCGGGTGAGAAGCTGCCGGAATCGTTCGGTGTCGTGTGTCGCCATGTGACCGATGACGGCGGAGAGGTTCTCCGCCGTTCTGCGTAGCCTTATGTCGCGTCCGGGGACGTACTGCCTCATCAGGTGGGGGACGGGATCGAGATGGAAGACGCCGCGCAGAGCTTCCAGGGTGGCTTCGGCCGCCGCGACGACGGAGCGCTCCACCTCGGTCTTTCCCTCCAGTCGAAGGGCGAGCTGGCTGGTCAGGAGCCGGGAGGAGCGGAAGGGGGCCCGAGGGCTCCGGCCTGGGCGGCCGCGGTACCAGGTGGCCTCGATGCTGCCCGACCCCGGAGAGGCGCTTTCGGTCGCGAGCAGCTTGTGACGAAGCCGCTCCTGAAGGTTTTTCGTGGATCGTCTGTGGCCCGATATGCCCCAGAGCGTTTCGCTGATGATCTCTGGTTCGGGACGAACCTGGATCGTGATATCGAGTCCCACGATCATGTAGCTGCCAGGCTCGTGGTTGAAAGGGAAGATCGTACAGCCCAGACTGAACCGGTCCGCTCCGTGCGGGGGACATCCTTCGATGCCCCCGCGGAGGGGCCCCTCGTCGCCGCGCCTGCTGTCGAGCGCGTCCACGATGTCCGCACCGGTCGCCAGCCGGGAGAGCACTTCGAGCCCGTCGAGCGCGTTCGACTTTCCGCTGCTGTTGCGACCGATGAGCGCTGTCATGCCGCCCAGCGGGAGCTTCGCGTCGCGAAACGTCTTGAACTCCGTGAGGCGCAGCTCGCTCAAGTACGGCTTCATATTCGAACGGTACACGTGCGCCCCCGGCCAGGTGGGACGCACGTGAGTGCCTACTCGTCGCCAGTGAGGGAGAAGCTCCGCAGGCGGATGCCCGCCCAGACGACCGCGCCGACGGTGACGACGATCAGGGCGGGGACGGCGAAGCCGAGGGTGATCTCGGTGGAGAAGAACGCGGAGGACGACAGCTGGTCGGCGATCGTCTGGGCCCACTGCTGGATGGAGAACCTGCGGGCGCCGGGGACGAAGTTGCCGACCACGCCCTCCCAGACGAGCGCGTAGACGATGCCGATCGTGACCGCGTGCCGGGTCAGCACGCCCAGCAGCATGAACACCGCCGCGTACGCGATCCCGCCGATGAGGGAGCCGAGCGCGAAGCCGTACGCGATGCCGGATTCGAGGTTGACCAGGAGATAGGCGGCGACGAAGGTCGGTACGGCGGCGAACAGCGCGAGCATCGAGGCGGCGACCACGAACTTGGTCTGGGCGATCACCGAGCGGGAGATCGGCTTGGACAGCAGGTGGATGATCGTGCCGTCGTCGATCTCGGGGGCGATCACCCCGGTCCCCGCGATCAGGCCGAGCAGCGGCAGCATGGTGCCGATGGCGAAGGTCTGCATGAGCGCGACGGCGGTCCGCTCGTCGGCGGCGCCGATGAACCTCATCAGCGCGGCCATGGCGATCAGCACGACGGGCAGCATGATCAGCAGCCAGATCCGGCGGCGGCCGAGGAGCGCCCGGTAGGAGATTCCGGCGATGACACCGTTCATGGTCAGCTGCTCCTGTTGATCAGGTAGGAGAAGACGCTCTCCAGGTCTTCGTCGGCGGGGGAGACCTGCATGATCCGGACGTTCGCGTCCCTGGCGACCCTGGGCAGCAGCCAGGTGAAGCGCCGGAAGTCGACGGCGTGCACCTCCAGGCCCGTCTCGGTCAGCGAGACGGAGCCCGAGGAGGCGTCGGCGATCAGCGCGGACGCGAGGCGGCGGTCGTCGCTGGAGCGGACCTTGAACAGGTGGGGGCGGTCGGTCATCCGGCGGCGGATCTCGCGGAAGTCCCCTGAGGCGGCGTGGCGTCCGGCGACGAGGACCTCGATGTGCTGGGCGACCCGCTCCACCTCCTCCAGGATGTGCGAGCTGAACAGGATGGTCTTGCCCGCGGTGCCCATGGAGCGGACCAGGTCCATCAGGTGCAGGCGCTGGCGCGGGTCCATGCCGTTGAACGGCTCGTCGAGCAGCAGGACCTGCGGGTCGTGGACGAGGGCCGCGGCCACCTTGACGCGCTGGCGCATGCCCTTGGAGTACGTCTCGATCCTGCGGTCCTTGGCGCTCTCCATCTCGACCAGGGCGAGGGCCTTGCGCGCCGCGTCGTCGGGGTTGGGCAGGCGGTGCAGCCTGGCGCTGGACAGCACGAACTGCCAGCCGGTGAGGAAGCCGTAGACGGCCTCGCGCTCGGGGACCAGGCCGATGGAGCGGTAGATCTGGTGGTTGCGCCAGATGCGGTCGCCGTCGAGGGTGACGGTGCCGTTCGAGGGGGGCAGGAAGCCGGCCATCATGTGCAGCAGGGTGGACTTGCCCGCGCCGTTCGGGCCGAGCAGTCCGGTGACGCCGGGGCCGACGGTCATGGTGATGTCGTTGACGGCGACCACGTTGCCGTACCACCGGGACACCTGGGCCAGTTCGATCTTCATCGGGAGGCCGCCTTACGGTAGCGCGCGATCAGGGCCGTGAGGGAGAGGGCGATGAGTGCGATCATGATCGCTCCCGCGACCAGGGTTCCGCCGCTCGCGGGGTAGATGACGCCCGCGCTGGGCTCGGCCCCGAAGATCCCGACATGGACGGCGGCGTCCACCAGGAAGAAGGGGTTGATCAGCCAGGCCCACGCGGCGGCGCCGTCGCTGCCCATCGACTCCAGCGTCGCGAACAGCACGGTCGACACGGCCGAGGCGAGCAGGTAGAAGGCGATGACGGAGGCCACGCCCAGGCCGCGCCTGGGGGTGAACGAGGCGATGGCCACGCCGAGGCAGGCGAGCAGCAGCGCGTAGCCGACCGCGCCGACCATGGCGGTGAGGTATTCGAAGGTGTGCGTGTCGCCGGGCAGGTCGATGACCACCTCGCCGATGTAGAGCACGGTGAGCGGCACCGCGAGCAGCAGGAACATCGCGCTCGCCATCGCCGCGAGCTTCGCCCCGACGTAGTCCCAGATCGTCACCGGTCGCGACAGGTAGAGCGGCAGCACCCGGAAGCGCAGGTCGGGCGCGACGGTGTACGGCGACTGCGAGGCGAGGAAGATCGCGAGCACGGCCTGCATGACGATGGCGTACTCGCTGTAGCGCATCCCCTCCTGCTTGATCAGCGCCATGGCCGCGATGGAGACGACCGCGGGCAGGAGCATCACGCCCAGGAGCACGAACGGGATGATCTTCGAGCGGGCGGTGCGGCCGAGCCCGAAGATCCCGCGCAGGCTGTGCACGGTGAGTGCGACGGCGGCCTGGCGTCGACCGAGCCGTGCCCCCTCGTAGTGGCGGTATCCGATGTCGTGGATGACACCCGTGGGTTCGGAGACGGACTCAGACATTGGCGGGCTCCCTGAAGACGTCCTCGATGCGCTGGCGGCCCTGCTCTACGCGTACGAGGGAGAGGTCGAGCTCGCAGACGGCGTCGCGGAGCACGTCGAAGGTCTCCGGCGCGCGGACGTGGACGAGCAGCATCCTGCCGTGCGGGGTGACGGTCTCGCCCAGCTCGGTGAGGCGGGCCGCCAGCGCGTCCTGGCCCTCCTCGACCTCGACGGTCACCGTCTGGGTGCTCTGGGTGAAGTCCCCGATGGAGGAGGAGCGCAGCAGCTTGCCGCCGTCGATCACGATGACGTGGTCGCAGACCCGCTCCAGCTCGCCCAGCAGGTGGGAGGTGACGAGCACGCTGATGCCGAACTCCGAGCCGATCCTGCGGATGAGCGCGAGCATCTCGTCGCGGCCCCGGGGGTCGAGGCCGTTGGTGGGCTCGTCGAGCAGGACGAGGCGCGGGTCGTGCACCAGGGCCTGGGCGAGCTTGACGCGCTGCTTCATGCCGGTGGAGTAGCCGCCCATCGCCCGGTAGCGCTCCTCGTACAGCCCGACGTGGCGCAGGACGTCGGCGGCGCGCTCGCGGGCCGCGGTGCGCGGCAGGCCGGACATCTGGGCCATGTGCACGGTGAACTCGGTGGCGGACAGGTCGGGTGGCAGGCAGTCGTGCTCGGGCATGTAGCCCACGATCCGGCGGATCTCCGCGCCCTTGGTCGTCACGTCCATGCCCAGCACCTGGGCACCGCCCGCGCTGGGTTCGAGGAGGCCGAGGAGGATCTTGATCAGCGTGGACTTGCCCGCGCCGTTGGCGCCGACCAGGCCGGTCACACCGGAGCCGACGGTGACGGTGAGCTGGTCGAGCGCCGTCACCCGGGGGAAACGTCTGGTTAGTCCCTCGGTGGCGAGGATAGTCATGCTCGGACACTATCCGTCGCCGCAGGTGCGCACCTCCGTCATGCGAAGGAGTCTCCCCTCGTCCAAAAGGTCAATTCTCAGCCGCTATCTCCCACCCGGGCGCGCCGGCAGCCGCATGCCGAACCGGGACCAGTAGGCCCTCTGGACGAGCAGCGTCACCACACCGGAGATCACCATGCCCGCGACGTTCACCCCGAGCTGGACGGCCGAGGCGGCCATGTCGCCCCAGCGGGCGAGCGCGGCGGCGACCGCGAAGTATCCGGCGGCGGGGACCGTGGTGACCGAGATGAAGACGCCGACCAGGGCCGAGGACTTGCCCGCGGTGACCGAGAGCACCCCGGCGGCCCCCGCGAGCAGCGCGACGATGAACGACCACCTGTCGGGCTTCACGATGAACTCGATCTCCTCGTGCCCGGTCGCGAGCGTGCCCACGCCGATCCAGCCGAGCCCTCGCGCGGCCAGCGCGCAGACGAAGGTGATCGTGAGGGCGGCGGCGAAGCCCAGGACGAGGGTCCTGGCCGCGCGGCCGATGAGGTTCCCGTCGGTGCGGAGCAGGCCGAAGCAGATGGCCGCGATCGCGCCGAACTCGGGCCCCAGCACCATCGCGCCGATGATGAGGATCGGTGAGTTGACGATCACGCCGATCGCCGCGAGCAGCGTGGCGATCGTGAGGAACGCGAGGAAGGCCCAGGTGAGCCGGGTGTCCTCGTCGACCCGCTGGGCGAACTCCGCCCAGACCACGGCGTCCTCGCTGTCGCCGGGTGCCTCCTCCTGGGCGCGCTCGGCCGCCTGTGAGATCGACAGGTCGATCTGCTCGGCCGCGATCGACCCCTCCGTGTGGAGGCCGAGCTCCTGGAGTCGCTCGATCACCTGGTTGGCGGCCTCACGGGCGATGTCGAACTGGACGAGGTCCCCGGCCGGGGAGCGCGCGACACCGGGGAACAGGACGATGTTGAGGACGCCGACGCACTCGTCGAGCACCTTCAGCACCTTGTCCGTCAGCTCCGCCGGAGTGATCACACGTAGATGCAGCACGGGCCAACCCTAGGACCTGGATCCCGGCCGGCTGAAGCCCGGGAGCCGTACGGTCGTCGTCCGCCCCTTTCCTGCTTCCCGACTGCCCGGGCCGGTGCGGGAGCGGAGCCCGTCAGGGAACCTTGAGGGCGGGGTCGGCGCTCAGGCGCCGGAGCAGGTCGGCTGTGCGGGAGGCCCGCTCGGCGTCCTGGCCGGTCCGGTGGTCCGACTCGATGGCGTCCGCGAGGGCGCCCAGTTCCCGCGGCGGCAGGAAGGCGTGCGCCGCGCGCAGTCGCAGCAGGATTTTGCGGCCGCCCGGCTCCTGGGCGTACAGGTACAGGTAGGGGAGCCGGTGGCCGGTCAGGTCACGGGCTCTTGAGCACTCGGGGAAGGAGTCCAGCCAGACGTGGGCCCGCGCGAGATCCACCCTGCGCGTCGTGAACGCGCTGTGGACCTCCACGACGCTTCCCTCCATCTCCGCGCGGAAGCGGAGGACGCCGAGGAGGACGATGAGGAAGACCACCATGACCAGGGCGAGGGGCAGCGTCAGGATCAGAGAGGGGTCGTCGAGGGAGAGCTCGACGGCCCGCCCGATCTCCGAGATCGCGAACAGCGGGAAACCGACGAAGGGGACGGCGAGGAGTATGGCAGCGATCTTCATGCCGGTGCTCGCGCCGACGCTCAGCTTCAGCGGACCATGAGATGAGATGCTCACACATAAGACACTAATCCACTCTTCTGGCGAGCGCTTGGTGCTGTTACGGCATGCATAACCGCAGGCGGGGAAGTTTTTTACCTACGATGGGTGAGTGGCCGAAACGGGGCCCGGAAAGGTAACGAGGTGTGACGCCGGAGGTCCGCTACGTCATGATCATGGCCCTGACATGCGGATTTGTAGTCGGACGGTTACCGGTCGCGTCCTGGTTCACGGTTTCGGGGAAGGGGTGGGTGTGCGTTCTCGCCATGCTGGAGCGGGAACGGACGACCTATTCACGGGATACCTCCGCAGCGTTTATTCAACCAATTCTGTCAATAAAACACTGATATTCCCCATCGTTCACTCAATGACCATCGAGAATGACTCGCAGGTATAGGCTTCCGCTGTTCCTGGTGTGGTGTCGGCCTTTTTCGTCGTCGCCGCCTGCCGGTGGGCCCACGATCCGGTCGCCCGCCCGGCGAAGGTGGCGGGCGGCGCCCTCTCCCGGCGGGGCGCGCGGGCGGCACCACCCGCGCGTGCGCCCGAGGTCACGGACGGCATGGGGGTGGGATGGCGACGGCCGGTGAATCGGATCGGACCGCTTCCGCCGGAGCGGCGCGCCGGTACCGCCGTGACCCGCTGGGGTTCGTCGAGTGGGCGGCCCGCGAGCACGGCCCGGTGTTCCGGTTGCCCGACGACGGGTCACTGTGCGTGGCCGACCCGGTCGAGGCCCTGCGGGTGCTGCACAACGAGGAGGGTCACTACGACGAGGTGTCCGACTTCTTCCATGTCCGCGGCGGGCGGCTGGGGTCGCGGGAGACGCAGGTCGCCATCGGGCGTGCGGCGCGGGCGACGGTGCGCGCCCACCTGGCCGCCCACCGCGAGCGGCTGCCCGCCGTCGTGGCGGGGCTGGGGGAGGTCAGCGAGTGGCCGTCGGCCGGGCGCACCGCCGCGCACCGGTTCCTGGCCGAGGCGCTGCTGCGCCCGGACAGCCCGTCGGCGCTGCGGGAGCTGATGACGCGGGTGGTGGAGCGTGACGTCCTGATCCGTCCCGGCGGCCGGTTGGCACGCGTGGCGCGGGCGGCGCTGTGGGCGCGCGTGGTGCGGGCGGTCGCCGGCGAGGTGCGCGCCCGCCGGGCCGGTGTGACCGGTCCGGCCGGTCAGGGGCCCGGTCGCCCCGGCGACCTGCTGGACGCCGTGCTCGGATCCACCCCGCCCGACACGCCCGCCGCGCAGGTCGCCCAGGTGTATCTCCTGCTGTTCCGTACCTCGGTGGCGCCGGTCGGCCACGTGGTCGGCTGGGCGCTGCTGGCGGCCGCCGCCCACGGCGTCGACCTGGCGGACGTGCCCGCGGAATCGGCCGTACGGGAGTCGCTGCGGCTGTGGCCGGTGGCGTGGCTGCTGGGCCGCCCGGTACACCGCGCCCACCGGATCGGCGGCGTGCGGCTGGAGCCGGGGGAGAGCGTGTCGGTCTGCGTCTACCTGCTGCACCGCGACGAGCGGTACTGGTCGCAGGCCGCCCGGTTCCGGCCAGGACGGTGGGACGACGGCCCCGGCCCTCGCGGGGCCTACCTGCCCTTCGGCGGCGGCCCGTTCACCTGTGCCGGGGCCGCTGTCGCGCAGACCCTGGCCACCGGCCTGCTCGCCGCCGTGAGCGACGGTGCCCGCCTGGAGGTGCGCGGCGGCCACGGGCGCCCCCACGTCGCGGGCATCATCACCCCGCCCTCGTTCCAACTGCGCCGGACCCCCATCAGACCCTGACCGCCAGCGGCCACCAGGAAGGGAGGTGAACTCCATGAGGAAGTTGCTGCGCCGTGTTACCGGCCGCCGGGTCAACCGGCAGGCATGGTTCGTCTGGTAAGACCCTCTCCCCCTCCGGCCGCGCCTGGCCTCCGACGGCCCGGCGCGGCCCCGACGGGTCCGCGCTCAGGGAGGCGCTCATGACGCATGTGGACGAGACGCTGGCGGCGTACGAGAGCGTCGCGGCACGGTACGACGAGCTGAACGCGCGGATGGACACCGCCGCCCTGGTGGACCGCTACGTGGAGATGGCGGACCTGTACGGCACGGGCGGGCGGCGGCTGCTGGACGCCGGGTGCGGAACCGGCCGCAGCAGCGTGGCCTTCCGCGAGCGGGGGTTCGAGGTGACCGGCTACGACCTGTCGCCGGCGATGGTGGCGATGGCCGGGAGCAGACCCGGAGCCGAGGACGTCCGGTTCCTGGTGGGACGGCTGCAGCAGCCCCCGCCTGGGCTGACCGGCTTCGACGTGGTCGCCTGCGTGGACCTGCCGATGGCGTACCTGACCGGCACGGACGAGCTGCGGTGGGCGCTGGCGTCGGCGCGCGACCAGCTCGCGGACGGCGGGGTGCTGATCTTCGACCTGAGCACCATCGGCTACTACCGGCGTACGTTCGGCGTCCCGACGGTCGCCGACCGCGGGGACCGGTACGTGGCGTGGTTCGCGGCGTCACCGCGGATCGAGGCCGACGCGGTCGTGGTCACCCAGTTCGACCTGTTCGAGCGGGCCGGCGCGGGCTGGGAGCGGGTGTCGATGCGGCACGTGCAGCGGCACCGCTCCGACCGGACGGTGCGCCGGGTGGCCGAGCGGGCCGGGCTACGCGTGGTGGCCACCCGCGGGCTGGTGGGGACGTCGGCGCGGGAGCCGGCCGACGAGGACGACCACGACCGGATCCTGTACGTCGCCCGCAGGGCCGACTGAGCGCCGGATGTGTCCCCTGTCGTGGGCGGCACTCTCGCCACCCCAGGGGAGTCGTCGGCCCCGGACAGGGGATCCCGATGCGGAAGGGATCCTCGGCCGCGTCCCTGCGTCCCCGCGCCGCTCATGCCCCGCGTCGTTCCCCACGGTCAGGTCGTGGTCAACCGGCCTGGCGGCAGCGCTCCAGATAGAGGACCAGGTCGCGCATGCGGTCGGCAGGCCAGGGGAGGCTCCGGCCGATCTCCTCGCTGTTCTCCCGCCACATCCGCCGCGCGGTGGCTTTGGTTCCCTCCCCGTCGTCGCCGTCGTCGTGGAACCGGTTCGCCAGTGTGTCCCAGCGGTGGACCAGGGCCCGCACGCGCGGGTCGTCAACCGGAGTGTCGTCCCGCACGTGCCGCAGGAGCTTCTCGACGAGCCCCGCCCATTCGGTCCTGGCCGCCTCGACGGCCTCCGGGCCGAGGTCTGCCCTGCGCCGGGCCAGTTGCTCCCGCTGCTCCGTCGTGAACGAGCTCTCGAACATAGAGATCATCTCCAGGGTCGTCATGAACTGGTCCGGATCGGGCATCGACGCGCTGTCGATCTGTCCCAGCAGGCCGTGCAGCCGGCGGGTGAGCCGCTGGATCCGCGCGCCGTGCGCCTCCAACTCGCGAAGCTGCGCCGCCAGCAGGTCGCGCATCGCGGCCAGGTCGTCCGTGGAGTTCGCGAGGACGTTCGCGATCTCCTCCAGGGACAGCCCGAGCGTTCGCAGGGCCCGCACCCGGTACAGCCGCCGCACGTCGTCCCCGGTGTAGCGGCGGTGCCCCGACACGGTACGTTCGCTCGCGCTCAGCAGGCCGATCGCGTCGTAGTGACGCAGCGCGCGCACGGTCATCCCGCTCGCCCGCGCCACCTCGCCGATGCTCCACCGACGCCCGGCGTCGTCTTTCCCGATCACGTCCGCAACGTTAGGACCTGCCGTTGCGGCGGGTTCAAGTCCCTTGCGGATCCGGCGCCCCACGCGACTCGACGGCGATCACCGGGTGGACGAGAGCCATCGGTGATCGATCACCGAGACTCCAGCGATCTGGACGGCCCTGCTGTCCGGGAGGGCCTGATAGGCCGACGTGGCGGCGCGGGATCTGGAGGGACCGGCGCCGCCACGTCTCGAAGTCAGGAGTCGGTTGATGATCGGGGAGCGTGAGGGGCCTCCCGGGAGTGGGGCGGAGCGCCGGGAGGGTCAGATCCGGCGGAGGCGGACGCGCTGGATGGAGTGGTTGGCGTCCTTGTGGAGGACGAGGTCGGCCCGGCCCCTGGTGGGGGCGATGTTCTCGACGAGGTTGCGCTCGTTGATGTCTCGCCAGATGTTCCTGGCGAAGTCGGTGGCCTCCTCCTCCGACAGACTCGCGAGATGTTTGAAGTAGGACTTCGGGTCCTCGAAGGCCGTACGCCGGAGCTTGTGGAAGCGGTCCACGTACCAGTCGCGGATGTGTTCGACCTTGGCGTCCACGTAGATCGAGAAGTCGAAGTAGTCGTTGATCGCGAGGGCGGTGGGCGGTGCGGGCTGCAGGACGTTGAGGCCCTCGACGATGAGGATGTCGGGTCGGCGCACGGTCTGGGTCGCGCCGGGCACGATGTCGTACTCCAGGTGGCTGTAGACCGGGGCCGTCACCTCCGGAAGGCCCGCCTTGACGTCGGCGACGAACCTGACCAGGGCCCGCCGGTCGTAGCTCTCGGGAAAGCCCTTCCTGTGCATGATGTCCCTCGCGGTGAGGACCTCGTTGGGGAAGAGGAAGCTGTCGGTGGTGATCAGGTCCACCCGAGGGTGCTCGGGCCAGCGGGCCAGCAGGGTGTGCAGCAGCCGGGCCGTGGTCGACTTGCCGACCGCGACGCTCCCCGCGATGCCCAGGACGTACGGGGCCGTCCTGCGCCCGCCGCCGAGGAAGGTGTTGAGCGCCGCGCTGCGCTGCCTGGCCCCGGTGAAGTGGAGGTTGAGCAGCCGGGTGAGCGGCAGGTAGATGTCGGTGACCTCGGCCAGGTCGATCGGGTCGTCGACGCCGCGCAGTTCCTCCAGCTCGTCCTCGGTGAGCGTGAGGGGCGTGTTCTTGCGGAGTTCGCTCCACTGAGCCCGGCTGAGCTGCACGTACGGTGTCGCGGTGTCCAAACCGTTGGCCATGTTCAGAGAGCCTACTGATCTGTCGGGAGCGGGTTCCTGGCGGGTGTTGGTCCGTGGGACGGGGTTCTGGCGGGTGTCGGTGTGCCGGGGGCGGCCTCTCGGTGGGTGCTGGTGTGCTGGCAGCGCTTCCCGGTGGGTGCTGGTGTGCCGGGAGCGCTTCCCGACGGGGGTGGTGCGTCGGGAGCGCTTCCCGACGGGGGTGGTGCGTCGGGAGCGCTTCCCGACGGGCACCGGGCGGGATTCTTGGTCTGTCCGGGGGGTTCTCCATAGACGCACCGGACGACTTCTCAGGGAGGGGGTATGACAATGTGCGGAATAGTGGGATATACGGGACAGCGCCAGGCGATCGAAGTCGCGGTCGAGGGGCTGGGCCGCCTGGAGTACCGGGGATACGACTCGGCGGGGATCGCTCTGGTCGGGGCGGACGGCCTGGTCGTGGAGAAGCGGGCGGGGAAGCTGGCCAACCTGCGCTCGGCGCTGGTCTCACGTCCCACACCGCCGGCCGCGGCGACGACGGGGATCGGGCACACCCGGTGGGCCACCCACGGGGCCCCCACCGACCGCAACGCCCATCCGCACACCGACTGCGAGGGACGGATCGCGGTCATCCACAACGGGATCATCGAGAACTTCGCCGCGCTCAGGGCCGAGCTGGAGAACGCGGGGCACAGGATCGTCTCCGAGACCGACACGGAGGTGGTGGCGCACCTGCTGGAGCGGTTCGCCGCCGGAGGGCTCATGGAGGCGATGCGCCGGGTCTGCCTGCGGCTGGAGGGGGCGTTCACCCTGCTCGCGATCTCGGCCGACGAGCCCGACGTGGTGGTGGGCGCGCGGCGCAACTCACCGCTGGTCATCGGCAGGGGCGAGGGGGAGAACTTCCTCGGCTCGGACGTGGCGGCGTTCATCGCGTACACGCGCGAGGCGGTGGAACTGGGCCAGGACCAGGTGGTCGAACTGCGTCCCTCGAAGATCACGGTCACCGACTTCCAGGGCCTCCCGGCCGTGACGCGCGACTACCACGTCGACTGGGACGCCTCGGCCGCGGAGAAGGACGGCTACGACCACTTCATGCTCAAGGAGATCGCCGAGCAGCCCCGGGCCGTCGCCGACACGCTGCTCGGCAGGGTCGGCGAGGACGGCCGGCTGGTGCTGGACGAGATGCGACTGTCCGACCAGGAGCTACGTGACATCAACAAGATCATTCTGGTCGCCTGTGGGACCTCCTACCACGCCGGGCTCATCGCGAAGTACGCCATCGAGCACTGGGCGAGGCTGCCCTGCGAGGTCGAGGTGGCGAGCGAGTTCCGCTACCGCGACCCGATCCTCACCCGGGACACGCTGGTGATCGTGATCAGCCAGTCGGGCGAGACCATGGACACCCTCATGGCGGTACGGCACGCGCGCGGGCAGCGGTCGCGGGTGCTGGCGGTCTGCAACGTGAACGGTTCCACGATCTCCCGCGAGTCCGACGCCGTCCTCTACACGCACGCGGGCCCGGAGGTCGCGGTGGCCTCCACCAAGGCGTTCCTCACCCAGCTGGTGGCGTGCTACCTGGTGGCGCTCTATCTCGCCCAGGTCAGGGGGACGAAGTACGGCGACGAGATCACCCAGATCGTCGACCGGCTGGCGGAGGCGCCGTCGAAGGTGAGCGAGGTCCTCTCGACCGTCGAGCCGGTCCGCGCGCTGGCCAGGTCGCTCGCCGACGAGCGGTGTGTGCTCTTCCTCGGGCGGCACGTGGGCTTTCCCGTCGCGCTGGAGGGGGCGCTGAAGCTCAAGGAACTGGCGTACATGCACGCGGAGGGCTTCGCGGCGGGCGAGCTGAAGCACGGCCCGATCGCGCTGATCGACAAAGGGCTCCCGGTCGTGGTCGTCGTCCCCTCGCCGTCGGGCCAGCGGATGATCCATGACAAGATCGTGTCCAACATCCAGGAGATCCGGGCGAGGGGCGCGAGGACCCTCGTCGTCGCCGAGGAGGGGGACGTCGCGGTCGGGCGCTACGCCGACACGCTGATCCACATCCCGGTCGTGCCGACCCTGCTCCAGCCGCTGGTCGCCGCGGTGCCGCTCCAGGTCTTCGCCTGCGAGCTGGCCACGGCCAAGGGGCACGACGTCGACCAGCCCCGCAACCTCGCCAAGTCGGTCACGGTGGAGTAAGCCCTCCCCGTGCGTTGTCCACAGCCTGTGGATAAAGTCTATGGATTACCCACACCCGTAAGTGGGTATAGGGTCTGCCCTTCTTCTTGTCCCATTAAGTGTCGATATATGCCATATAACGGTTTACTGAGGCGCATCAACGTGGCGTGAATCCACCGGATCCAAGGGAGCCGCAAGATGGACCGTCGTCGTTTCCTCGCCCGAGGTGGCGCACTGGCCGCGCTGGGGGTGGCCGGGCCGTTCGCGGGGGTCGCGCGGGCGGGGGCGAACGGGGAGCTTCTCCCGGGGGCCGGGTACGGCCCGCTGAAGCCGGTCAAGGACGAGCGGGACGGCGTGGTGCGCCTCCACCTGCCCGACGGCTTCCACTACCGGTCCTTCAGCTCGGCCGGCGACAAGTACAGCGACGGATCCACCGTCCCCTCCAGGCACGACGGCATGGCCGCGTTCCGCGGGCCGGGCGGCAGCGCGATCCTCATCCGCAACCACGAGGTCAACGGCCCGGTCGGCGCGTTCGGAAACCCGGCCAAGGCCTACGATCCGGCGGCCGGCGGCGGCACCTCGACGCTCAGGGTCACCCGCTACGGCAAGGTGCTCACCTCCGCCCCCAGCCTGACCGGCACCCAGATGAACTGCTCAGGCGGCCCGATGCCCTGGGGCGCCTGGGTGAGTTGCGAGGAGACCGTGAACGGGCCGGACGTGGGCGACGACTTCACCGGCCAGGACAACGGCAAGCTCACGCGCAAGCACGGCTACATCTTCGAGGTCCCGCTCGACGGCCAGGCCGGAGGACCGATCAGGAACGCCGGGCGGTTCGCCCACGAGTCGGTCGCGTTCGACGGGTTCACCGGCGCGCTCTACCTCACCGAGGACAACTTCGGCTTCGCCTCCGGCTTCTACCGCTACCTGCCCCCGAAGAACCCGCTGACGGCCCGCCGCATCCTCGACGGCGGCCGGCTCCAGATGCTGGCCGTGCGGGGCGCGCCCGGCAAGAACCTCTCCCTCGGCCAGCCCAGGGGAGCCTCGTACTCGACGACCTGGGTGGACATCGACGACCCCGACCCCACCTTCATCGGCACCCCCGCCAACAGCCTCGCCCTCCAGGCCGTCGGCAACCAGGGCAGGGCGAAGGGCGCGGCGCTCTTCTCCCGGCTGGAGGGGGCGATCAACCACCACGGCACGATCTACTTCGTCTCCACCCAGGGCGGCGCGACCGCGTCCGGCGACACCCCGCCCGGCGGCTTCGGCAAGGGACGCGGCCAGGTGTGGGCGTACGAGACGTGGAGCGGGCGGCTCAAACTCGTCTACGAGTCGCCGGGCGCGGTCACCCTCGACCTGCCGGACAACGTCACCGCCAGCCCCAGAGGCACCCTGGTCCTGTGCGAGGACGGCGCGGGTGACAACTACCTGCGCGGCCTCACCCGCCAGGGCGAGATCTTCGACTTCTCCCGCCTCACCCCCGTCCGCGGCGACTCCGGCGCCGAGTTCGCCGGCTCGACCTTCGGCCCCGGCGGTCACACCCTCTACGTCAACGTCCAGTCCACCAAGGGGACGAGCTTCGCCATCTGGGGCCCCTGGCAGCGCGGCGGCTTCTGACCGGCGGGAACGCGGGCCGACGGCGCGACGCCACTAGCCTGGGAGGGTGATCGTTGGTATCGGTGTCGACGTCGTGGACGTGGCGAGGTTCGAGGCGACGCTGGTGCGGACGCCCGCGCTGCGGGGACGCCTGTTCACCGATAGGGAGAGCGGGCTGGCCACGGAGTCCCTCGCCGCCAGGTTCGCGGCGAAGGAGGCCGTCGCGAAGGCCCTCGGCGCCCCTCCCGGGCTGCGTCACCTGGACGCCGAGGTGCTCAGCGGGGAGCACGGGCGGCCCGAGCTGCGGGTGACCGGCCGGGTGGCGGACGTCGCCGAGGCCCTGGGCGTGGCCCGGTGGCACGTCTCCCTCACCCACGACGGGGGCGTCGCGATCGCCTACGTGATCGCCGAGGGATAGATTCGGTGGAATGCGGACCGCGTACACCTCCGACCAGATCAGGGCGGCCGAGGCGGCACTGATGGCGACGCTGCCCGAGGGCGCCCTGATGGAGAGGGCGGCCACCGGGCTCGCGGTGGTCTGCGCCAGGATGCTCGGCGGCGTGTACGGCTCCCGCGTCGTGCTGCTCGTCGGCGGTGGGGACAACGGCGGTGACGCCCTCCACGCCGGGGCCCGTCTCGCGGCCAGGGGGGCGAGGGTCGACGCGCTCCTCGCCGGTACGCGCGTCCACGCGGGGGGTCTGGAGGCCCTGCGCCGCGCGGGCGGCCGCGTCACCCGGCTCAACCCCGATCCCGGTCCCGGATCCGGTCCCGACCCCGATCCCGGTTCCGGTCCCGATCCCGGTTCCGGTCCCGACCCCGGTCCCGGTCACGGCGCGGGAAACGGGCCCGGTATCGCGGTGGCCACGGCGGATCATCCCGCGGGTGCGCGCGTTCGCGGCCTGCTCGACGCGGCGGACCTGATCGTGGACGGGATGCTCGGGATCGGCGGGGCCGGGGCACTCAGGGAGCCGTACGCGACCCTCGCCCGGCTCGCGAACGACGCGCCCGGCGAGGTCGTCGCGGTGGACGTGCCCAGCGGTGTGGACGCGAGCAGCGGCCGGGTGGAGGGTCCCGCGGTCGTCGCGGACGCCACCGTCACGTTCGGGGCGTGGAAGATCGGGTTGCTCGTCGATCCCGGCTCCCGGCACGCGGGCCGGACGGAACTCGTGGACATCGGCCTCGGCCCCCACCTGCCCGACCCCGAGGCGGTCGCGCCGACGGACGCCGACGTGGCCGCGATGCTGCCCAGACCCGACGCCTCGTCCGACAAGTACCGCCGGGGCGTCGTCGGGGTCGCGGCGGGCAGCGAGCTCTACACCGGCGCCGCGGTGCTGGCCGTGGGCGGGGCACTGCGGGCCGGGGTGGGCATGGTCCGCTACACGGGGGGCGCGGAGCCGGTGGCCCAGGTGCGGGCCCGCTGGCCGGAGGCCGTGATCACCACGCTCGCCCCCGGGGAGGGGGTCGAGAGGGTGGGCCGCGTGCAGGCGTGGGTGCTCGGCCCCGGCCTCGGCACCGGCGACGAGGCCCGCGCCGTCGCCCGTTCCGTGCTGTCGAGCGAGGTCCCCGTGCTCGTCGACGCCGACGCGCTCACCCTGGTGGCCCAGGACAGGGCGCTGCTCCGCAGGGACGCGCCGGTCCTGATCACCCCGCACGCGGGCGAGCTCTCCCGCCTGATCGGTGTGCCGAGGGAGCGGATCGAGGCGCGGCGCCTGGAGAGCGTACGGCGGGCGGCGGCGGAACTGGGGGTGACCGTGCTGCTCAAGGGCTCGACCACGCTGGTCGCCGAGGAGGACCGGCCGGTCGGGATCAACCTCACCGGCAGCCCCTGGCTCGCGACCGGCGGCACCGGCGACGTGCTGGCGGGTCTGGCCGGCGCGCTGCTGGCCGCGGGGCTGAGCGGGTACGACGCGGCCTCCTGTGCCGCGTATCTGCACGGAATCGCCGGTCGTCAGGGCCCTCTCACCGCCTGGGACGTCGCCGAGGCCCTGCCGGAGGTGGCGCGCTCCCTGCTCGACGGGCCTCGGCATCGCCTCCCACCTGCCAAACTGGGGTCATGAGTTTCCCGATGACTCCCGCCGAGGCACGGGTGGATCTCTCGGCGATTCGTGAGAACGTGAGGCAGCTCGCGAGCCACGCTCCCGGCGCCGAGATGATGGTCGCTGTCAAGGCCGACGCCTACGGGCACGGGCTGGTTCCCGTGGCCCGCGCCTGCCTGGAGGCCGGCGCGGGACGGCTGGGCACCGCCTACATCCGCGAGGCCCTGGATCTGAGGGCCGCCGGGATCACCGCGCCGATCCTGGCGTGGATCATCCCGCCGGGAGAGCCGCTTGAGCAGGCCGTCGGGCACGACATCGAGCTCTCGGCGAGCTCCGTCTCGATGATCGACGCGATCGCCGACGCCGCCGCGGAGGCCGGTGGGGCGGCGAGGGTGCACCTGAAGGTCGACACCGGCATGTCACGCGGCGGCGCGACGGCGGCGGAATGGGCGGCCCTGGTCCAGCGGGCGTTGCGGCACCAGGCCGAGGGCGTGATCGAGATCGTCGGGCTCTGGTCCCACTTCGCCTGCGCCGACATACCGGGAGACCCGTCCATCGCGGCCCAGCTGGCGGCCTTCGACGAGGCGCTGCACATCGCGGAGAAGGCCGGGGCCGGAGGCTCCCACGTCATCAGGCACATCGCCAACTCGGCGGCGATCCTGACGCTGCCGCAGGCACGCTACGACCTGGTCCGTCCGGGCATCGCGACCTTCGGCCTGAGCCCCGTGCCCCGGCTCGGAGGTTTCGGGCTGCATCCGGCGATGACGCTCGTCGCGCGGATCGCTCTGGTCAAACGGGTGCCCGCCAGGTCGGGCGTCTCCTACGGACACCTGTACGTCACGGATCGGGAGACGACGCTTGGCCTCGTCCCCCTCGGGTATGCGGACGGGGTCCTACGGCACGCCACCAACGTGGCGGAGGTGATGGCCGGTGGCCGCAGACGGCGGATCGCGGGCAGGGTCTGCATGGACCAGTTCATGATCGACGTAGGAGACGACCCGCTGACGGAGGGTGACGAGGTGATCCTGTTCGGCGACGGTTCCCGTGGCGAGCCCACCGCTCAGGAGTGGGCGGATTCCCTCGACACGATCACGCATGAGATCGTGACCAGGATCGGTTCGCGGGTCCCGCGCGTTTACCGGTGAAAGGAAGCTCAGGGGGGCGCATGAGTAGTACCAGACGGCGCAAGGTCGGTATCGCGGGCGCGGTCGTCGGTGTCGCGTCGGCCGGAGTGGCCGCAGGGGCTCTCGCCAAGCGGTACGCCGTCGGACGCATCAGGCTCCGCCCCGACCTGGAGGCGAGCGAGCCGCTCGGAGAGCTGCGCGGCCGCCCCACCACGGTCACCACCTCCGACGGTGTTCCCCTGTACGCCGAGGTCGACGGGCAGGAGGAGGCTCCGCTCACCGTGGTGTTCTGCCATGGTTACACGCTCAACCTCGACTCCTGGCACTACCAGCGGCGCGACCTGGGCGGCGAGCACCGCCTGGTCCTGTGGGACCAGCGCTCCCACGGGCGCTCGCCACGCATCCCGATGAAGGACTGCTCGATCGACCGGCTCGGCGACGACCTGGCCGAGGTGATCGAGGCGCTGGTGCCCGGCCCGTGCGTGCTCGTCGGCCACTCCATGGGCGGTATGACGATCATGGCGCTGGCCGACAGGCACCCGGAGCTGTTCGGCGACAGGATCAGAGGGGTGGCGCTGATCTCCACCTCCACCGGCAAGCTCGGTGAGATCTCCCTGGGCCTGCCCGCGCTGCTGTCGAAGGCGGTGCACAAGGTCACGCCGGGCACGGTGTCGATCCTGAGACGCGGTGGCTCGCTGGTCGACAAGAGCCGCCAGGTCGGCAACGATGTGGCCTTCCTCGTCCTGCGCCACCTGGGTTTCGGTGATTCCAAGAACATCAGCCCCACGGTCGTCGACTTCGCCGAGTCGATGATCCGCTCCACCCCGTTCGAGGTGATCGCCGAGTTCTACCCGGCGCTGATGTCGCACGACAAGCTGAGCGCGCTACGCGTGCTGGACGAGGTCCCGACCTCCATCATGGTCGGCGACAAGGACTGGCTCACCCCCGTCGAGCACAGCAGGGCGATGGCGGCGGCGCTGCCGAGCGCCCGGTTCACCGAGGTTCCGGAAAGTTCGCACCTGGTCCAGCTGGAGCGGCCTACCGTGGTCAACGACGCCCTGCACGACCTGCTCAAGCGGGTGGACACGGCCGACATCGATGACGAGGACCGGTGAGCCGCAGGCGCACGTACGGCGTACGGTGAGCCCTGAGCGGGGTTCGCCGGGGCCGTGAAGACGGCGCTGAGCCCTGGAAGGTCCTGGAAGACCTCGTGAGGCCCAGGAAGGCATGGAACAGGAGTGACGAAGCGGTGAGAATCGTGGCGACCGCCGAGGAGATGCGGGAGCTGGGCGAGGAGTTGGCGGCCCTGTTGCGCCCGGGGGACCTCGCGGTGCTCTCGGGCCCGCTCGGCGCGGGCAAGACGACCCTGGTGCAGGGGATCGCCGAAGGGCTCAAGGTGCGCGGCCCGATCACCTCGCCGACCTTCGTCATCGCCCGGGTGCACCCCTCGCTCTCGGGTGGACCGGCCCTGGTCCACGTCGACGCCTACCGCCTCGGGGGTGATCTGGAGGTCGACGACCTGGACCTGGACGCCTCGATCGAGGAGTCGGTGACGGTCGTGGAGTGGGGCGAGGGCCTGGTGGAGGGGCTCGCCGACGACCGGCTGGAGATCCTCATCGGCAGGGGCGCGTCCGAAGAGCCGGGGGAGGAGCGGACCGTCACCCTCAGGGGAATCGGGCCGCGCTGGCACGGCGTCATCTGATCTGCCTACAAAGACAGAGAAATCCTGGCACGCTCGGACTACGCACCATTGGTCTAGATCGTCAGGCGTGATGATCGACTCTTGCGGGTTTGCCCATGTTTAATGGGGAACAGGTGGGAAATCGTGCCGGGCGAGGGTCGTCGGCCGGAGGGCGAAGTGGAGTTCGACGGTGCCAAGCGTCAAGCGTGTCGCGGTTGTGGGAGCCATCCTCCTTTTCGGACTGGTCGGGTGCTCTGCGGGTGCCGAAACGGCCGACCCGTCGGGCACACCCACCACGGCCCCACCTGATTCCGGCATCAGCCGGCAGGACATCGAGGTCCAACTCCAACCGGCCCGCGCCAAGGCCGGGCAGAAGGTATGGATCCTGGCCAACTGCCCGATCCCGCAGGGCGGCCCCGAGCATCGCGGTACCGCGTCCTCCAAGATCTTCCGCACCCCGGTGACCCTCGACCCGATCCTCGCGACGCCTACGCCCGACCCCGCCTCGACCGCGACCCCGGCACCGCGTCCGTGGGTCCGTGGCCAGGCCACCGTCGCCGAGGGCACCGAACCCGGGATCCACGAGGTCAACGCGAGGTGCGAGGGGACCAACGACACCGGCAAGGCCAACCTCAGGATCGTGGCCGACACCGAGCCGAGCTCCACCCCCACCTCCAAGCCGACCAGGACGATCATCAGCACCGAGGCGCCGGAGACGGGTGGCGGCGGCACCGCCGCCGGAGGCCCGAACGACTCGGGCGCCCCGATCGGCACGACCGGCGTCCTGCTCGCCCTCGCCCTGGCCGGCGGCATCGGCATCGCGGTCGTGCGTCGCCGCCGTTCGTAGTCCTCCATGGCCGATTCAACCCGCTGGTCCAGGATCGTCCTGGCCGGGGTCATCACCGGCGTCGTCCTGGTCGCGTTCGGCAACCGGGGCGGCGAGGTCGAGAAGGAGAAGGCGCCCGCCCGCGCGTCGGTCTCGCCCAGCCGCATCGACATCCCCTCACTGGGGATCAAGGCGCCGCTGATGAAGCTCGGCGTGACCGACGGCCGGGTCGACCTGCCGCCGTACGAGAAGCCGAACGTCGCGGGCTGGGTGAAGGACAGCGCGGTCCCCGGCGACGAGGGGTCCGCGGTGATCCTCGGGCACGTGGACACCAAGACCGCGCCCGCGGTCTTCTACAAGCTCAAGGAGATGCGGGAGGGGCAGGTGATCAAGGTCGTACGCAGCGACGGCAAGGTCGCCCAGTACCGGGTGGACACGGTCGAGCAGATCAGCAAGAACCGGTTCCCCGCCGACAAGGTCTATCTTGAGGACGGCCTGCGACTGATCACCTGCGGCGGGACCTTCGACTGGGACAGCCACGAGTATCGCGACAACCTCATCGTCTACGCCACCCTGGTCAAGACCTGAGCCCTCGCGGGACGGGCTAGGCTAAGTGTTCGTGCTGGTCCTGGCCTTTGACACCGCGACCCCCGCCGTCACCGCAGCTCTGCACGACGGTGCGAGGGTCCTCGCCGAGTCGACGACGATCGACGCGCGCCGCCACGGCGAGCTGCTCGTCCCCACGATCGAGACGGTCCTGAGCGAGGCCGGGGCCTCGCTCCGCGACGTCACCGCCATCGTCGCGGGCTCGGGACCCGGCCCCTACACCGGCCTGCGGGTCGGCCTGGTGACCGCCCAGGCCCTCGCGACGTCGCTGGGCGTCCCGGCGTACGGCGTGTGCACCCTCGACGCGCTCGCGTACGGCAGCGGACCGGACGAGCCGTTCCTGGTGGCCACCGACGCCCGGCGCAAGGAGGTGTTTTGGGGCCACTACCGGGACCCGCGCACCCGGCTGTCGGGCCCCGCGGTGGACCGGCCCCAGGACCTGCCGGGGGAGCTCCCGCTGGTCGGCGCGGGCGCGCGGATGTACGCCGAGATCGTCGGCGCCTCCCGGATCCTGGACGTGCCGGAGTATCCCGGCGCGGGCGCGATGGCGGCGCTCGCCGCCGGGCGACTCGGCGAGCCGGGCGTCCGCGAGGCCGCGGAGAGCGGCACCCACCCCGTGCTCGGTCCGCCCAGGCCGATCTACCTGCGCCGGCCCGACGCCAAGGTGCCCTCGGCGCCCAAGAAGGTCTCCACGTGACGGCCGTCCTGCGCCGGATGACCGCGGACGACCTGCCCGCGGTGATGGAGGTCGAGCGGAAGACCTTCCCCGCCGACGCCTGGAGCGAGGGCATGCTCCGGGGGGAGCTCGACGACCAGCCGAGGACCAGGCACTACGTGGTGGCCCTGGTCGACGGCGTGATCGTCGGCTACGCGGGCCTCGCCGCGGCGGGGGACCAGGCCGACGTGCAGACCATCGCCGTCCTGGCCGAGTGGCGCGGGAACGGCGTCGGCGGCGCGATGCTGACCGATCTTCTGGCCGAGGCCGCCCGCAGGGGCGCCGTGTCGGTCTTCCTGGAGGTGCGCGCCGACAACCTGGGCGCGCAGGCCGTCTACGACAGGTTCGGGTTCGAGCGGATCGGCCTGCGCCGCCGCTACTACGAGGACGGCACTGACGCGATCATGATGAGGAAGGATCTCCATGCGTGACGAACCGGTGGTCCTGGGCATCGAGACCTCCTGCGACGAGACGGGAATCGGCCTCGTCAGGGGGCACACGATGCTGGCCAACGCCATCGCCTCCAGTGTCGAGCAGCACGCCCGCTTCGGCGGGGTGGTGCCCGAGGTCGCCTCCAGGGCGCACCTGGAGGCGATGACCCCGACCGTGGAGCGGGCACTGGAGCGGGCGGGCCTGCGGTTCGCCGACGTCGACGCGATCGCGGTCACCGCCGGGCCCGGCCTGTCCGGCGCGCTGCTCGTCGGCGTCGCCGCGGCCAAGGCGTACTCGCTGGGCCTGGGCGTGCCGCTGTACGGCGTCAACCACCTCGCCGCCCACGTCGCGGTGGACCAGCTGGAGCACGGGGCGCTGCCCAAGCCCTGCATCGCGATGCTGGTCTCCGGCGGGCACTCGTCGCTGCTGCTGGTGCCCGACGTCGCCAGGGACGTCATCTCGCTGGGTTCCACGGTGGACGACGCCGCGGGCGAGGCGTTCGACAAGGTGGCGAGAGTGCTCGGCCTGCCGTTCCCCGGCGGGCCGCACATCGACAGGGTGGCCCGTGACGGCTCCGGCGCGGCGATCGCGTTCCCGCGCGGCAAGTACGACGACGGGACGCTCGACTTCTCCTTCTCCGGCCTGAAGACCGCGGTGGCCCGATGGGTGGAGGCGAGGGAGAAGGCGGGTGAGCCGGTTCACGTGCCCGACGTGGCGGCGTCGTTCCAGGAGGCCGTCGTCGACGTGCTGACCCGCAAGGCGTTGCAGGCGTGCGCCAAGTACGACGTTCACGACCTGCTGATCGGTGGCGGGGTGGCGGCCAACTCCCGGCTGAGGGCGATGGCACAGGAGCGCTGTGACGCGGCCGGTGTCCGGTTGCGGGTCCCCAGCCCCGGGCTGTGCACGGACAACGGCGCCATGGTGGCGGCCCTGGGCTCGGACCTGGTCGCGGCCGGCATCACGCCGTCGCGGCTGGACATCCCGGCCGACTCCTCGATGCCCATCACCACCGTCCACGTCTGACGGGCCCCGTCCTCGTCAGGGGATGACGCCCGGCCGAGGGCGTCCGCGCGCTCCGTCGAACCCCCGCCGAGGGCGTCCGCGCGCGCCCCGCCGATCCCGCCGGGGGTGTTCGTGCGTTGGACCCCCGCCGGCGTGTCCGTGTGCGCCCGTCGGCCGTCGCGCCCCCGTTGGGCGGCGGCCGCATGGGGCTCTCCCCTTTGCCGCGGGTTCTTCCTCCGGGGGCCGCCCCGAGGATTTCTCCTTCGAGAGCTCCTTCCTCCCGGAGGCACTTCACCACGGGTGCCTTAGACGGAGTGCAGGGTGAGCACCGGGTAGTCGGTGTAGCCGCGGTGGTCGCCGCCGAAGGCCGAGCTGAAGTCGGCCTGGTTGAGCTCGGCGCCGAGGCGGAGGCGGAGCGGCAGGTCGGGGTTGGCCAGGAACGACTGGCCCAGCGAGACCAGGTCGGCGCCGCGCTCCAGCCACCGCGTGACCCTTTCGACCGGGGCGTCGATCGAGGGGTCGTTGACGATGAGGGCGTTCGACCACAGCGTCTGGATCTCCTGGTTGAGCTCCTCGGAGGAACTCGCCACCAGGTGGAGGTAGCCGAGGTCGAGCGCGGCGAGCTCGGAGACGAGCGCCGGGTAGATCTCGTGCATGTCGTCCTCGACCAGGTCACCCGCGCCGTTGCCCGGCGAGAGGCGGATGCCGACCTTGGAGGCGCCGATCCGGTCCACGACCGCCCGCGCGGTCTCCACGGCGAAGCGGATCCTGTTCTCCGGCGAGCCGCCGAAGTGGTCGTCGCGCAGGTTGGCGTTCTGCGACAGGAACTGCTGGATGAGGTAGCCGTTGGCGCCGTGCAACTCGATCCCGTCGAAGCCCGCCTCCACGGCGCGTGCGGCGGCGTCGGCGAAGTCCTGGACGGTGGACTCGACCTGGGCGGTCGTCAGTTCGAGCGGGGTCTGGTAGTCCTGCAGGCCGGTGGGCGTGAAGATCTGCCCCGCCGGCCGTACGGCGGACGGCCCCAAGGGGAGCGCGCCGGTGTTGTCGGGGTGGCCGATCCGGCCGGCGTGCATGATCTGGGCGAAGATCCTGCCGCCCGCCGCGTGGACGGCGTCGGTGACCTCACGCCACCCGGCCACCTGTTCGTCGGTGTGCAACCCCGGGGTGTTCATGTAGCCCTTGCCGGCCTGGCTGGGTTGGACCCCCTCGGTGATGATCAGGCCCGCCGAGGCCCGCTGGGCGTAGTACAGGGCGGTGAGCGACGAGGGGATTCCGTCGACGTAGGCCCGAGAGCGTGTCATGGGCGCCATCACCAGGCGGTTGGGCAGCTGGAGGCCGGCGAGCGTGAACGGTGAGAACGGCATGGTGAACTCCTTTTGTTGGCTGGCCAACTTGGCTAGCCAATAAGTAGTTCTACAACTTGGTCGGCCAACATGCAAGCGGGTAGTCTCGGGGAGAGCGGAAGGACCCGACCATGGCGGAGTTGTCGATCGACGAAGAGCGCGACGTGACCGAAGAGCGCGGCACGACACCCGAGGCCCTCTCCGGAGGAGGTGACGAGGCCGGGGCGTGTCCCTCGTCCGCCGGCGAGTGCGGCGACTACGACAACGACCTCAACTGCCTGATGGCCTACGCCACTCGCGGCCACCGCGTGCTGCTCGCCGACCTCCTCGGCGAGATCGACCTCTACCCGGGCCAGGAGCGTGTGATGGGCGCGCTGTGGGACAACGGCCCCCAGTCGCAGAACGCCCTGGCGAGAATCGTCGGCGTCGACGTGTCCACCATGACCAAGACCCTGCAGCGCCTGGAGCGCAGCGGTTTCGTCAGTCGCAGGCCCGACCCCGCCAACCGGCGGATCAGCATCGTCGACATCACGCCCAAGGGGCACGCGCTCCGCCCGGAGGTGGACCGGGTCCTCGCCGAGGTGCACCGGCGGATGACCAACGGACTGACGGCCGAGCAGACCGACGAGCTGTCGTCCCTGCTCTCGGTGGTCAGGAACAACCTGTGCCGCGAGGCGAAGGTCGTCGAAGGCGAGGGGAGGCGCCCGGCGGCCGATGCCACCCGCTCCGGCTGACGGCGTCCGTGCTTCTCGCGCGGTTCGTCCTCTCCCCGTGAGGCCCGGGTCTCCCCACACGGTGAGGGCCGGGCGGGATCTTCCGCGAAGGGCGAGCGGGACCGGTGAGGCCGGGCGGGATTTTCGCGAAGGCCGAGCGGGACCGGGGAGGGCCCGGAGCGGCCCCCGGCGGAGAACCGAGGTCAGTCCTTGTCGCCCCTGGTGGGACGGAGCAACGCCTCGGCCAGGGCGAGCATGGTCTCCTCCAGGGCGCTCAGACGACGGGTGAGGTCGGCGTGCGCGGGCTCCACGGTCTCGCTCAGGGCCTCGGAGAGCTCGTCGCGGTCGGGCAGGGCGCGGAGCGTCTCGGCGAGAGGGGAGAGTGCCGCCTCCGCCCTGATGACGCGCTCGTCCAGGGAGTCGAAGCGCTCGCGCTGCTCGGCGGTCTGAACGCCGATGAGCGCGCCGACGCCGAGCACGGCCGGCAGGTCCTCCAGGCGCTCGTCCAGGCTCTCCAGGCGCTCTGCGGACTTCTCCGCGCGCCCGTCCAGCGTGGACAGCCGGGAGTCGATGACGTCCATCCGGCAGGTGAGGCGCCCCTCGATGTCGTCGAGGCGCTCGTCGAGGGTGTCGAAGCGGCCACCGGCCGTCATGCGATGGCCGTCCAGCCTGTCGATGCGGCTCTCGACGGCGGCGGTGCGCTCGTCGATCCTCGGCGCGACCAGGTCGACCCCGGCGCCCACCTGCTCGACTCTTCCGCTCACCAGGTCGACCTTGCCGTTCACCTGCTCGACGGCGGCGAGCATCCGGTCCGTGGCCGTGCCGACGGCCTGCTGGACGCTCGCCACCAGGTCGAGCATCCCCGCCTCGACGCGCCCGGTGCGCTGGGAGAGGTCGGCCACGGCCCGGTCGAGGCGGCTGAACCGGTGCGCCGCGACGCCCATGTCGGCCTGGAGCCTGCCCAGGTGCTCGGCCAGTTGCCCCACCTGCTCGTCGAGGCCCTGGGTGCCGTCGGAGATCGCCCGTAGGCGGGTGAGCGCCTCGTCCATGCTCTCGCCCACGGAACCGAGGTCGGTCCACAGGCTCGGCAGCTCGCCCAGGGGGACGACCCGGTCGCGGACGGTGTCGACGCGGCGGCCGAGGGAGTCGACCCGCTCGCCGACGGTGTCGACGTGGTCGCGTATCGCCTCGACGTGCTGGGCCAGGCCCTCGGCCCAGGAGGGCGGGCGGGCGGCGATGTCGTCCAGCCGGCCGTGGACGGACTCCAGCGTGCCGTTCAGCCCGCCGATCTCGCGCTCCCTGACCTCGCGAAGCACCCACTCCATGCCCTCCAGGCGCCGCCGGATCTCGTCGAGCACGGCCCCCTGGGTGCGCTGCTCGTAGACGTGGTCCTGTGCCGCGCGGGCGAGGAGCTCACGCATCCGGTCGGAGATGGCGGCCTGGCCGCCTGCCTGGAGCAGGGTGTGGTCGGAGTGATCCACCGAGAGCTCCTTCGCTCGCCGACGCTCAGCCGCGCGGTTGGGTTTGATGGGATTTGCTGATGAACGAGAGGGAAACGCAGGCGAGAGAGAACTCCCGCCCGGCAACCTTAGCCCCTGGATCAGGGTTTTCTGGCAGCGAGAATAAAAGAAAGGAATTGCCGGTTGGCTGGAAGAATTGACTATTTTGGCTGGTCAGATGGTGATGATCCGCCGGTCAGTCGGGGGTGCACACGAAGGCGAACGGCCGGTCACCGATTCGGGTGAGAATGACCACCGCGGATTCCCCGCCGGAAAGTCGGAGGTCTTTCCTGAGGCGGTCGACGTCCACCGCTGAGCCACGCTTCTTGATCGTCACATTGCCGGCGCCGCGCTCGCGGAGCGCCGCCCGCAACCGCTTGAGCGAGAACGGCAGCGTCTCGTGGACCTCGTACCGCGACGCCCACGGCGTCGGCGTCGCGGTGTCACCGGTGATGTAGGCGATCTGCGGGTCGAGCAGGTGCCCGCCGACCGACGCGGCGATCTCCGCGACCAGGTGGGCGCGGATCGCCGCGCCGTCCGGCTCGTAGATGTAGCGTCCCGCGGGGCCGGTGGCGGGATCGCCGAGGGCGGGGTCGGGGGTCATCGTGGCCCCCGACGGCAGGATCGTCGCCCTGCGCGCCGCCTCGCCCGCCAGCGCACCGCACCAGATCACGGCCTCCTTGACGTCGCCTTTGTACGAGACCCACTCGGCCTCCGCGCCCTCGGGGACGAACTCGTACGGGATCCCGGGGGCGACCTTCAGGCAGGCGGCCCCGGCTCGGGCCACCATCTCCAGCACGGCGGGCCAGGGCGGTGAGTATCCCATCGGGTCGAAGGTCCGGCCCCGCGCGCCGCGGCGCGCGGGGTCGGCGAACAGGACGTCGAAGGCGGCCGGGTCCAGGGTGGAGGCGTCGGCGGCGCGGACCGAGACCCGGTCGCCGAAGCCCAGGGCGTCGGCGTTGGCCTGGGCGATCGCGGCGGTGAGCGGGTCGGCGTCGACGGCCTCGACGGAGCACCCGGCCCTGGCCAGGGCGAGGAGGTCGCCGCCGATGCCGCAGCAGACGTCGGCGACCCGCGAGCCCGGGGGGAGGCGCCGCGCCCTGTGGTCGGCGACCTCGCGGCGGGTGGCCTGCTCCAGGCCGGTCCGGGTGAAGTACATGAGATCGGCGTCGGCGCCGAACTTCTCCCTCGCGCGCAGCCTGAGCGTCGCCTGGGTGAGCGCCGCGGAGGTCAGGTCCGCGTCGTAGATCTTCCTTAACCTCGTCACCGCCGTCACCGGGTCGTCGGCGGCGGTCTCGGCCGCGGCGCCCAGAGCCTCCTGGCCGCGCTGGGTGAGGAGCTCCCGGAATGCGTCGAGATTCACATCGGCCGACGCTACCGCCTCGGCCGTAGGGCTTCGCCGTAGGGCTTCCACCTGGCTTGACGTTCGCGTGAAGCGGAGAAGGGGTGCTTCGTGTTGACTGTCAAGGCCACCTTGCATACTGTTCCGTATTGGCACTCTCCCGGTGAGAGTGCCAAATACATGCGACGAGGCAGGTCTGACACCCGCGACGGCAGACCGCTGGTCGCCTCTTCTAGATCATTCATATCTGAAGGGGAGGTCCGACGTGACGACCGCCACCAAGGTTCCCGTTAAGCCGCTCGGCGACCGCATTGTGGTCCAGCCGCTTGAGGCCGAGCAGACCACCGCTTCCGGTCTGGTCATCCCGGACACCGCCAAGGAGAAGCCGCAGGAGGGCAAGGTCCTCGCGGTGGGTCCCGGCAACTGGGACGACGAGGGCGAGAAGCGGATTCCGCTCGACGTCAAGGAGGGCGACGTGGTCCTCTACAGCAAGTACGGCGGCACCGAGGTGAAGTACAACGGCGAGGAGTATCTCGTGCTCTCCGCCCGTGACGTGCTCGCCATCATCGAGAAGTAGTTCTCGCTTCACAAAGATGACGTATCGAGCCCCGGGTCGCGTCAGCGCCCGGGGCTTTGATGCGCCGACGTACTTATAGAGAGGATTGTCATGCCGAAGACCCTGTCGTTCGAGGAGGACGCGCGCCGAGCTCTCGAGCGCGGCGTGAACGCTCTCGCGGACGCGGTCAAGGTGACGCTGGGCCCGCGCGGCCGCAACGTCGTCATCGACAAGAAGTTCGGTGCGCCCACCATCACCAACGACGGTGTCACCATCGCCCGCGAGGTCGAGCTGGAGACGCCGTACGAGAACCTGGGCGCCCAGCTGGCCAAGGAAGTGGCGACCAAGACCAACGACGTCGCCGGTGACGGCACCACCACCGCGACGGTCCTGGCCCAGGCCATGGTCCGCGAGGGTCTGCGCAACGTGGCCGCCGGAGCGCAGCCGCTCTCCCTCAAGCGCGGCATCGACATCGCGGCCAGGACCGTGAGCGACCGGCTGATCGAGTCGGCCCGTCCGGTCGAGGACAAGAAGGAGATCGCGAATGTGGCGACGATCTCCGCGCAGGACGCCAAGATCGGTGAGCTGATCGCCGAGGCGTTCGACAAGGTGGGCAAGGACGGTGTCATCACCGTCGAAGAGTCCAACAGCATGGGCCTGGAGCTCGAGTTCACCGAGGGTCTCCAGTTCGACAAGGGTTACCTGTCGCCCTACATGGTGACCGACCAGGAGCGCATGGAGGCGATCCTGGAGGACCCCTACATCCTGATCACCCAGGGCAAGATCGCCTCTGTCGCCGACTTCCTGCCGCTGCTCGAGAAGATCGCGCAGACGAAGAAGGCCCTGCTGGTCATCGCCGAGGACGTCGAGGGCGAGGCCCTCGCGGTCCTCGTCACGAACAAGATCCGTGGCACCTTCACCTCCGTCGCCGTCAAGGCGCCGGGCTTCGGTGACCGCCGCAAGGCCATGCTGCAGGACATCGCCATCCTCACCGGTGGCCAGGTCGTGAGCGAGGAGATCGGCCTCAAGCTGGAGCACGTCGGCCTGGAGGTGCTGGGCACCGCCCGGCGCGTCGTCATCACCAAGGACTCCACCACCGTCGTCGACGGTGCCGGTGAGGCCGCGGCGATCGCCGACCGCGTCAAGGAGATCAAGCTCGCCATCGAGCAGTCCGACTCCGACTGGGACCGCGAGAAGCTCCAGGAGCGCCTCGCCAAGCTCTCCGGCGGCGTCTGCGTGCTCAAGGTCGGCGCGGCCACCGAGGTGGAGCTGAAGGAGAAGAAGCACCGCCTGGAGGACGCCATCTCGGCGACGCGTGCGGCGATCGAGGAGGGCATCGTCTCCGGCGGTGGCTCCGCGCTCATCCACGTCTCCAAGGTCCTCGACGACCTGGGCCTGACGGGTGACGAGGCGACCGGTGTCTCCATCGTCCGCAAGGCTCTCGTCGAGCCGGCCCGCTGGATCGCGGAGAACGCCGGCCTTGAGGGCTACGTCGTGACGGCGAAGGTCACCGAGCTGTCCGTCGGCCAGGGCTTCAACGCCGCCACCGGCGAGTACGGCGACCTGATCGCCCAGGGCGTCATCGACCCGGTCAAGGTCACCCGCTCGGCCGTCCAGAACGCCGCCTCCATCGCCGGCATGCTGCTGACGACCGAGGCCCTCGTGGTGGACAAGCCCGAGGAGGAGGCCCCGGCCGCCGGCCAGGGTCACGGCCACGGCCACGGCCACTGATTCCTCAGCGGTTCCGAAGCGGTTCCGAACGGCTCGCGTCTCGCAGGAGGCGCGAGCCGTTCGTGTTTCGCGGTAAACCGAAAACGATCTCAAGCGTCATGTCGGACGGAAGACCAAACGCGGTTCTAGCGAATAGACGATGTATTTGGCAATCGAATGAAATATTTGCACATTCTGTAGTCGTTGCCGTCGCTGTTTGATTACGCCCCGTTACTCCGCCTCAATGTGACCAATCCGTAGCCGTTTGCGATGACGACAGTCACTATCGGGGCGGGCATCATGCCTAACGTGACCGAGGGATGCGTCGCCGACGCCAAAAATGGGGTGAGGCTTGCGACGAGGTCTGATGGGGTCGCCCACAGGGATGATCTCAAGGATCTGACAAGCCTCGCCGTTCAGGGGGATCGCACCGCGATCGAATCTCTGATCGCGCAACTGCGGCCGATGGTCGTCCGATATTGCCGTGGTCGTCTGGGCCGGGTTTCCGGCCAGTATCACATCGCGGACGACGTGGCCCAGGAAGTATGCATAGCGGTGCTGTCCGCGCTGCCCCGATACCGTGACATGGGACGCCCGTTCGCTTCCTTCGTCTTCGGTATCGCGTCTCACAAGGTGGCCGACGCGCTGCGCAGCTCCGTGCGATCCGCCGTGCCCACCCAGGATCTTCCTGACGGGCCCGACGAGGGGCCGGGGCCCGAGGAGACGGTGGTGCGTTACATCGAGGCCGAACACGCCCGCCGGCTGCTGTCCAGGCTGCCCGACAACCAACGCGAGCTGCTCATGCTCCGAGTGGTGTCGGGTCTTTCCGCCGAGGAGACCGGTAATGTACTCGGCATGTCACCAGGTGCGGTTCGTGTGGCCCAGCACAGGGCGCTCGCCCGGTTGCGAGCGATGGCGGAGCTGGAGTCGATAGCTTGACCGCGGAGCCGTCGAAGAGGGGGCGCGAGCGCAAGCCCGAGCCGCGGGACGGGGATCGCGACGACCCGGAGCGAGAACGATCATGACAACGGTTCACCCGCGCCGTCCGGTTCGTAGATACGGGCCGGACGAGGACCCGGCGGTAGCCGAGACCGACGAGCTCGTGGAGGCCCTCTCGGGCAGGACGCCCGTCTCCACCTCGGACGTCGCGGTCGCGCTGCTGGCGGCCCTGGTCGACGACGTGGATCAGCGGTGTTCTTCGGTGTCGATCACGCCGTCCACGTAACCACGGGCGTATTCCCAGCTCACGTAGTCGGTGGGGTTGGGCTGGTAGGCGGGCTCGTGCACCTGGGGCTGGCCGTTCTCGATCATCTGGCGCAGGTTGCCGCGCAGCAGCTCCCAGTCGAAGTAGTGCTGCTCTCCACATTCCGGACAGTCGAGCACCAGGCCGAGCACGCCCTGAGGCTCCAGCAGCGAGCGGAAGACCTCCACGTCGGCGAGGTCGGTCATGGCCTCGTCGCGCTCGTCCGTCGTCAAGGGCTCGGGATCGTCGGCATCGCCCAGCGCCGCCGCCGGGTCGTCGGGGTCATCCGCGAATGGGTCGCGAGGGACATCGTCGAGCACGATCCCACCTTATGGCCTGGATGTGACAGACGAGTTCCGAACTGTATGAGTGGGACGCTTTAGGACAGTGCGGGCAACTCGGAGATGCCGAAGGTCCCCGGCGATGGGGGAAGGTCCAGGTGACAGGGGAGCCCGAGGGCGGCGGCCGTGCCGGTAGGCCCCGGGGAGCCTCGGGAGCCCGGGTGGCCCGGGGGAGCCTAGGCGAGCCAGCCGCGCCGGGCGGCCTCCACCCCCGCCTGGAACCGCGACTGCGCCCCCAGTTCGGACATGGCGTCGGCGAACCTGGCACGCACCGTGCGGACCGAGACGCCCAGCTGCCGGGCGATCATCTCGTCGGTGACGCCCTGGCCGGCCAGTCGCAGCACCCGGACCACCCCGTCGTCGCGGTGGGTCCAGGGCAGGCGGGCGGCGCGGGCCCACAGCTCCTCGAAGAGTGAGCGCAGCGCGGCCACCACGACGGGAGCCCTCACCAGGTGGAAGTTGTAGGCGTTCTCGGGCAGCGTGCCGCCCCACTGGGCGGGCATGCCCGCGGCGTCGTCCCCCGCGATGAGGAACCAGCTCGGCACCGTGTCGAGGGTGCGGACCTCGGCCCCCGCCCGCTCGAACTGGTCCAGTTTGTCGCGCAGACCGGGGATCTCCAGGGTGTGCACCGGGATGGTGACCCGGCAGGAGAGCAGGCCGTCGCGCTGGGCCGCGATCCACTGGTCGGCGTAGCGGTGCGCGAAGTCGCTCATCGTCCGCCTGTCGGGGATGCCCGACATCAGCTTCAGCGGCGGGGCCTGGACCGCCATGCCGATCACGCTCTCGTAGAGCTCGTCCGCCCCTCCGACCAGGTCCACGGAGAACTGGCCGGTCTGGTAGTCGCGCCCGGCGTCGTACTGGTGGATGAAGCCGCGGATCGAGCCGAGCACGGTGTCGATCCTGCGACTCTCGGCGGCGAGCCGGTCCAGCCTCTCCGCGACCAGGTGGCCGAGGGCCGCGGCCGGGTGACGGGCGAGGTACTCACCCCCCTGCTCGTCGACGACTCCCAGCCGTACCAGGGTGGCCAGCTCGCGGCCGATCGGCTCGGGCGAGCCGTTGGTGGCCTGGGCGAGTTCGGCGCAGGTGGCGCGGTGCAGGCGCAGGACCGCGTTGTAAAGGGTCGTCTGGGCCGGGGTGAGCCCCAGGGTTTCCAGTGGATCGGGCAGTGCGGGGGTGTCTGTGCGCATCGGTGAGGGACTCCTGCAGGTACACGAGGTCTGGCGAGGATAACCCGGCGAATCATCCCTGTCCGGGCGTTGCTTCTACTCGCATGCCCTCGTGTGCAGCTTCGTGCAATTGCACGTTCGGACATTGCGTGGCGAACGCATCGTGACGCACCCTTGACGCAGCGTCGGCAAAGGCGCGGATCACACCGCCATCCGGATGTGGAGGGGGGTTCGGGTGGTGTCAAGGCGTCCCCGCGCCGACGCCGGTGATCCGGGGGACCGAGCGGATCACCGACCGCTCGGTCCCTCGCTTTCCCTTTCCTCCCCGTTTTACCTGGGGGGCCCGTCTTTCCCCCGGGCCCCCCGGACCCCTCTTCTCTCCGCGGTCCACCTGTCTCGCCTTTTTCCCCCGGGTCCACCGGGTTTGGCGCCAGACTCTAAACTGTGACCCGGGGGTCGGCGCCTTTCCCCGTCATGAGAGCGCCGCGGCAGGAGGATTGCAGATGGCCAAGTTCACCGAGCCGGGGTTCACGTTCGACGACGTGCTCCTCGTTCCCGCGTATTCGGACCTGCAGCCGGGGCAGGCCGACACCACCACGCGGCTGTCTCGGGGCATCACCCTGCGGATCCCGCTGGTCTCGGCGGCGATGGACACGGTGACCGAGGCCCGTATGGCGGTGGCGATGGCACGCCAGGGCGGCATCGGCGTCCTGCACCGCAACCTGTCGATCGAGGACCAGGCCCAGCAGGCCGACCTCGTCAAGCGCTCTGAGGCCGGGATGGTCACCAACCCGGTCACCTGCTCCCCGGACGACACGCTGGCCGACGTCGAGCGCCTGTGCGCGACGTACCGGATCTCCGGGGTCCCGGTGACCGACGAGACCGGTGTGCTCGTCGGCATCGTCACCAACCGCGACATGCGCTTCGAGACCGACGAGAACCGTCCGGTACGCGAGGTCATGACCCCGATGCCGCTGGTCACCGCGCCGGTCGGGGTCTCCACCGACGACGCGTTCGACCTGCTCAAGCAGAACAAGATCGAGAAGCTCCCGCTGGTCGACGCCGGAGGGCGGCTGCGCGGGCTCATCACCGTCAAGGACTTCACCAAGAGCGAGCAGTATCCCCTCGCCACCAAGGACGCCGACGGCCGGCTCGTCGTGGGGGCGGCCGTCGGCGTCGGGGGCGACGCGGAGAAGCGGGCGATGGCGCTGATCGAGGCCGGGGTCGACGTGATCGTGGTGGACGTCGCGCACGGTCACTCCAAGGGCCTCGCCGACATGATCGCCAAGATCAAGTCCAACAGCCGGGTCGACGTGATCGGTGGCAACATCGCCACCCGCGCGGGCGCCCAGATGCTCGTCGACGCCGGGGTCGACGCGGTCAAGGTCGGCGTCGGGCCGGGCTCCATCTGCACCACCCGCGTGGTCGCCGGTGTCGGCACCCCGCAGGTGACGGCGATCCACGAGGCCTCGCTGGCCGCGGGTCCCGCCGGGGTTCCGGTGATCGGCGACGGCGGCCTGCAGTACTCGGGTGACATCGTCAAGGCCATCGCGGCCGGAGCCGACACGGTCATGCTCGGCTCGCTCCTGGCGGGTTGCGAGGAGTCCCCGGGTGAGCTGATCTTCATCAACGGCAAGCAGTTCAAGTCGTACCGGGGGATGGGCTCGCTCGGCGCGGTCCGCAACCGCGAGCGCGGCGGCGCCTCCTTCAGTAAGGACCGCTACGCGCAGGGCGACGTCGGCCACGAGGACAAGTTCATCCCCGAGGGCATCGAGGGGCAGGTCCCCTACCGCGGCCCGGTCGCCGCGGTGGCCCACCAGCTCATCGGGGGTCTGCGCCAGGGCATGTGGTACTCCGGGTGCCGTACGGTCGCCGAGATGCACGAGCGGTGCGAGCTGATGCCGATCACGGCGGCGGGCCTCAAGGAGAGCCACCCGCACGACATCCAGATGACGGTCGAGGCTCCCAACTACCACGGTCGCTAGAGCGGCGCGCGCCGCTCACGCGGGAGAACGTGGCGTGCGCCCCGCACGCACGAGACGCCGCGCGTACGGCCGTACCGCAGGGAACGGCGTGTCGGGCGCACGCAGGGAACACAGCGTGCGCTGTGCGCGCACGGAACACGGCGTGCCGGGCGCACGCATGGAACACGGCGTGCGCTGTGCGCGCACGGAACGGGAAAGACAGGCATATGACTCAGGTAGAGATCGGCCGCGGCAAGAACGGCCGCCGTGCCTACGCGCTCGACGAGATCGGCATCGTTCCCTCCCGTCGCACCCGCGACCCGGAGGAGGTCTCGATCGCCTGGCAGATCGACGCCTACCGCTTCGAGCTGCCCGTCGTGGTGAGCCCGATGGACAGCGTGGTCTCACCGAAGACCGCCATCGAGGTCGGCAGGCTCGGCGGTCTCGCCGTGCTCGACCTCGAAGGGCTGTGGACCAGGTACGACGACCCGACGCCCCTGCTGGAAGAGGTGGCCGAGCTCAAGGGCGCGCCCGCCACGAAGCGGCTGCAGGAGATCTACGACGCGCCGATCAAGGAGGAGCTGATCGGCCGCCGCATCGAGGAGATCCGCGCCGCCGGGGTGGCGACGGCCGTCCGGCTGTCCCCGCAGCGCACGGTCCAGTACCACAAGGCCGTCATCGACGCGGGCGTGGACATCTTCGTGATCCGCGGCACCACGGTCTCGGCCGAGCACGTCTCCGGCAGGGCCGAGCCGCTCAACCTCAAGCAGTTCATCTACGAGCTCGACGTGCCCGTCGTCGTCGGGGGGTGCGCCACCTACACCGCGGCGCTGCACCTGATGCGGACCGGCGCGGCCGGGGTGCTCGTCGGCTTCGGCGGCGGTGCCTCGCACACCACCCGCACGGTGCTGGGCGTGGTGGTGCCGATGGCCACCGCGATCTCCGACGTCGCCGCCGCCCGCCGCGACTACATGGACGAGTCCGGTGGCCGTTACGTCCACGTCATCGCCGACGGCGGCATGGGCACCTCCGGTGACATCGCCAAGGCGATCGCCGTGGGCGCGGACGCGGTCATGGTCGGCTCGCCGCTGGCGAGGGCCGTCGAGGCTCCCGGCCGGGGCTTCCACTGGGGGTCCGAGGCGCAGCACCCCGAGCTGCCCAGGGGCAAGCGGGTCGAGTTCGGCACGGTCGGCACGCTGGAGCAGATCCTGCACGGCCCCTCCTCGGTCGCCGACGGCTCGATGAACCTGATGGGCGCGCTCAAGCGCACGATGGCCACCGCCGGATACTCCGACCTCAAGGAGTTCCAGCGGGTCGAGGTCGTCGTCGCTCCGCAGGGCTGACCTTCTCGCGAGGGCGGGGCCGGACCTCACGCCGGCCCCCGTGAGGTCGATCGAGGCAGGGTGGATTTCGCGCGGCAGGCCCTCCCGGTGTGGTCCGGCGGTTCGCCCGGCACGGCGCCGGGGCCGTGGAGCGTGATCTCGGTGAGCTCTCCCTCAACGCCCACCACGCCGTGCACCTGATGGCCGGGTCGCTGGAACCCGGCCTGGTCGGCATCCGCCGGGACCGGCCCTGATCCGGTCCTGATGCGGCTCTGATCCGCTGGGTCAGCGGGGCTCGGTGATCCAGGTGCCCCCGCGCATGACGCCGGAGACCTCCAGGTCGTCGGTGAGCACCACCAGGTCGGCCCGCTTGCCGACCGAGACGGATCCCAGGTGGTCGGCGAGTCCCAGAACCCTAGCGGGGGTGAGGGAGGCGATCTCGGACGCCTCGGCCAGGGACAGGCCCACCTCGCGCACGGCGCGGCGGAACGCGACGTCCATGGTGAGGGTGCTGCCCGCGATGGTGCCGCTCCCGGCGAGCCTGGCCTCACCGTTCACCACGTTCACCGTCATCGGGCCGAGCTCGTAGACGCCGTCGCCCATGCCCGCCGCCGCCATGGCGTCGGTGATCAGCGCGGTCCTGCCGGGCCCCGCGACCTCGAAGGCGAGGCGCGTCATGGCCGGGTGCAGGTGCACGCCGTCGTTGATCAGCTCCACCGTGACGCGCTCGTCCTGGAGCAGCGCGGCGATCGGCCCGGGATCGCGGTGGTGCAGCGGCGGCATCGCGTTGTAGAGGTGGGTCGCGACGCTGCCGCCCGCCTCGATGCCCGAGATCGTCTGCTCGTAGGTGGCGTCGCTGTGGCCGAGGGCAGCGATCACCCCGTTGGCTGTCGCCTCCCGTACGGTCTCCAGCGCGCCGGGCAGTTCGGCGGCGATGGTGATCATCCGTACGTGGCCGCGTCCGGCCTTGAGCAACCCGGCGAGCTCCGCCGGTGAGGGGTCCCGCAGCAGGGCCGGGTTGTGCGCACCGCAGCGGGCGGTGGAGATGTAGGGGCCCTCGAAGTGGATACCGGCGAGCAGGCCGTCCTCGCACAGGTCGGCGAGGGAGGCGGCGGCCCTGGCCAGATCGTCCGTGGAGGCGGTGACCAGGCTGGCCATGAGCGTGGTGGTGCCGTGACGGGCGTGCAGGTCGACGGCGAGGCTCGCCTGGTCGGGGTCCCCGGTGGGGAAGGAAGCGCCTGCCCCGCCGTGGTTGTGGATGTCGACGAAACCGGGCACGACGTACCGGCCGCCGAGACCGAGCCCGGCGCCGGGGGCCGAGCCCTGGCCCACGTGGGTGATGCGGCCGTCTTCGATGGTGAGCCAGCCTTCGTGGACACCTTCGGGGGTCACGACGCGGGCGTCGGCGAGTGTGATGCTCATGCTGCCCATCCTTGCGGGTCCCCGGGAGAACCGGCTCCCGGCACGGCCGTCGGGACCACGGGGGCAGGGATCTTCTCCCTGTGAAGCGACGTGGTGCTCGCGCTCGACTTCGGATGGCCGGTGCGCCGTCCTCAGGTGACCGGTGATATACCGGGCGCGTCCGCTTTCCGGTGAGTTGCTGGTGAAATGCTGCCGAGAACTTGGTTTCCTGATGTTCATGGGGTACGGCCTGAGTGCTGCCCGCCTTCCCTACCGGTCAGTAGTAATGCCTAGGGTAGATGGGTAGATACCTCACGTAAGGCGACAAGACGCACCCCAGGGGGTCGCACAATGACGGCGCGAATGGGCACCGGACGACTTGGTCCTGCCGAGCGGTCCGCCGCACTGGCGCAGATGGGCGCCGAAGAACTCGACGTGGTGGTGATCGGAGGCGGGGTCGTCGGAGCGGGGGTCGCCCTGGACGCGGTGACCAGGGGGTTGTCCGTCGGGCTGCTGGAGGCGCGCGACTTCGCCTCCGGCACCTCCTCCAGGTCGTCCAAGCTGATCCACGGCGGTCTGCGCTATCTGGAACAGCTCAATTTCGAGTTGGTGAGGGAGGCGCTCCAGGAACGGGCCCTGCTGCTGCAGCGGATCGCCCCTCACCTGGTCAGGCCGGTGCCGTTCTTGTTCCCGCTGACGCATTACGGCTGGGAGCGGCCCTATGTCGGCGCGGGTCTGGTGCTGTACGACACGATGGGCTTCTCCACCGGGCTCGCGAGGGGCGTACCGGGCCACAGGCACCTGTCGCGTACGAGGGCGTTGCGGCTCGCGCCCGCGCTGCGCAAGACGGCGTTCTCGGGTGCGGTGCAGTACTGGGACGCCCAGGTCGACGACGCCCGCCATGTGATGACCACGCTGCGGACGGCGGCGATGTACGGGGCGAACGTCGCCTCACGGGCGCAGGTGGTGGGTTTCCTGCGCGAGGGGGAGCGGGTCACCGGGGTCCGGGTGCGTGACCTGGAGGGCGGCAAGGAGTTCGAGGTGCGGGCACGGCAGGTGGTGAACGCCACCGGGGTGTGGACCGACGACATCCAGGAGATGGTCGGCGGGCGCGGGCAGATCCACGTGAGGGCCTCCAAGGGCATCCACCTGGTGGTGCCGCGCGACCGGATCCACTCCCTCACCGGGATCATCCTGCGCACCGAGAAGTCGGTGCTGTTCGTCATTCCCTGGGGCCGGCACTGGATCATCGGCACCACCGACACCCGGTGGGAGCTGGACCGGGCCCACCCGGCGGCGTCGCGCTCCGACATCGACTACGTCCTCGACCACGTGAACGAGATGCTCTCGGTCCCGCTCACCCGCGAGGACGTCGAGGGTGTCTACGCGGGGCTGCGCCCGCTGCTGTCGGGGGAGTCGGAGGAGACGTCCCAGCTCTCCCGCGAGCACGTGGTGGCCCATCCCGTGCCGGGGCTGGTGATGGTGGCCGGCGGAAAATACACGACATATCGCGTTATGGCGAAGGATGCGGTCGACGCCGTGGCACACGGCCTGGACCAGCGGGTCCCGCCCTCCTGCACCGATCGCGTCCCGCTGGCCGGGGCCGAGGGCTACCAGGCGCTGTGGAACTCCCGGCAGCGGCTCGCCCAGTCCTCCGGGCTGCACGTGGCCAGGATCGAGCACCTGCTCCAGCGGTACGGGTCGATGATCGACGAGGTCCTGGCGCTGGTCGAGCAGGACCCGTCGCTGGGCAAGCCGCTCACCGGGGCCGACGACTACCTGCGGGCGGAGGTGGTCTACGCGGCGACCCACGAGGGTGCCCGGCACGTGAACGACGTGCTGACCCGGCGTACGCACATCTCGATCGAGACCTTCCACCGAGGAGTGGGCGTGGTCCAGGAGGCGGCCCAGCTGCTCGCCGGGCCACTGGGCTGGGACGCCGAGCAGATCAAGCGCGAGGTGGAGTACTACACCAAGCGCGTCGAGTCGGAACGGCTGTCCCAGGAGCAGGACACCGACCACGAGGCCGACGCCATCCGCCTCGGCGCCCCGGAGATCGTGCCGGTCGCCGTTCCCGAGACGGACTCCGTCTAGCCTCGGGGAAACCGGGAAGCGGACCTCCTCGACGGAGGTTCTCGAACCGGAGGGCTCCGCAACCGGCCCTCGCGAAGGAGGACCTCGAACCGGGAGATCGCGGAACCGGCACCCGGAAACCGGGAGGTCCCCGGGTCCCGAGAAGCTCGGGATCCGGGGACTCCGGGAGCGGGACTAGCGGGTGAAGGCCTGGAACTCGGCCGCGCGCAGGTGGTCCCTGGCGGGGCTCGCCGTGGCGCAGTCGGTGGCGGAGTTGGGGTCGGCGTCCTGTTCACCGGCGTAGACGGGGTTGCCGGTGCACTGGGTGGAGACGGCCCGCAGGGTGAGGTGGGTCGCGGTGGTCGTGGGGATCTTGAAGGACTCGATGAGCAGGTCGGCGCCGCGAGGACGCGGCCTGCGCGTCTCGAAGGCGTTGGACGGGCTGGTGTAGACGACCGAGAAGGACGCGGGTGACGAGCAGTCCTTCTTGGTGGCGTCGCAGGCCAGGACCTCGAAGGCGCGCAGGGCGCTGAAGCGGTTCTGGGTGCCGGGGTCGGCCGGGTCGCTCGGCGCGGGCGGCCTGAGCATGGCGCTGACCTGCACGCGGCGGATCTTCTCCGGCTTGGTGCCGGCCAGGTCCACGGTGACGGACCTGCCCTTGACCGGAGCGGTGAGCGAGGCCCAGTTCGTCGCCTCCGTCTCGTCGATCAGCTTGGCCTGGTTGACGCCGTCACCGGTCGCGGTCGCACCCAGCGCCGCCGAGGCGAGGTTCTTCGGCAGCGCGAGCGGCAGCGGCAGCTTCACGCCGGGCAGCACCGCGAACTTCACCCGGGTGTGCCCGAACCCGTTGCCCACGACCACGAAGTCGTAGACCCCCGGGGTCATCTCGACGGTGTCGCCGAGTTCGGTCGCCGGGTCGGTGTCGGCCACCGGCACCACGCGGCCCTCGTAGTCGCCGACGTACAGCCGGAGCGCCGCGTCCTTCGCCTCAAGCAGCGGCTTGAGCTGGATCCTGCCGTTCTTGCCGACCGGGTCGACGAAGCTCGGCGTCGGGTCCGGGTCGTTGCTCCCCGCGCTCGCCGCACCCTGGCCGAGGCCGTGCTCGGCGAACGCGCGCCACATGATGGCCTGGTTCGCGCCGCCGAAGCGGATCACGTCGGCCGCGAGCATCGCGTCGCGGTGGTCGACGTAGCTGACCGAGCCGGAGGCCATCAGCAGCAGCGCGTCGAAGGAGACCTGCGCCCAGCGGCGGTTGCCCGGGCACTGCCCGAGCGGGGTCTTGCCCTCGGCGCACGCCTTCTGCTTGGCGGGGGTGCCTTCGCCGTACTTCTGGACGAAGGCCTTGCGCACGCCGTACTGGGTCGCCGACCAGATCTCACCGTCGGCGTGCACCTGCTGGCCGACGATGTCGTACGCGATGTCGCTGTAGTTCAGCGGGGACCTGGACATGTCGTAGTTGCGGATGCCCGCCTTCCTGTCGCCGGTGACGTAGCCGCCGGTGACGTAGGGGGTGTCGCCCGCGGGACGGTAGCCGTACTCGGAGAGGTACTCCATCGCGAACAGGTCGGAGGTGCTCTCGTTCATCGCCCCGGCCTGGGCGCCGCTCCACCCGGCGTTCGGGCCGGCGATCATGCGACCGGAGATCGCGTGGGTGTACTCGTGCCCGATCACCGACATGTCGTAGTCGCCGTCCACGCAGGGCGAGTAGAACGAGCCCGCGATCGGCTGCCACATGTACATGTTGGTGATGGGGGCGACACCGTCGGGGCCGGTGATCTGGTTGGCGTTGTCGCGCACGCTGAGCACCCGGGCGCCCGCCTGGGCGTTGCCCTGCTCGGGGTCGCCGCCGAGGCCGCCGCGCTCGCCGTTGTCGTTCTGCATGTTCCAGGCGGTCTCGGTGAAGCCGAGCCGGTAGGACCAGTCGTGCATGCGGTTGTGCATGACGTGCAGGTTGGACATCGCGGCTTCGAGGTCGGCCTCGCCCGGCTGGTCAAGGACGGCCGGGTCGCACTTGGCGGTGAACCACCTGTTGGTCCACGGGTAGACGTAGTCGCGGCTCGGGGTGGCCACGTTGCTGCGGGTGCCCACGGAGAACGCGTCGCCGCTGGCCCGGTTCTCCACGGTCTTGGCGGCGTTGCCGACGCTCGTGTTCGTCGGGGTGTTCGTGGCGTGGTCGACGTCCCACGCCTTGCCGGTGGCCGGGTCGGCGCCGATCACGTCACAGCCGGGGCCCGCCTTGGCGCACCACGTCGCGCGGGTGTCGGTGGAGGAGTAGTCGGCGGGGGGATTGGCGGTGAACGCCTTCCACCTGGGGTCGTCCGGCGCGCTGTGGTGGTCCACCAGGTTCTCGCGGGTGAGGATCTCGCCGCTGACCGCGTCCACGTGCGTCGTGTACGCGGCGGGCTCGCCCTCGCCGCCGCCGATCAGGACGACCTGGAACGCGTTGTGCGTCCCGTCGGGTGCGGGCACCGCCGTGGCGGTGACCTTCTTCACGGTGGCCGTGGCCAGGTCGATCCCGCCGTCCCTGGCCGCGATCTCCAGCGCCTGCTGCTCGGTGAGCCTGGCGGCGGGAGGCGCCTCGGAGGAGCGCGAGAGCGTCGAGGTGACGTGGAGGACCTTGCCGCCCTTCACTCCGATCACGACCTGCCCGTCCACACCCGCGGGCAGGTCGCCGAACCTCTGCCGCAGCAGTACGGCGTACCCGTCACCGATGGGGTTGGCGGCGATCTTCTCCAGTGCGTCCACGGCCTCGCCGGAGAGCCCGAAGAGGTTCTCGTTCGCCTTGAGGTAGGCTCGCGCGGCCCGCTCGGGGTCGGCGTCCAGGCCCTCGGCGAGGGGGGCGGAGTCGGTGATGACGGCCGGGGTGCCGAGGGCGTTCCACCGGATCGTCGCGGTGCTCGCGGTCGCGGATCTGGAGAGCGAGGCCGGGGGTGCGACGCTGCCGCGCCGGTTGTCCAGGTCGGGCTTGGCGCTGTGTTCCGACTGGAAGTCGTGGGGCTTGGGAGGCTGGCCACCGGGTTCGCCCTGGGCGACCCCCGGCAGGGGAATGAAGAGCGCCGCTGTGGCGGCGGCGATGACGGTAACGCGTGACCAGGGTTTGGTCGACACCGATCCTCCTGCGAAAGCTGGCCGTCGTCGGCCATGGCACACGCGGATCACGTGTGGTGGGCAAGAGGTAACACCGATTCAAGTGTCCTGACAAGATCTTGTAAAGGTGTGTATATCGGTGTTATAGGGGCTCGCAAGGCACATAACAGGACGCGCCCCCGGCGGTGGGCCGGGGGCGCGGATCCGAGGCTTCGGGAGCCGGGCTCAGGAGAAGGGGATCCACGCCTGGTCGGCGAGGTCCTTCATGTCGCTGACCTTGAGGCCCAGGTCGGAGACCGTCCACAGGCTCTCGCCGATCACGACCGAGCGGCGGATGCCGGGATCGTACGCGGCGAAGCGGGTGTTCTCCACCGGCTTGGGCCTGGGGTGACTGATCGTGCCGGTCCTGGTGACCGCGGAGTCGTCGATCCTGAGGACCAGGGCGGTCCCGTTGGTCGGCTCGGAACCTCCCCACGAGCTCAGCGGGAGGACCGCCATGCCCGTCCTGGCCCAGTACAGGAAGGCGTGCGGATCCCACTCGGCCTCCGAGCCCGAGTCCTTCTGGAACATCTGCGACAGGCGGCGCGGGTTCGCCGGGTCGCTCACGTCGAACAGGGAGACCTGGGTGCCGAGCGTACGGCCCTGCTCGCTCGCCTCCTGGCCCACACCGATCAGCCGCCCGTCACCCGCCGGGTGCAGGTACGCCGAGTAGCCGGTGATCTTCAGTTCGCCCGTCTTCCTCGGTGCGGCGGGGTCGCGCAGGTCGAGCGTGTAGAGCGGATCCACCTGCTTGAACGTCACCACGTAGCCCACCGGGCCGATGAAGCGGACCGAGTAGATCCGCTCGCCCCGCCCGAGCCCGCCGACCTCGCCGGTCTTGGCCAGGGTGTCGGCGTCGAGCACGTAGACGGCGCTTGAACTGTCCTGCCCGTTCGTCGAGGTGGTGGCGACCCGCAGGTGTCCCTCGTGCTCCGACAGGGAGTACTGGTTGAGCAGCCTGCCGGAGACCTTGCCCGAGGCCACGTAGCGGGGTGCCCCGGCCGCGGTGATGTCGAACCGGTGGACCTCGGTCTCCTCGGGCGGCTGTTCCGGGGTCGTCGCGGGCACCGGGGTGGGCGAGGCGACGGTCGGTGCGGCGGGGTCGCTCGGTGGGGTCGCGCCGGTCACCGACGGGTCGGGGACCGGTGAGGCGGGCGGCTCGGGGAGCAGGCTCGGGGCCGGCTCGGCGTTCGAGACGGACGCCGGGGTGACGGCGGGGGTGGGTGTCAAGGTCGACGCGGCGTTCGGCGTCAGGGAGGGCGCGGCGGTCGGTGCCGAGTCGGGCGCGCCGGTCGACGTCCCCGGGACGGCGGTGACGGTCGCGGAGTCGGACGGCTCGGAGGTCGCGGGAGCGTCCTCGACGATCGGCAGATCGACCGGCCGTGGCCACCACCAGCGCGGGTTGCTCGCCACGTACAGGCTGGAGCCCGTCCCGTAGACGGTGTCGCCGTCGGCCGCGACGCTGATCGGGGACGTCTCGGCGAGGGTCTGCGACAGGTCGAGGCTGTGCACGGTCAGCATCGACGTCCCCGTGTACTCCGCGGGGTGGCTGACCTGGCCGCAGTCGACCGTACGGTCCGAGGTCACGCCGTCGGCGGTCGTCAGCTCGTACTTCGGCAGCCACGCCTCGATCGGCGCCTTCGCGACGATCTCCGCGTTGCGCCGGGTGCGCTCGTTCTCCGACAGGTCGGGGCCGGGGTCGGGGAACTCGATCCGCGGCTGGCTGCGGACCACGACGCGCACCGTCGAGCCGACCATCCTCGCGTCCACGTGGGCGCCGTCGGGGGTGAGCGAGCCGATCACCTTCGGCTTCCCCGACAGGTCGACGAGGACGTAGCGCGGTCCGGGGCTCGCCGCGCGCTTGGCCGTCGCGCCGTACGGGATGATCCCGCCGCCGGAGAACAGCACCAGCGCCCGGTCGCCGCTGACCAGCAGATCGGCCGGAACCCACGCCTGCTCGGCGTCGACGAGCCTGAGCGTGCCGGTGACCTTCCTGGTCGCGGCGTCCACCACCCGCAGCACGCCGCGGTTCACGACGACGACCCGCTCGCCGTCGGTCTTCACCAGGTCGGGCTCGTCGACCCCGGCCTCGTGCGTGTTCGTGGTGGAGTGCTCGGGCGCGCCGGACCCGCTCTTGGCCGCGGCGTCGGAGGCGAGCGACCGCGCCTCCGCGTACATGACCGCGGGGCCGCCGATCCCCCAGGGGCCGACGTTCTCGGCCGTCGCCGCGCGCAGACCGGCCAGCATGTCGTCGCAGCCGCGGTAGGAGACCAGCTTGACGTCTCCCAGCTCGACCGGTGCCGTACGACCCGCGGCGGTCTTCGGTTCCGTCGAGCTGCACGCCGTGGCGAGCAGGGCCGCGGCGAGGGTGACCGCGCCGGCCGTACGAATCGATGTCCTCATGCCCCTACGACGGATCGGGGGAGCATGTGGTTCAACCCCGTGCTACTCGCCGGTAGTCACGGCACGCCTCCCACGATTACGCTGCGAACATGGCCGTTCCCCCTGAAATGACACGGGCAGAGATGACACGGGTCCTCGACCCCCGCATGATCGAGCGCGTCCTACGGCACGTGACCTCCGGCGGCAGGACGCGGGAGATCACGGCGCCGTTCACCGGCGAGGTCCTCGCCGAGATGCCCGTCTCCACCGCCGACGACGTCCGCGCCGCCCACGCCTCGGCGCGACAGGCACAGCGGGAGTGGGCGGCCAGGTCCGCGCGGGAGCGTGCCGAGCCGTTCCTGCGCCTGCACGACGCCATCCTCGACCGCCGCGAGGAGATCCTCGACGTGGTCCAGTGGGAGACCGGCAAGGCCCGCAGGCACGCCTTCGAGGAGGTCCTCGACGTCGCGGGCTGCACCCTGTACTACGCGCGGCGGGCCCCCGGCCTGCTGGAGCCGAAGAAACGGGCGGGGATCCTGCCCGTCGCCACCAGGACGGTCGAGGCGCGCCGGCCCCGGGGAACGGTGGCCCTGGTCTCGCCGTGGAACTACCCGCTCTCGCTCGGCGTCACCGACGCCGTCCCCGCGCTGCTCGCGGGCAACGCCGTGGTCCACAAGCCAGACACCCAGACCGCGCTGTCCACGCTGTGGACGATCGACCTGCTCGTCTCCCTCGGCATGCCCCGCGACATCTGGCAGGTCGTCCTCGGCGACCCCGCGGAGGTGGGCGAGGCACTGCTCGACGACGCCGACTACCTGGCGTTCACCGGCTCGACCCGGGCCGGCAGGAAGATCGCCGAGGAGGCGGCGAAGCGGCTGATCGGCTGCTCGCTGGAACTCGGCGGCAAGAACCCGATGCTCGTGCTCGACGACGCCGACCTCGACGCCGCCACCCAGGGCGCGCTGCGCGCCTGCTTCACCAACGCCGGACAGCTGTGCCTCTCGGTCGAGCGGCTCTACGTCCACGACTCCGCGTACGACGCGTTCGTGGAACGGTTCGTCCGGCAGGTCGGCAACATGCGGCTCGGCGCTGGGCTCGACTGGAACGTGCAGATGGGCTCGCTCTCCTCCGCGCGGCAGCTGGAGGCGGTCGGCGCTCACGTGGACGACGCCGTCGCGAAGGGCGCCACCCTCCTCGCGGGCGGCAAGGCCCGCCCCGACCTCGGCCCGCTGTTCTACGAGCCCACCGTCCTGTCCGGCGTCGACGAGAGCATGGAGATGTGCCGCGCCGAGACCTTCGGCCCCGTCGTCGCGATCTACCGCTTCGGCGACGACGACGAGGCGGTCGAGCGGGCCAACGACACCGCGTACGGGCTCAACGCCTCCGTCTGGACCCGCGACGTGCCGCGCGGGCGGGCGCTCGCCTCCCGGATCAGGGCGGGCACGGTCAACATCAACGAGGGGTACGCCTCGGCCTACGCCTCCTACGACGCGCCCATGGGCGGCATGAAGTCCTCGGGCCTCGGCCGCCGCCACGGGACCGAGGGGCTGCTGAGATACACCGAGGGACAGACCGTCTCCAGCCAGGCGCCCTGGCTGGGCTTCGAACCGGTCCTCGGCATGGCGTACGAGAAGTACGCCGACACCCTCGCGACCGCCTTCAAGCTGATGAAGACGCTCCGCCTGAAGTGAGCGTCACGGGGCCGCCCGGGAGCGCGGAGTCGCCTGGGCCGTCCGGGGCACGAGGTTTCCCGGGCGGCCGCGCCGAAGACGCGGAGCCTGGGCCGCCGAGGGCCGTCAAGGTCGCCGGGCCGGCCGGGGCCGTCGGAGGTCGTCGTTCGAAGGGAGCCGCCGTGTTCGACCACGACGTGCTGGTGATCGGATCGGGGTTCGGCGGGAGCGTCTCGGCGCTGCGCCTGACGGAGAAGGGTTACCGGGTCGCCGTGCTCGAGGCGGGCCGCCGCTTCGACGAGACCACGCTCCCCAGGACCTCCTGGCGGGTCCGCGACTTCCTGTGGGCTCCGGCGCTGGGTCTGAAGGGCATCCAGCGCATCCACGTGCTGCGGGGCGAGAAGGGCACCGGTGTGATGGTCCTGGCGGGCGCCGGGGTCGGCGGGGGCTCCCTGGTCTACGCCAACACCCTCTACGAGCCGCCGGACGCGTTCTTCCAGGACGCCCAGTGGTCGTCCATCACCGACTGGAAGGCCGAGCTCGCCCCGTACTACGACCAGGCCTCGCGCATGCTGGGCGTGACGCTCAACCCGACCGTCACCCCGGCCGACGAGGTGGTGCGCGCGGTCGCCGAACGGATGGGCGTGGGCGACACCTTCCACCTCGCGCCGGTCGGAGTCTTCTTCGGCACCCCCGGCGTCGAGGTGGACGACCCCTACTTCGGCGGCGCGGGGCCGCGCCGCAGGGGGTGCACCGAGTGCGGCGAGTGCATGACGGGCTGCCGCCACGGCGCCAAGAACACGCTGGTCAAGAACTACCTCCACCTCGCGGAGCGGGCGGGGGCGAGGATCTTCGCCGAGACCACGGTCACCTCGGTCGCCCCGGTCGAGGGCGGCTACCGGGTCGAGGTGCGCAGGACGGGGACGCCCTGGCGCCGCCGGGTGCTCACCGCCGAGCACGTGATCTTCGCCGCGGGGACGTACGGCACCCAGCGCCTGCTGCACCGGCTCAAATCCTCGGGCACGCTGCCGGGCCTCTCCGACCGTCTGGGCGCCCTCACCAGGACCAACTCCGAGGCGCTGCTCGGATTCGAGCGCCTCTCGGTCACGGGGGAGAAGCTCAACCGGGGAGTGGCGATCACCTCCTCGATCCACCCCGACGCCCACACGCACATCGAGCCGGTCCGCTACGGCGACGGTTCCAACGCGATGGGCATGCTCCGCACCCTGCTCGTCGACGGAGGCGGCGCCCCGCGCTGGCTCAGGTTCCTCGGCGAGGCCATGCGCGCGCCACGTCGGGCCGCGAGGATGTTCGACCACCGCCGGTGGTCGGAGCGCGGCATCATCGCGCTGGTCATGCAGGCCAAGGACAACTCGATCACCCTGTCCTCGCGCAGGGGCGTGTTCGGCCGCGGGCTGCGCTCGCAGCGGGGCCACGGCGACCCCAACCCCACCTGGCTGCCGGCCGGTCACGAGTTCGTCCGGCACGCGGCCGAGGAGGTCGGCGGCGTGCCCGCGGGCTCCTGGCTCGACCTGTTCGACATCCCGGCCACCGCCCACTTCCTGGGCGGCTGCGCCATCGGCGCCGGGCCGGACACCGGGGTGATCGACCCCTACCACCGCGTCCACGGCTACGCGGGGCTGCACGTCGTCGACGGCTCCGCGGTCTCCGCCAACCCGGGCGTCAACCCCTCCCTCACCATCACCGCACAGGCCGAACGTGCGATGGCGCTGTGGCCCAACCGGGGAGAGCCCGACACCCGCCCCGCCCAGGGCTCCCCGTACGCCCGCCTCACACCCGTCGCCCCGGCGAACCCCGCCGTCCCCACCGCCGCCCCCGGCGCCCTCCGCCTTCCCGTCGTCGACATCACCTGACGGGTCGCCGCGCGATTCGACGCGCCGGGTGATCTACCGCGGATTCGACAACCATCGGGCCGGACTCCAGAGAACATGGTAATTCTGTGCTGGCATCCGTCAGGGGAGCGTCATAGGCTGTTACGTGCAGACTTTGTGCACCAGAACGCAGATGACAGTGCGAAAAGCCCTGTCCCGGTAGGAGGTCTACGGTGCTTATCCGTTTCCGGATGGCCAACCACCGGTCCATCCGTAATGAGCATGAGCTGTCCCTGATCGCGACTGAGTTCGATGAGAGCGCGGGACGCAGGACCGGCCTCAAACACCGTGGGCGAGATGTTTCTGCGCAACCCGTGGCGGGCGTGTTCGGAGCCAACGCGTCGGGGAAGTCGAACCTGCTCAGTGGTTTCCGGCTCATGCGCGATGCGGTGCGAGACTCGTTCGCCGACTGGGCCAAGACGCCGGAGGTGGTTCCCCGGCAGTCCTTCAAGCTCGATCCCGCATGTCGCGAGGAGACGACCCTGTTCGAGGTGGATCTCGCCCTGGGCAGGGATCCTGTCCGCTACACCTATGGCTTCGAGCTGTCGGACGAGCGGGTGGAGGCGGAGTGGCTTCACTCATATCCACATGGTCGCCGCAACGTCTGGTTCGACCGGGAGGCGGGCCGCCCCGAGTCGGAAGGAGGGGAGTTCATCTTCAGGGGAGAGGGATTCAGAGGAGAACGGGAATCCCTGGTCAGGTTGACCCGCCCCAACGCCCTGTTCCTGTCCGTCGGCGCGACTCTCAACGACCCGCAGCTGTCCGCGATACACAGATGGTTCCTCGACAACCTGTGGTTGGTGACACCGGGAAGAGATCTCAACGCCCGGGTGGACTGGACCAAGCGGCTCCTCACCCGCTCGGATCAGGAGACGAATTACCACCAGCGGATCACTCGGTTGCTGCAATCGGCCGACCTGGGGGTCACCCGCCTCGACACGGACCCCGAGACCGGGGAGATCAGACTGTGGCATCGCACACCGGATGGCGGAGAGACCGCGTTGGACTTTCACACAGAGGAGTCCTTGGGCACCCATGCCTGGTTCGCCTTTCTCGGACCCATGCTCACCGTGCTGGACCAGGGGTCGGTCCTGCTGGTGGACGAGCTGGATTCGAGTCTGCACCCCACACTCGCGGCCGAGGTCGTACGGGTCTTCCAGGACCCCGGGTCCAACCCACACGGTGCACAACTCATCTTCACGACGCACGACGCGACCTTGCTGGGCAGCGAGGTGCTCGACAGGCCGCTCAATCGTGATCAGGTGTGGATCACGGTGAAACAGCGCTCAGGAGAGACCGAGCTGTACCCGCTGACAGAGGCCAAGCCACGTAAGGAAGAGAACCTGGAGCGCGGTTACCTGCGTGGCCGCTATGGCGGAGTGCCTCGGGTAACCGCCGGAAAAATCGTCCGTGAACTGTCCAGGCAAGAGGCGAAGGCGACGGCGTGAGCAAACGGGCGGGGAAAGAGCGCGAGCCGGGAAGGCGGAGAAGACGCGGACGCCTGGAAGACGAGCGTCCGCTGACTCCGAGACTCGGCTCGCACTCGCGTGAGGTACGGGTGCTGTACGTGGCCTGCGAGGGCGAATCCACCGAACCGGATTACCTGGATTACCTGAACCGACCAGTTCGGGGACGGCGGTCAGGGGCGGCAATCCTTCCGAATCCAGCTCGTCCCTCGCAGGGATGGAAGGACGCCTTCGGGGATCGTCGAAGCCGTACGGAAAGTCGCGGGTGAGGATGAGGCATGGGCGCTCTTCGACCGTGATCGGTGGAATGACATCCCGCAGGCGGTCAAGGCTGCCGCCGCATCCAAGGTCGAGCTCGCCTTCTCGCACCCGTCATTCGATCTGTGGTTACTGCTGCACTTCCAGATGTTCGGAGGGGCACAGAGTGGCAATGGCAAGATCGTGGTCGGGAAGCTGCGGCAGGCCAGGGGCACGGACGCCTTCAAGGACTATGGCAAGAAGGGAGAGAAGAGCACCAAGGGTGCTCGGCGCGACGCCCTGAAAGGACGGGAGGGCAAGGCGGTGATGCATGCCCGAAGTTTGGTGACCTCCTGCCCACAGGGGTTCTGCGCGCCCGATCGTGCGAAGATCGGGCCGGTCGACCTCAAGACCGAACCTGAGCCTCCTCAAGAGTGGGCAGCTCGTTCCGGACATGCCCCGGAGTGCCAGGTCCTGCAACGCGATCCGTCCACCGACATGTGGCGCTTGTTGGTCACGCTGGGAATCGACGGGCGGAAACCCGGCAAAGGCGCGCCTGCAGAGACGGAAGCAATCTCTTCCACATCCGTCTAGGCCATTACGTGCATCTCGGATGCACGTAAGACCGGAAATTCCGGCGGATCTCAGCGGATGCCGGAGTCGGGGTGGGTGGCGTCCCAGCGGCGGCGCGACTCGGCGATGCCGTCGCGGTGCTCGGCCGACCAGTCGGCGAGGGCCCGCACCAGGTGGGTGAGGCTGTGCCCGGTCGAGGTCAGCTCGTAGTCGACCTGTGGCGGGACGACGGCGTGGACGGTCCTGGAGATCAGGCCGTCGCGCTCCAGGCGGCGTACGGTCAGGGTGAGCATCCGCTGCGAGATGCCGGGGACGGCCCGCTGGAGTTCGCGGAACCTGCGCACCCCCTGGGCCAGCTCCACGATCACCAGCACCGACCACTTGTCGCCGATCCGGTCGAGGACCTCGCGGATGCCGCAGTCCTCGTCCCCGCAGGAGACGACCGGCTCCGTGGTTACCGCGGTGTGCCCCACTGACATCGAAGTGCCTCCTTATGCCACGCGTCCTGGTTATCGATGATGGACCCGGTTACCGAAGAGAACCACTCACACGGGGAAGATTCCATGATTCTCATGACAGGGGCGACGGGCGCACTGGGGCGGCTCGTCGCCGCGCGGCTGGCGGGGCGGGACGACGTGGTGATCGGCAGCCGCGCCCCCGAGGCGGTCCCCGCGGGGACACCGAGCCGCCTGATCGACTTCGAGGACCCCGCCTCGCTGCGGGAGGGCTTCACCGGAGTCGACACGCTGCTGCTGATCTCCGCGGGCTACGGTGAGGACGACGTGGTGATCGCCAGGCACGGCGCGGCGATCGAGGCGGCGGAGAAGGCCGGGGTCTCGCACATCGTCTACACCAGCCTCAGCGCAGCCGGTGACCACCTGGCCTACGCGCTCGCCCACCGCTGGACCGAGCGCAGGCTCCGTGAGGGGACCGCGAACTGGACGATCCTGCGCAACGGGCTCTATGCCGAGCTGCTGGCGACGCTCGCGCCCGTCGTGGACGGCAGGATCACCGCGCCGCTGGGCTCAGGACGGCTCGCCGCGGTGGCCCGCGAGGACCTGGCGGACGTGGCCGCCCTGGTCGCGACCGACGCCTCCGCGCACGCGGGCCGGACCTACGAGCTGGTCGGGGAGGAGGCGGTCGGCGGCGCGGAGCTGGCCGCCGCTCTCACCGAGGCCACCGGGAGCACCGTCTCGTACGAGCCGAGCACCCTCGCCGAGGCCCGCGAGGCGTTCACCGCCCTGGGCCTGGCGTTCTTCCAGGTCCCGATGCTGGTGGGCACCTACTCCTCGATCGCGAACGGTTTCATGGAGGGCACGGACGGCGACCTGCGAAGCCTGCTCGGTACGGCACCCCGCCCCGCCCTGGAGATCATCACCGGGAAGTCGTCCGGATAGTGCTTACTCCCGGGTTCGGGAGGGTTCGCTGAGATAGCGTCGCGGTCATGAGCGAACTCGACGGCCGCCTTCGTGCGGTGTGCGACCTCACCGTCTCAGGCGTCAGGGAAATGGCCGGGCGGCACGAGTACGACGGCCTCATCCAGGACCTCTCGCCCGAGGGGGTGCGCACCGGGCTGGCCGCGCTGGGCCGGGGACCGCTGCCCGCCGATCCGTACGACGCGGCGCACCTGCAGATCTTCGAGGAGGCCGTACGGGTGCAGTTCGGCGAGCTGGAACTGCACCGCCGCAACCCTCTGGAGCATGTGGGCAACCTCGACCTGGCCACCTACGACCGCGAGTACGCCCCCGAGGCCGAGCGGAACGCCGCCAAGCTCGCGCACCTGGCCCGCTGGCCGGAGGCGGTGGACGGCGCGATCGCCTCACTCGACCTGCTCAGCGCGCCCGTCGCGACCGCCCTGCTCGGAGTGGTGCGCGGTCTGGCCTCCGGGGTTCCCGGGGACGCCGAGGAGAGTGTGCGTGAGGCGGCGTTCAGGGCACATGCCAGGTTGGTGCAGCATGTCGAGAAGGCCGCGCACGACGGCGACCCGGACGCCTCCCTCGGCGCCGAGGGGCTCGCCAGGCTCATGAGTGGTGGTGAAGGGCTCCCGGTCGACCTGGGACGGCTCGCCGAGCGCGCCGACGCCGAGCGCGACCGCCTGATGGCCAGGCTGGCGGAGGCGTGCGCCGCGCTGGGATTCGCGGGACGGCCGCCGCTTGAGGTCGCGCGCGAGCTCGTCAGGCAGCACCCCGACCCCGACGGTGTGGTCGAGGCGGCCAGGATCGGCACCGAGAGGGCGATCGCCTTCACCAGGGAGAAGGACCTGGTGCCCTATCACGACGGGGAGTGCCTGGTCGGCATCGCGCCCGAGTCGCGCCGGTGGGGCATGGCGATGATGAACTGGTCGGCACCCGGCGAGCCGGACGGTCCCTCGTGGTACCACGTCACCCCGCCCGACCCCTCGTGGCCCGAGCGCGACATCGAGGAGTGGCTGGAGGTCTTCAGCGAGACCACGCTTCCCGCGATCAACGTGCACGAGGTCGCCCCCGGGCACTTCTCCCACGGCCGCGCCCTGCGCCACGCCCGCTCCGACGTGCGGCGGACGCTGATGTCGCTCTCCTTCGCGGAGGGCTGGGCGCACTACGCGGAGGAGCTCTGCGTCGAGGAGGACTTCGCTCCGGGTGACCCGCGCTTCGAGATCGGCGTGTGGCTGGAGGCGCTCATCAGGGTGACCCGGCTGGCCTGCGCGATCGGCGTGCACTCCGGTGCGATGACCGTCGAGGAGGGGGCCCGCCGGTTCGCCGCCGACACCCACCTCGCCGGTCCCGCGGCCCTGTCGGAGGCGGCGCGGGCCACCTTCGACCCCACCTACGGCCGCTATACCTGGGGCAAGCTGGAGATCCTCGACCTGCGTGACCGCGCCAGGGCCGAGTGGGGTCCCGGCTTCGGTCTCAACCGCTTCCACACCGCGATGCTCGACCTCGGCTCCCCGCCCCTCGGCCTCCTCGGCCACGCCCTTCAGGCCCGCCCCAACGTCCGATAGCTCCATCCGGCCTCACCCCACAGGTCGGGGTCGAGGGCCGCTCGACCATCGACGACGATCGGAACGGCGGCCGATCCCACCAGTTTGGTGGGGTCGGCATCGTTCCCCAGGTAAGGGTCTCGGTGCTCCCGTAGGCTCCCTGAGTCACTACAGAGACCAGGGAGGCAGCCGTGACGCACGGGGTGCAGGAGATCGAGGTCAAATACCGGGTGAGTGACCTGGCGGCACTGGAGGACGCTCTCGCGCAACGGGGAGCGCTGCTGTCGGCGCCCACGCACCAGGACGACCAGGCGTACGCCGAAGACGGGTGGACCTACGCCGACTCCAAGATCGGCCGGTCGTTCGCCCGGCTACGCACCCAGAGCGGCCAACACCTGTTCACTGTGAAGCGGCCCGTGGACAACTCCATGGCATGCCTGGAGCACGAAACCGCGGTCGCCGACCGTGAACAGATGCACCACGCCATCACCCTCATGGGATTCCACCCCACGGTCCGGATCGTGAAGACCCGCCGCACCGCGGCGTTGGGGGACATGACGATCTGCGTTGACGAGGTGGAGCACGCCGGGGCCTTCGTGGAGATCGAGCGCACGGTGAGCGGGCAGGAGTCCGGCACCGCCGTGCAGGCCGAGCTGGACGGCTTCGCGCGGTCGCTCGGCGTCGCCCTGGAGCGAATGACCGACACCTACGACTCGCTGGTACGCGCCGCGCTGACCCCGGCCTAGAACAGCGGCAGCTCGCCGGATCCGGTCGGGTCGGTGCACGGCAAGAGGGCCGCTTTCACGTCCATGACGAGCTGGACCGCCGCGTGATCCGTCAGCTTCTCCTGCCTGGTCTCGTGCAGGTACGTACACGAGCGCACGAGGCCGGCCAGGGTCGGGCCGACGTGGAAGTAGTCGTAGCGGTAGCCGTCGCCGGTGCGGCCGATCCAGCTGTAGGCATGCACGCCCGGCGAACAATGGCTATGAGCGTCGAGGAATCCCCGGGCCTCCAGGGTGGCCAGCATGGCGAACTCGAACGGCAGGAACCCCGGGTGCAGCGGGTCGTGGTCGGCGGCGATCACGTTGTAGTCGCCGCCGATCACCAGGTGGTCGTGCTGTTCGGCCGGTAGAGCCTCCAGCGCCTCCAGCAGCGACGCGATGAACGTCTGCTTGCGGACGGTCTTGGTCTGGCCGCGGTCGCGGCTGGGCACGTACACCGCCAGGAACCACGTCCGCGGCTGGGTATCGAGCGCCGCCATGGCGACCCGGCACGGAATGCTCACCCCGTCGAACGAGGTCGGCTGTTCCTGCACGAGCGGGATGCGGCTGACGATCGCCGCTCCCCGCTCCCCGCCCACATCCGGGGTATGCACCACGGCGTAGCCCGCCGCCCGGAACTGCTCCAGCAGGTAGGTGGTGCCAGCGCCGGCGCTCGTCTCGGTGAGGAGGAAAATCTCCTCCGGCCGGGCCGCGAGCCATCGCAGCAGCAGCTCGGCGCGGACGCGTGACGCGGCCCCGATGTTGACCGTCAGCGCTGTAACCACCTGGGTGTCACCTCATATCGTTTCGGTCTGCTCCAGGTGCTGGAGCAGCTGGGCCACCACCCCCTCCACGTCCAGGCCGCGGCAGTCGATCCGCGCCTGCGGCCAGCCGCGAGCGGCCAGGAAAGCGAACGCGTCCTCGTACAAGGTGAGCTCCCGCTGGGGGGAGCCGACGCGTTCCAGCCGGGACCGGCGGGGACGCTGAGCGAGCCGCTCCTGAAGCACGTGGGGATCGTGGTGCAGGTAGCAGGATAGGGACGCAGGAGGCACGTGAGCGTTGTAATGCCAGATGTCTATCAGCGGTAGACCGTCGAGGCGTTGCAGGACCAGGGAGGACTGCACGTACCGGTCGCTGATGACGACCTGCCCGGCCGCGAGCGCCGGAAGGATCTCGTGCTCGACGTGGGCGGCCCGGTCGGCGGCCACCGCCAACGCCAGGGCCCGCCCGGTCAGCGCGGATTCGCTGGCGCGGATCAACCTGCCCAGCGGTGTGCCGGACGGTTCGGTGGTCACATGCACAGCTGATCCGCACCTGCGGAGCCGGTCGGCCAGCAGCGCCGTGGTGGTGGTCTTGCCGACCCCGTTAGGGCCTTCCACGACGACGAACACGCCGCCGCTCACCGGCGGCGGGGCGTGATCTGCAACAGCGGGGACTCCACCACGGGGCACTGCTCGGCATCGACATCGCCGATGCGCCGGCCGCGCGAGATCAGCGCAGCCGGGCAGCCCTTGCCACAAGAGGCGTTCATCGAGCAGCTGCCGCACGTGGAGTTCGTGCCCATCGCCAGGGTGCCGGCCAGGTCGTAGCCGTCCAGTGCGTCGGCGACCTCCTGGCGCAGGATGTTGCCGACCAGGAAGTCGCTGTCGGCGTACGGCGACTGCGGGGTGCGGGCCGCGAACACCAGGTACGGGCAGACCGCGGTGGCGCCATCGGCGAAGACGTAGATGAGTTTGCCCGCATCGCAGCCCGCGAGCGGCTTGTCATCGTTGGGGAAGCGGATGTGCACCACGTCGATGCCGCGCTTGCGGAACCGCTCGGTCACTGCCCGGATCGAGCGCATCGTGTCGTCGTTGGCCGCGAGACGGCCCTGACTCTTCACCCCGCGCCCGAACGACGACAGCGGATTCATCAGCACATACTCCGCGCCGACCTCAACAGCGAACTCGCACAGCGCGGCGAACTCCTCCACGTCGGTGAGCGCGTTCGGGGTGGACAGCAGCCCTTGCAGCAGCCCGGCCTCAGCGAAGGCGCGGGTGGTGGCCACGGTGGTGTCGAAGGAGGCGACGGAGCCGCGGAACTTGCCGTGACTCGCCGCCCGGAACCCGTCGAAGCTGACGTTGATGTGGACGTTGCCGAGGGCGGCCAGCGCGGTGATCTGCTCAGGGGTGGTCTGTGTGGCGTTGGTGCAGATGCCCAGGGGCAACCCCATGTCGGCGACGGCGCGGCAGATCTCCATAAGGTGCGGGTGAACGAACGGCTCTCCGCCGGTCAGGGTCAGGCGCTCCACCCGGGCCCGGCGCAGCCGCGGGAACACCAGGCCGGTGAGGTCCTCCAGCCGCATGTGATCTCCCCAGTCGCCCGAGGAGACGAAGCAGTGCGCACAGTGCAGGTTGCAGCGTTCGGTGATCTGAACGAGTGCTTTGCGCTCGTTCCCTTCGACGGAGGTACGGAAGTAGCAGGAGCTGGCGTGGGTGTCGATGATGAGTGGACGCCTCACAGTGATCCCTTTCCACGGGGTTCTGCGGACCGGTGAGCCGGTCGGAAAGCCGGCTTCCCGGGCGTGCGAAGGACGTCGTACCAAGGGGGGGCGGTGACCACCTCCTCACGGGGGCGGGGGTACCTCATCAGGCAACGGCGGCTGGTGCGGCGAGGCCAGTGGCGGCCGCGTCAGGTGTTGATGCGGGCACCGCCGCCCCTTCTTTCAGCGTGAACTCGGGTGGATCCCGCGCCTCGGACCTGCGGCAGTGGCCGGCTGAGGCCCGGGGCGCGGTTCCGCCTGACAGACCCGACCGGCTCCAGGGGCATGAGCCGATCAGCGTGGGGGCGGGGTCTGCCAGAGCCGGACGGCCGGGAGCCCGACAGGGGCAGGCGGGCTCCCGGCTTGCTCGTCCTCGACACCAGACGACGGGGAAGGCTTGACGAAGAAGTCGCCTTTCTCGGTGCGCAGGTGTGCCGACAGTGCCGCGACCAGAGCTTGACCGGATTCGGCGTGGAGGACTTGGCCCAGTTCGGTTTCGATGGCTCTGCGCACCTCGAAGGGGAGGTTTCCCAGGTGAGGGTGGAGTGAATTTTAACGGCCGCCATAGTTTTCGTCTCCTTGCGAAAAGGTCGAAGAGGGTGTGCGGTGCGGGCCCTTTCCCGAGGGCACTTCTTGGCGGGCCCGCACCGCGTCGTGCGTCCCCCTCGCCTTGCCGGCTGGGACGCACGGGTAGGACAGTGCGGTGACCCGGGACTGCGCTCCGCAGGTCACCGCACTGGGCTCATAGGGGTGGCTGCTGATCGTGTGGCTGGCACAGGGTGGCGGCGATTTGGGCAGCCACATCGTCTATCTCAGCGGCGGCGGGCGCCTCGAACTCCTCAGGGGCAGCGCCTCGTTTGGCCAGGCGCCAGCAGTAGATCGGCTGCTCCTCGGACGGCTTGACGCACACCGTGATGGTGTTGGCCACGTGCAGGCGGGATCCGCTGTGGTGGCTGATGGACGGGTAGACCTGGCGCGCGTGCAGGCGGTCACGGAGGCGGTTGAGGGCGTCGCTGGCCTGGACAAGGCCCATGACCCGATCTGCCGCCGTTGTGCCGTAGGGCAAGACCGTCGTGCGGTAGGTCATCACCAGTTCCTCTCGTGCCGGGGCGACGGCGGCAGGCTGTTCGTTGCCATAGCAGCAAGGAGCAGAAGTCGACAATGGCCCTTTTTGGTGCAGGAAAGACAAAAATTCGAAAAGATGCATGATGCGCCAGCCGGGCATAGGAGGCGCGATCGGTATTGCCTTACGTGCCATAGTGGAGGGACGTTCATCGCCCATCTAGAGATCTGTATTGGCTGATCGTATTAGCCAATATGGCCAATACGCTGGGAGGTCGTCATGCCTCGTCGCCCGGACCCAGTTGACCCCACAACGTCCCCTAATGCCCTTTTTGGTGCGTCCCTCCGGCAGTGGAGAAAATCCCATGGAGGATCTCTCATCAGCGTCGCGGCGGAAATCAACACTGATTTTTCGGTGCTCGGCCGGTGGGAGCGCGGCGTGCGTTTACCGCCGATCGAAGCCGTGGAACGCCTCGACCGGCTCTATCGCGCTGGCGGTTTTCTGACCTCTCTCCATGCGCTCGTATACGCAGCCAAAACCGGCTCGGTGCCGCTGGCGGGAACCTCCCCCGTGTCCGATCCTGTCGTCATGGACTCAGCACGAAGACGTCTGCTCTTGGGGGCCGCGGGGATAGGCGTGTCAACTGCTCTACTCCCAGGTCTGGAGCAGCTGCGCACCATCGTGGACGACCGGCTCGGCGGACCCGACCTGGACGCGTGGGAAGACATCGCATGGGAGCACGCCCACAACATCACCTCCCGGCCCCTGGCCCAGGTGATCGGCGACCTGTCGATGGACATTCTGAACCTCCACCAAGTCCTGGCCTCCGTGCCCAGCCGCGAAGCGGCCGCCTGGGCACGGGTCAACGCCCGCCTCACGTTCATATTGGCCCTGACGCTTGGGCTGGCCGGACACGTTCGCGAGTCACGGGACTGGTGGACATCTGCTCGCCGAGCAGCTACTCAGACCGGCGACGACGAGTTCGTGGCCGCAGCCCACGCCTACGAAGCCGTCCAAGCGCTCCACGAAGGCCGGCCTTTGGCGCTGGTGGTGTCACGCGCGGATAAGGCTCTCGCTCTCACCGCCGACCGGCCGGGCCGGGCCGCAGCCGAAGCGCTCAGTGCCCGTGCTCACGCACTCGCGCTCATGGGAGACCGCACAGGGGCGCGTGCCAGCCTGGATCGGCAAGCTGACGTGTTCGCCACGCTCCATGATTCCGTCACCGGCAACGAGACCCTGGAGGGCTGGCCGGAGCCCCGGCTGCTGCACACCCGCTCTCTCATCATGACCTTGACCAAGGACTCCTCGGCAGCGTCCGCGCAGCAGGAAGCACTCCGCTCCTATCCGCCCAGCCACGGACGGCAAATCGCGCAGATCCACCTGCACCAGGCGACAACGGCAGTCCTGAAGGGCGACATCTCCGAAGGACTGAACCACGCCGCCGAAACTGTGCGGAGCATCGCACCCGAGCACATGTCCCAGTTTGTGCTGCACATCGCTCGCGGCGTGGCTGACGCCGCCCCGCCGGGGCATAAGAAACAACCAGCCATAACCGCATATCGAGAGCAGCTCGCGCTGACAACGTCGAAAGAGGACATGTGACTGATACTGATATCGAATACCAGTGCTTGACCGGTGACGCCGCAGCCGTGGTACTCACCGACGAGTATGTGCGCCTGTACCTGGAGAATTACGCAGAACCGCCCTATTTATCCGGACCGCTCTACAGCCGCGAAAGGTTCCTTGAGCGCACAGCCCAGCAGGTGAAAAGCGACGGCTTCACCCTGGTGTCGGCGCGATCCGGGGCGCAGCTCGTGGGCTTCAGCTTCGGTTTCACGTTCCCAGCAGGCCGGTGGTGGGGAGGGGAGGCGAAACGCCCCTTACCCGAAGTGGTCGCCGCACCCACGTTCGCGGTGATCGAGCTGGACGTCCACCGCGACTATCGGCGGCGCGGCATCGGCCGGCTCCTTCTGGAGATGCTGCTGGCTCACCAGGACGCCCGGTACGCGACGCTGCTGTCCGACCCCGACGCCGCCGCGCACGCCATGTACCAGCGGTGGGGGTGGAAGCTGATAGGCACCGTACGGTCCGCACCCGACGCCAGAGCCAACGATGCCCTGCTGCTGGAGCTGGACGGGCAGTAGCCGTTAGGAGCGCCGGTGGCATCCCGCCCTCTTCGCCGAGAAACAGATCCATCAACCGGTGTCCGGACTACTGGGGGATGCTCAAGCAGCCTGGAGCATCTCCATCGGGCCATCGGTGACTACGGCACTGATTACTCTCGGTACGACGCGGACGAGCTGTGGCAGGCCGCGCTTACGGATCGCCGCCACGTCGCGGAGTTGCTTCAGCTGCGTATGACGCTCAAGCAGCGCCGTGAGCTGTACGTCGCCGCGGCCTGGCTGTCGCTGATCCTCGCGTGGACGGCTCATGATCGAGGGGATGTGCGGGCAGCACTCGCGTACGCAGCCGATGCTCGTCATCACGCGAGCGAGGCCGATCACGATGAGACGGCGGCGTGGGCGTGGGACGTGGAGGCGACGACCTGGCTCTACGGCGACCGGCCGTATGAGGCGCTCCGTGCGGCCCAGCGGGGAGCGGGCCAGGCCCCGGTGGGAAGTGCTGCTCAGACGCGCCTGACCGGACAACTCGCTCGGACCCACGCACGGCTTGGTCACGTAGTTCCGGCAGCTGAAGCGTTGGAAGCGCTCCGGGATCAGGCAGGGCGGCATTCGCCGCATGCGAACGGACTGTTCAGCGCCGATGCCGTACGGGTCTGGTCGATCGCCGCGACCTCCAGTCTGTGGCTCGGTCACGACGGGCAGGCTCGTGACTTCGCCGAGCAGGCGATGGAGGTGTACGAGCAGTCTCCACAGGTGTCTCCGACGAGACGAGCGATCACCGCCTTGGACCTCGGGGTCGCCTGTGCTCGGCTGGGTGACCCCGAGCAGGCGGTCGCCCATGGTCTGTCCGCGATCTCCGGGTCGCGTTATGCCGCGGCGATCGTCACCCGAAGCCATGACCTCGGTGTCACGCTGGAGCGCGCCTATCCCAATGCCGCGGTTGTAGCGCGGTTTCGTCAGGGAGTGGCGGAACTCGAAAAACAGACATGACTGAAGATCAATGACAGTACGGCGATCACGGTCTGGTGCGGGGCCACCCCAGCAACCACCGGTAACCGCACCCCGTCGTAACATCCGCCCTTCAACCTCAGCAACGATCGTCAGGGACAGCACGAACCGGAGGAGCGCGAGGTGTGAATCAGCGGCCTGGAGGTACGACGATCCGTGAACCATCGGGCTGGGAGGAAGCGCCATGCGGGAGTTTTCGGGCAAGGTCGCGGTCGTCACGGGGGCGGGCGGCGGGATCGGGAGAGCGCTCGCGCTGGGCCTGGCCGCGGAGGGGATGTCCCTCATGCTCGCCGACGTCGAGCCGGGAGATCTCGCGGACACCGCCTCGCTGGTGGAGGCGGGCACCGACGGCGGCAAGGTCCTCACCGAGATCACCGACGTCTCCGACCCGGTGGCCGTGGAGCACCTCGCCGACCGTACGTTCGGCGAGCTGGGTGCGGTCCACGTGCTGTGCAACAACGCGGGGGTCTTCCAGGGCGGCCGGATGTGGACGAGGGAGCCGGAGGACTTCGCCTGGCCGCTCGGGGTGAACCTGTGGGGCATCCTCCACGGCGTCCGGGCCTTCGTGCCCCGCATGATCGACCAGGACACCGAGGGGCACATCCTCAACACCGTCTCCGCCGCGGGACTGTTCGCCATCCCCTACCTGGGGCCCTATTCGGTCTCGAAGTACGCCGCGTTCGCCGCCTCGCAGTCCCTCGCCCAGGATCTCGCGGCGGCCGGCTCCAGGCTCCGGGTGACCGCGCTGTGCCCCGGCGGGGTGCGTACCGGCCTCAACCGCTCCGGCCGCCACCGGCCGGAGAACCTGGTGGCCGCCGGACGCGCCGAGGACGAGGACGAGGAGGTCTCCGCCGCGATCATCGGCGGCCTGGTGGAGGAGGGCATCGACCCGGCCGAGGTGGCCCGCGCCGCGGTGGCCGCCATCCGCGAGGAGCGTTTCCTGGTCCTCACCCACCCGGGCTACGCCGAGATCCTGCGCGAGCAGACCGAGGCACTGATCGCCGGGACGCTGCCCTCGTTCTCCGGCCGAGGGGACCGTGCGGATGGGCACGACGGCGGGGAAGTCCTTCCCGGTCGCGGGTAGAGGGGAATCCCCTTCCGGCGCGGACAGGGAGGAGTCTTTCCCGTTGCGGGCAGGCAGGAGTCCTTCCCGGTCCGGGTGAGCGGGGCGGCGGGAGATCTTTTCGGCTGTGAGCGGGCGGGCTGACGGGCGCCGATAGACTGGGGACACCGCTCTGTTCCTTTTGGGGGTCTTGGTGTCTGAGTTCGACACGGTCCTGGTCGTCGACTTCGGCGCGCAGTACGCGCAGCTGATCGCGCGAAGGGTGCGTGAATGCCACGTCTACTCCGAGATCGTCCCCTCGACGATGCCGGTCGAGGAGATGATGGCGAAGAAGCCCAAGGCGATCATCCTGTCCGGCGGCCCCTCCTCGGTGTACGCCGAGGGCGCCCCCGCCGCCCCCGCGGGCCTGTTCGAGACCGGCGTGCCGACCTTCGGCATCTGCTACGGCTTCCAGGTCATGGCCCAGGAACTGGGCGGAAAGGTGGCCAGGACCGGCACCGCCGAGTACGGCGGCACCCACCTCGACGTCGAGGAGGAGGGTGTGCTCTTCGCGGGGCTGCCCGCCGCGCAGTCGGTCTGGATGTCCCACGGTGACAGCGTCTCCGCCGCCCCCGAGGGGTTCACGGTCACCGCCGCGACGGCCCAGACGCCCGTCGCCGCCTTCGAGCACCCCGAGCTGGGCCTGTACGGCGTCCAGTTCCACCCCGAGGTCCTCCACTCCGAGCACGGCCAGACCGTGTTGAAGCACTTCCTGGACGCGGCGGGCTGCCGCCCCTCCTGGACGATGGTCAACATCGTCGAGGACGCGGTCGAGGCGATCCGCGCCCAGATCGGCCCCAAGGGTCGCGCCATCTGCGGTCTGTCCGGCGGCGTCGACTCCGCGGTGGCCGCCGCCATGGTCCAGCGGGCGATCGGCGACCGGCTGACCTGCGTCTTCGTCGATCACGGGCTGCTGCGCAAGGGGGAGGCGGAGCAGGTCGAGCGCGACTTCGTGGCCGTCACCGGCGTCAAGCTGCGCGTGGTCGACGCCCACGAGCGCTTCCTGAAGGCGCTCGACGGGGTCACCGACCCCGAGGAGAAGCGCAAGATCATCGGTCGCGAGTTCATCAGGGTCTTCGAGGACGAGCAGCGCGCCATCCTCGCCGACGGCCCCGTCGACTTCCTCGTCCAGGGCACTCTTTACCCCGACGTGGTCGAGTCCGGCGGCGGCACCGGCACCGCCAACATCAAGTCCCACCACAACGTCGGCGGCCTCCCCGACGATCTCCGCTTCTCGCTGGTGGAGCCGCTCCGGGCTCTGTTCAAGGACGAGGTGCGCCGGGCGGGGGAGCAGCTGGGCCTGCCCGCCGCGATGGTCTGGCGCCAGCCGTTCCCCGGCCCCGGGCTGGGCATCCGCATCATCGGCGCGGTGAACCGCGAGCGTCTGGAGATCCTCCGCGAGGCGGACGCCATCGCCCGCGAGGAGCTCTCGCGCGCCGGTCTCGACCGGGACATCTGGCAGTGCCCGGTCGTCCTGCTCGCCGACGTCCGTTCGGTGGGCGTCCAGGGCGACGGCCGCACCTACGGTCACCCGGTCGTCCTGCGCCCGGTCTCCAGCGAGGACGCGATGACCGCCGACTGGTCGCGTGTCCCGTACGACGTGCTCGCCCGCGTCTCCACCCGCATCACGAACGAGGTCCGCGAGGTCAACAGGGTGGTGCTCGACGTGACCAGCAAGCCCCCGGGCACCATCGAGTGGGAGTAGCCGCCTCGGCGGGCGACGGGGGAGGGATCTCCTCGGCGGTTGGCGCCGTTTGGCGGTGGGCCGGAAGGTAAGTTGGGGTGGGTGTCTTCCACCACCCCCATCGGCGCAGACTCCCCCAAGACCGCCGTCGCCCGCCTGGCGTGGCTCGACGCGTTGCGTGGCATCGGCGCGGTCGCCGTGTTGCTGGAGCACATGCTGCCCTGGTTCATGCCCGCCCTGAGACCGTACTGGTTCAACCTCGGGATGTACGGCGTCCTGGTGTTCTTCCTGGTCAGCGGATACATCATCCCGGTCTCGCTGGAGCGGCACGGCGATGTCAGGGCGTTCTGGATCAGCCGCGTGTTCCGGCTCTACCCGATCTACCTGCTGGTCTCGGCGTTCGTCCTGGTGACGGCGTTCTGGATGCCCGTCCGCGAGCAGGTGCCCAGGGACCTGTCGTCGGTGGCCGCGCACGCCACGATGCTGCTGGACGTGGTGGGCAGAGGCGGCCTCGCCGACACCATGTGGACGCTCTCCTACGAGATGGTCTTCTACCTGGTCGTCACCGCGCTGTTCGTCGGCGGGCTGCACCGCGCGAGCGGGACCTTCGCGGTGGGCTTCGGTGCCGTCGCGGTCGCGGTGGGGCTGGTGCTGACGGCACCGCTGCTACAGGGCCCCTGGCCCGCGTACGTGTCCGGGGTGCTGTTCTTCGTGGGACTGGCGGGCCTGATCGGCGGCCGGTTCAGGAGGACCGCCGCGTACGTCCTCGGCGCGACGGCGCTGGTGCTTCTGATCTTTTCGAGTTTCGTGCCGTGGTTCGGTGCGGCGATCCTGTCGGTGATGTTCGCCGGGACCGCGATCCGCCGTTGGGAGCAGGGCTCGGGTGGGCTCTGGCCGGTGGCGGCGGCGACCGTGCTCGTGGCGCTGGCGCCGGTCTGGGCGGAGCAGGCGGGCTGGTGGTGGGTGCAGCCGGGGCCGTGGTTCACCACCATCGCGCTGGCCGGGGCGTCGTTCGCGGGTGCGATGGCCCTGCGCGAGCGCCGGCTGCCCAGGTTCCTCGTCTGGCTGGGCCTGGTCAGCTACTCGGTCTACCTGCTGCACCACCCGCTCCTGCGGATCGCGCACGTCGTCGTCGGTGACGTGCGGAACGCGGGGCAGGTGGTGCAGGTCTCACTGTCGGTGGCGTTCGTGCTGGTGGTGCTCGGCCTGAGCCTGCTCACCTACCGCTACGTGGAGCTTCCCATGCAGCGGCTGGGCAGGCGGGTGGCCCGGAGGCCGTCCTCCAGCGAGGTCGCCCCCGCGCGGTGAGGGTTTCGGCTCAGGAGCCGTCCTCGGGGGACTGGGCGTAGTCCTCGGGGTCGCCGGTGGGCGACTCGGAGGGCAGGTCCTTGTCCTTCTCGGAGCCGACGGGGTAGACGTCCCCGGGCTGGGTGGCCTTGGCGCCGCGCAGCGAGGAGACGGCCACCACGTGGTAGCCCTGCTTCTGGAGCGCGGTCAGCAGCTTCGGCATCACCTTGACGGTCTGCTCCACCCAGTCGTGCATGAGGATGACCCCGTCACGCTTGGCGTTCTTGAGCACCTCGTCGTAGATGGCCTTCTCGTTCTTGGTCGCCCAGTCTCGTGAACCGCCGTTCCACAGGATGATCGGCATGTTCATCTGGGTGGCGATCGCCGAGACCCGCTCGTCGAACTCGCCGTAGGGCGGGCGAATCGTCGTCGGGTACTTGCCGGTGACCTTCTTGACGATGTCCTGGGTCTTGGTGAGTTCCTCGCGGATCTTGTCTTCCGAGATCTCCCGCAGGTGCGGGTGGGTGTAGCTGTGGTTACCGATGTCATGGCCTTCGGTGACCATCCGCTTGGCGAACGCGGGGCGGGACTTCACGTACTGGCCCTCAAGGAAGAACGTCGCCTTGGACTTGTACTTCTTGAAGGTGTCGAGCAGCTTGTCCGCGTACTTGCCGGGGCCGTCGTCGAAGGTGAGCGCGATGCACTTCACCTTCGCGCAGTCCACGGGCTTCGGCTTCGGCGCGGGCTTGGCCTTGGGGGCGGGCTTGGCCTTGCTCGCCGTGGTGGCCTTCGGTTCGGGCTTCTCCGCGCTCCACGCGGTGGTCGGGACGGAAATCATGGCCAGCGCACAGGATGTGGCCAGCAACATTCGGACAGGAGACTTCATGAGGGGAGCTCCGGGTCAAATCGACGTCGGTCGAATGGGCATCCTATCGAGGTGCCTGATGCCTCCTGGGGCAGAAGCGTCACGATGTCCTGTGAAAGGCACGCTCTCCCGCGGCCGGGGCATGCCGTCTTCGCTCAGCACAAACTTGACGTTTCCCCAGGTCATGAGTGCGTATAGCGGGTCGTGGGCGTGCGGGTCGCACCTCGGGCGTATTCGATGATGGGCGTCGGTCCCCCGGAGGAGCGCGCTGGGAAAAAATGACGATCAGTACGGCGAGCTTGAAACCGGTCGATAAAGGGCTCGGAGCGACCGATGGGGCGCCGGCCCGCGACCGGCGGTTCACGCTCGCCTGTTACGCCACCGCCCAGCTCGCGCTGCTCGGCTGGTGGCTCGGCTTCCACCCCGGGTTGATGAGCCCCGACTCCGTCACCTACGTCGCGCACGTCACGACGGGCCCCTGGGTGGCCGGGCAGTCGGTCGCCTACGACGCCCTGCTCGGGCTCTCCCTGAAGGTGACCGGCGACCTGTCCGCGGTCACCCTTCTGCAGACGGCGGCGATGGCCGCCGCCCTGGCCCACCTCGCGGGCGCGATCCGGCCGCTGGGGGTACGGGGACGCCCGCTGCTCGTGGCGGTGGGGTGCGCGGCGCTGTCACCGCCGCTCGGCGCCTTCACGGTGTCGATGTGGAAGGACGTGCCGTTCACCGTGTGCGCCGTACTGGCCGCCGGCACCGCGGTACGGCTCATGGCCCGGTCGGGGCTGCGGTCTGGATCTGTCGTGCGAGGTGAGGGCCGGGTGCGGGACGCAGCCGGGGTCGGCGGGCGGAGGATGGCCGGACGCGGGGGCGGCCGGTGGGCGTGGGACCCGCGCTTCGCCGCCCTCGGGGCCGAACTGCTCGGCCTGGGGCTCTTCCGTAACAACGGCTTCCTCGTGGCGCTGGTCGCCGCCGTCGCGCTCGTCGCGCTCCTGGCCGGCCGCCCGGGAGCCCGCCGGCGGGTCGCGGCGCTCGCGGCCGGAGCGGTGGCGGCGCCGCCGCTCCTGCTGAGCGTCGGCTACCCGGCGATGGGCATCGCGTCGCCGTCCCGCTCGTTCGCCTACCAGACGGTGTTCGGCGACCTCGCCGTGGCGTACGGGGAGAGACCCCACCTCTTCGACCGCGAGCAGCGGGAACTCCTGGCGGAGATCGCCCCGCTCGACGTCTGGCGGCGGGGGGCGACCTGCCAGACCATGGCGCGGGTCTTCTTCGATCCCGGGTTCGGCCACGCGCGGGCCGAACAGCGGATGTCCGAGATCCTGGAGCTGTGGCGAGGACTGCTGGTCCGCGCGCCGGGCACGATCCTGAGCGCCAGGATCTGCCGCGCCGCGCTCGCCTGGCAGCCCGGATCGACCTCGGACGAGCCCGGCGGTGAGCTCTACCGCTTCTCCCCGGGAGATCCACGGCTCCCCGACGGCTGGGAGGGCTCCCCGGCGGCCTCGGTGATGCGGCAGCGGCCGATCTCCGAAGGGCTGCTCGCCGCGGGGCTGTTCGCGCTGGACGCGAGCACCGTGAGGCAGTTCGAATGGCTGCTCTGGCGGGCGCCCTTCTGGTGCTACCTCACCTACGCCACGGCCGCGCTCGCCTGGTGGCGGACGGGTAGCCGGGCGGCACTCGCGGGGGCGGCCGTGGTCGCGGGGCAGCAGATCGGGGTGATCCTCACCAACACCGCGCCGGACTTCCGGTTCATGGTGTCGCCGATCTTTGTCGGCGTCCTGTTCGTTCCGCTGCTCCTGCGGGAGGCGGGGATCCTGCTCTCCCGCCGATGAGCGGTGCTCCCCGAGCCGCTCCGCAGGAGAGCCGAAGGTCCCGGTGGGCCGCCCGGGATCCGGCCCGTCACCGGGTGTGAGATGCCGGAGGCGTCTCCTGGGCACCACGCCCGTTCCGATCCGCAGGGCGCGAGCAGCCGTCAGCGGTCCGTAGGGTGCGGGCAGCCGTCAGTGGCCGGACCCGCGGGGTGCGGGCAGCCGTCAGCGGTCGAGCTCGTCGAAGAGCGCCTCCCAGCGTTCCAGGACGCGCGGCAGCCGGTACCTCCTCATCCGTTCCCTGCCCCTCGCCCCCATCCTGCGGCGCAGCTCGGCGTCGGACATGAGGCGCTCCAGGGCGGCGGCGAAGCTCCCGGTGTCTCCGGGCTCGGCCAGTATGCCGTTGTCCCCGTCCTCGACCAGGGTCCTCACCCCCGCAGAGGCGTCGCAGGCCACGGCGGGCAGCCCGCAGGCCGCGCCCTCGGCGAGGACCAGCCCCCATCCCTCGAAGTCGCTGCTCAGGGTGACGATGGAGGCGTCCAGGTACTCGGCCTCGACGTTCTCGACCTGTCCGCGAAAGACGATCCGGTCGCCGAGGCCGGTCTGGGCGGCCTGCGCCTCCAGGGCCGCCCGAAGCGGCCCGTCGCCGATGACGTGCAGCTCCCACGGCTCGGCGACGGCCGGGGCCGCGGCGGCGAAGGCGTCGATCAGCAGATCGATCCGCTTCACCCTGACCAGCCGTCCGGCCGAGACGATCCGCGGGTTGCGCAGCGGGGCCGCCTCCTCGGGGAAGACGCTGACCGGGTTCAGCATGGTGCCGCAGTTGGCGAGCCGGTGCGCGGTGAAGGACGCCGCGTAGTCGTCGCACAGGAACAGCGCCTTGTCGAGGTGCGCGTAGTGCTTCTTGATGAGCTTGAGGTTCGGTGAGTCCACCGCCTCGGTGTACGACTGGTGGTACTGGCCGATCTTGGCGATGTGCGGCATGGGCAGGTCGGCGATCCAGTGGGCGGCCCAGGGCGAGGCGATGACCATGTATCCGCCGTGTCCGCCGTCGATCCGGTCCGTCAGCCGCAGCAGCTTCCGCCTCGCGGCGGCGACCTCCTCCGGGCTCCTTCTCTGCCTGCCCCTGCGCCACGGCAGCGAGCGGGCGGCGGGCTCGGGGGCGGGCGTGTCGTACAGCGTGGCGTGCCGGTAGACGGGGTCGGCGATGTAGCTCTGCGGCTGCCGGGAGGGATTGATGCTGATCAGGGTCACCCTGTGCCCCCGCGAGCCGAGGCCCTGGGCCAGGGTGTGGATGACCCGCTGGGACCCGCCCATCGAGTCGCCGTCGGTGCTGAGGAAGAAGACGTCTCGCGATCTCAACGCATGACCTCCGGGAAGAACGCGTCCACGACCCTGCCGCTCGCCTGCCCGTCGTCGAGGCCGCACCAGCGGTCGCGGAACTCCGCGTAGCGCCGCCGGTACCTCTCGGTGATCTCGGTGAGCCGCTCCAGCGCCTCGGCCAGCTCGCCCGGTTCGCGCAGCAGCGGCCCCGGGGCGATCTCGGCCAGGTCGAAGCAGACCCCCCGCTGGGCGGAGGCGTAGCGCTCGTAGTCGTCGACGTAGTAGAGGATCGGCCTGCCGAGACAGGCGTAGTCGAACATGATCGAGGAGTAGTCCGTCACCAGGACGTCCGAGGCGAGCATCAGGTCGTTGACCTCGGGGAACGCCGAGGCGTCCCGGACGAGCCAGCCGAGCGGGTCGGGCACCGTGAAGCGGTCGTACCGGTGGGCGCGCACCAGGATCACCCAGTCCGGGGGCAGCGCGCCGGCGAGGGCGGGCAGGTCGAGCCGGATCGAGTCGCCGCTGAAGCGTCTGTTGTCGCGGTAGGTGGGCGCGTAGAGGATCACCCGCTTTCCCGCGGGAACCTCGAAGAACTCCCTCACCTGCCGCGCCCGCTCGCGTTGCGCCGGTTCCATGTGCCGTACCAGCACGTCGGTGCGCGGGTATCCGGCGTGGATCAGCTCGCCCCTGAACCCGCTCGCCTCGGCGAAGTCGCGCAGGAAGTCGGGGCCCGGGGTGAGCAGCGCGTCCCAGCGCGCCACCGCCTCGGCGTACTTTCTGGCGAGGGCCGGCTGCGTCCGGTGCCTGGGCTCGTCCAGGCCCATCTTCTTGAGCACCTGACCGTGCCAGGTCTGCAGGTAGCGGGTGCTCCCGCGCTTGCGGTAGCAGTAGGGCAGGTTGTGGCTGTCCACCCAGTGCCCGGCGCGCGCCAGGGTCCAGGCGTAGCGGAAGGTGTCGCGCCGGACGAGACCGACGTCCTCGGGGAAACGTTCGGGAACGTCCGCGTGGGACCAGACCGCCCGCAGGCCGGTGGCGCGCCGCTGCAGTTCCTCGTGGATGTAGCGCGGGTTGCCGGTGTAGCCGGTGCCCTCGGCCGACTCGAACAGCACCAGGTTCCGGTTCACCGGCACCGTCATGCTGACCAGCCGGTAGAAGCGGCCCAGGTTGCGGGGGGTGGCGAGGTCGGCCAGCAGGCCACGCCAGAGTTCCGGCACGCTCGGGAAACGCCGCTTGGCCGCGGGGCCGAGCCTGCGCGCCATGAGGCGGAACGGGAGGTCGGCGGACGCCTCGAGGACGAGGCGGCCGGAGCCCACCGTGCCCACGGAGGTGAACGAGAACCCCGGGACCGCGAGGAGGGGCCTGAGGTTCCCGCGCTCGCCCTCCTGGAGCGAGATCATGACCGCCTGCGGCCTGACGGCGTTGTCCGGCCACTCCAGCTCCGGCAGGGAGATCGTCACCGTCCCCTCCAGGATTCCCGTCCCCTCGGGAGGACCTCCCGTCATCCGCGGGATCCTCGTCCGCTCCGGCTCCTCCGGCTCCCACTGCCCTTCGAGCCCTCTCGGGCTCTTCTTCTCCCGCTCCTCCAGCGACTCGATCACGACGGGGGCCATCTGGACGGGGATCGAGGTGATCGTCCTCTTCCTGCCGCCGACGCGGAGCCACGCGGTCAGCGTGCGGCCGTCGAGCACCCGGCCGGGATCGTAGGTTCGCAGGCGCAACCGGATCCGGTCCCTCGACGCCTGCAGGTCGATGAGCTCGTGCCGCAGCAGCGCTCCGGACAGCGGTTGCTCAGCCAGGCGCAGCTCGGTGACGTCCAGTTCGCTCCTGGCCCGCTCGTCCTGAGGGGGCACCGTCCCCCAGAACACCCGATCGTCGTCCGCCGTGACCGCCCGGGGCGGGACGGAGTGCCTGCCCCCCAGCTCGACGGCGGCGAGCGCCGCCTCGGCTCCGCGCCGCTCGCGGACGAGCTGGAGGCACACCCGCTCCGCCCTGGTCAGCCGCTCGATCGCGGCGGGTTCGAGCGTGTCCACGTACGGGATGACGATGTCGGCGAAGTCGGAGATCCACGCCGGGTCACGCTGGGGCAGGTCGCCCAGGTAGAGGCGGAGGTCGTGGGAGAGGAAGCGGAAGTCCTTGTCCTCCTTGAGGTCGAGGGAGTGGGTGTTCGCGAGGGCGCGGTCGCTCAGGACGGCGGCGGCGACGCGCTGGCGAACGTTCTCCAGCTCGTGCCGCCGCGACGAGATCGACCTGGTGGCCGGGGTGGCGGCGAGCAGCCAGCGGTAGACGGGCCACGGCACGACGGCGAACAGCTTGCTGCGGCAGAACAGCTCCGTCGACCAGACGATGTCCTCGTGGTGGATGTCCTCGGGAAAACGGATGCCGGTGACGTCGAGGAAGGTCCGCCGGTACAGCTTGTTGGTGGCGAGGCAGTTGAAGAGGAGTTCGGGTTCGGCGCGGATGCCGTCCACGACCCGTCGTTCCGCGAACAGCTGGGGGTACCAGAGGGTGACGGCGCCGGTCGCCTCGTCGACGCGCTCCACGGTGCCCATGACGAAGTCGGCGCCGGTCGCCTCCGCTTCGAGCAGGAGGCTCTTGCAGGCGTGTCTGGGCAGCTCGTCGTCGCTGTCGAGGAACATCAGGAAGGGCGAGCGGGAGGCGTCCATGCCCGCGTTGCGCGGCGCGCCGCAGCCGCCGCTGTTGGCGGGCAGCCGCAGGTAGCGGACCCGGCCGTCCTCCTCGGTGAGCGCCTTGGCCACCGCCGGGGTGTCGTCACCGGAACAGTCGTCCACGATGATCACTTCGAGGTTCTTGAGCGTCTGGCCGAGAACGGAGCGCACGGCCCGGGGTAACCGGGCCGCGTCGTTGTAGGTGATGACGATCACGCTGACGTCCGGGACCGTGTACGGCTGTGTTGTCATGGCGCGCAACTCCAAGGCGGCTGGGAGGAGAGCCTTGACCCGCGGTGGTCCGCGCTCGGCGGGGCGGAGGCGGCAACGGCAGGGCAAGGCGTCATGGGATCGCTGGTGTTGGATGTGGGCACTCAGCCCGAGGCGGGCGTGTCGGCGAGGAGGACGGGGGCGTCGCGGCCGGTGCCCCTCGTGACCCTCGGGGTCCCCGGCCGTCCCGTGTGCTCCTCGTGGTACTCCGCGTCGACGTTGACCTGCCAGACGTCGTGCCCGGCTCCGTCGACGACGTTCTCCACGGTCAGCATCGCGGTGAGCATGGAGTGGTCCTGGTTGTTGTACCGGTGCATGCCGTTGCGGCCGACCGGGTGGATCTCCGGCCACTCCACGTCGAGATACTTCCTGAGCACCTCGACGTTGCCGGCGTAGCCGGCGTCGTAGACGGGGTAGGCCTTCGGCATTCGCACCACGTAGCCCTGCCGGACCGAGCCGGGGGTCACCAGGCCCAGCCGCTCCAGCTCCCGGGTGCCGAACGCGATGAGGTCGTCGTCCGGAGCGCGCCACAGGTCGTCGCCCTCGTTGACGAAGTACTCCAGGCCGAGACAGGTCCGTCCCGCCTGCACCAGGTACGGCGACCAGGAACCGTAGTTCTGCACCCGGCCGAGCCGGACCTCGGGGGAGTGGATGTAGATCCAGTTGTCGGGGAAGGAGAACCGCTCGGGGACGACCAGCGCGACGGTGAGGAAGTCGCGGTATTTCAGCCCCGCGGCGGCCTCCGCGACGACATCTGGCACGTCCGGCCCGAACGCGCGGATCAGGGCGTTGAGCGGCATCGAGGAGATGAGGTCGTCACAGTGCACCTCGCGGACGGCGCCCCCGACACCGGGCCTCTCGTTCTCGCCGTCGTCGTGGCGGACGGTGACGGCGAGGCGGCCGTGGTGGCGGCGGATCCGTTCGACCCGGGTGCCGAGGTGGATGGTGGAACCCCGCTCGCGGACCCGGTCGGCGCAGGCCTCCCACATCATGCCCGGCCCCAGTTTGGGGTAGCGGAACTCCTCGATGAGACTCGTGATCTCCCTGCGGTTCCTCCCCGGCGTCAGCGCGGCGGCGATGGCCTTGCCCAGGGAGAGGTCCCTGATCCGCTGCGCGGCCCAGTCGGCCTGGATACTCGCGGCGGGAACGCCCCACACCTTCTCGGTGTAGGTCTTGAAGAAGATCCCGTAGAGCCGCCGGCCGAACCTGGCCGCGACCCAGCCCTCGAAGGTGGACTGGTCGGCGGGCGGCCTGATCCTGGCCCAGGCGTACGAGCTGACACAGCGCAGGGATTCCAGGACACCGAGGTTGCGCAGGGCGTTGGACGCCCTGAGCGGGTAGTCGTAGAAACGGCCCCCGTAGTGGATGCGGCTCATTCTCGGGCGGAGCAGGAAGTCCTCCTCGCCGAGGATCTCGTTCCAGAAGTCCTCCACCCGGGGCACCTTCGTGAAGAAGCGGTGCCCGCCGATGTCGAAGCGCCAGCCGTCGCGTTCCTCCGTCCGGCTGATGCCGCCGACCACGCGGTCGGCCTCGAAGACCTCGCACGGGTGTCCTCGCCGGGCCAGCTCGTAGGCCGCGGTGAGCCCGGCGGGCCCCGCTCCCACGACCACTGTTGAGTCCATGCGTTTCCCCCCGCGAATGCCGTTTGCCGCGATCTCGCCCGTCTCGGTCACCCGATCGTGTCGGACGGTCAGGGGGGATCGAAGGGTCATCACGTCTTACTAGGACGTGTGCATTCCCAGCCTTGACCTGGGCTTGGGGGAGGCGTTGCCGCGTCACGGACCCGAGGGCGGATCGGCCGGCCGGGGGAGATGTGCCGGAGATGGTCAAGTCTCGGTCAGCTCACTCCATCGCGGTCATATTTTGGGCTCGCCCGGCCCGGCGCGGAGCCATGCTGCTGACGTGACGTCTACGTCGCGTTCATGGCCGCCAGGTTGTGTCGACGGGCACACGGGCTCCTTCCGCCGCTTTCCGGCGACCACTGGGCTTCCCGCCGCGCGCCCGTGACGTCTTCCACGCTGAGTGGATCTTCACCCGCGTGCTATGTCCGGCGTTCACGCCGATGGACCGGACTGTGAGCTTTCGACTACCGGAGGACCGATCGTGGCCCCAGTGAGCATCATCGTGCCCATATACAACGTGGAGCCGTACCTTGAGGCGTGTCTGGAGTCGTTGGTCGCGCAGACCTGGAGTGACATCGAGGTCGTCATGGTGGACGACGGCTCTCCCGACTCCAGTGCGGAGATCGCCGAGACCTTCGTCGAGCGTGACGCCCGGTTCCGGCTGATCCGGCAGGAGAACGGGGGCCTTGGCACCGCGCGCAACACCGGCATAAGGCACGCCAGCGGTGATTTCCTCGCCTTTTTGGACAGCGACGACATGCTCCCGTTGACGGCCGTCGAGACGATGGTGTGCTCTCTGACGGAGAGCGGATCCGATCTCGTCACGGGCAACGTCCTGCGCTTCAGCGGGCAGGGGGTGCGCCAGTCGGCGATGCACAAGGCGATCTTCGCCAACTCCGCCAGGCGGACCCACGTGACCGCCGACGAGATCCTGCTCAAGGACCGGCTGGTCACGAACAAGCTCTGGCGGCGCTCCTTCTGGGACGAGCGGGGGCTGAGCTTTCCCGAGGGGGTCCTGTGGGAGGACATCGCCGTCGCCCTGCCCGCCCACTTCCTCGCCGGGGCGGTGGACGTGCTGTCCACTCCGGTCTACCTGTGGCGGGAGCGGGAGGGGGAAAGCGTCTCGATCACCCAGAACCGGGGGCACCTCAAGGGGATCGAGGACCGGTTCGCCGCCGTCGACTCCGTGCGGAGTTTCCTCGTCGACACGGGGCGGACCCAGCACCTGAGGGCGTGGGACCGGATGGTCCTCGACAGTGACCTGCCGAACTTCCTGCAGGTGCTCGACCAGGCGGGGGAGGAGTTCCGGAGTCGCTTCCTCGACCTGGCGTGCGCCTATCTCGACACAGCGGGGCCGAAGGTTCTCCCGCTCATCCCCGCGCAGCGCAGGGCGAAGTGGATCCTCGTCGAGGAACGCAGGATGAGCGACCTGCTCCAGCTGCTGGAGTGGGACAGGACGGTGAAGCCGACCGCCCGCGTCGTCGGGAGCAGCCTGCGCGGGTACCACCTCAACGTGCCCGTGCAGGTCGAGCGGTCCGCCACGCGGATGCGCGAGGAACTGGACCTGCGCCAGCGGGTGGACAGCCTGGAATGGAAGGACGACAAGCTGGTCGTCGAGGGCCGGATCTCGCTGCGCTACCTGCGTCCCCGCAGGCGGATGCAGCAGCACCTCCTCGCCTGGCTCGTCCCCGAGGGCGCCGGGGACGCCAAGGGCACCGGGGACGCCAAGGGCGCTGAGGGCACCGAAGGACTCGAAGGTCGCCGGCGCAGGATCCGGCTCCCCGTCACGGTCAGGCGGGGCCTGTCGCTGGTCGACACCGGCCCGCGCAGGCGCAAGGACTGGTGCGGGTTCCGGCTCACCGTCGATCCCGCCAAGCTCCCGGCCGGTTCGTCCTGGCGGATCGACCTGTGCGTACTGTCCCGAGGACTCCTGCGCCGGGGAAGGCTGGGGCAGCCGAGCCCGGCCGCACGGCGGCTGGAGTTCACCGAGCGCGAGCCGGGGACCGTGGCGTGGACGGAGTGGACGCCCGCCGAGGAGTTCAGGCTCCAGGTGGAGCGGCCGGGGGGCTGGGTCACCGGCCACCGGGTGGCCGAGGGCAAGCTGAGGATCGGCGGCCGGTGCGACGACGACCTCGGCGCCGCACCGACGCTGCGGCTGATCCGGCCGCAGGGGGGCCGTGACCGGCGCTACCCGATGACCGTGTCGGACGGCGCCTTCGAGGCGGTGGTCGACCTCGACGAGGTGCTGTCCGAGCGCTGGCCGGAGCTTGACCCGGCCGGCCTGGAGATGAGCGCGCTCAACCCAGGAGCCGAGTGGCACTTCGAGGTCGTCCCCGCCGAAGGAAAGGCCCGGCCGCTGCTCGTCGCCCGCGACGTGGAGCGTGGCCTCTACCGGCTCCGCGGGCGCGACGTGGTGCTGAACCGGTCGCAGGCCGGTGGGCTCGTGCTGCGCGAGCAGCGGCCGACGTTCTACGTGGAGCGGGTGGAGTGGACCGACCTGGGCCACCTCAGGGTGACCGGGGCCCCGATGCGCCCGATCGACGGCCCGGCGTGGCTGGTCGTCACCTCGCGCAACCGGCTCACCGAGCGGCTCTTCCCGCTCGTCGACGGCAGTGCCACGGTGACGCCCGAGGGGAGCGAGACGCTCGGTGGGTGGCTGCCGCTGCCGGCGGGCACGCACGGCTTCGCGATCCGTACCGGCGCCGGCACCGGTGACATGCGCATGGAGTTCCGGCTGTCCGCGCCGCTGGAGCACATCTCCGCCACCCGTACGTTCGTCTTCGACACCGACCTGATGAACGAGGCCGTCTTCACCGTGAGCGACGACCTGCGCGCCTCGGGCAGGCCGAAGCAGCAGCGGTTGCTGCGCGAGGACCTCTACCCCGCGAGGTGCCAGGAACCGCTGCGGCCCGCCGTCCTCTTCGACAGTTACGGGGGCAGGCAGTTCTCCGACAGCCCGAAGGCGATCTACGAGGAGCTCGTGCGGCGGGGTTCGGACCTGGAGTTCATGTGGGTCGTGCGGGACGGGCAGGTGGAACTGCCCGAGGGGGTGACGCCGGTCCGCCGGTACGGGCGGGAGTTCTTCGAGGCCCTCGCCCGCTGCAGGTACATCGTGACCAACAGCCACCTGCCCTCCTGGTTCGAGCGCAGGCAGGGGCAGACGGTGCTGCAGACCTGGCGGGGCACGCCGTTGAAGCGCGTCGGGTTCGACGTCGAGAAGGTGCCGTTCGCCAGGCCCGACCAGCACGAGCGGCTCGCCAGGGCCGTCGCCCGGTGGAGCCACCTCATCTCGCCGAGTCCCTGGTGCACCTCGATCCTGGACGGTGCTCTGCGGTTCGAGGGGGAGATCCTGGAGATCGGCTCTCCTCGCGACGACCTGCTGCGTCGTGCCGGAGCCGAGCGGATCGGGGAGATCCGGGAGCGTCTCGGCCTGCCCGAGGGCAAGAAGGTCATCCTGTACGCCCCGACGTGGCGCGACGACAAGCTCTACAGCAGGGGACGCTACCGGCTCGACCTGCGCCTCGACGTTCGGCACATGGCGGAGAAGCTCGGCGAGGACCATGTGCTCATGATCCGTAAGCACCCGAACGTCACGGACAGGCTGCCCAGGGTCGGCACGGACTTCCTCTTCGATGTCTCGATATATCCGGACATCCAGGAGCTTTACCTGGTCGCGGACATGCTGATCACGGACTACTCGTCGGCGATGTTCGACTTCGCGGTGACCGGCAAGCCGATGTTCTTCTTCACCTACGACCTGGAGCGCTACCGCGACGAGGTGCGCGGCTTCTACTTCGACTTCGAGGCCGAGGCCCCCGGGCCGCTGCTGCGCACGACCGAGGAGGTCGTGACGGCCGTGCGGGACGCCGACGAGGTGCGCGGTAAGTACCGGAAGCTGTACGACGCCTTCACCGCCAGGTTCTGCCCGCTGGAGGACGGCGGCGCGGCGGCCAGGGCCGTGGACCGGATCTTCCGGTAGCCGCCCGTCGTCCTCACGAAAGGCCGGGGAGACCCTCCTCGGCCTTTCGTGTCCTTCAAGCGCCGGAGCCCCATGGCGCGGGTCGGTCAAGAAGTGGCATGGAGATCTTCTAGTAGTTACAGAGCGTAGATGACAGGAGACACCGCGTGGCCATGCTGGAACGCATGAGGGCCTATTCGTTGGACGACGTTCTCGCGACCCGGAAACGAAAAGACTCCTGGTGGACCGTTTTCCTGGTCGACCCGGTGGCGTGCAGGCTCACCCTGCTCGTCGCCAACCACACGTCCATCACCCCCAACGGGCTCACCCGTTTCTCCCTGATCCTCGGCATGTGCTCGGCGATCTGCTTCGCGTCAGGACGGCTCGCCGCGGGGGCACTGCTGTTCTACGTGAGCTTCATGGTCGACTGCATGGACGGGAAGATCGCCCGGCTCAAGGGGACGGGGACGGCGTTCGGGCTCTGGCTCGACTACGTCGGCGACCGGATCAGGGTGCTCTGCTGCGCCGCGGGGCTGGCGTCCGGGCAGTACGTGGCGACGGGCGACGTCTCCTACATCCTGCTGGGCGCCGGGGTGGCCGTCCTCGACCTGTTCCGCTATGTGAACGCGCCGCAGATGAAGCGCGTGCGCGAGGTGGTCAGGGAGAACCGGCTCGGACGGCCGGTACCCGTCGAGTCCGTGGTGACCGTGGGATCCCCCAGGGCGGGGGAGGCGCCGATGGCCGCCGGGCACACCGCCCACGCGGGACGCCTCAGGCCCGTCGAGGTCATCACGCCCCGCGAGCCGCTGCGAGTCGCCGGATTCGAGGACCGGGAAGAAGACCGTGAAGAGGTGCGCGGCGGGAACCGGGCAGAGGACGGGGCCGGACGGCGGGGGCCCAGGAAAGGCAGGCGCCCGAGGCTGCCCCGCAGGTTCACCCGCCTCCTGGCCCGCCACCGGGTGCGGACCCACCTGATCAGCGGTATCGAGTTCCACGCCGCCGTGTTCGTGGTCGCCCCGCTGGTCGGGACGGTCGCCCTGGTACCCCTCGCGGTCGCGGCGGGGGTCCTGCTTCTGCTGAACGAGGTCGTTCTGATCTACCGAATGTGGCTCTTCGCCCGGGTGGTGCCCGTCGTACCGCTCGTCGGGAAGGCGCCACGCATATCTGTTTGACCAAGCTTTACGGGGGTTCGTTGTCATGCAGTCCGACCGCCCGATCTTCGTGATCGGTTGTCCGCGTTCCGGCACCACGATGCTGCAGCTCATGCTGCACTCGCACCCGCGCATCGCGGTGCCTCCGGAGACACGGTTCGTGGTGCCCGGCTACTACCGCAGGTTCTCCTTCGGGGACCTGCGCGAGGAACGCAACCGGCGCAGGGTCGGCCGGTGGATCGTGAGCGACAAGGACACCAAGTTCAAGGAGCTCAAGCTCGACGGGGACAGGCTGATCGACGACATCGTCGCCGGTCCGCCCACGCTGGGGTCGGCGATGGGAATCACCTTCCGCTCCTACGCCGAGCAGTACGGCAAGAGCCGCTGGGGTGACAAGCGGCCCAGCTACTACCACCACGTGGACCTTCTGCTGCGGCTGTTCCCCGACGCCCAGTTCGTGCACCTGATCAGGGACGGCCGCGACTGCGTGGCGTCGCTGAAGGAGATGCCCTGGTACACCAAGGACGTCTTCCACGCGGCGGTCAACTGGAGCGAGGCGATCGACTACGGCCGCCGCCACGCCAAGAGGCTCCCCGCCGACAGCTACTACGAGCTGCGCTACGAGGACCTGACGGCCTACCCGGAGACCGAGCTGAGCAAGCTCTGCGACTTCCTCGGCGAGGACTACGACCCGGCGATGACCGAGCCGTACCACGTCGCCAGGGTGGCGATCCCGCAGCACAAGGTCTGGCACAGCCACACCCACGGCGACGTCACGACGGCGAGGGCGGGGTCGTGGAAGGCCAGGCTGGAGCCCTGGGAGATCTCGGTGTGCGAGACGGTGCTCGGCGACCGGCTCACCGCGAACGGCTACGAGCTGAGCGGCGCCCCCAAGGCGAGCAAGACCCACGTCGAGGCGTGCGAGAAGGCGGCGTCCAAGCGGCGCTGGGCACGCAGGCGCAAGGAGATGCGCGACCGCGTCAACCGGTTCCGCGAGCCGAGCCCGGTGGCCGCGAGGCTCACCAGCCGGCAACTCGGCGAGCTTGCGAAGGTCTGAGATGAAGCCCGATCGCCCGATCTTCATCCTGGGCTGTCCCCGCTCGGGGACCACGATGCTGCAGCTGATGCTGCACGCCCACCCGCGCGTGGCCATCCCGCCGGAGACCCGGTTCATGGTCTCCGCCTACCAGCGGCGGCTCCAGTTCGGCGACCTCAACGACGCCGCGCACCGGCGTGAGCTGGGCGAATGGGTGGTCGACCGGCGCCAGTCACGCTTCCACGAGCTGGAACTGGACCGCGACGAGGTGCTCGACCAGATCGTCGGCGGGCCGCCGACGCTCGGCTCCGCGCTGGGCATCGTGCTGCGCGCCTACGCGGCCAGGCACGGCAAGCCGCGCTGGGGTGACAAGCGGCCCTCGTACTTCCAGTACACCGACGTGCTGCTGCGGCTGTTCCCCGACGCCCAGTTCGTGCACCTGATCAGGGACGGCCGCGACTGTGTGGCGTCGCTGAAGGAGATGCCCTGGTACAACGGGACCGTCTACAGCGCGGTCTCCGCCTGGGCCGAGGCGATCGACTTCGCCAGGCACGGCGCGCCGAAACTGCCGGGCGGCAGCTACCACGAGCTGCGCTACGAGGACCTGACCGCGGAGCCGGAGGCCCACCTGCGCAGGTTGTGCGAGTTCCTCGGTGAGGACTTCGCCCCCGCCATGTGCGACCCGGGCGCGATGGCCGGCATCGCCGTACCCGCACGCAAGACCTGGCACGCGCGCACCTTCGGCGAGGTGACCACCGCGCGGGCCGGTTCGTGGCGTGACCGGCTCGACCCCGGCGAGATCTCGCTGTGCGAGAGCGTGCTCGGGGACCGGCTGCAGACGTACGGGTACGAGCTCACCGGGGCGCCGAAGGCCGAGACCTCGCGGTTGATGTCCTACGAGCGGACGGCGGCCAGGCGGAAGCTGACCCGGGTGAAAAGGGTGACGTTCGACCGGCTGATCCGGCTCCGCGAGCCGAATCCGCTGGGGGCACGGCTCACCTCCGCCCAGATCGTGCTGGCCGGGGTGCCCATGCCGCGCACCGAGCCCGTCGCGGCCGGCAGGTGAGGGGCTTCTCGCCGATCCGGTACGTGATCGGCATCCGGCCGAAGAGGGCTTCCCGCCGGTGGTACGCGGTCAGAGGGTGATCCGGACAGGGGTTTCCGCCGGTCCGGGGGAAACTCAGCGGGTGATCTGGTCGAACAGGGCCTCCCAGCGGTCCAGGACGTGGTCGGGGCGGAACGCCTCGACGTGCGCGCGGGCGGCGGCTCCCAGCCGCCGCCGCTCCGCGGCCGAGGCGATCAGCCCGGCCAGCGCGGCGGCGAGCCCGGTCACGTCGGCCGGGGGCACCAGCACCCCTGTCTGCCCGTCCAGTACGAGTGACCTGAGCCCGCTCGACACGTCGAACGCCACCGAGGGCACCCCGTAGGAGGCCGCCTCGCCGACCACCAGCGGTAGCCCTTCGTGCTCGCTGGACAGCGCGAGCAGCGACCCGCCCGTGTACTCGTCCGCCATCCGGGCGGCGGGCACCGCGCCGCGGAACACCACCCGGTCGCTCACCTCGCACTCCGCGGCGTGCGACAGGAGCCGTTCCCGCTCGGCCCCCTCGCCGATCAGGTGCAGATCCCAGCCCTCGCTCGCCTCGCGACGGGCCTTCACGAGATCCGGGTGATCGCCGTCGCCCTCTGCGCCCTCTATGCCTCCGGGACCCGGACGGCCGCACGCCCGCGCGAAGGCCGAGATCAGCCGGTCGAACCGTTTCACGCCCTCCAGCCTGCCGACCCCGAGCACCCGGCGGGCGGTGAGGTCCGCGGTCCGCGAAGGCCAGACGGGCAGCGGGTTCGGGATGGACCAGGTGTTGGGCAGCAACGCGTGCTCGGAGAACAGCCACGCGTCCTCCTCGCTGAGGAACACCGCCTTCTCCAGGGCGCCGTAGTGGCCGCGGACCGAGCCGAGGTGCCACGATCCCCGCGCGTGCTCGTACGACCCGTGGTACTGCCCGATCGGCAGCAGTCGCTCGGGCAGCAGGTCCCCGATCCGGGTGACCACGCTGGGCGAGGAGAGCACCGCGAACCCCGGCCCCACCTCCCGCAGCAGCCTGTCGAGCGCCTGCCGCTCGCGGCGCCTGCCGAGTCGGGAGAGCCTTCCCACCGGAGCCCGGTGGATCACGTGACTGGTGTAGCGAGGCCGTTCCACATAGCGGAACGGCTTCTCCGACCGATGCAGCCCGATCACGTGCACCTCGCGGCCCCGTTCCGCCAGGCCCTGCGCCACGGTGTGGGTGACGCGCTGGACGCCGCCCAGGGTGTCGGCGTCCAGGCACGCGAACACCACCGCCCCACCGCGCCCGCCGGTCACCGCGACCGTCCGAGCAGCGGCAGGCGTGCCAGGTGCCGTGGCACGATCGGGGGACGTTCCCGCACGTCGGATGGGAGAGGGGCCTGGGCGTGCCGGGGGTCGAAGAAGGCGTCCACCACGTTCGCCGAGGCGTTCCCCTTCTCGTCGGCGCACCACGTCCTGCGGAACGCGATGTACCTGGAGGCGAACGCCGCCGTTGTCCCGTCGAGATCGCGTAGCACCTCGATCAGCTCCTCGGTCGTGGTGAGGCAGGGGCCGGGGGCGATCGCGGGCAGGTCGTGGTAGACGCCGCGTTCCACCCTGCGGTACTCGTCCCAGTCGTCGATCAGGAACAGCATCGGCCGCCCGGTGACCGCGTAGTCGCACATCAGCGACGAGTAGTCGGTGAGCAGCGCGTCCGAGAGCAGGATCAGGTCGTTCACCTCCGGATAGGAGCCCGCGTGCCGGACGAAGTGGCGCAGGTGCTCGGGCACCTCGAACCGCTCGACCGGGTGGGTCCGCAGGATCACCGTCCAGTCGCCGGAGAGGGCCTCGGCCATCGCGTCCAGGTCGGCCCTGACCGACTGCCCGGACCCCTTGGCCCGGTCGCGGTAGGTGGGGGCGTACAGCAGCACCCTGGACCAGTGCGGGATCTCCAGTCGCCTCCTCGCCCGCCCCGCCGCCTCCCGGTCGCCGCGCACGAGCACGTCACAGCGGGGAGAACCGTGCCGCAGCAACCGCCCCCGGTAGCCGTTGGAGGGCACGAAGACCCGCTCGAACTCGGCGCTGGGCGAGACCAGCGCGTCCCAGCGATCCACCGCGGCCCGCCAGGTCGCCCTCGGTCCGTCGAAGTCGGCGCGCAGGTCGGGCGCGTCGAAGCCGACCGACTTGATGCCCTGGCCGTGCCAGGTCTGCAGATATCGGGTGCCCGGCGGTTTCGGATAGGCGAGCGGCATGCCGTGGCTGTCGACCCAGTAGCCCGCCCTCGCCATGGTCCAGATGTGGCGCCAGCTCATCCGCCGTACCAGCCGGACACCGGAGGGAAAGTGCCCCCGCGCCGTGGCGGCCGACCACACCATCTTCAGCGGCGCGCCGCGTCGCCTGAGCTCCTCGTAGATGTAGCGCGGGTTCCCGGTGTATCCGGTGCCGACATCGGACTCGAACAGGGCGAGGTCCCTGCGCGCGGGCAGCACGGAGATCAGGCTTCTGTAGACACGGAGCTTCACCTCCGGCCCGCTCACCTTCCGCAGCAGGCGGGCGGCGGCCCGCTTGAGCCGGGGCAGCTGCCGCAGCAGCCCTTGACGGCGCCAGAGCACCCGCAGGAACGCGGCGTTCCCCTCCGCCTTGACGACGACCTCGTGGCACAGGACGGTCGTGCCCAACGGCGCGGTGGACGGGTCGACGAGCAACCGGTCGGCGGTGACCCGCCCGTCGGGGTTGAGGATCTCGATCACCGGGTCGTAGCGGCCCTCGAAGCCCAGCCGGCCGTGGTGGATCGTGGTGAGGTCGATCGTCGCCTCGCTCAGGTAACCGCCGTCCGGCTGCTCGCGCGGGTCCAGCCGCAGCCGATGGTTCCTGAACCGCAGGTACGCGGTCCAGCCGGGCGTGGCGGCGAGCACGCCGAACGGGTCGTACGTCGTGATCGCGAGCCTGATCAGCGAGCCCTTGCCGGTGAGGACCGCCTCGTGACGCAGCCGGGAGGCGCTGTAGGGAAGCTCGGCCATCCGGAGCGAGGTGATCTCCCGCCTCTCGTCGGGGACCGCGCCCCAGTAGGTGCGGCCCCCCTCCCGTACGGCCACGCGCGGCGGGGCCTTCGGGCCGTTCAGCGACCGGGCGGCCACCAGCAGCTCGTCGGGCCTGCCGTCGAGGATGAAACTGCAGCAGACCCGCATCAGCGGGTCGATCGTCTCGAACACCACCGGGTCGAGCTCCGCCAGGTAGGGCCGGACCACCGAGACGAACTCCTCGATCCACGCCGGGTCGCGCGAGGGCAGCGGGTTGAGATAGACCCGCAGGTCCTGGCGGATGAAGCGGCGCTGCCGCTCGTGCACCAGGTGGCCGAGGCCGTTGGCCCGCAGGATGTCGTCACTGAGGCGGGCCGCCCTGATCCTGGAGCGGACGTTCGTCATCTCCGTCAGGCACAGCGAGATCGACAACCGGGCCTCGCTCTCCGCCGAGGCCCGGTGCCAGACGTAGACCACCCAGGGGACCACGGCGAACCGCCGCGCCGCGCAGTACAGGGCGGTGGTGAAGACGTGGTCCTCGTAGTGCATGTCCTCGCGGAACGGCACCTGCCGCAGCAGCTCGGCCCGGTACAGCTTGTTGGTGCTGAAGGAGTCGAGGAACATCTCCGGCTCCTGGGCGATCCCCTCGACCGTCCTGCGCCTGGCGAACAGCGCGGGATAGTAGCGCGCGGTCTTCCCGCTCCGCTCGTACAGCCGGGTGATCTGCCCGGTGACGAAGTCCGCGCCGGTCCTCTCGATCTCCAGCAGCATGCTCTTGCAGGCGTGTCTCGTCAGCTCGTCGTCGCTGTCCAGGAACATCACGTACGGCGCCCGCGCCGCCGCCACGCCCCTGTTGCGCGGGACCCCGCACCCCCCGCTGTTGACCTCCCCGCGCAGGTAGCGGACCCTCGGGTCCTTACGCTGCAACTGCCGGGCCACCCGCTCGGTGTCGTCGGTGCTCGCGTCGTCCGCGATGATCACCTCGATGTCGCGCAGGGACTGCCGGAGTACGGACCGCACGGCCCTGGCCAGCCGTGGGGCATCGTTGTAGGTGATGACCACAACGCTGCATTCCGGGATATTGATCACGACTCGAGATATTCCCGGGAAAAAGTAGGCAGTTGTCCTACTTGTCCACTGATGACACTGTTTTTGGCGTTGTGTGGAACGAGTAACTCAGTTCTGGTCCTCTGGTCGCCGAGGCGTAGCCACGGCGTCAGGGCTGTGACGGGCCGCAAGGTGGCGAGGACGTCGCGCCCGCTACCCGACCTGACCTTGTCTCCCGATGTCCCCCGATTCGACGCCGGGCATCCCGAGCACGGCCCAGCTCGATGATGTTGTAAGGCTTGCGTACAAGGGTCTGACAACCTGGGCATTCGACCCGTTTTCGGAAGGCGAGTGACATGAGAACCACCCATGGACAGTCGACGGACCTCAACCGGAAGGCGATCGGTCTGCTGCTCGCTCCCGAGCTGGGCAGGAGTAATCCAGGTGCCGCCATCGATGTTCCGGACTCCGCCTGCGGAGTCGGTGGCATACTCGGCGTGACCGAGGAGCGCACCAGGGCACCCAAGGTATTCGAGCAGATCTGTATGGCGACGGCGCGGAGGGTGTGATGGAGCAGGCGGTGCCGTTCCTGAGGCGGGTGCGGGTGACCGGCTATAAGAGCATCGCCTCGTGCGAGGTCGTTTTCACCCCGCTGTTGGTACTGCTGGGTCCCAATGGGGCTGGGAAGAGTAATTTCGTTGACGCGCTCCGGTTTGTGGCGGACGCGCTGAATTCGACCCCGGCCGACGCTGTGGCCAAACACGGTGGGTTGGATGACGTGTTCCGGCAGGTGCCTGAACCCGTGGACGAGTTCACCATCTATCTGGAGTGCGTGATCGAGATGGCGGGCACGCTGACGCCGGTCGAGTACGGATTCACCATTGGCCGGGACTCCACGGGACGCCGACAGGTAGTGGTCAAGGAGGAGTGCTGCGTCATTCATAGGGGCGAGGGAGAGCCCGGATCCGGGGAGACCCGATTCGATGTGGCGGCAGGGCTGGTCACAGGTGAAGGAAACATCGAGCAGGATCGGCTCTACCTACCGTTAGCCGCTACTCGGGGAAACTTCAGTGATGTGTATTACGACCTCCGGGATATGCTTTTTCACCACTTGGATATCAATGAGATGCGGCAACCACAGTCGGATCAGCGGACTGGGGGGATCGGCTACTCCGGAGAGCACATCGGATCCGTGCTAGGAGAACTCGCCTTCAGGTATCCCGTGTTCAAGGCTCGCGTGGACGATTATCTCAAAGCGATCGTGCCGGATGCGCTGGGAGTGGACGAGCGGCTCATCGACAGATATTCGACCGTGGAGCTTCGCACTCGGGAAGGGGAGCGACCGTTCGGCCCTGAGGCCATCTCGGTCGGGACCTTACACGCGGCGGGTGTGCTCGCCGCGCTGTTCCAGCCCCTTGTGCTGGACGGGCAGACGAAACTGGTAGTGATCGAGGAACCGGAGACCGCGCTCCACCCTGCCGCCGCCGGTGCGTTGTTCGACGCGCTGACCGAGGCGAGCGAGCGTGTCCAGGTCGTGATCACCACGCAGAGCGCCGACCTGCTCGACCGTGACGACTTCGATCCGGCCTGTGTGCGGGTGGTGGCGATGAACAGCGGGGTCACCGTGATCGGCGAGATCGACGAGGTCAGCCGCCGTCTCGTCGAAGAAAAACGAACCACGCTGGGTGAGTTGATGCGCGGCGGCCAACTCCGACCTGAGGCGGGCGAATGACCGATCCGATCACCGTGTCCCCCCAGGTGACCGGTCCGGTCACGATCGCCGCCATCGTGGAGGGCGACGGCGAGGTGTCCGCGCTTCCCGTCCTGCTCCGCAGGATCGCTGCAACGCTCTCGGTGTGGAACCTACGGATTCCTCAGCCTCGCCGTATCCCGCGGAGCAAGCTCATCGCTCCCGGCGGAGTCGAGAGCGCCGTTCTCCAGGCTTCCTATCAGGTGACCGGTGCCGGCGGGATCCTGCTGCTGATCGACTCGGACGACGACTGCCCGGCCTCCCTCGGCCCCGCGCTCCTGGAACGGGCCCGTCAAGCGCGTGGTGACCGGGAGATCTCGGTCGTGCTCGCTCATCGGGAGTTCGAGGCGTGGTTCCTGGCCGCCGCGGCGTCGCTGTCCGGCTGCCGAGGTCTCGTCGACCCCTTGGATCCGCCTTCGAATCCGGAGGGGATTCGTGGTGCCAAAGAATGGCTCTCCTCCAGGAAGAACGACGGCACGTCGTACCGGCCGACTGTGGACCAGGCAGAGCTGACCGACGTCTTCGATCTGGAGCAGGACCGTAAAGCCGCTCCTTCCTTCGACAAGTTCTGGCGCGATATCGAACGGCTTCTGCGATGCGAGGTCTGACCGATCGCGGAAGCCCCGGCCGACACCGACGTGTGTTTCCGAGCCGACGCCTCCGGGATCTTTCTCGTCTCCGCGAGTGCCGCCCCGCTCGCGACCGGCAAGGGGGAACACGAATCGGTATAGGGGCTGACGCCCGCGTTTGATGGCTCGCCGGGTGTTCTGGGTGCGTGATCTCCGTCGGGGAACTCGCCCGCTCTGATGGCCTACACGGCTTCCAGGGCCTCTATCGGCCCAGGTTCGCCATGACTCTTGAGGGAGGACATGAGTCCAGAATCTAGGCTGATCTTGTTGTGCGGGCTGCCCGGCTCGGGGAAAACGACACTGGCCAGGCACTTGGCGAGAGAGCTTCCAGCGGTGCGGCTGTGTCCGGACGAATGGATGGCCGATCTCGGCGTCGACCTGTTCGACGAGAATACCCGCGACCAGCTTGAGCGGCGGTTTTGGGAGCACGCTCAGGATCTGCTGAGGCTGGGACAGAGTGTGATCTTGGAGTTCGGCTTCTGGGCGCGTGCCGAGCGCGACGAGAAGCGTCTGGGGGCCCGCGCACTCGGTCTTCCCGTCGAACTGCACTATCTCGCCGCGCCGGTCGACGAGCTGTGCCGCCGTCTGGAGGCCCGCAACCGGGAAGGGGCACCCGGGACGGTCCCGATCAACCGCGAGCTGCTTGAGGAGTATGCGGAGATCTTCCAGGCTCCGGACGCCGCCGAACTCGCTCTTTTCGATGAACCGCTTCTGGGTCGGCGTGGATGAGACGATCGACCGGCAGACTGAAAGTACTAGAAGAAGTCCGCCGCTATAGGGCTATTTTCAACCATTTACGTGCTTCGGCGAAGTCCGCTGCGGCTTCCCGGGTGATGATTGAGGACATAGCCAAGCAGCTATGACGACAGGAGATGACAGCGGCGTGTCCCGATCAGATCTGTCCAATGTCAACTGGCGCAAGAGCAGTCTCAGCGGTAGCGACCACAACTGTGTGGAGGTCGCCTTCCTGAGCGGTGGCGCTGTGGCCGTCCGTAACTCCAACCATCCCGATGCCGGAACAGCGGTGTTCACCCCCGCCGTGTGGACGGCCTTCATCGATCGCGTCAAGAGTCACGAGTTCGACTCTTAACCAAAGAGGTACGGGCCTGTTCGATCGAAGACCAGGACCTTCTGCTCCGGCAGGACGTCGGACGACGTCGAAAAGTGCGTCTACTGAGAATCGCGGGAGACGCTCTGCCAGTTGGTCAGTGCCGTAGGGCGCGGCGGATCAGCCAGGTGAGCAGGATGAGGGCCGCCAGGGCGGCGACCAGGGGGCCGATGCGCTTGAGCAGGGGCATGCCCGCCACCTCCAGGAGGTTCAGGGCCTCCTCTTCTGGGCTGAGCGAGGTGCGCGAGGTGCCCGCGGGGTGGCTCTGTCGGGACTCGGCCTCCTCGTTGACGGAGAGGCCGGGCGGTGTGGGCACCGCACTGAGGTGACGTCCCGGTGCCGCCGGGGCGCCGGGGGCGTTCAGTCCTTCCGGGCCGCCGGGGCCACCCAGTCCGGACGCCGCCTCAGGGGCCGCCGGGCCACCGGGGCCTTCCGCGCCGTGGCCGGTGGAGCCCGCGGGGCCGGGGAACGCCGAGCCGGTGGTGCCGCTCTCCGCGTCAGGGCTCCCGGCGCCGGGGGGTGTCGAGCCCGTCGAGTCCGAGTCGGCCGGACGTGCCGGGCCGGGACCCCAGCTCTCCGAGATCGCCGGAACGTCGTCGGCCGCCTCCGGCTTCCCGGCCGCGCTCCGGCCGCCCACGCCGGTCGTTTCCGTGGCGGAGCCCTCGCCCAGCAGACGGGAGAGGTTGGCCTCGAACTTGTCGATCAGCTTCCCGCCCACCTCGGTCAGCACGCCCCGGCCCGCCTGGGCCGGGCGGCCGGTCACGTCGAAGGAGGTGTCGACGGTGACCCGGGTGTCGCGCCCCTGGGGGTGCAGGCGCGCGACGACCGTGGCACCGGCCGTGCCCGGACCTTTGGCCTCCTTGCCTGAGGCCCTGATGGTCATGGTGTGGGTGTCCTCGTCCACCTTCTCGAAGGCGACGTCACCCTGGTACGTCACCGTGACCGGGCCGATCCTCATCTTCATCCGGCCGGTGTAGGAGTCGCCCTCGGCCTTGTCCACGGCGGCACCCGGCAGGCAGGGCGCGATCCGCTCGACGTCGAGCAGCACCGGCCATGCCTGCTCGACAGGCAGGGGAACCGTGAACTCGTGCTCGAACCGCATCGCCATCGCTCCGCTCCTTGCCGGTCGGCCGCTGTCGCGACATTACGACTACACGGGGGCGTATCGCCAGTATGCCGCCCTGGAGTCCCGTTGGGCCCTCACGGCGGTCCGTGTCCACGCTCCGGATTCGTGTCCTTTCCTTCCTACTGCCCGCGTTGGCGAGGGCGATGCGTCCAGCCGTGCGGTCAGACCGGCGGGTTGTGGCGGGAGTACTCGGTGAACCTCCAGCGGAGCGGGCTGGCTTCCGGTACGCGGACGACCCGGCCCACCTCGAACCTGACCAATCGCTCCGCGCCCGGAACGCTCCCCGGATCCCAGTCGATGCGGGCACGTCCGGTCAGGTGCAGGGCGTCGCCGCCCTCCCAGTCGAGAAAGAGCAGGCCGCAGCTGTCGTCCAGCTCCAGGTTCCCCAATGTCATGTACATGGAGTTGCCGACGTACTCCGGCCAGACCAGCCGCCGGTCGTCCAGCACCCGGACGAACCCGGGATTGCCGCCCCGATGCGACAGGTCGGTGCCGAGGCCGGGCGCGGTGGTGGCGACGAAGAACGTGTCTGCGCCCTCGATCCAGGCCCGGTCGTCGTCGCCGAACGCCGTCGCCGAGGAGAAACCGGCGGGGGCGGCGTCGGGAGAAGCGGAGGTCCCTTCATGGAGATCGGGTGAGCCGGGAGTTTCCGGGGAGTCTCCGTGGGGATCGGCGGAGCCGGGAGTTCGGGAGGTGGGTCCCACCGGTTCCGTGACGATCTCTCGTGCCTGGATGTACTTGGGACAGTTGGCGTACGTCTGCTCGGTACGGACGATCAGCCGGTCGCCCTGCCGCGAGACCGTGCCGTTGATCCGCATCCTGCGTCTGCTCCGCGGCTCGATCGCGAGCATCCCGATCTGGCCCCCGTCCAGCCCGGTCAGCGGGTCGTGCTCGCCGGGCACCGCGTCGATCACGACCGTCCGCTCGTCCACCGCCTCCGCGAATCCCTCGGGCCCGGTCAGGACGGACGCCCACAGGAGCCCGTCCCGTCCCGTCGCCCCGATCAGCAGCATCCGCTGTCGCCCCAGGAACTCGGCCGCCACCGTCGGGATCTCCGGCCGGGTCCTGGCCGAGCCCAGCGCCACCGCGCGGACCCCGGCCCTTCGCTGGACCGCGAGCTCTCCGGCGTGTTCCACGGGCATCTAGAAGAAGCCGCAGGTAGGAGCGGCGGCCACCGGTACGGGAGAGCCTTCGACGCCCGTGGGCGTGTAGATCTCCAGCCGGATCCCGTCGGGGTCCTCGAAGAACACGCCGCCCGAGGACGCGCCCTCGCCGTGCGCCACCACGCCGTCGTGGTGGAGCGTGGCGCCGGCCTCCCTGATCGCGTCCTCGGCCCGGCGGACCGCATCGAGGTCCGGAACCTGGAAGGACAGGTGGTGCAGGCCGGGCAGACCGGTGGCGAAGCGGCCCTCGCTCTGCTGCCAGAGGGTGAGCATCAGCGTGCCGTCGAGACCGAGGAAGGCGTACCTGCGGTCGGCCTCACCGGACTCGGCGAGGACCTCGAAGCCGAAGATCTTCAGGTAGAAGTCCCTGGACCTGTCGAGGTCGGAGACGTTGAGGCCGACATGGCCGGTCTGGAAGGTCATCTGATCTCTCCCGTCAGGTTTTCTAACGGATCGGTCCGTTAGTTTGGCTGCAGGATGAATCTAACGCATAACTAGCATTTTTCCCATTATAAATTTGTGGTGTAAATCACAATAGAGAAGACCTCGATGTGAGATCGCGGCGGCGGGTGTGAGTTCGGCGCGGGTGTCGCGGGTGCGGCCCGCCTTGGACGCGGACGTGAGGTGGGTCGTCCCGGCACCGGCCCACGTCGTTCCGTGGCCGGGGTCCGGTGCCACCTCACGTCGTTCCGTGGCGGAGGGCTCGGTGCCGCCTCATGTCATTCCGCGCCCGGGGTCTCGGTGTTGGTTCGCGTTGTTTCGTGGCCGAAGTTCCGGTGCCGGTTCCGCGCCACCTCGCACCCGTGCCTGGGGAAAGGGGGAGCCGCCGCGGTGACGGCTCACGTGTCACTCGTGAGGGAATCCGGAGAGGGATCAGCCGTCGCGGTGCTGGTGGTAGTGGCGGGCCGCGCGGGCACGATTGCCGCAGCCGACCGAGCACCACTCCTGCCGGGCGTGGTCCTTGAGGAAGTAGAGCACGCAGCGCGGCGCGGGGCAGGTGCGGAGCCGCTCCCGCTGAGGCCCGGCGAGCAGTTCGATCGCCGACGTCGCGAGGGCCGCCCGGATCCGCTCCGACTCCGTGACCCCGTCGCCATGGACGCTGCGTGCCCGGGGGACGCCCTCGGCGGGCCACTCCAGCCGCGCGGCGAGCGGCACGGCGAGAGCCGCGGCGTTGACCAGGTCGAGCGACTCGGCGAAACCGGGAAGCCGGTGCGCGTCCGCGCCGCTCGCGGCCCCCGGTTTCACCGCCCTGGCGAAGAGCGCCCGTACGGCCTGCCGCAGCTCCACCACCTCGACCCGCAGCCGCTCAGAGGCGACGAAGTCCGAGTCGATCCCCAGTTCGGCGGCGTGCGCCCGGCCCCACGCGGTCATGCCCGCCACGTCGGCGAGCGTGTCCGTGAGGCCGGCCCGCGTCGCGCGGACGGTGCTGACGAACTCCAGGGCGGACATGCTCCGACTCTAATGCCTGATCTGGCGTTTCACCGTTAGGTCCTGTTCAGGGGCGGATCTTCAGCCGGGTCGGCCGCGGCCCCGCGTGCCGCTCGGCGTGGGTGCGCCTGCTGTGGCGACCCTGGAGCGCCCGCCGCCGGATGAGACGCCGGCCTTCTAACGCCGGACGGACTTGACCAGGATGGTGACCAGGCCCGCGAAGCCCAGGCCGCCCACCAGGATCGTGAGCATGACCAGTGGCGAGACGGACGGCTCGCTGATGAAGACGATCCCGGCCGCGATGAAGACCACGCCGCTGAGCAGGGCCATCCAGTCGGTGCGGTGTACGCGACGCTGCTCGGCCCTGTCGATGTCAGGCCGCACGGCGCACCTCCACGTCCCCGATGCCGGCCTTCACGTTCAGCACGATGGTCGCCACGTCGCCCTTGGGGGGCACCTCGGGCTCCAGGATCTTGTTGTGCGCGATGTCCGCCCCTCCCTCCACCGCGTGGTCGATCTTGATGTCGCCGAACCTGGTGGCGCTGTTCACCTCGACTCTGGCCGTCGCGGGCAGGATCACGCTTATCGAGCCGACCGAGATCGAGACGTCCACGATGGTCCGTGAGCCCTGGGGCAGGACCAGGTCGCTCAGGTCGAGTCTGCCCGCTCCCACGCCCACCGAGTAGTCGCGGGCCACCTCGGACAGGGTGACGGGCCGCCAGTCGAAGTCGCCGAACTTCTTCGGCATGCCGCCCAGCGTGGGCCCCGCGACCAGGGCGATCGACAGGATCGTGCCGGTCGCGACCAGTCCCGCTCCCCGGCCGAACCAGGTGGCGACCAGCAGGCCGGCGCCGATGACGACGAGTACCGCGCCGCCGACGACCGTCATGTTGACCGATCCCGAGGCGGACTGGATCGCCACGATGACCCCTCCAACGATCATGGCCAGACAGATGGTGATGCTCCCGACGAGCGACCTGGGCCGTCGCGGGCCGGGTGGTGCCACCACCGGCCCGCCGTACGCGGCCGGGTCGTAGGGGGAGTAGGGCTGCCGCCTCCGGGGATCCAGAGGCTGGTAGGGGCCGTACGGCGAGAAGGGCGCGCCGGAGGAGTCGAAGGACGGCCTCGTGTGGGCGTAGTACGGGTCCTGCGGGGTCTCGCCGCGTGCCTCCCGCGGTGGCATGGCGGGACCGGGGGGCATACCCGGCGCATGCTCGGTGGGGCTTTGCGGGGTGGAGAGCGGATGGGACGTCGTGGAGCCCGGTCCGGCCTCGGGCGCGTACGGCTCCGTGACCGTCTCACCACCCGGCCGCGGCGCGGCGTGAGCGGCGTCTTCCGCGGTGGTGCCGGCGTGAGCGGTGTCTCCCGAGGTGGTGCCGGGAGGGCCTGCCGTCGGAGCTTCGGCGTACGCGGTGGGGCCGGTGGCCCAGGGCGCGGCGGCGTGGGCGGCCGGGTCCCGTTCGCCGACTCCGGGCGGTCCTGCGGGGGTGGACGGGCCCGGCCACCGGCCGGGCGGGTGCGGGGTGCGGCGCCTGCGCAGCCGATCGGGCAGGGACCTGGCCACGGCCAGCAGGTCGACCCCGCGGGAGTGGGCGGCGAGCAGGGCGATCGCGAACACCGTGCCGACCACGACCGTGCCGGTGCCGATGCCGTCCGAGGAGACGTTGACGATCAGCCCGAGGGCGAACAGGCCGGTGAGCAGGGTCAGGACCGTCTCGCTGTCGAAGTCGCGCCGGGTCCACTGCTCAAAGTAGCCGGGGCCGCCGTCGGTCTCGCGCATCAGCAGGAACGCCGCGAGGTAGAGCATGATGCCGATACCGGAGCCGAGCACCAGGACCGCGAAGCCGACCCGCAGCACCACGGGATCGATCTGGGCGTATCTCCCCAGCCCCGCGCAGACGCCCGTGAGCATCCGTCCCTCGTTGCTGCGCTTCAGGCCGTGTTCCTCGAAACGCTCCTCGGAGCGCTTTGCCGAGAAGGAGGAGGCGGACGGCGAGCTCGCCGGACCATGGGCCCGCCCGGTGTCGTTCATATGGTCAATCGTGGCCTTTCCCGGTCCGTGACGCATCCGGGAGACCCCTGAGTCGTCCCGGAGGGGGGATGCCTCTCTCAGGGTCGCTTCAGGGGAACGCCTGATGCAGTGGCAGGCTGATTCATGTGACGATGCTGACGATATGGCTGACCGACAGACAGTTCGTGATTCGGCGCCCGTGACACCCGAAGAAGCCCCTTTCCCCCGCCTTGTGCGGCCGGTGGAAGGACGGCTGATCGCAGGGGTGGCCCAGGGCGCCGCCGCCCAGCTCCGGCTCGACCCGGTCGTGCTGCGGCTGACCTTCGTGCTGCTCACCGTTCTGGGCGGGTTCGGCACCCTGGCGTACGCCGCGCTGTGGATGTTCACCCCGCGCGAGCCGCACGAGGGCAGGGAGCCTTCGAGGGACTGGAGCCAGCTCGCCGCGTACGGCGCGATCGGGCTGGCGCTGACGGCCCTGGGCTGGCTCACCGGCGCCTCGGAGACCGGGATCGGGGCCTGGCCGCTCGCCGTGGGCGGCATCGGTTCGCTGATCCTGTGGCAGCAGGCCGACCCCGACCGGCGGCAGCGCTGGATGAACCACACGGTCGGGCAGGTCCGCCAGAACCGGGTCCGTACGTTCCTCGGGCTCGTGCTCGTCGTGGTCGGCGCGATCGGCTTCCTGGTGGCCAACGACGAGTTGGGCAAGGCCCGTCCCGGCATCGTGTTCACCATGGTGGTCGTGGGCGGCGTCGCGCTGATCGCGGCGCCCTGGCTCGCCGCCCTGTGGAAGGAGCTTCAGCGCGAGCGCCGCGAGCGCATCCGGCAGGAGGAGCGCGCCGAGGTGGCCGCCCACGTGCACGATTCGGTGCTGCACACGCTGACGCTCATCCAGCGCAACGCCCAGGACCCGCGCGAGGTGATGCGGCTCGCCCGCTCCCAGGAGCGGGAGCTGCGCAACTGGCTCTACCAGCCCCAGCAGGACGCCGACGCGTCGGTGGCCGCGGCCGTGCGGCGGGTCGCGGCCGAGGAGGAGGACGCGCACGGGGTGCCGATCGAGGTCGTCTGTGTCGGCGACGGCCCGCTCACCCCCGAACTGTCCGCGATGATGCAGGCCGCGAGGCAGGCCATGGTCAACGCCGCGAAATACTCCGGTGCCGAGGTCGTCTCCGTGTACGCCGAGACGGAGCCGGACGAGGTCACCGTCTTCGTCAGGGACCGGGGGGCCGGGTTCGACATGAGCGAGGTGCCCGAGGATCGTATGGGTATCCGCCAGTCGATCATCGGCAGGATGGAACGCCACGGGGGCAGCGCCCGGGTGCGGACCGAGCCCGGCGAGGGCACGGAAGTGATGCTGACCATGAAGCTGGAGAAGACGTGAGTATCGAGCGAGCCGAAGTCGTGCGGCCGGCCGGAAGGCGGACCTCGGGACCGCGAGGGGAAGTCCGATGAGCGTGGTGAAGGTCCTGATCGTCGACGACCACCGTCTGTTCCGTTCCGGGGTACGGGCCGAGCTCGGAGACTCCATCGAGGTGATCGGGGAGGCCGAGGACGTGGAGTCCGCGGTCAAGGCGATCGCCGCCCTCGGGCCCGACGTGGTCCTTCTCGACGTGCACATGCCCGGTGGCGGAGGCCAGGAGGTGCTGCGCCGGGTCCTCGGCTCCGGCTCCACGGTGCGCTTCCTCGCCCTGTCGGTCTCCGACGCGGCCGAGGACGTGATCGGCGTGATCCGGGGCGGCGCGCGGGGATACGTGACCAAGAACATCAGCGGGCGGGAGCTCACCGACGCCATCCGCAGGGTGGCCGAGGGCGACGCGGTCTTCTCGCCGAGGCTGGCGGGGTTCGTGCTGGACGCGTTCGCCTCCAGCGAGGCCCCGCCGATCGACCCCGAACTCGACTCGCTCACCCAGCGCGAGCGCGAGGTCCTGCGGCTGATCGCCCGGGGGTACGCGTACAAGGAGATCGCCAAGGAGCTGTTCATCTCGGTGAAGACCGTGGAGACCCACGTCTCGTCCGTGCTGCGCAAGCTGCAGCTCTCCAACCGTCACGAGCTGTCCCGCTGGGCCACGGCGCGCCGCCTGGTCTGAACCTTCACCCCCTCCTGTACGAGCAGTTACTTATGTGCGACTCTGCGAAGTATGGGACGCGATGTACCCGCGATGGTGTTCAGCCGCGAGGACCGGCGGCGCTACCGGGACAAGGTTCGGCGGTGCCTTGACGTCTTCGCGCAGCTGCTGCGCGAGTCCAGGTTCGAGTTCGACAGGCCCCGGGCCGGGCTGGAGATCGAACTCAACCTCGTGGACGAGCGCGCCGAGGCCACGATGAAGAACACCGAGGTGCTGGAGGCGATCGCCGAGCCCGACTGGGGGACCGAGCTGGGCCAGTTCAACGTGGAGATCAACGTCCTGCCGGAGTCGCTGGAGGGAGACGGCGCGGCCCGGCTGGAGAAGGTGATCAGGGACCGTCTCAACCACGCGGAGGAACAGGCCCGCACCGTCGGCGGGCACATGGTGATGGTCGGCATCCTGCCCACGCTGCGGGAGAGCGACGTCCACGAGGGCACCCTGTCGGCCAACCCCCGCTACAAACTACTCAACGAGCAGATCTTCGCGGCGAGGGGCGAGGACCTGCACCTGTCGATCGAGGGCGACGAGTCCCTGGAGACCTACGCCGACAGCATCACCCCCGAGGCCGCCTGCACGAGCCTGCAGCTGCACCTCCAGGTCAGCCCCGAGGCGTTCGCCGCCAACTGGAACGCCGCCCAGGCCATCGCGGGCCCTCAGGTGGCGCTGGCGGCCAACTCGCCGTTCCTGTTCGGCCGCAGACTCTGGCAGGAGACCAGGATCCCGCTGTTCGAGCAGGCCACCGACACCCGCCCGGTGGAGCTGAAGACCCAGGGCGTCCGGCCCCGGGTGTGGTTCGGCGAGCGGTGGATCACCTCGGTCTTCGACCTCTTCGAGGAGAACGCCCGCTACTTCCCCGCGCTGCTGCCCCTGTGCGACGAGGAGGACCCGCGCGAGGAACTGGCACGCGGGATCACCCCGCAACTCGGTGAGCTGACCCTGCACAACGGCACCGTCTACCGGTGGAACCGGCCGATCTACGCGGTCGTGGACGGCACCCCGCACCTGCGGGTGGAGAACCGGGTGCTGCCGGCCGGGCCCTCGGTGGCGGACGTCGCCGCCAATGCCGCCTTCTACTACGGGCTCATGCGCGTCCTGCCGCACGCCGAGCGCCCGGTGTGGACGCGCATGTCGTTCGCCGCGGCCGAGGACAACCTGCACGCCGCGGCACGGTACGGCCTGGAAGCCAGGCTCTTCTGGCCGGGGCTCGGCGAGGTGGCCGCGTCCGAACTGATCCTGCGCCGCCTGCTGCCGCTCGCCCACGAGGGACTCGACCTGTGGGGCGTGGCCCCCGAGTCCAGGGACCGGCTGCTGGGGATCGTCGAGCAGCGCTGCCTGACGGGCACGACCGGGGCGAGCTGGCAGATCGACGCGGTGAACGCGTTCGGCGACCTCGAAAGGCACGAGGCGCTGCGCCGGATGACGTTGCGGTACATCGAGAACATGCACACCAACGAGCCCGTCCACACCTGGCCGTCCCCCTGAACCCCGGTCGTGGCGATTCCGCGCGCGGGGAGCGAGACTCCGTCACGATGGATTCATGAAAGCGTTCTCTTTTCTCCTGGTGCTCGTGCTCGCGGCCGTCACCGCCTGCGGGAGCGTCGGGGAGGGGCCGGAACCGGAGGCCGGTCCCGCCGGTGAGCGGGCCACGCCCAGCACGCGCGGGGAGACGTTCGAGTCGGACGTCGAGCTGGCCAGGGAGCTCACCGAGGCCTACTGGAAGCAGACCTTCTCCGCGGCGGGGCTGACCTACCGCCCGGTCGCCGCGTTCACCGCCTACCAGGGAGAGAACGGGCCCGACTGCGGCGGGCAGCCCTCGGTGCCGAACAACGCCTTCTACTGCCCGGTGGGGCACTTCATCGCCTACGACGAGAACTGGATGAACGATCTCTACGAGCGGATGGGCGACGGCTCGGTCTACGTGATCATCCCGCACGAGTTCGGCCACGCGGTGCAGGCACAGCTGAATACCGCCTTCCGGCTGAGCATCGAGCAGGAACTCCAGGCCGACTGCTACGCGGGGGGAACCCTGGGAGCGCTGGTCAAGGGCGGTGCGCTGCAGACCGAGCCGGGCGACGAGGACGAACTCCTGCTCAACCTCGCCGCGGCCGGCGATCCCACCGACGACTGGCTGCGCCCGGACGCCCACGGCACGGCGGGGCAGCGCCAGGAACTGTTCGTCAAGGGCTACAACCAGGGAACGAGCGCCTGCTGAGGCGCACCGGGAGCCCCATCACGCGGGAGCCGAGAGGGCCGGGGCCGGGGACCACGTCCGCGATGGTCTCGCTCGGTTTCACGCCCGGGCGTCCGGAGCCGCCGCGTGGGAGCCGGAGAAGTCACCGGGGGGGCACCCGCCTGACCAGGCCGCGACGAAAGTACGCCGCGATGAGTACGCATGAATCCGCCGGGAGGTTGATGCCGGGCCGTCCCGGTCCACCTACGCTGAGGGCGGGGAGCGACCAGGGGGTGATGGCATGCGGATGACGGTGCGAGAGATCGGCTGGGCCGCGCGAGGTGCCTGCGGTACGAGCGATCCCGAGCTGTTCTTCCCGCTGACGCAGTCAGCCGAGCACGAGGCGCGGGCGAAGGCGGTCTGCGAGCGGTGTCCGGTGCTGCAGGAGTGCCGGGCCTACGCGCTTCGCGCGGCCGAGCCGGAGGGGATCTGGGGTGGCCTGACGGTGAAGGAACGACGCGGCCTGCGCTTTCCCGACGGGTGGCGCCAGGCCGCCACGGGCCCGGCCCCCGTCGCGTAGCCTCGAACCAACCGGATTCGTGCCGGATCGGCGGGGATCATCGAAGGCGCGGGGCGGGCCCGAGGTCGCGATCCCCGGCGCGGCCCGGCAGGCGGGGCGCGAGACGACGTCCGAGGGAGTCGTGGGCATGGAACGCGAGCCGGGGCGAGCCGCCCGTGCCGGATCCGAGGCGGTGCCCGGCGCTCTACCGGGCACACGGGCGGGCACACTGGCGGGCACGGTGGCGGTACTGGTGGCGGCGAACGTGCTCAACAACCGCCTGGCGCCGAGGCTGGCACCGCTGACCTCGGCCGCGGCCACCGGCGCGCTGGTCGTCATGGCCCGCCGTTCCGGGCTCTCCTGGGCCGAGCTGGGGTTCCACCGGCGTTCGCGGGGCCTGCGGATCGGTGGCGCGCTCGCCTCCGCCGTGGCCGGGGCCTACGCCGCCGGCATCGCCGTGCCGGCCACCCGCAGGTTCTTCCGCGACGAGCGCGCCCTGTCCCTGTCGCGCGCCCGCGCGCTGGAGGAGGCCCTGATCCAGGTGCCGTTCGGCACGGTCCTGCTGGAGGAGGTCGGTTTTCGCGGGGTGACGCACGCCCTCGTCGCCCGCTCGCACGGCCACGGTACGGCGACCGCCGTCTCCTCGGTCCTCTTCGGTCTCTGGCACATCCTGCCCGCCGTCGACATGATGGCCGCCAACCCCGCCCTGAGCCGCCTGGCCACGGGGGAGGCCCTCAGCGCCCCCGGCGCCCCCGGCGCCCCTGACGTTCCCGGTGTCCCCGACGCCGCGGGCTCCGGTGGCTCCCGTGGCTCTCGTACGGAGGGGACGGGAGGCGAAGGCCCCGGCGTACCGGTCGTCCTCGCCTCTCGCGCGCGGGGAACGGGAGGCGAGGAGGGCTCCGGCGTACCGGCTGTGCCCGCCGGACCGGACGCACCGGGCGTACCGCAGGGCCCGAGGAGGGCGCCCGCGTGGCAGGTGGCGCGCGTCGTGGCCGGGTCGGTGGTCACGACGGGCCTCGCCGGGGTGCTCTTCACCGAGCTGCGCAGGAGGGGCGGTCTCGCCGCTCCCGCGCTGTTCCACGTCGCGACCAACTCCCTGGGCTACCTGTTCGCCCGCCTCGCCCCGCCGGAGGAGCCGGCCTCGGGCCGCGGACCGCTGCCGAGGTGACCCCGCGCAGGCGGGTCCGGCCGTGCTCTCCCGGTCTCGGCCTCCGGCCGTGCTTTCCCGGCTCTTCCCGGGCCGTGCCCTCCCGGCCTGCGCGCGGGGAGATCAGACGGTGATGACCCGCTGGAAGGCCTCGACGTAGCGACCCTCGCCGAAGCCCGCCTCGGTGGCGATCTGTGAGAAGCGGCCCCGCAGGAAGTCCTCGAAGTCATCCAGGTGGTCGATCTGGCTGGCGTGGGCGCGCAGGGCGGCGAGCTTGCGGTCGAAGGTGTCGGTGACGTCCACGTAGTGGTCGGGCGTCGGGCCGCCGTTGAGCCAGACCTCGCGGACGGTCCACGCCTCAAGTCCCTCGTCGAGCAGCAGCGAGGGGAAGGTGTACGGGTTGCGCGCGTCGGGATAGACGGCGTCGAGGGTGCAGCCGCCGACCGCCCGGTGGTCGGGGTGGCTGGGGGCGATGAACCGGTGGTTGCGCTCGGGACTGTGGGTGATCACCAGGTCGGGCCTGACCTGGCGGATGACCCGGGTGATCTCGCACCGCAGCTCCAGGCTCTGCACCACGGTCCCGTCGTGGCGGCCGAGGTAGCGCACGTCGGTCACCCCGACGGCCTTGGCGGCGTTGGACTGCTCGGTCCGGCGAAGCTCGGCCATCCCGGTGTTGTCCAGCTCGCGGTCGAAGCCGCCGGCGTCACCGTCGGTGACCACGCAGTACGTCACCTCGACACCTCGCGCGGTGAACAGCGCCATGGTTCCCGCGGCGGCGAAGTCCACGTCGTCGGGATGCGCGGTGACCGCGAGCACGCGGCTGATCTCGTTTTCCGAAAGCATGGGAGGACCCTTTCGTTTTCCGCGTACCGCTCGGTCATCACAACCGTGGGCGAGTCCACCCGCATTCCTTGACGACGACTGGACCCGGTTGTCGGTCGGTCGTTCTAACCTAGGGGACGTGTCGATCCCAGCCTCTTCCCTGACCCATCCGTTGCTCGACGGGCTCAATCCTCAGCAGCGCGAGGCCGTCGTGCACCACGGCAGCCCCCTGCTCATCGTCGCGGGTGCGGGTTCCGGCAAGACCCGGGTGCTCACCCACCGCATCGCCTACCTGCTGGGTGAGCGGGGCGTGCAGCCGCAGGAGATCCTGGCGATCACCTTCACCAACAAGGCCGCGAGGGAGATGAAGGACCGGGTCGACCGGCTCATCGGCCCGCGCTCGGCGGCGATGTGGGTGATGACCTTCCACAGCGCGTGCGTGCGGATCCTGCGCCGCGAGGCCAAGCGCCTCGGCTTCCCTTCGGGTTTCTCCATCTACGACCAGGCCGACTCCCAGCGCCTGATGGCGATGGTCTGCCGCGAGATGGACCTCGACCCCAAGCGTTACCCGCCGAGGTCGTTCTCCGCCCAGGTGAGCAACTTCAAGAACGAGCTGATCGACTACGAGACGGCGGCGGCCCAGGCGTCCACCCATCTGGAGCGCAAGCTCGCCGAGGCGTACCGCAACTACCAGCAGAAGCTCACCGAGGCCGGAGCGATGGACTTCGACGACCTCATCATGCTGACGGTGACGCTGTTCCAGATCTTCCCCGACGTGGCCGAACACTACCGGCTCCGCTGGCGCCACATCATGGTCGACGAGTACCAGGACACCAACCACGCCCAATACACCCTGATCCGCGAGATCGCGGGCCGTCCCGAGCCGCGCACCGCCGACGGTGACGTGGTCAGGGAGGGCGGCGAGAGCAGGGTCGCTCCGGCCGAGCTGTGCGTGGTGGGTGACGCCGACCAGTCGATCTACGCCTTCCGCGGTGCGACGATCCGCAACATCCTGGAGTTCGAGCGCGACTACCCGGAGGCGAGGACGATCCTGCTGGAGCAGAACTACCGCTCCACCCAGACGATCCTGTCCGCCGCCAACGCGGTGATCTCGCGCAACGCGAGCCGCAAGCCCAAGAACCTCTGGTCCGACCAGGGCGCCGGGGCGAAGATCATCGGCTATGTCGCCGACAACGAGCACGACGAGGCCATGTTCGTCGCCCAGGAGGTCGACAGGCTCACCGACGACGAGGACGTCGTTCCCGGCCAGGTCGCCGTGTTCTACCGGACCAACGCCGCCTCCCGGGTGTTCGAGGAGATCTTCATCCGGACCGGTCTGCCCTACAAGGTGGTGGGCGGGGTGCGCTTCTACGAGCGCAAGGAGGTCCGCGACCTGCTCGCCTACCTGCGCTTCCTGTCCAACCCGAACGACGTGGTCTCGCTGCGTCGCATCCTCAACGTGCCCAAGCGCGGCATCGGCGAGCGGGCCGAGGCGATGGTCGAGGCGTTCGCGACCAGGGAGCGGATCCCCTACTGGGAGGGGCTGCGCCGGGCGGACGAGGCGCCGGGCATGGCCACCCGCTCGCTCAAGGCCATCGGCGAGTTCGTCGCGCTGATGGACGAGCTCATGGTGAAGGCCGACGACATGACGCCCTCGGAGCTGGCCCAGGAGGTGCTGGTGAGCACCGGTTACCGCCTGGAGCTCACCGCCTCCAACGACCCGCAGGACGAGAGCCGCCTGGAGAACCTGGACGAGATGATCTCGGTCGCCTCAGAGTTCGAGGAGGCGAATCCCGAGGGCACGCTGGTCGAGTTCCTGGAGCAGGTCTCCCTGGTCGCCGACGCCGACCAGATCCCGGCGGCCGACGGCGGCCAGGGCGTGGTGACGTTGATGACGCTGCACACCGCCAAGGGGCTGGAGTTCCCCGTGGTGTTCCTCACCGGCATGGAGGACGGGGTCTTCCCGCACATGCGCTCTCTCGGCGAGCCCAAGGAGCTGGAGGAGGAGCGTCGCCTGGCCTATGTCGGCATCACCAGGGCCGAGCGGCGCCTCTACATCTCCAGGGCGGCCGTCCGTAGTTCCTGGGGCTCACCCGCGTTCAACCCGGCGTCCCGGTTCGTCGCCGAGATCCCGTCCGAGCTGGTCGACTGGCGCAGCGACCCGGAGAAGAGCGCCTGGAGCGCCGCCACCCGCCGCGACTCCCGCCCCGCCCCGGCGAGGAAGCCCGGCGGCAGGCAGATCCCCAACCTCACCCCCGGTGACCGGATCACCCACGACCAGTTCGGTCTGGGCACGGTGGTGTCGGTGGACGGCGTCGCGGAGAAGACCAAGGTCAAGATCGACTTTGGTGGCGGGGGAGAGAAGACCCTGCTGCTGGCGTACGCGCCGCTGGAGAAGCTCTGACCCGCGACCGGCGATCCACGCTGGGCTGACTTGCTCCACGGCCCGGAGAGCTCCGTTGCTTCGATCTTCGGGACCCGCGTGTCCGGCACCGGATGACGATGCCGGACGTCGACCGACCGTAATCGGGCGAGAGGTGCCGGGAGCCGGGGTGTCCACGTCGGAGGTGTCCGATGAGTGCCCGGCTGTCGCGCGCCGGGCACTCATCCCGTCCGAGATGCCCTCGGTGATCGCCTCGGACCGGTCTCCGAGTCGTCGATCACCTCGGGCGGCGTGCGGTTCAGCCCTTGAAGATCTCTCCGATGGGGTCCTCCGGCGGGGAGGTGTCACCGATGAGCTCGTCGAACTCGACCACCTGGCCGGCGGGCGGCGCCTTGATCGTGACCTTGGTGCCCCAGCCGGTGTAGCGGGTGTCGTTGACGTAGGACAGCTCGGTGCTGTTGAGGCCCCGGGTCGACTCCGTGTACGACGACACGACCCGGCGGACCAGCTGGTCGGAGCCGACGTAGATCTTCCAGGTCACCGGGAGCGTCGCGGACCTGCCGGTGGGCTTCTTGACCAGCATCGCGCGCACCGCGGGAGAGACCTTGAAGAGCTCGGCCAGCGTGATCGTGCCCGAGTGGACCGTGGTCCGGGTCCCGTCCCACGTCCCGCCGGGACGCTTGGCGGTGGTGCGGGCCAGGGTCGCCCGCAGCGTGGCGGGCTCGACAGTGCTGATGATCTGCTGGACGGCGCTGACCAGGTAGGCCGTGTCGCCGCGAGTGCGCAGCCACTTCTTGCCCTCGGGCATGGACTCGGCGAAGATGCCGCCCGAGGTGTAGGAGACGCCCTTCAGTGAGATCGTCCGCGACGGGGTGAACAGGCCCTTGAGCTCGCCATCCTCTGCGGGCAGGTTGAACTTGGTGGTGAGGTCCGAGGCGACCAGGCCGGTCCTGCCGAACTCCAGCACGCCGCTCCGCCGGGTGAAGATCGCCCGGTGCTTCTTGCCCTCACCGACGACTTTCGTGTTCTCGGTGAGCTTCACGCCCCTGTGGGTCCTGAAGTGGCGCTTCAATGCCGAGACCGGGTCGGCCGCCGAGGCCGTCGCGGCCGGGGTGGTCTTCGCGCTCGCCGGAGTGACGGCGACCAGCGTGGGAGCGATCAGAGCTGCCACGGTGGCGCCGGTGAGGGCGGCGATCATTCGCCTCATCGAGGGGGTCCTCCCGTATGTGTCCTCGCGTCGTCGCTGAGGGCGGAAGAAGATTCTTGCCTATATCCCGAAATATCGGATCAAGAACCGCCGAAGCTGGCGAGTCCCGTGTGACCGAAGAACGCGGAGGGCGCCGACCGCCTGCCGAACCATACCGGGAGCCGAACATGCCGGACAGCCGATCGTCCCAGGCGGTGGGAGGATCCTTCGACGCGCCGGGTCCCGAGCCCTTCAGCTCCCGAGCACGTCGGCTCCCGCGTACGTCAGGTCTCACATGTGTCGGATCCCGCGCACATGGAAACGCCGCGAGCCGCGCCCGGCGGGTGAGGCCCACCGGGCGCGGCTCGTGTGGTTCGGGGTGGTCAGCGCGGGACGGTCAACGCGGTGTGATCATCGTGTGGCGACCGGCGAAATGCGATCGGTACGAAGCGATCGGCGTGGTGTGACCGACGCGGCGACCGAAGAAAGACGATCAGCTGGCGCCACTCAGCAGCTGGATGGGGGCGTCGGCCTCCACGCCCTCATCGAGGTCACCGGGCTGGGCGACCTGGTCGGCGGGCGGCGCCTTGACCGTGACCTTGGAGCCCCAACCGGTGTATCGGGTCTCGACCGAGAGGGTCGTCCCTCCCGGGGCGCCCAGGGCGCCGGCGGAGTAGCTGGTGGTCAGTTTCCTCGCGAGCAGGTCGGAACCGAGAACCAGCTTCCACTGCACCACGGTCTTCGACTGCTTGGCGGTCGGGGGAATGAAGATGCCCGCCCGGAACCACGGTGAGACCTTGTAGAGCTCACCGAAGGTGATCTTCCCCGAGTAGGCGGTCGGACGCTTGACCGTGGCGCGCGCGAGCAGGGCCTTGAGCGTCGCGGGTTCGGCCGGGTTGACAAGCTGGCTCAACCGGCCGTTGTTGCCCAGGATGCCGCTGGGAGTCTTCAGCCACGTTTTGTCGTCGGGCAGGAATTGGCCGAAGATTCCGCCGGAGATGTAGGAGGTGTTCTTGACGCGAATCACCCGCTCGGGCGAGGTCAGCCCGGCCAGAACTTTGGCGTCCTCCTCGCTCAGCTCCTCGGAAATCGCCGCGATGTCGCTCGCCTTGAAGCGCAGTTTGGTGGTCTGGTCGGACGCGTTGATTCCGGAGGCGCCGAACTGGAACACCCCCTTTCGCTGGGCCGTGACCGCGCTGCCGTATGAGGCCCGCACCTTCGTGGTGTCGACGTAGGTGACGCCAAGGCCGCTCTTGAACTGCTTCTTCAGCGCACTGACCGGGTCGGCGGCCTGCGCGTGCGCGGTCGATGCCAGCGCCGGAACGCCCAGCATGGCCGTCGCGGCGCACGCCAGACCGGCGATGTATCGCTTCAAAGGAAGATCCTCCTGATTGATCCCTCCACCCCGCTGGGGAGGGGAAACACATTCTTGCGGGGCAAGATCACGAAATGGTAGCGCATTTGGAGGATCGCCTTGAATTAAACGTGCATATTCGGTGCAGAGGCGTCCTCTGGACCTTTGGGGGCCCTACGGAGACACGGGTCTGTTTCCGGTCGACCACGGACGGTCGGTTTCCTTTTTTCGTGGGTTTTTCGCGGGACCTCGGCCCTCCCGCGCATTCCCGCCGGTTTAACCGGGGCACGGTCGTTCGGGCGGCGGCCGTGGCGCCGTACGAGAAAAAACGATGAAATCGGCGCCGCTGTAATGTGGTTCGCGACGGCCCGCCGACTCCGGCGAGATGTGCCGGTCGCGGTGGCCCGCCGACCCCGGTGAGACGTGGCCGGTTACGCTTCCGACAGTTCCCACGTCGCGAGGGGAGCGCAGACAAGGAGGTCTGGATGGATGCCGTGTCAAGAATCCGCGTCGTCATCGCCAAGCCGGGGCTGGACGGCCACGACAGGGGTGTGAAGATCGTGGCGCGGGCGCTGCGGGACGCCGGGATGGAGGTCGTCTACACCGGCCTGCACCAGACGCCCGAGCAGATCGTGCGCACCGCGATCCAGGAGGACGCCGCGGCGATCGGGCTGTCCATCCTGTCCGGCGCGCACATGACGCTCTTCGCGAAGGTGCTGGAGCTGCTGAAGGAGAACGACGCGAGCGACATCGTCGTGTTCGGCGGCGGGATCATCCCCGAGGACGACATGCCCGCGCTCCAGGAGATGGGCGTCGCACGCGTCTTCACCCCGGGCGCCACCACCCAGGAGATCGTCGACTGGGTGCGCAGCGCGATCCCCTCGCCCGTCTGACATCCCCTTCGGGCCGGTCTCTCGCCACTCCGACGGACCTCTGACAGGTCGCTCGCCGCTCCGGTGAACGATCTCACGGGGCGGCGGCAGGGCCTGTCGGTTCGGCGCTCACAGCGTTCGAGGCGTACGATCTGGAACCCGGTTACCTGGTCATGTCATCAGGCGGGCTAGGCTTCATTGGCGCAAAACCGTCGGGCTCCCCTTGGATCATGGAGTCGGCCCGCTCTCATCTGTACACCAGCCGGACAAGCAAGGACGGACCCTCGTGGACCTGTTCGAACATCAGGCGAAGGAGCTCTTCGCGGAGTACGGCATCCCGGTGCCGCGCGGCGTGGTCGCGCACACCGTGGAGGAGGCACGGGCGGCAGCCGAGGAGCTGACCGGCCGTGTCGTCGTCAAGGCCCAGGTCAAGACCGGTGGTCGCGGCAAGGCCGGTGGCGTGAAGGTCGCCGACGACGCCGCCGACGCCGAGCGGAAGGCCACCGACATCCTCGGCATGGACATCAAGGGCCACACGGTCCACAAGGTCCTGATCGAGGAGGCGAGCGCGATCGCGGAGGAGTACTACTTCTCCTTCCTGCTCGACCGCGCCAACCGTACGTTCCTCGCCATCTGCTCCGCCGCGGGCGGCATGGACATCGAAGAGGTCGCGCACAGCACCCCGGAGAAGGTCGCGAAGATCCCGATCTCCCCCCTGGACGGCGTCGACCGGGCCAAGGCCCGTGAGATCGCCCAGGCCGGCGGGCTGCCGGAGGCCGCGCTCGACGGCTCCGCCGAGCTCATCGAGAAGCTCTGGTGCGCCTTCGTCGACGAGGACGCCTCTCTCGTCGAGGTCAACCCGATGATCCTGTCCGCCGACGGCCAGGTGAAGGCCCTCGACGGCAAGGTCACCCTCGACGACAACGCGGCGTTCCGCCAGACGGACCACGCGGCCTTCGAGGACAAGGCCGCCGAGGACCCGCTGGAGGCCGCGGCCAAGGCCAAGGACCTCAACTACGTCAAGCTCGACGGTTCCGTCGGCATCATCGGCAACGGCGCCGGCCTGGTCATGTCGACCCTGGACGTCGTCGCCTACGCCGGCGAGGCGTTCCCAGGCACGCCCAAGCCCGCCAACTTCCTCGACATCGGCGGCGGCGCCTCGGCCGAGGTGATGGCGGCCGGTCTGGAGATCATCATCTCCGACCCCGCGGTGAAGTCGATCTTCGTCAACGTCTTCGGCGGCATCACCGCCTGTGACGCGGTCGCCAACGGCATCGTCTCGGCCTTCCAGCTGCTGGAGGCCCGGGGCGAGAGCGTGAGCCGCCCGCTCGTCGTCCGCCTGGACGGCAACAACGCCGAACTCGGGCGTCAGATTCTCTCCGACGCGAAGCTCCCCGGCGTCGAACTGGTGGACACCATGGACGATGCGGCCAAGCGCGCCGCCGAACTCGCCGCGGTAGGTGCGTAATGGCCATCTGGCTGAACGAGAACAGCAAGATCATCGTCCAGGGTATGACCGGCGGTGAGGGCACCAAGCACACCCGCCGGATGCTCGCCTCGGGCGCCCGCGTCGTCGGCGGCGTCAACGCCCGCAAGGCCGGCACCGTCCACGAGGGCCTGCCCGTCTTCGGCACCGTCGCGGAGGCGATCAAGGAGACCGGCGCCGACGTGTCGGTCGTCTTCGTGCCCCCGGCGTTCACCAAGGACGCCGTCAAGGAGGCGATCGACGCCGAGATCCCGCTCTGCGTGGTCATCACCGAGGGCGTCCCGATCCACGACACCACCGAGTTCTGGGCGTACGCGGTCGCCAAGGGCGGCAAGACCCGGATCATCGGGCCCAACTGCCCCGGCATCGCCTCGCCCGGCGCCTCGAACGCGGGGATCATCCCGGCCGACATCACCAGCGCGGGCCGCATCGGCCTGGTCTCGAAGTCGGGCACGCTGACGTACCAGCTCATGTACGAGCTGCGCGACATCGGGTTCTCCACCGCGGTCGGCATCGGCGGTGACCCGGTCATCGGCACCACGCACATCGACGCCCTGCAGGCGTTCCAGGACGACCCGGGCACCGAGGCGATCGTGATGATCGGCGAGATCGGCGGCGACGCCGAGGAGCGCGCGGCCGCCTACATCGAGCAGCACGTCACCAAGCCGGTCGTCGCCTACGTGGCGGGCTTCACCGCCCCCGAGGGCAAGACCATGGGCCACGCGGGCGCGATCGTGTCCGGCTCGGCCGGCACCGCCCAGGCGAAGAAGGACGCGCTGGAGAAGGTCGGCGTCCGCGTCGGCAGGACCCCGAGCGAGACCGCCCGCCTGATGCGCGAGGTCGTCAAGTCGCTCTGACGCACGGCTCCGGGGCCACGGCCCCACCCACTTTCAAAGGGCGTCCGGCATCCCGCCGGGCGCCCTTCGCCATGCGGTTTCCGTGTCGGCGTCACCCGGATACCACAGGGGGATCCCGTGACGCGGTGCGCGACACGCGGGCGAGGGAGTCCCTTCCGCACCGAAGATCCTGAGAGCATCGACTACTGTGACGGCCCTTTTCGATCAGCTACGGACGGCTCCCCGTAACGTCCTCAGCCGTATCCCCCTGCCCGGCCTCACGGGTGACGACGACGACGCCCGTCGGCCGCTTCCCGTCTCCGGGATGCTCGCCGCCGCGTGGACCCTCGGCGTGGGGCTGGCGGTGCTCACCACGCTCACCCTGGTCGGCTGGATCGCCGCTCCCCGCGGCGCGCTCGGCGCGGGACTGCCCGCGGTGTTCCGCACCGCGTCGCAGCTCTGGCTCGCCGCGCACCACGCGGGCTTCGCGATCCCCGGCGGCTCGGTGGGCCTGCTTCCGCTCGGGCTGACGATCCTGCCCGCCTTCCTGCTGTACCGCGCCGGGATGTGGATGGCCCGCGACGCGGATCTGCGGCTCCGGCTGCCCGCCAGGCTGCCCAAGAACACCCCGAAGGAGGTGTCCAACGCCCGCCGCAGGGCGCAGCTGGTTCTGATCGCGCAGGCGGGCATCTCGCTGGCGGCGCCGTACGCGCTGCTGGCCGGGCTGATCGCGCTGGTCACCAGGAACGAGATCACCCAGCCCTTCCTCGGCGACGTGCTGGCCAGCCATCTGGTGCTGGCCTTCCTCGCGGGCTCGGTGGCCGTCGCCAGGACGATCGGCCCCTGGCGTTCGATGCTGCGCCTGCTGCCCGAGCGGCTGCGCTCGGTCGTGGCCGGGACGTCCGCCGCGCTGGGGATCATGCTCGTCGCGGGTGCCGTCGTGGTGGTCGGGGCCGTCGTGGTCAACTTCGGGCAGGTGCGGGAGCTCTCCGGGATCCTGGCGCCGGGGTTCGTCGGAGGTGCGCTGCTCCTGCTGGTGCAGGGCCTCTACCTGCTCAACGCCGTCATCTGGGGCCTCGCCTACATCGCGGGTCCGGGGTTCGCGGTCGGCACCGGCACGCTGGTCGCGCCGACGGGCGTGCAGCTCGGCACGGTCCCGAGCCTGCCGATCCTGGGCGCGCTGCCCGAGGCGGGCCCGACGCCGGCCTGGGTGATGATCGTGATCGCGGTGCCTTTCCTGGCCGGGGCCGTGGCGGGTGTCCTGGTCGTCCGGATCTCGCCCTCCCCCTCGTACGAGGGGGCGCCGCTGTGGGGGTTCGCCTGCGGGCTCGCGACAGGGACGGTGGCGGGCCTGCTCGCCGCGCTCTCCGGTGGCTCGCTCGGCGGCGCGCGGCTGGCCGCGCTGGGTCCCTCTGGCTGGGAGGTGATGGTCTCGGTGACCCTGGAGGTGGGCGTCGCGGCCGGGATCGCCGCGGGACTGGCCAACTGGTGGTTGATCTTCCGCGGGCACAACACGGCCGTCACCAAGGCGGCGGCCAAGGTCGGCACCGCCACCGCGCCGGTGCGCAAGGCGGGTGTCAAGATCGCCAAGGCGGCGGCCTCGGCGGCGGGAAAGGTCGGCTTCGCCGAGCCGGAGGAACTCCAGAAACTCCCCGGCTACTGGCTGGACGCCACGGAGTGCGACACCCAGCCGATCCCGGTCATCAGGGACGACTGGGAGGACGAGCACGCCTCGGCCGCGGCGGAGAACCCGCAGAAGGCCCGCCGCCCCGACCCGCCGCGCCCGCCCCGGCGCGACATCGTCGACGAGAGCGACGACAAGGGCGGCCACGTCATCTACGTCGACCCCTACGCCTGGGACCGCGACTGAGGCTCCGCGCCGGCCCGGGCCGAGCGATGGATCCAAGCCGGTCAGGGAGACGCCGGTGAAGCTCTGGGCGGGTCAGAGCCGGGCGATGAGAGCCGAGCAGGTCCGAGCCCGGTCCGAGCCGGTCAGGGAGGCGCCGGGAGAAGCCTCGCGCCGAACAGGGGCCGACGGATCCAAGCCGGTCAGAGTCGCGCCGGGTGAAGTCCCGTGCCGGTCAGGACCGGGCGATGAGAGCCGCGCCGGTCAGGGCGGGAAGGGGAAGCGCACCTGGCCGGGCTCCAGGAAGGGCAGCTTCTTCTCCATCGCCCGTTCGAGCTGCTCCACGCACTCGTTCTGCGCCGCCACGGTGCCCGCGCCCCTGCCGCACTCGGTGTAGGCGGCCAGCTCGTCACCGAAGTAGAACTGCAGCGACGTCACTGCGATCGAGATCAGCAACGCCGTGGCCGACAGCACGACGCCCACCACGGCGGTGCCCGCCGGCTTGGGGATGGCGCGGAGCGTCCTGATCGCGCGGATCGAGGTGGCGAGGGCGAAGATCGCCATGACGATTCCCGCGAGGGGGAGTAGCAGCGTCATCACCGCCGCGGCGACCGCGAGCCACAGCGCCCTGCGACCGGCGCTCTCAGTGGGCCGGACCTCGACCGGTGGTGTCACCTGACCTCCTTGCGTTGTTCGTACGGACAGGCCGATACCCTTGCAGCGGCGTGAGTCCCCGTCCGAATGGAGTGCGTCGGTGTCATCCCAGGCCGTTCGGCTTGTGGTTCTCGTGTCCGGTTCTGGAACCAACCTACAGGCCCTGCTGGACGCTGTGGCAGACGAGACCTACGGTGCCCGGATCGTGGCCGTGGGCGCCGATCGCGGCGGTATCGAGGGGTTGACCCGTGCGGAGCGCGCGGGGGTGCCGACCTTCGTGGAGAGGCTGGCCGATCATCCCACCCGCGAGGAGTGGGACAACGGGCTCGCCGCCCGGATCGCCGAGTACCGGCCGGACCTCGTGGTCTGCGCGGGATTCATGAAGATCCTCGGCGCGCCGACGCTGAACGCCTTCCCGGTCCTCAACACCCATCCCGCCCTGCTGCCCTCCTTCCCCGGCGCGCACGGCGTCCGTGACGCACTCTCGTACGGCGTGCGCGTCACCGGCTGCACCGTGATGCTCGCCGACGCGGGCGTCGACACCGGGCCGATCATCGCCCAGGAGGCCGTGCCCGTGCTGGACGGCGACGACGAGCCGACCCTGCACGAGCGCATCAAGACCGTCGAGCGTCATCTGCTCGTCGACACCGTCGGCCGGATGGCCCGCGAGGGCTGGACCGTCACCGGCAGGATTGTTCGATTCGGACGACCCGGCGGATGAGCCGGGTTCCCGGGGGAAACCCGGAACCAACCACGAGGAGCATGAAGTGACCCGCATCGCCATCCGGCGCGCGTTGATCGCGGTGTATGACAAGAGCGGGCTGGAGGAGCTGGCCCGTGGGCTCGACGCCGCGGGTGTGGAGATCGTCTCCACCGGGGGCACAGCCGCGAAGATCGCCTCCTTCGGCGTCCCCGTCACTCCTGTCGAGTCGCTGACCGGCTTCCCCGAGTGCCTCGACGGCCGGGTCAAGACGCTGCACCCGCGCGTGCACGCCGGGCTGCTCGCCGACAGCGGCAACCCGTCGCACACCAAGCAGCTCGAAGAGCTGGAGATCGAGCCGTTCGAGCTGGTGGTGGTGAACCTCTACCCGTTCGAGGAGACCGTGGCCTCCGGCGCCTCCGACGCCGAGTGCGTGGAGCAGATCGACATCGGCGGCCCCGCGATGATCCGGGCCGGGGCGAAGAACCACGGCACCGCCGCGGTGGTCGTCGACCCCGCCTTCTACGGTGAGGTGCTCGCCGCGATCGCCGACGGAGGCTTCACCCTCGCCGAGCGCCGCCGCCTGGCCGCCGCCGCTTACGCCCACACCGCCGCCTACGACACCGCGGTGGCCTCCTGGTTCGCGAGCGTCTACGCCGCCGAGGAGGGGGCGTGGCCGCGTTACATGGGCGCGGCCTGGGAGCTGCGGTCGTCGCTGCGCTACGGCGAGAACCCGCACCAGGGTGCCGCCCTGTACTCGGGGCAGAAGGACGGCCTGGCCAACGCCGAGCAGCTGCACGGCAAGGAGATGTCCTACAACAACTACCTCGACGCCGACGCCGCGTGGCGGGCCGCGTGGGACTTCGACGCGCCCGCCGTGGCGATCATCAAGCACCAGAACCCGTGCGGCATCGCGATCGGCGCGGACGTCGCCGAGGCGCACCGCAAGGCCCACGCCTGCGACCCCGTCTCGGCGTACGGCGGGGTGATCGCGGTCAACGCGGAGGTGACCGGGGAGCTGGCCCGGCAGATCGCCGAGGTGTTCACCGAGGTCGTGGTGGCGCCCTCCTTCACGGCGGAGGCGCTGGAGGTGCTCACCGCCAAGAAGAACATCCGGCTGCTGTCCTGCCCCGCGGGACCGTCCAACCCGGCGGAGTTCCGCCGGATCGACGGCGGCCTGCTGGTGCAGACCGCCGACCGGGTCGACGCCCCGGGCGACGATCCGTCCAACTGGGAGCTGAAGGCCGGACCCGCCGCCTCCGCGGAGGTGCTCGCCGACCTCGCCTTCGCCTGGCGGGCGTGCCGCTCGGTGAAGTCCAACGCGATCCTGCTCGCCTCGGACGGCGCGTCGGTGGGTGTCGGCATGGGTCAGGTCAACCGGGTCGACTCGGCGCGGCTCGCGGTCTCCCGGGCGGGCGAGCGAACTTCAGGGGCCGCCGCGGCCTCCGACGCGTTCTTCCCCTTCCCCGACGGTCTGCAGATCCTCATCGACGCGGGTGTGAAGGCGGTCGTGGAACCGGGCGGTTCGATCAGGGACGAGGAGGTCGTCGCGGCCGCCGAGGCGGCCGGGGTGACCCTCTACTTCACCGGAACCCGCCATTTCTTCCACTGACCCGCTCCCGCTGCGCGGCCGTCGCGACGACTGTGGCGGCTGCGCACAGGAGATAGGAAAGTGGCGGATTAGACAGGACCACCTGGATGAAAAAGCTTTGACCTGCGGTTAGTCTGAAGCATCCCTTTCGTCACAGTCGTGGAGCCTCCTCATGCCATTGCTCGACCACGCCCTGTACGCCTTTGTGATCATGCATGGTGTCTGGATCAGCCCCTGGATGATGATCATCCTCGCGCTCGGCGCGGCCTACCTCAGCGGGCGGGCGATGGAGTGGATCCCCTTCACCCGCAGGATCATCGAGCGTAAGGAGGCGAGGGAGGCGGAGCGCGGCTGACCCCGCGATCTCGGGCCCTTCTCCCTCGGGGACGCGGAGCAGGCCCCGGCGACGCCTGACGGTCATGGCGGCGCCTGGCAGCACGGGCGGCGCCTGACGGTACGGGTGGCGCCTGACAGCGCGGGCGACACCGAATGTCTCGGGCAGGACCGGATCATCCGGACCCGCCCGAGACATTCGGCTCGCTCGTTCGCGAGACCTTGCTCACCGGACCCGCCCGACACTCACCGGACCCGCCCGACCCATTCGGTGCGCCCGTCCATGAGACCTTGCTCACAGAACCCGCGGCCACAGGGCCTCGCTCACGAGGCCCTGCGGTTCGCTGTGGTGGACGACGCGGTCTGAGGCTCGGGAGCGCCGGCCGCGCGCTGCGGCGGCACCACGGGGGTGGGCCTGACCAGTCCCAGGGCGACGACCTCGTTCGCCAGCCTGGTGCGCCGGTTGGTGCCCTCCGGGATCCGGAACTTCTGGTAGAGGCGCAGGAGGTGCTGTTTGACAGCCGCCTCCGTCACCACCAGATCGTCGGCGATCTCCCTGGCCGTGGCCGGCGCGACGAACGCCTCGTCCGACAGCGCCGGACGGCACAGTGACGTCAGGACATCAACCTCCCGCCTGGTCAGCTCCGGCGCCGCGGCGCGGCGGAGCTCGATCTCCGGGGCGAAGTCCTCGCGTGGCACTCCGCCGATCCTGCCTCGTGCCGCACCGAAGGACACCACGTCACCGTCGTCAAGCACCCTCCGGGCGATCGGCCGACCGTTGACCCGAGTGCCGTTGCGGGACAGGCCCAGGTCAACGACGTACAGGTAGGGTCCGCGCCGGACGAATTCCGCGTGCAGCCGGGAAACACTCGGATCGGTGAGCCGGATGTCCACTCCCCGGCCACGTCCGATCGTCGTGATCTCGGGGCGCAACGGGACCACCTCGCCTGTGTCCTCGATGCGTATGAACGGCCCCTCCACGGCAGTTCCTCCCCAGGTAGCCCGCCGTAACTATTCCTACAGCTCCGGCTTACCCAGACGAGGTGATGGGGAATCGCCTTTGCCAGAAGGAGAATCCCACGTGAAATTGGCGTGCACCTCTCGGGAGGGTTTCCGCTGCTCACAGGTAGACTTCGGGCACAGATAAGCGGAGGAAACACTTATGGCGGACAAACCCACCAAAGGTCTCGCCGATGTCGTAGCCGCATCCACAGCGCTCAGTGACATCGACGGTCAGGCCGGTCGCCTCTTCTATCGTGGCTACGACATCCACGATCTGGCGGGCCGCACCACCTTCGAAGAGACCGCCCACCTGCTCCAGTACGGCACCCTCCCCACCCGGGACCAGCTGGCGGCGTACGGCGAGGAGCTGGTTCGAGGGCGCACGCTCGGCGCGCTCGTCGAGGCCAACATCCCGGAGATCGCGGAGAAGCAGGCCCCCATGGAGGCGCTGCGCACGCTGGTCTCGCTGGCCGGAGGCGACGATCCCGACAAGGACACCAACGACCCCGAGGCGAACCTGCGCAAGGCCGCCAGGCTGACCGCGCAGCAGCCGATCCTCGTCGCCCGCTACCACGCGGCCAGGACGGGCACCACCGTTCCCGACGCGGACCCCGAGCTGAGCGTGGCCGCGAACTTCCTCCTCCAGATCACCGGCCGTACCCCCGGTGAGCGCGAGGTCGAGATCTTCGACGCCTGCCTGGTCCTGCACGCCGACCACACGATGAACGCCTCCACGTTCGCCGCCCGCGTCTGCGCCGCGACCCTGTCCGACATGCACTCGGCCGTGGTGGCGGCGATCGGCACCCTCAAGGGCCCCCTGCACGGCGGCGCCAACGAGCAGGTCATGCGCACCCTGGAGTCGCTCGACGCGGGTGCCGTCGCCCAGGCCGTACGGGACAGGCTCTCCGCGGGAGAGAAGATCATGGGCTTCGGGCACCGCGTCTACAAGACCGAGGACCCGCGGGCCACGCACCTGCGCAGGATGTCGCGGGAGCTCGGCGAGGCGTCCGGCGACGACACGTACTACCGGATGTCCAAGGAGATGGAGGAGGTCGTCTTCGAGACGAAGGGCCTCTACCCGAACGTCGACTTCTACGCGGCGACCGTCTACCACTATCTCGGCATCCCGACGGACCTGTTCACTCCCGTCTTCTCCGTGAGCCGCATGTCAGGATGGACCGCGCACGTCATCGAGCAGCACGCCGACAACCGGCTGATCCGTCCGGACAGCGAGTACATCGGCGAGCGTGACCAGAAGTGGAAGCCGATCACCGAGCGATGAGCCGGGATCAGGTGATCAGGGATCGTATGACCTGGAATCAGAGGAAATGGGATCATGCGCACCGGGATCATGTGACCCCGAATCAGAAGAACCGGGATCGGACAGGTCGGAATCGATGAGTCGGAGGCGAGAGCGAGTGATGGGCCGGTGAACGCGCGAGCGGTGAACGCGAACGAGGAGCGCTGGGGCGCGTACCCACTGGTGGCGGTCGGCGCGGTCGCCGCCATTGTCTTCGCGGTGCTGCTTGACATGCCCGAGTGGGGCGGTTTCGCCCTGGGTGCCGTCATGACGCTGGGGGCGCTGGCCAGGCTGGCCGGAGGCGGGCGGCTCGCCGTGCGCCGCAAGGCGACCGACGTCCTCACCCTCGCGGGTCTCGGAATCGCGCTCATGGTGGGCGGGCTGATCCTCGAATATCCGGCGCTCATGCCGATGCGATAGGTCGGAGGAACGGGTGCGTCGCCAGGCGACGGGCCCGGTCCGATAGCCTCAACGGCCAGTGAGCCTCAAAAAGGACTGTCTGGCCAAATTAGTTCAGAAGGGGAACCACACGCATGCCCAAGATCAAGGTAGAGGGCCCCGTCGTCGAGCTTGACGGCGACGAGATGACCCGGATCATCTGGCAGTTCATCAAGGACCAGCTGATCCTTCCCTACCTCGACGTCGACCTGAAGTACTACGACCTCGGGATCGAGCACCGCGACGCCACCGACGACCAGGTGACGATCGACGCCGCGAACGCGATCAAGCAGTACGGCGTCGGCGTCAAGTGCGCCACGATCACCCCTGACGAGGCTCGGGTGGAGGAGTTCGGCCTCAAGAAGATGTGGAAGTCCCCGAACGGGACCATCCGCAACATTCTCGGCGGTGTCATCTTCCGTGAGCCGATCATCATGTCCAACGTGCCGAGGCTCGTTCCCGGCTGGACCAAGCCGATCATCATCGGCCGTCACGCGTTCGGCGACCAGTACCGCGCCACCGACCTGAAGATCCCCGGCGAGGGCAGCCTCACCCTCACCTACACCCCCAAGGACGGCTCGGAGCCGATCGAGCTCGACGTCTACGACTTCCCCGGCCCCGGCGTCGCGATGGCGATGTACAACCTGGACGAATCGATCCGCGACTTCGCCCGCTCCTCCATGCGGTACGGCCTGTCGCGCGGTTACCCGGTCTACCTCTCCACGAAGAACACGATCATGAAGGTCTACGACGGCCGTTTCAAGGACATCTTCGCCGAGGTCTTCGAGACCGAGTTCAAGGCCGACTTCGACGCCGCCGGCATCACCTACGAGCACCGCCTCATCGACGACATGGTCGCCGCGGCGCTCAAGTGGGAGGGCGGATACGTCTGGGCCGCCAAGAACTACGACGGCGACGTCCAGTCCGACACCGTCGCGCAGGGCTTCGGCTCGCTCGGCCTGATGACCTCGGTCCTGCTCACCCCCGACGGCCGCACCGTCGAGGCCGAGGCCGCCCACGGCACGGTGACCCGCCACTACCGTGAGCACCAGAAGGGCAACCCCACCTCCACGAACCCGATCGCCTCGATCTTCGCGTGGACCCGGGGTCTGCAGCACCGCGGCAAGCTCGACAACAACCCCGCGCTGATCGACTTCGCGGAGAAGCTCGAGCAGGTCTGTGTCGAGACCGTCGAGGGCGGCCAGATGACCAAGGACCTCGCCCTGCTGGTCGGTGGCGACGCCAAGTGGCTGACCACCCAGGACTTCCTGGCGGCCCTGGACGAGAACCTGAAGAAGAAGATGGGCTGACCGGCACCCGACCGGTCTCCGGCGGCACCGGCCCTCACCCGGCCGGCACCGTCGCACGCAGAACCCGCAGAACCCGCAGGACCTGTGGAAAAGGGCCGCCCCACGGCGGCCCTTTTCCCGTTGCGGCCATGGCCCGGCACAGGGGGGCCGGTCACGACGCCGTCGCGGCCCCCAGGACGAGCGAGGCGTCGGCCGGGAGGCCGGGTACGCGGTGCGCCCGTCCGTTGACGGCGTCCACGCGGAAGAAGCCGAGGAGGTCGCCTCCCGCCTTCGCGCTCATCCTCACGACCACCTCGCGGTTGTTCAGCCAGCTCACGACCTCGGCCTCGGCGGGCCGCTTCACCTCGGGAAGCGGGAGCCGTTTGAAGACATCTCGTGATGTGGCGTCGACGATGTGGAGCCGGTGAGGTTTCTCGCTCTTTCCGGCGACGATCGCGGCGGAGTATCTCCCGCTGGGGGAGTCCGACCAGGTCCCGTACCGCTCCCGGAGCCAGGGGGAGATCTTCTCCGCCGGGGACATCTGTTCCGCGGGCAGGGATGTCAGGGTGCCGGTCGTGAAGTCGGTGCGCAGACGCCGCTCGCCGAGGGTGACGGTGAAGTGGCGGCCGTTGGGGGAGACGCTCACCGCGGTGCCGTTCTCGGTGTCGGCGGGAACGAGGACCGGCGACAGATGGCGCTTCACGCCGCTGCCGAGGTCATGGGCGACATAGCGGCGCTCCGCCGCGCTGAGGTAGGCGATGCGGCGCCCGTCGCGGCTGACGGCGGGGACGAGCCGGGGGCGCTCCCCCTCGTCCCCGTGTGCGAGGCGCTGGGCGGCGTCGGGGACGCTCAGCGTCGACTCGCAGGGTTTCCGGCCCTCGCAGGCGTTGGGGCCGGGAGCGGGGCTCTCGGGGCCGCCGGGAGCCAGTGTCAGCGTCCAGCCCGCGCAGGTGACGTCTCCGGCCCGCGCCGGGGGTGCGGCGTCGCCCTCGGGACACGGTGCCGGGACCGCGTAGCGGATCACCGAGGAGGTCCGCGGAGCCTGCCACGGCGCCGGGGCGCCGCCGGGTTCCCCGCCGGCCTGTTCCCGGCCGTCGGGCGCGGAACCGTCCGGCTCCCGGCCGTCGGGCTCGGGGCTGGAGACCGCCCGTACGGGCTCCTGCGCCGCGCGGGCCTGGTTGCGCTCGCCCAGCGCCGAGTTCCACACCTCGCCCTGCTGGAGCACGATGAAGGCGGCGACCAGTCCGACCGGGACGAGCGCGGCGGCCACGGTGAGCAGGATCCCCCTGGCGCGGCGTCGCCTGAGCGTGCGCATGGACCGGGCGGAGAGATCGGGGACGGAGGCCTCACCCGCGGCGTTGGCCATCCTGGTGATCAGGCGGCTCTCACTGCCCTTGGTGAGGGTGTCGACCGCTTCGGCGATCTCCGCCTCCACGGTCTTCTCCGGCAGCCCGAGAAGGGAGGCCATCTCCGCGCGGGACCTGCCGTCGTGCAGGCAGGCGACCACGAGAAGCCGCTGCCGGGGCGGGATCCGTACCAGCGCCGTCGGCCCCGCCGCGCTCGGCCGCTGGAGGAAGCGGCGGTAGAGCGCGATCTGGGCGTGCGTGGTGGGGTTCTCCCACAGCGGCGGCGGCCAGGAGAGGGCGACGGTGTGGAAGGAGCGCAGGGTGAGGCGGATGGCCTGCTCGTGGCTGCCGGTGAGGAGAAGGGCGGTGCCGACGAGGGAACGCTGATCGCGCTGTACGAACTCGCGATAACCGATATATCGGCGCATGGAAGTTTTTGCTCCGGCTTGCCTGAGGGACGTACAACGGTAGCGATCTAAGCGGCTGGAGCGCCAGATTGGGGTTAATGTCGGAAATTGGGTGGGTGGGATGCCCGTTGTTTCTCGGCGTGACACGACCGGAAGACCGGTCGTTCCCGGAAGGAATGTGGGGTCACGTCGGGATAACAGCGGGAGAGGGCGGGTCATGGCGCCGTAAAGTTTGCCACGTCGAAGATTACGAGACCGCGGGGACGATGATGCCGGATATCGCGCCACTGGAAGCGGGAGAGCCGCGCCAGCTCGGGCCGTTCCGCGTTGTCGGGCGGGTCGGCGAGGGCGGGCAGGGCGTCGTCTACCTCGGGATCAACGCCGCGGGGGAGCGGGCGGCGATCAAGTTGCTGCACGTGAAGTTCTCCGGCGACGCCATCGCGAGATCCCGGTTCGCCAGGGAGGCGAGGGCGGCCCAGCGGGTCGCCTCGTTCTGCACGGCGGGCGTGATGGACGCCGACCTCGAAGGCGACACCCCCTACATCGCGAGCGAGTACATCGAGGGCAGGTCGCTGCGCGAGGTCGTGGAGACCGACGGCCCCCTCAGGGGCGCCCCGCTGCAGCGGCTGGCGATCGGCACGGCCACCGCGCTCACCGCGATCCACCACGCCGCGATCGTGCACCGCGACTTCAAGCCCGACAACGTGCTCATCGCCGCCGACGGCCCGAGGGTCGTCGACTTCGGGATCGCCCGCATCCTCGACTCCACCGGAACGATCACCAGCCGGGCCATCGGCACCCCCGCCTACATGGCGCCCGAGCAGATCTCCGGCGCCGAGGTCGGGCCGCACACCGACGTCTTCGCCTGGGGGGCGACCATCGCGTTCGCCGCGACCGGCGAGACCGTCTTCGCGGGCGGCTCGATCGCGGTGGTGCTCAACCGCATCCTCAACCACGAGATCGACCTCGGCATGCTGCCGGAGCCGCTGCGCGGCGTGGTCGGTTCGGCGCTGGCCAAGTCGCCCGCCATGCGACCTTCGGCCGACCAGCTCCTGCTCCGGCTGCTCGGCCATCCCGAGACGGCGAACGCCTCGCCCGCGATCCTCACCCAGGGCGCCCAGGTCGCCGTCCCCAAGTCCTCCCGCGACGAGCCTCGGCCTCGTACCCAGGACGGTGACCGAAGCGGTGACCAGGGCCGTTCCCATGGGCAGGGCCTTTCCGACGGGCAGGGCCGTGAGCGGGGGTATGCCCGCGACGTCGGCGGTCAGGGCCGTGACGACGACGCCACCAGTCCCATGCGGACTCCGAACCCCAGGACGGGCGGTCTCCCGAACGACCCGCCTCTCCCGTCCACGGGGTTCCAGGTCCGGCATCCCGCCCACGACCGGCGTACCCACCCCGGCCACGGCGATCAGAGCGGAGGGACTCACCCGGGGCAGGGAAGCCGGACCGGGGCCGGCCAGGACGAGCGCCGCGCACCCACCGACCACGGCGGGCCCTCACACGTCCCCACATCCTCGGAGTACCCGTCCCTCCCGGACCACCGCGCTCCCGAGTCGTATCCCCCGGAGTATCCGTCCTTCCCCGGCCACCGGGCTCCCGAGTCGTATCCTTCGGAGCGGCGCCTCCCGGACCACCGCCCGCAGGAGCACCGCTCCTCGGGCCGTCACGACCATCCGGCTTCTCCCGACCACCGGGACCGCCCGCCGTCTCCCGACCACTGGGACCGGTCCCCGTCTCCGGGGTCTCCCGGGTACGTGGGGTACGCCGGGGAGGTGCCGCCGCCCAGCTGGCAGGCGGCCACGATCCCCGACGGGACACCGAAGACGCAGAAGACGCCGCGCCGCCCGCGTGGGAGGCGCTGGATCGCCGCCGCGGTGGCCGTGCTGCTGCTCGCCGCCGGGGCGGTCGCCGCCTACCAGTGGTGGCCGAGGCCCGTCGACAAGGGCGGGCCGAAAGAACCGGTCCCGACGGCGTTCACCTCTGTGGCGGACAAGGCCGCCAAGACCGGCAAACTCGTCATCGGCCTGCGCGACTCCCTGCCCGGCATCGCGCTGAAGAACCAGGGCAGGTGGAGCGGCTTCGAGGTCGACCTCGCCCTTGAGATCGCCAAGGCGCTGGGGGTGCCGGAGAGCGGTGTCACCTTCCGGGCCACCGCCCGTCCCGACCGGCCGAAACTGCTGGCGAACGGTGACGTCGACCTCGTCCTGGCCACGTACTCGATCAACGACACCGACGACGTCACCTTCGCGGGGCCGTACTACCTCGCCCACGTCGACGCGCTCGTCAAGGACGGTTCGCCGATCGTGACCGTGAAGGGCCTGGAGGGCAGCCGGATGTGCCAGCCCGCCTTCAGCGCGGCCGTGGCGGTCCTGCAGGGGGCGGTGGAGCGGCTCACGCTGGTTCCCGTGGAGACCTACTCCGACTGCGTCAACAAGCTGGCCGCCGGCGAGGTCGACGCGATCCCCGGCGACGACCTGCTGCTCGCCGGTTTCGGCAACCGGGAGAGCATCCACTACAAGCTGCTCGGCCTGAAGCTCACCGACGAGCGCTACGCGGTGGCGCTCAAGAGGGGCGACGTGCGCACCTGCGAGGCAGTCAGGGGGGCGATCGCCGACCTCTACCGGAGCGGCGCGGTCCGTAAGCTGCTCGACAAGCACTTCTCCAAGGTCGAGTTCTCTGAGCGGGAGAACAACCTCCCCACCATGGCCCCCTGCTCCTGACGCGCCGTCACACGACCTTGCCGGGGGAACCGGACCCGGAGGGAGCCGGTCACCCGGTCGTGACATTCGGCCGACGTCCGGAGACGGGCCGGCGGTCCACCGGTGGGCACCGGCGTCCATCGGCGTCCATCGGCGGATGGACGTAGGAGGTGCTCTCACCCGCGGTCGGCGGGGCGTTCGTCGCACCGGTCCCGCCACCCGGAGGGCCGATCAAGGCACTCGCCGGACGGTCGTCCACGGTGGACGGGTAGCATCCGAGCGTCACAATTCATCCTTCGAGTGGGGGAAGGTCATGGCCCAGACTCCCGTAAAGGTCACCGTCACCGGCGCCGCCGGTCAGATCGGCTACGCGCTGCTTTTCCGCATCGCCTCGGGCCAGTTGCTGGGCGCGGACGTCCCGGTCAAGCTGAGCCTCCTGGAGATCCCGCAGGCCGTGAAGGCCGCGGAGGGCACCGCGATGGAGCTCGACGACTGCGCGTTCCCGCTGCTGAGCGGCATCGAGGTCACCGACGACCCGAACGTGGCGTTCAGCGGCGCCAACATCGCGCTGCTGGTCGGGGCCCGTCCCCGCAGCAAGGGCATGGAGCGCGGTGACCTCCTCCAGGCCAACGGCGGCATCTTCGGCCCGCAGGGTAAGGCGATCAACGACAACGCGGCGGACGACATCCGCGTGCTGGTGGTCGGCAACCCGGCCAACACCAACGCGCTCATCGCCCAGCAGCACGCCCCGGACGTCCCGGCCGAGCGCTTCAGCGCGATGATGCGTCTCGACCACAACCGCGCGATCTCCCAGCTCGCCGCCAAGCTCCAGGTCCCGGTCTCCGAGATCAAGAAGATGACCGTCTGGGGCAACCACTCCGCCACTCAGTACCCCGACCTCTTCCACACCGAGGTCGGCGGCAAGATCGCCGCTGAGCTGGTCGACGACGCCTGGCTGCGTGACACCTTCATCCCCACCGTCGCCAAGCGCGGCGCCGCGATCATCGAGGCCCGGGGCGCGTCCTCGGCCGCCTCCGCCGCCAACGCGGCGATCGACCACGTCTTCGACTGGGTCAACGGCACCGACTGGACCTCGGCGGCGATCCCCTCCGACGGCTCGTACGGCGTTCCCGAGGGGCTCATCTCGTCCTTCCCCGTCGCCTCGCGCGACGGCAAGTGGGAGATCGTCCAGGGGCTGGAGATCGACGCCTTCTCGCGCGAGCGCATCGACGCCACGGTGCGCGAGCTGGAGGAGGAGCGTTCCGCGGTGCGCGAGCTCGGTCTGGTCTGAGCGGCCACGCGGCCAGGCGGTTTTCGATCCGAGCACCTGCACGTTCTCCGGTCCGAGCCCGTCACGCGCTCTTCGACCTGAGCCGCCCCGCGAACGGGGCCCCGGCATGCCGGGGCCCCGTTCGCGTTCCCGGCCCTTTCTCCGCGCGGCGTCGGGAGGCTCCTCCGCACCTTCGCGGCGCGGACGGCGAGGGGAGAAAGCGGCGTGTCGATCGTCGCGGAGCGGCGTGACCCGGCGTTCAATGATCACTTGTGGCCGGGGGATCGGTGTTCAGGGAGTACGCCGCGGTGAGGGTCGTCGCCGGGGTGATCTGTCTCGCGCTCGTCGCGACACCTCGGGGAGCGTTCGCCTCGCCAGGGGACGACACCTGGGGGGCCGCCGACCTGTCGGTTCGGCTCACGGCCTCCCCGAAGCGCGCGCAGCCGGGGCAGCCGATCACCTACCGGGCCGAGGTGCGCAACGACGGGCCGGGGGACGCGGTGCTTCCGCTGCTGACCGTCCGGCTGCCGGAAGAGGTGGCGGTGATCGGCGTGAACGTCGCCGAGTGCCGTCCCGGCGCGGTGGCAGGGGAGGTGGTCTGCCCCTCGGTGAAGGATGTCATGGCAGGTCAGGCCGGTGGGGTGACGATCACGGGGCTGGTGAGGTCCGGCGCGAGGGGGCCGCTGAGGGCGAGCGCGACGATCTCCTCCGAGGTCGTGGACGAGGACGAGACGGACAATGTCTCCGAGACGCTGACCGAGGTGGACGAGGGTACGGATCTGGCGGTCCGGTTGTCGCGGGTGGCGCGTACGACGCGGGCGGGCCGCCTGGTGACCGTGGCCGCGGTGGTGCGCAACCGGGGACCGCGGCGCGTCCACGACGCGGGGGTCCTCTTCGACACCGGCGGGGCGCGCCTCATGTCGGCGAGGGGGGCGCGCTGCGACTCCCTCCCCGCCTATGTCGGGTGCAGGCTTCGTACGGTCGGCGCGGGCAGGCGGGTGAGCTTCACGCTCGCCTTCGTGGCCCGCGCGCACGCGCCCAGGGCCGAGGCGACCGTCTACTCTCTTCGGCTGGGCGACCGCCGTCCCGCCAACAACACGGCTCGCCTCCGCTTGAGGTAGGCGTGGCCGCCCGGCCGCACGTTCCCATGGACGGCGGCAGGCGGCGGCAGACGAGGGCAGACGACGGCAGACGAGGGCAGACGAGGGCGCTGTGTCAGCCGCGCAGGGCGGCCCAGGCGTCGGCGACGACGTCGCGGATCGACGGGTGCTCGGGCTTCCAGCCGAGCTCACGCTGGATCTTGGCGGACGAGGCGACCAGCACGGCCGGGTCGCCGGCGCGGCGCTCGCGCACGACCGCGGGGATCTCGTGGCCGGTGACCTCACGGCAGACCGACAGCACCTCCTGCACGGAGAAGCCCGTCCCGCTGCCCAGGTTGTAGATCTTGTGCTCGCCCGCCGAGCAGGCGTCCAGTGCCAGCAGGTGGGCTTCGGCGAGGTCGGCCACGTGGATGTAGTCGCGCACGCATGTGCCGTCGGGAGTGGGGTAATCCGTGCCGAACACGCTGACCGACTCGCGACCGCCGAGTGCGACGGCGAGGACGTTGGGGATCAGGTGGGTCTCCACGGTGTGACGCTCGCGGTAGACGCCGCCGTCCGCGGCGGTGTAGGCGCCGCCCACGTTGAAGTAGCGCAGGCTCACCGCGGCCAGGCCGTACAGTCCGGCGAACGCGCTCAGCGCGGTGTCGACCGCGAGCTTGGACGCGCCGTAGGGGTTGGTCGGCCGGGTCGGGTCGGTCTCCTCGATCGGGGAGCGCTCCGGCTCGCCGTACGTCGCGGCGGTGGAGGAGAAGACGATCCGTCCCACTCCCGCGCTCCGCATGGCGTCGAGCAGGGCGAGGGTGCCGCCGAGGTTGTGCGCCCAGTAGAGGTCCGGCCGTTCCACCGACTCGCCGACGAGGGACTTCGCCGCGAAGTGGAGCACGCCGTCCATGCCGGTCAGCAGGCCGGCGGCCTCGGTGATCGACCCTTCGACGAAACGGGCGCCCGGTGGCACCGCGTCGGCGTGGCCGGTGGAGAGGTCGTCCAGCACGGTGACCTCGTGGCCCGCCTCGACGAGTCGCGCCGCCACGACGCCGCCGATGTATCCGGCGCCTCCGGTGACGAGCAGCTTCACGGGGCCTCCTGTTTGATGATGTTTGTACTTGTTTACTTTTGTAAGTCTATTGCCAGCATATGCTGGCACATCAAATATCGACCACCGCCGGAACGGGCGACCGCCATGACGGAGACGATCTCGTGAACAGCGTCCTGGCGAACATCGCCTTGGTCATGCTCTTCGTACTGATCGGGGGATTCTTCGCCGCGGCCGAGATGGCCATGGTCTCCCTCAGGGAGAGCCAGGTCAGGCGGCTCGACGCCCAGGGCCGCAGGGGGGCGAGGGCGGCGAAGCTCGCTCGCGACCCCAACCGCTTCCTGTCCGCCGTGCAGATCGGCGTCACCGTGGCGACCATGCTCTCGGCCGCCTTCGGCGCCGACACCCTCGCCCAGGACCTCATCCCCGTGGTGACCGGCTGGGGGACGCCCGAGGCCGTGGCGGCCCCGCTCTCCCTGGTGCTGGTGACGCTGGCGATCTCGTACGCCTCGCTCGTCCTCGGCGAGCTGGTCCCCAAGCGCATCGCCCGGCAGCGGGCCGAGGGGATCTCCCTGCTGGTCGCGCCGTTCCTCGACCGGATGGCCCTGCTGTCGCGGCCGATCATCTGGACGCTGTCCAAGTCCACCGACGGGGTCGTCAAGCTGCTCGGCGGCGACCCCCGTGCCGACCGCGAGGAGATCTCCACCGAGGAGTTGCGCGACATGGTGGTGGGGCACCACGAACTCACCGCCGACGAGCGCCACCTGATCGGGGAGGTCTTCGCGGCGGGCAAGCGGCAGCTACGCGAGGTGATGCTGCCGCGCACCGAGGTGGAGTTCATGTCCGTCGACACGCGGCTGGCCGAGGCGGCGGTCCTGGCCGCGGCCATGCCGCACTCCCGCTTTCCCGTCTATCGCGACTCCTACGATGACATCGTGGGCTTCGTCCACATCCGCGACCTGCTCGACCCGGTGCTGACCGGGTCCATCGAGCCGATCAGCGAGCTGGTGCCGATCCGCCCGGTCAAGCTGGTCCCCACCAGCAAGCGGCTGATGGCGACGCTGTCGGAGATGCGCAAGGAGGGGCACCACCTGGCGATCGTGGTCGACGAGTACGGCGGAACGGCGGGCATCGTCACCCTGGAGGACCTCGTCGAGGAGCTGATCGGCGACATCCGCGACGAGCACGACGTGGCGGACGAGCACGTCGCACTGCCCGCGGGAGAGGTCGAGCTCGACGGTCTGGCCAACCTCGACGAGGTGGCGGCCGAGACCGGGATCCGCCTGCCCGACGGTCCGTACGAGACCCTCGGCGGGTTCGTCATGGGAGCGCTCGGACACCTTCCCGCGCTGGGGGATCGGGTGGAGATCCCGGGGTTCGACCTCACGGTCACCGACATGGACGGCCGCAGGGTCTCCCGGGTCAGGATCAAGCGGAGCGCGCCGCGCCAGGAGGTGCCGCCCGCCTCCGAGGGCTGAGCCTCGCGAACCAAGCACTCCCGACAGCTGACAGAATTGGCTGCTATGGCCAGTCCTCGTGTCCTGTCGGGAATCCAGCCGACCGCAGACTCCTTCCACCTGGGAAACTACCTCGGTGCCATCAGGCAGTACGTCGCCATGCAGGAGGGGTACGACGCGTTCTACTGCGTCGTCGACCTGCACGCGATCACCGTGGACTACCAGCCGGAGGTGCTGCGCAGGCGCTCCAGGGTCGCCGCGGCCCAGCTCTTCGCCGCGGGTCTCGACCCCGAGCGCTCCACGGTCTTCGTGCAGAGCCACGTCCGCGAGCACACCGAGCTGGCCTGGGTGCTGATCTGCCTCACCGGGATGGGCGAGGCCGGGCGGATGACCCAGTTCAAGGACAAGGCGGCGAAGGCCGGTGAGAGCTCGGCCAGTGTCGGGCTGTTCACCTACCCGATCCTGCAGGCGGCCGACATCCTGCTCTACCAGGCCAACCAGGTGCCGGTCGGCGCCGACCAGAAGCAGCACCTGGAGCTCACCCGCGACCTCGCGCAGCGCTTCAACCACCGCTTCGGCGAGACCTTCACGCTGCCGGACCCGCACATCGTCAAGGGGGTCGAGAAGATCACCGACCTCCAGGAGCCCACGGCGAAGATGTCGAAGTCCTCCTCCTCGCCCACCGGGATCCTGGACCTGCTGGAGCAGCCGGGGCCGCTCCGCAAGAAGATCATGCGTGCGGTGACCGACACCGGCTCCGAGGTCCTCGCCGACGACGAGAACAAGCCCGGCGTCACCAACCTGCTGCGCATCCAGTCCGCGCTGAGCGGCGTCCCGATCCCCGAGCTGGAGGCGCGCTACGCCGGGCAGGGGTACGGCACGTTCAAGAAGGACGTGGCCGAGGTGGTGATCGACACCTTCACCCCGATCCGCGAGCGCACCGAGAAGCTGCTCGCCAACGAGGCGGAGCTCGACCGGATGCTCGCCGTCGGGGCGACCAGGGCCCGCGCGGTGGCCGCCGAGACCATGGCCAAGGTGCGTGACCGGGTGGGCTTCCTGCCCACTTCATGATCTTCCGTCGCGGTCCGGGCGGTGTTCTCAGCCGGACCGCGACGCCTCCACACGGCCCTGACGACCTTCCTTCGTACGGGTTCGGGCGACCTCCCGCCCGCTGCGTGATCTCTCGTGTACGCACGGCTGTTTTTTCGCCGCCGTTCACGATCGGGACGGCGGTGATTGGGTAGGGGGCGCACGTGACAAGCGTGCTGGAACGTATCCAATCGGCCCGTGAGCGGTTCGGGAGGGCGTTTGGTGCGGCCCGGATCAGGTGGCGATGGCTGGATCATCTGGTCAGGACCTTCCAGCGCTACCAGATCCAGTCCGGTGACCGGCTCGCCGGAGCGGTCAGCTACTTCGCCTTCCTGTCGTTCTTCCCGATCATCGCGCTCGCCTTCGCGGTCTTCGGCTATTTCCTCTCCGTCAGGCCCGACGCCATCGTGACCCTGCAGACGGCGATCAACCAGTATCTGCCGGGCCTCGCCGACAAGCTGCCGATCCAGCAGATCGCCGAGTCCCGGACCAGTGCCGGGATCATCGGCCTGCTCGGGCTCCTCTACGCCGGACTCGGCGCGATCGACGCGCTGCGCGGCGCGTTGCGCGAGATCTTCATGACGACCGAGGCGCCGCTCAACTTCGTCCTGGCCAAGCTGAGGGATCTGGCCGCGCTCCTGCTCATCGGCACCACGCTGGTGTTGTCGGTGCTGATCGGGGGGTTCGCCACCCAGGCGAGCGGGGTCGTGGCCGGGTGGCTCGGTCTGGCGGGTTCGCCGGTGGCCACCGTCACGATCTGGCTGGCGGGATTGACGGTGAGCGTGCTCACCGACGTCGTGGTCTTCCTGGTCATCCTGCGCTGGCTGGGCCGCTCCAGGCAGCCGCTGCGGGTGCTGCTGCGCGGCGCGCTGTTCGGCGCGGTCGGTTTCGCCCTGCTCAAGCAACTCGCCGTGCTCATCCTTTCCGGCACCCTGAACAATCCCGTCTACGGGGTGTTCGCCGTGGTCGTCGGCCTGCTGGTCTGGCTCAACCTCTCGGCTCGGGTGATCATGTACGCCGCCGCCTGGACCGCCACCGCGTCCCTCGGCCCCCCGCCCGATCCCACCCCGGTCCCGACGACCGCCCTCCGCGCCTGATCCCCCGCAATCCCGCGAGCTCCGCCGCTCGCTATATCTTGTTCCCCGATATATGTTGTCAGGCATGACTCCGAGAGTGATGACGGAGCCGGCGTTTCTCATCCTCACCGCGCTGGTCGCCGAGCCGTGTCACGGCTACGGCATCGTGCGGGAGGTCGAGGAACTGTCCGGCGGGCGGGTTCGGCTCAAGGTCGGCACGCTTTACGGCGTGCTCGACCGGCTCGCGGGCGACGGGCTGGTGGCCCTCGACCGCGAGGAGGTCCAGCAGGGACGGCTGCGCCGTTACTACCGGATCACCGACTCCGGTTCACGGACGCTGGAGGCAGAGGCCGTCCGGCTCGCGGAGAACGCGAGGACCGCCGTCGACCGTCTCCGCGCCCGGCAGGGCCGCCCCTCCGTCGCGGGAGGCCCCGCGTGAGAGAGAGCGAGGACGCCCACGTGAAAGAGGGCGAGGGCGCCCAGGTGAGGGGGAGCGGGGACGCCTACGCGAAAGAGGGCGAGGACGCCCGCGTGAGGGAGGGCGGGGACGACGGTGCGCCGACGAGCCTGCTGGAAAGGCGCTACCGCCACTGGCTGCGCCTGCTGCCCGCCTCCTACCGCGCCGAGCGCGAGGAGGAGATGGTCTCGGTGTTCCTGGAGGGCTCGCCCGGCGTCTCCGACGCCGACGGGCCCCGGCCGCGCTGGTCGGAGATCGCCAGTATCGCCGTGCTCGCGGTCCGGGTCCGCCTCGGCGGAGCGGGTGGCGCGGAGCCCAGATTCCTCGCGTGGGGCGAGACGGTCCGCCTGACGGCCCTGCTGGGACTGGGCCTCCAGGCGTTCCTCGGCACCCTGACCGCCGTGGTCGCCCTGCGTGCGTACGGGATGATCGGCACGGCCGAGCCCCTGCTCGCACAGGCGGCGGGTCCGGCGGGGTCGCCTGAGCGGCTCGCGAACATCCTGGGGGTTCTCACCGGCCCCCTGTGGTTCGCCCCGTTCGCGGCGCTCCTCCTCGGTCACCCCCGCGCGGCCAGAACGCCGGCGCTTGTCGCGCTCGCGGCGGGGCTGCCGATTCTGGTCCAGACGTCCCTGAACGGCTTCCCCGGGCTCGCGCTCGCCGGCCTTCTGGCCCCCCTGGTCACCGTGACGGCCCTGTGGGCCGGTTTCCAGCGGGACTCGCGCCCCGCGCGGCGGTCACCGTGGCTTCTGCTCCCTCCGCTCGCCGCCGGTGTCGCCGTCGCCGCGCTGTACGAGGTGATCGCGTCTCCCGCCGCGACCGTCGCCTGGGTATGGCCGTGGCTGGACGAGCTCGGCCTCAGAAGCGCGTTCGTCCTGGGGGCCGGCGTCGCGTACGTCTGCGTGCACGCGTACGCACCCGCGCGGCGCACCCCGTCGTGGCCGCTGGCTCTCGCGATCCTGGCGCTGCCGACGCTGTGTGCTCGCCTGGTCGGGCTGAGCCACCACTTCGGCTTCGCCGACGGGATAAGCCGGACCATCACCCTCGGCATGGTCGGCCAGGCGGTGCTGCTCCTCGCCCTCGTCGTCGGGGGTGTCGTCCTGGGGATGAGGATCCTTCCGGCGGCACCGGCCAGGAGCGGCCGGGGGCCGGTCGAGGGGTGAAGGGCCGCCCTTCGCGGCGGGGCCGTGCGTGCCGCCTCGGGTCGCTCCGGGGCGTACGCGTGTCCGGAGCGGATCTCTCCGAGGGGCGTGGTGTCGCACGCACCGCCCGGAGCGGACGTTCGCCGGAGTGGAGGCGCCGGCGCCGATTCCGATGCGCGGGATCGTGCGCGCCGCCCGGAGCGGGTCGCTCCGGGCGGCGCCGGCTCTCGTGCGGGCTCTCTTGAGGGCTCTCGTCAGCGTGCCCGGCGGGAGCGTCCGCGCAGGCCGTACGCCAGCCAGGTCAGGCCACCGAGCAGGACGGTGAGCAGGACGGCGCCGAGGGCGTAGTAGGTGGCGGGGACTCCCTCGTCGGCGGGTCTCGTGGCCGCGGCCGGGTCCTGCGCGGAGACCGGAGCGGGGAGTTCGGGGGCCGCGGCAGGGGGCGCCGAGGCGGCGGGCCCGGTGGGCAGCGGGGCGGGCTCGGGGACCGGGTCGACCAGTTGGCCGACCGGGACGACCTTGCCGCGGTTGGCGAATCCCCAGTCGAGCAGGTCGGCGACCTCCTCCCAGAAGTAGCCGTCATGCCGCATGATCGACACGATGACGGTGTGGCCGTCGCGCTTCGCCGCGCCGACGAAGCTGCCCAGGGCCTTGGAGGTCCAGCCGTTCTTGACGCCGATCATGCCCTTGTAGCGCCAGAGCAGCTTGTTGTGGTTGCCGATCTCGTAGTAGCCCTTGGGCGCCGGGAACTTGTCGGTCTTTGTGCTGATATATCGCCGAAAATCGGCGTTGGCCAGGCCGGCGCGGGCGATCAGTGCCAGGTCGTAGGCCGAACTGCTCTGGCCGGGCTTGTCCAGCCCGCTCGGGGTCTTGGCCACCGTGTCGAACGCCTGCAGGCGCTTGGCCTCGGCGTTCATGTCCGCCAGGGTCGTGGCGAGGCCGCCGTTGGCCTCGGCGAGGGCCATCGCGCAGTCGTTGCCCGAGACCAGCATCAGCGCCTTGAACAGGTCCTCGACGGTGTAGAGAGGCTTGGGGACCAGGCCGACCGCGCTGCCCTCCTCGTTCACCGCGCGCCTGCTCGGCGTGATCTTCAGCTTCTTGTCCAGCTTGGGGATGAGGGTGAGGGCGGTGAGCGCCTTCAGCGTGCTCGCGGGAAGGTAGCGCCCGTGGGCGTCCTTGGCGGCCAGCACCTCACCGGTCTCGGCGTCGGCGATCACGTACGACTTCGCGGCCGTCTTGGGAGGGGCCTTCACACCCGCCGGGAGGATGAGACCTCGCCCCCCGAGCCGGGAGCCGCCGACCGGCTCCCTCTCGTGGCGCGCGGCCACTGGAACGGCACCCGTGCGCAGGTCCGGCGAACCGGCCGCCGCGGGCGCGTCCGCGACCCGGGCCTGTGCGGGCGCGCCGAGGAGGGCGGTCGCCGCGAGCAGCACCCCGACGGGTGCGACATGTTTGATCCCCATGATGAGCTCAGGGTAGCTTCGTACCGGTTCGCATGGAGTTACAGGTGCCCTGACCAGCTGCGAACCACTCGGCGGAATACTGACACCATGCGAATAACGCGAAAGACAGCCGCTTTCCTGATCGGCCTTGCCGCTTTCATGATCTTCGAATGGATCACCCTTGGCTTCAACCTGGCGGATGGTCATCCGACGGCCTTCTACGTGGTCCACGGAATCCTGATCGCCGTCAACATCGTGCTGGCGATCGTGCTCGGTGCGATCGGCCTACGCGCTCTGGCGAAGCGTGACGAGCGTCCTTCCGTGTAGCTCGGCGGCCTCCTCGGCGGAGTCGCCGATGCTGGTGAACCCGAGCTTGCCGTACTTCGTGACCCCGCCCAGCATGTGCAGCACGTTCCCGGTGCGGCGCTCGCGGTCGAAGCCGAGGCCCTCGTCGTGGATCAGCTTGACCACCTCACCGGGCAGACGGCCCCGAAGGGAGGGCGAGGCGCAGTTGTCCGTCGCCACGTAGTGCTTCGGCCGGCCCGCGTGCACGAGCGTGTGGCTTTCCGGATCGTACGACGCGCCGGTGGTCAGGAGGGCGGCGCCGAACGGGTGGGTGGTGCCGCCGATGCGCAGGTTGATCTCGCACATCAGCGTCCGGTAGCCGCCGTCGGTCTTGACGGCGAAGAAGTCGATGCCGAACAGCCCCACCACCCCGCGGCCCGCGAGGATCCTGGCGATCCGCTCGGCGTACTCGCCCAGCTCGGCCCGGTACTCCTGCCGGGCGGGGAAGCAACAGCCCTGGTAGACGTCGCCGTTGGGGCCGCCGAGGACCTGCTCGTGGGTGGCGACCACGTCGTACGAGCCGCCGGGGGTGATCCGGGCCAGCGCGCTGGGGGAGCGCAGCGGCCGGTCCTCGATGAACTCCTCGATCACCGCTCCCCGCTCGGCGACCTTCTCGGCGAACGTCGTCCAGTTCTCGTCGGAGGCGGAGAAGCTCGTGGGGCAGGAGGCGAGTGGCCGGTCGTCCTTGGTCACGATGGCGTTGCCGAGCCCCGAGTAGCTGTTGTTGAGCTTGACCATGAGCCTGCTCGCGGGCTTCATCGCGCGGGCGGCGTGTTCCACCTCGGTCAGCGAGCGCAGGTCGCCGAAGCCCCTGACCAGCGGCACCCCTGCCTCGTCGCCGATCACGCGCCCGCCGCTCTTGGAACCCAGGTGGGCGAGGGAGGTGGCGGGGCCGTAGATCGGCAGGGAGAGGATCCCCGCGAGGCGCTCCTCGTACTCGCTCACCACGAACGGCACCATCCAGGCGGGTCTGTCGTTCCTGCCCGCGTCCGAGGGGACGTCGCCCTGCGGGGGGTCGCCGAGGGCGGCACGGATGCGCGCGATCACGTCCGGGCGGCGCAGCAGCGCCTCGGTGAGCGGATGCGTGTCAGGATCATCCAAACTGATCATCCGCAGGCGGGTACGGACCTCGTCGGGATCGTCGAGGAAGCCCAGGTAGTAGTCCACGACCGCGCTGTCCACCGGCGTCGAGGTCAGGTAGACGACCTCGACCTTCGGCTTCCTCAGGGTGAGGAGGAGAAACAGCAGCCGCTCCTCGTAGGAGAGGGCGCCGGTGATCCTGCGCAGCTCATCCTGGGGAAGCGACAGCGAGGGGAGGACCACCAGGGTGCCCTCGTCCGGTTCGAATATGCTCAAACGCGACTGCCTCTCCCCGAATGGGATGTTAGTGATCATGTGAGGAGTGAAACACGCATTCCTCCCGTTTGCATCACTCCGCCGGGTTCGATGACCGGCACCTGAGGTCACGTAAATTGCCAGGTCGGCGATGTTTGGGAATGGTCCGGTGGTGACGTCCCCCCGGTACCCGCCCTCCCCCGATACGACCATCGTCTCATAGTCAATTTGGGCTATCTTTCCTGGTCATCCCGGGTCGGAAGGTGTACGAGTGGGGCATGGGGTGCCAAAACATTTGGCCTGGATGTCGGCGAGCTGCTCGGGAGGAGGGATAAAGTCGTTGTCATCGCCAACGCGACGGCTTCCCCGGGGCACCGGCCTGCCGCTCACGCGTCGGTGACCGACCAGCCCGTGCTGACGCGGCCCGTGAGACCCCACTCCGGTCCGTCGGTGCGGCGATCGCTTTTTTCGAGACTGCCTCATGGGTTTCGAGATCCTGGGCAGTTGCACGGTGCGTCGAGGATCCAGAGCCCGCCGGCGCGGATGGGACGGTGTGCAATGCGGGGGCGTAATTTGCGGGGAGAGCTCGACACGTTCCTCGCCGGTCGTGAGCAGGAGCTCATCGCTTTCCGCCGGGACCTGCACATGCATCCCGAGCTCGCGTTCGCCGAATACCGCACGACGCAGCGCGTCGCCGAGCGCCTCACCGCCGCGGGGCTGGTCCCCTCGGTGCTGCCGCGCGGCACCGGCCTGCTCTGTGACGTCGGCAGCGGCGACGGCCCGACCGTGGCGCTGCGGGCCGACCTCGACGCGCTGCCCGTGCCCGACGAGAAGGACGTCCCCTACAGCTCGACGGTCCCCGGCGTGTGTCACGCCTGCGGGCACGACGTGCACACCACGATCCTGCTCGGCACCTCGCTCTTCCTCGCCCAGCAGGCCGAGGCCGGTCTGCTGCCCGGCAGGGTCCGGCTGATCTTCCAGCCCGCCGAGGAGCTTCCCGGCGGCGCGCTGGAGGTGATGGCCTCGGGCGGCATCAGCGGCGTGGACCGCATCTTCGGCCTGCACTGCGACCCCCGGCTGGACGTCGGCAAGGTCGGCCTCAAGGTCGGTCCGATCACCTCGGCCTGCGACAGGGTCACGATCCGGGTGAGCGGTCCCGGCGGGCACACCGCCAGGCCGCACCTCACCGCGGACCTCGTCTTCGCGCTCGCCAAGATCCTCACCGAGCTCCCCGCCGCGCTCTCGCGCCGGATCGACCCCCGTTCCTCGCTCAGCCTGGTCTGGGGCCGGGTCGAGGCGGGCTCGGTGGCCAACGCCATCCCGGACGACGGCGTCGCCGAGGGCACCGTGCGCTGCCTGGACGAGGCGGCCTGGCACGCGGCCCCCGACATGATCAAGTCGCTGCTCGAGTCGGTCGCCGGCGCGTACGGCGTCGAGGCCGAGATGGAGTACGTGCGCGGCGTGCCGCCGGTGGTCAACGACAAGGTGAGTGTGCAGATGCTCGCCGAGGCCGCCGAAGGCGTGCTCGGCGAGGGTGCCCCCGTGCCGACGGAGCAGAGTCTGGGCGGTGAGGACTTCGGCTGGTATCTGGAGTCCATCCCCGGCGCGTTCGCGAGGCTCGGCACCCGCGAGCCGGGGTCGGCGCACCTGGCCGACATCCACCAGGGCACCTTCGACGTGGACGAGAGCGCGATCGGCACCGGGGTACGTTTCCTCGCGGCGACCGCGCTCACCGCCCTGTGGGAGGGGCAGCGCCCCGTCGCGGGCGACACGCTCATGGCCGTGAACGCCGACAAGTAGCGGGTTCCTGACATCTAGTCAGACGAAAAGTCCGGACATATCCTGAGGAACCAGCCGATGGTCCCCGAAGAAGATCATCGGCTCCCGGGCGGACGCGCAGGCGTCGGGCCGTGGCGGACGTCCGGAGCTACCGACAGGTAACCCTGCCCGGTTTTTGGGTCACAAGGTGGCCTGAGCTGGATAACGGACCTGTTGCGGACTCATGCGTTGGTTTGGTCAACCCTGATGGACCAACTATCTTCCGTGCAGGGTTGCCGTGCGTCTCTTCGCGCGTGCACTGAAACGCGAAGGGAGTCCATCTTGCTTCAGAACCGATTCGGCAAGCTGGCCGCGACCGCACTGGCGGGCAGCATGCTCATGGGAGCTGCCGCGTGTGGTGGAAGCGAGGAACCGGCCACGTCGGCGCAGCCGAGCGGGGCCGCCAGCAGTGAGGCGTCGGCGGCGACGGGACCGAAGGTCGGTCTCGCGTACGACATCGGCGGGCGTGGCGACCAGTCGTTCAACGACTCCGCGGCGGCGGGCATCGACAAGGCCAAGGCCGAGCTGAACCTGGCCGAGGTCAGCGAGCTGGAGGCCGGTAACGGCGAGACCGAGGCGGCCAAGGAGGAGCGGCTCCGCCTGCTCGCCGACGGCGGCTTCAACCCGATCATCGCCGTGGGGTTCGCGTACTCCAACCCGGTGAAGAAGGTCGCGACCGAGTTCCCCGACGTCAAGTTCGCGATCGTCGACGACGCGGCGGCCGAGGCTCCCAACATCTCGAACCTGCTGTTCGCCGAGCACGAGGGCTCCTTCCTGGTCGGTGCCGCGGCGGCGCTGAAGAGCAAGAAGAACCACGTGGGCTTCGTCGGCGGCGTGCAGGTGCCGCTGATCAACAAGTTCGAGGCCGGATTCGCCGCGGGCGCCAAGGCCGTCAAGTCGGACGTGAAGATCGAGGTCAAGTACCTCACCCAGCCGCCGGACTTCACCGGCTTCAGTGACCCGGCCAAGGGCAAGACCGCGGCCGAGGGCATGTTCGACGCGGGCGCCGACGTGGTCTACCAGGCCGCGGGCGGCTCCGGTGGCGGCGTGTTCGAGGCGGCGAAGGCGGCCAAGGGCCTCGCCATCGGCGTCGACTCCGACCAGGCGAAGACCGCCGCCGCCGACCTGCAGAGCGTCATCATGACCTCCATGGTGAAGAAGGTCGACGTCGCCGTCTTCGACTTCCTGAAGAGCTTCACCACCAACCAGGTGAAGGCCGGCAGCACGATCTACGACCTCAAGGCCGACGGCGTCGACTACTCCACCACCGGTGGCCAGGTCGACGACATCAAGGCCCAGCTCGACGAGTACAAGCAGAAGATCATCTCCGGCGAGATCACCGTTCCGGACAAGACCTCCTGACCTGGTACTAATGAGGGGCCCGGCGGACATTTCCCCCGGGCCCTTTGTCCTACCTTGATCAACATCTGTTCCACTTTCACCACCACGTTCCGTATCGGGGCATCCGTACGGAGGAGGCCGTCATCAGCACCTCGGCACCGGCCGTCGAACTCTCGGGCATCACCAAACGATTCCCCGGCGTCGTCGCCAACCGCGACATCTCCCTTTCCGTGCGACAGGGCCACGTGCACGCCGTCGTCGGCGAGAACGGCGCGGGCAAGTCCACCCTCATGAAGATCCTGTACGGCATGCAGCGCCCGGACGAGGGGAAGATCCGCGTCAACGGCGAGGACGTGAGCTTCCGCTCCCCGGGCGAGGCGATCGCCGTGGGCATCGGCATGGTCCACCAGCACTTCATGCTGGCCGACAACCTCACCGTCCTGGAGAACGTGGTCCTCGGCAGCGAGCCCAGAAAGGGCGGGATCGCCCTCGACTTCGGCACCGCGCGAAGAAAGATCAAGGAGATCTCCGACTCGTACGGACTCGGCGTCGACCCCGACGTCACCGTCGAGGACCTGGGCGTCGGGGCCCGCCAGCGGGTGGAGATCCTGAAGGTCCTCTACCGGGGTGCCCGGATCCTCATCCTGGACGAGCCGACCGCCGTGCTCGTGCCGCAGGAGGTGAAGGAGCTCTTCGCCAACCTGCGCGAGCTGGTCCGCGAAGGGCTGACGATCATCTTCATCTCGCACAAGCTGGACGAGGTGCTCTCGGTCGCCGACGCCATCACCGTCATCCGGCGCGGCACGACCGTGGCCAGCGTGGACCCCAAGGACGTGACCGCGAGGCAGCTCGCCGAGCTGATGGTCGGCAGCGAGCTGCCCAGCCCGGAGACCCGCGAGTCCACCGTCACCGACACGGTGGCACTGTCGGTGCGCGACCTCACCGTCCTGTCCGCCGACGGCCGCCGCGTCGTGGACGACGTGGGCTTCGTGATCCGCAGGGGCGAGGTGCTCGGCATCGCCGGGGTCGAGGGCAACGGCCAGGCCGAGCTGGTCGAGGCGATCATGGGCATGCGCCCGGCCGACGGCGAGATCCGCCTCGGCGAGCACGACATCTCCGGCTGGACGACGCTGCGCCGCCGCGAGGCCGGCATCGGCTACATCCCCGAGGACCGCCACCGGCACGGCCTGCTGCTCGAGGCCCCGCTCTGGGAGAACCGGATCCTCGGCCACCAGACCAGGCGGCCCAACGTGAAGGGGCCCTGGATCGACCGCGCGGGAGCGCGAGAGGACACCCGGCGCATCGTCGAGGCGTACGACGTCCGCACCCCGGGCATCGACGTGGACGCCTCGGCCCTGTCCGGCGGCAACCAGCAGAAACTGATCGTCGGCCGGGAGATGAGCGGGGAGCCCGTCTTCCTGATCGCCTCCCACCCGACGCGCGGCGTCGACGTGGGCGCGCAGGCCGCGATCTGGGACCACCTGCGCGCAGCGCGCGCCGCGGGCCTCGCGGTCCTGCTGATCTCGGCCGACCTCGACGAGCTCATCGGCCTGTCGGACACCCTGAAGGTGATCCTGCGCGGCCGGATCGTCGCCGAGGTGGATCCCAAGGACGTGACACCCGAGCGGCTCGGTTCGGCCATGACGGGTGCTGGAGAGGCGGCATGAACACCCACGTAGCGCACACGCCCCCGGGAGCGCGCGGTATGAACCCCCAGACGCACACGCCCTCCGGGACGCGCGGGACGCGCGGCACGAACACCCAGACGGCGCACACGCACCCCGGGACGCGCGGATGAGCCGGGAAAAGTCCACCTTCGCCGACCGGTTGCTCGGCAGGGTCTCCCCGGCGGGGCTGCTCTCGCTCGCCGCCCCGCTCGTCGCCATCGCGTTCGCCGCGGCGATCACCATGGTCATTCTCTCGATCATCGGCGCCCCGCCGCTCGACACGCTGGTCAGCATGGGCGAGTACGGCATCCGGCCGCGCTCGATCGCGCTCACCCTGAACGCCGCGACCTACTTCTACCTGTCCGCGCTCGCGGTGGCGATCGGGTTCAGGATGAACCTCTTCAACATCGGCGTCGACGGCCAGTACCGTCTCGCGGCGCTCACCGCCGCGGCCGTCGGCGGCGCGGTCACCCTGCCCGCCCCGCTGCACGTCGCGCTGATCATCTTCGTCGCGGTGCTGGTCGGCGCCGGATGGGCCTCGATCGCCGCTCTGCTCAAGGTGCGGCGCGGGGTGAGCGAGGTCATCTCCACGATCATGCTGAACGCGATCGCCACCTCGCTCGGCGCCTGGCTGCTCAACAAGGAGCGCCTCGCGGTCGAGGTCGCGGGCAGCAACAACATCGGCACCAGCCCGATCGGCCCCTCCGGCCAGGTGCCCGGCCTGGCGATCATCTCCGGCACCCAGACGAAGGTGTTCGGACTGATCATCCTGTCGGTCGTGATGGGCGTCCTCTACCACGTGGTGATCAACCGGACCCGCTTCGGCTTCAACCTGCGCGCCACCGGCCGCTCGGAGTCGGCCGCGGTGGCGAGCGGCGTGAACGTCAAGCGGATGATCCTCATCTCGATGATCCTGTCCGGCGGGGTGGCGGGCCTGGTCGGCATGCCGCAGCTGCTCGGCGCCTCCTACAGCTACAGCCTGGACTTTCCTCCCGGCCTCGGCTTCACCGGCATCGCGATCGCGCTGCTCGGCCGCAACCACCCGGTCGGCATCGCGTTCGGCGCCCTGCTGTGGGCCTTCCTCGACACCTCGGCGGGCATCCTGCAGATCCAGAAGATCTCCCCGGACATCGTCACCATCATGCAGGGCACGATCGTGCTCTCGGTGATCATCGCCTACGAGCTGGTCCACCGCTACCAGATCTCCGCCGAGCAGCGCCGGGTGAGCCGCCAGCTGGCGGACGCCACCCCGACCAGGGAAGGAACGCCGGCATGAGCCAGGGCGCCCTCACCACGCCGGAGGCTCCCTTCCTGGAGCCGAAGGCCCCCGCCCGCTTCAGGGTCACCTGGCGGGTCCTGCTGCTCGCCCTCGGCGCGCTCGTCCTGCTGCTCTCGTTCACGCGGACCGTCACCGGCGCCGTCGACCTCACCTCCGCGGGAGCGATCAACGCCTCCATCGCGCTCGCCATCCCCATCGGCCTGGCCGGTCTGGGCGGCCTGTGGGCCGAGCGGGCCGGAGTGGTCAACATCGGCCTCGAAGGCATGATGATCATGGGCACCTGGTGCGGAGCCTGGGGTGCGATCCAGTTCGGCAACCCGTGGGCGGGCGTCGTCGCGGGCGCGATCGGCGGGGCCCTGGGCGGCCTGCTGCACGCGATCGCCACCGTGACGTTCGGCGTCGACCACATCATCTCCGGTGTCGCGATCACCATCCTGGGTCAGGGCGTCACCGAGTTCCTGTCCAAGGTCACCTTCGCCGAGATGCCGGGCGGCGGCGACTCCCAGTCGCCCCCGGTGCCCAAGCCCGAGGTGGTGAGCGTGCCGTGGGACCGGATCGGGGACCCGCTCAGGGCACTGGAGGCCAAGCAGTGGTTCCTGCTGTCGGACGTGGCGGGCATCCTGCGCGGCCTGACCACGAACGTCTCGCTGCTCACGATCCTGGCGATCCTGCTCGTCCCGCTCTCGTACTACCTGCTGTGGCGCACCGCGTTCGGCCTGCGCCTGCGCTCCTGCGGGGAGAGCCCGGTGGCCGCCGAGTCGCTGGGCGTGAACGTCTACACCTACAAGTACATCGCGGTGCTCGTCTCCGGCGCCCTGGCGGGCCTGGGCGGCGCGTTCCTGTCGCAGGTGGCCGCGAGCGCCTACCGCGAGGGGCAGACCGGCGGGCGCGGCTTCATCGGCCTCGCCGCCATGATCTTCGGTAACTGGCGGCCGGGCGGGCTGGCCGGCGGCGCCGTGCTGTTCGGCTACACCGACGCGCTCCAGCTGCGCAGGGGCGGCGAGTCGGTGCACGCGCTGCTGCTCGTGGTGACGATCCTGCTCGTCGGGGTCGCCGTCTACCAGCTCGTACGGCAGAACCGGACGCGGGCCGCGCTGATCACCGGGGTCGCAGCGGTCGCCGTGTTCGTCGTGTTCGCGCTGACCGACAGCGTTCCCTCGGAGTTCACCTCCGCCACCCCGCACATCACCACGCTGCTGGTGCTCTCGCTGGCGGCGCAGCGGCTCCGCGCGCCTGCGGCGATCGGCCTGACGTACCGCAGGGGACAGAGTAAGTGATCGTGACACGCGCACCTCACGAGCGAATCTGATTCGATGGGCACCGAGATGAGCAGCGAAGCGAACACCGGCCCGACCGGTGAGCAGGGCATTCCGGACACTGAGCCGGGCGGCGGCCAGGGCATCGACTGGGCGGCGCTGAAGGCCGAGGCCGTACGGGCGATGGGGCACGCCTACGCCCCCTACTCCAAGTTCCCCGTCGGCGCCGCCGCGCTGGTGGACGACGGGCGGATCGTGTCCGGCTGCAACGTCGAGAACGCCTCCTACGGCATCGGGCTGTGCGCCGAGTGCGGGCTGGTGTCCTCGCTCCAGGCCACCGGCGGCGGCCGTCTCGTCGCGTTCACCTGCGTCGACGGGCATGAGGAGCTCCTCATGCCGTGCGGCAGGTGCCGCCAGCTGCTGTACGAGTTCGGCGGCCCCGAACTGCTGCTGGAGACCATCGACGGCCCGAAGCCGATGGCGGAGATCCTGCCCTACGCCTTCGGGCCCCACGACCTGAGCCGGGGAGCCTGAACATGGACGCCATCGACGTCATCGTCACCAAGCGGGACGGCAGGGAGCTGTCGGCCGAGCAGATCGACTGGGCGATCGACGCCTACACCAAGGGCGTCGTCGCCGACGAGCAGATGTCCGCGCTCGCGATGGCGATCCTGCTCAACGGCATGAACCGGCGGGAGATCGCCGAGTGGACCCAGGCCATGATCCGTTCCGGGGCGAGGATGGACTGGTCGTCGCTGCCGGGACCCACCACCGACAAGCACTCCACCGGCGGTGTCGGCGACAAGATCACGCTGCCGCTCGCGCCGCTCGTCGCCGCGTGCGGGGGATACGTCCCCCAGCTGTCCGGCAGGGGACTCGGTCACACCGGCGGCACCCTGGACAAACTGGAGTCCATCCCCGGCTGGCGGGCGTCGCTGTCCACCGACGAGATGCTCGACGTACTCGGCAAGGCCGGAGCGGTCGTCTGCGCGGCGGGCGACGGTCTCGCCCCCGCCGACAAGAAGCTCTACGCCCTCCGCGACGTCACGGGCACCGTCGAGGCGATCCCGCTGATCGCCTCCTCGATCATGTCGAAGAAGATCGCGGAGGGCACCGGCGCGCTCGTGCTGGACGTGAAGGTCGGCTCGGGGGCCTTCATGAAGAACGTGGAGCAGGCCCGCGAGCTGGCCACGACCATGGTCGAGCTCGGCACCGACGCCGGGGTCGAGACGGTCGCGCTGCTGACCGCGATGGACCGGCCGCTGGGCCGGGCGGTGGGCAACGCCCTGGAGGTCGTCGAGTCGGTGGAGGTGCTCGCCGGAGGCGGACCCGCCGACGTGGTCGAGCTGACCGTACGGCTGGCGCGGGAGATGCTCCAGGCCGCGAGCATCTCCGGCGGCAAGGACCCCGAGACCGCCCTCGCGGACGGCTCCGCGATGGACGTCTGGCGCCGGATGATCACCGCACAGGGCGGCGACCCCGACGCCCCGCTGCCCAGGGCCGCCGAGACCATGGAGATCACCGTTCCCTCCTCGGGCGTGCTGTCCCGGCTCGACGCGTACGGCGTGGGCCTGGCGGCCTGGCGGCTCGGCGCGGGCCGGGAGCGCAAGGAGGACCCGGTGTCGTTCGGCGCGGGCATCGTGCTGCACGCCAAGCCCGGGGACCCGGTCCGCGAGGGGCAGCCGCTGATGACGCTGCACGCCGACGAGACCTCGCGCTTCGAGCGGGCGCTCGCCGCCCTCGAAGGCGCCTACACCGTCGGCGAGACCACCGACCCCGGCCTGCTGCCGCTGGTGATCGACCGCATCACCGCCTGACGTCCGGTACGTCCTCGCGTCCGGAACGCCTCCGCCGCCAGGGGGACGTCGCGGTGCTTGACTCCTACCTCGACAAGATGTCACGATCCGGCGAGGGCGCATGTGGTCGGCCGGAGGGTGAACCTCTTCGGGGATCTGAGCATCTAACGGGGCAGGAGGCTCATCATGAACCGCACCCTCGTTCCTCTCGCGCTCGTCCCCGTGCTCCTGTTCGCGGCCGGCTGCGGCTCGGCCACGCAGACCGCGACCCCGTCCCCGGCGGACACGCCGACCCCGTCCCCGGCGGACACGCCGACCACGGCCCCGGCGGATCCGTCCTCCACTTCGACCACCGCGTCCCCCACACCTTCCGCCGCCACCGCAGCCCTCCTTCCTCCGACGAGCACCAAGGAGATCGAGGTCGACCGCGCCATCTCCACCCAGCCGATCGTCACCGGGGCCCGGTTCGCCCAGCACCAGGGGTTCGACCGGGTGGTGATAGATCTCAAGGGCGAGCTGCCGGGCTACCGGGCACGGTGGGTCTCCGAACTCGTCCAGGACGGCTCGGGAGACAAGGTCGACGTCAAGGGCGGCGCCTACCTGCAACTGACGATCACCCCGGCCGTCGCGCACACCGAGGCGGGCCAGTCCACCTGGAAGGGCGGCCCGATCTTCCAGGCCCAGTTGGGCAACGTCCAGAACGTGGTCAAGGTCGGCGATTTCGAGGGCGTGGTGAGCGTGGGCGTCGTCCTCGACCGCAAGGCGCCGTTCCGGGTCCTGGAGCAGAAGAGCCCGAACCGGCTGGTCGTCGACATCTCACACTGAGAGCGCCGGGGAACCGGGTGGCGCACGGCCCCGAGACCGGGTGACAGACTGGTCTGATGGTACGCAAAATCGACAGCGCGACACGGATTCCCGTCCCCGGTGGCAAGACGATCGACGAATACGTCGGTCTGGCCAACAGCGGCGACCCTCGGATCTCGATCGCGTACATGAAGGCCCCGGCCGGGTGGGACGAACCCGCCCAGACGCCGGAGTTCGCCGAATACACGCTGGTGCTCAAGGGCGCCGTCATCGTGGAGCACGACGAGGGCACGACCGAGGTCGGTGTGGGGCAGGCGTTCCTGTGCGAGCCGGGGGAGCGGATCCGCTACAGCTCCGGTCCAGACGGCGCCGAGTACATCGCCGTCTGCCTTCCGGCCTTCTCCCCGGAGACCGTCAACCGCGAGGGTGAGTGAAGGGGCGGCACCCGATGACGGTTCGTCGCGCGTCGATCCTGTTGTCTCCGTACCGGGATCGACGCTGTGGCCTCTCGCGGTCCCCCGCGCGGGACACCCGTATGAACATTCCCAGGCCAGGCCGTGACGGCGCCTTCGCGCAGACCGACCGGTCAGGCCCCTGACGGTAAGGTTGCCGAATGAGTCAGCTACCCACTTTCGAGCAGATCCGCCTGGCTCCGAAGGTGTTGCTCCACGATCACCTCGATGGTGGCCTTCGGCCGGAGACCATCATCGATCTGGCCCGCGAGTCGGGCTACGACAGGTTGCCCGCGACCGAGACGGAGAGTCTGCGCGCCTGGTTCAGGGAGTCCGCCGACTCCGGCTCGCTGGAGCGCTACCTGGAGACCTTCGACCACACGGTCGGCGTCATGCAGACGCGCGAGGCGCTGGTGAGGGTCGCCGCCGAGTGCGCCGAGGACCTGGCGAACGACGGCGTCGTCTACGCCGAGGTGCGTTACGCGCCCGAGCAGCACACCTCCGCGGGCCTGAGCCTCGAAGAGGTCATCGAGGCCGTGCAGGAGGGCTTCGACACCGGTTCGGCGGGCCGTGGCATCCGGGTGGGCACGCTGCTCACCGCGATGCGCCACCAGGCCAGGTCCATGGAGATCGCCGAACTCGCGGTCCGCTACCGCGACGCCGGGGTGGCGGGGTTCGACATCGCCGGAGCGGAGGCGGGCTACCCTCCCACCCGCCACCTCGACGCCTTCGAATACCTCCAGCGGGAGAACGCCCACTTCACCATCCACGCGGGCGAGGCGTTCGGCCTGCCGTCGATCTGGCAGGCGATCCAGTGGTGCGGCGCCGACCGGCTCGGTCACGGTGTCCGGATCATCGACGACATCTCCGTCCAGGACGACGCCGAGCCCAAGCTGGGCCGCCTGGCGGCCTACGTCCGTGACAAGCGCATCCCCCTGGAGATGTGCCCAACGTCCAATCTGCAGACCGGTGCGGCGGCCTCCATCGCCGAGCACCCGATCGGCCTGCTGCGCCGCCTGAACTTCCGGGTCACGGTCAACACCGACAACCGGCTGATGAGCGGTACGTCCGTCTCCGAGGAGTTCGCCAAGCTGTCGGAGGCGTTCGGCTACGGCTGGGACGACATGCAGTGGTTCACCGTCAACGCCATGAAGTCGGCGTTCCTGCCGTTCGACGAGCGCCTGTCGCTCATCAACGGCGTCATCAAGCCCGGGTTCGCCCGCCTCAAGTGGCAGGTGTGAACGGGCTCGCCCGAGTGAAGTGAGCTTTTCCGATGAAGCAGGTGTTCCGCTCCAACCTCGCGATGATCGTCGGCTGGGTCTGGATGGCCTTCGCCGCGGTCAACGCGGTCGATCTGGTCGTCCGCTACAGCGGGCGGATGTCGATGATCGCCGCGGCGGTGCTGGCGGTGCTGACCGCGCTGGTCTTCGTCGGCTGCCTGCGCCCGGCGATCCTCCTCACCGAGGAGGGCGTCCACGTCCGCAACCCGCTGAGAAACGCCTTCGTGCCCTGGCTGGGCGTGGACGAGGTCACGGTCTCCCACTCGATCACGATCACCTCCGGCGATGAGAGCATCCGCTGCTGGGTGCCGCAGACCTCCGCCCGCGAGCGGGCGGCGGCCGCGCGCAGGGGGAGGGCCGCGGCCACGCCCGCCCGGGGGCGCTTCAGGACCGAGCCGGTCCGCTCGAAGGCCGAGCAGGCCGCCGCCGAGGCGCTGGCGGGCAGGACCCACGCCGACTGGGTGGCCGAGCAGATCACCGAACGCGCGGAATCCGCCAGGCGCGCGGCCTCACTCGCCGCGACCACGAAGGACGACGCGACCGGGCCGGGGGCGGCGACCGAGGGTAGCGGCGGAACCGGAGCCGAGCCCGGAACGGGTGCTGTGTCCGAGGCGGGCGTCGTGTCCGAGGCCGGAGCCGCGCCTGAGGAGGGCGTCATACCTGAAGCCGGTGCCGCGTCCGAAGCGGGTGCCGCGCCCGGAACCGGCGGGCTCACGATCACCTGGTCGCCGGGCGCCCTGGCCGCGCTGGCCGCCGCCGCCCTGCTGGTGATCGCGGCCTTCCTCGCCTGACGGGGTCGGAGGCCGGGAGCCGTGATGGGGTCAGCGGCCGGGAGTCCTGGCCGGGTCAGAGGCCGAGGGCCTCGGTGAGGTCGGCCTTCAGTGCTTCGAGATCCCGCACCGCCCGCGTGCGGGCCTCGGAGACCTCGCCGGTCACCGGGACCACGACCTCCAGGTAGCACTTGAGCTTGGGCTCGGTCCCCGAAGGGCGGACGACGACCCGGGCTCCTCCCGCCAGGTGGTAGCGAAGGCCGTCGGTGGGCGGCAGCCCGCCCGCGCCGAGGCTCAGGTCGTCGGCGGCCTCGACCTCGCGACCGCCGAGCCGCGCGGGCGGCGCGTCCCGCAGGCGGGACATGGCCCCGGTGATCAGCGACAGGTCGGCCACCCGGAAGGACAGCTGGGAGGTGGCGTGCAGGCCGTGACGGCGGGCCAGGTCGTCCAGGAGATCGAGCAGGCCGCGACCCTCCAGCTTCGCCTGCGCGGCGATCCCGGCCACGGTCAGCGCCGCGCCGATGCCGTCCTTGTCGTGCACGGGCAGTCCGAGGTCGGAGCCGATGCTGTATCCCAGCGCCTCCTCGTACCCGAACCGCAGGCCCTCGCCTGCCTTCATGATCCACTTGAAGCCGGTGAGGGTCTCGGCGCAGCGCACCCCGTACTCGGCGGCGATCTTGCCGAGCAGGGACGACGACACGATGGTGGTCGCCACCAGGCGGCCGTCACCCGAGGTCCGCCGGATCACGTGCTCGCCCAGCAGGGCACCCACCTCGTCGCCGGTCAGCATCCGGTAGCCGCCGCCGGGCAGCGGCACGCCCACCGCGCAGCGGTCCGCGTCGGGGTCGTTGGCCAGCACCAGGTCCGCGCCGACGCGTTCGGCGAGCTCCAGGGCGAGGTCCATCGCGCCCGGCTCCTCCGGGTTGGGGAAGGCGACGGTGGGGAAGTCGGGGTCGGGCGCGGCCTGTGCCTCGACGGTCGTGGGCGCGTCGAACCCCGCGGCGGCGAAGGCCCGGGCCAAGGTGTCGCCGCCCACACCGTGCAGCGGGGTGTACGCCACCCGCAGCTCGCGGGCGTCACCGATCGGGAGCGCGGTCACCGCCTCCAGATAGGCGTCCACGACGCCGTCGTCCAGCTCGTTCCACGCCGGGTCGCCGGGGGAGCCGAGGGGCAGCTCGGAGACGGGCCCCGTCGCGTCGATGGCGGCGGAGATCTCGGCGTCGACCGGCGGCACGATCTGGGAGCCGTCGCCCCAGTAGACCTTGTAGCCGTTGTCGCGGGGCGGGTTGTGGCTGGCGGTGACGGTCACGCCCGCGTCGGCGCCGAGGTGGCGGACGGCGAAGGCGAGCACGGGGGTGGGCAGCGGCCGGGGGAGGACCGAGGCGCGCAGCCCGGCCCCGGTGAGCACGGCCGCGGTGTCGTGGGCGAAGGCGTCCGACTTGTGCCGGGCGTCGTAGCCGATCACGACGTGTTTGCCGGGGCCGAGTACGCGGGCGAGCCCGGCCGCGGCGCGCATGACCGTCACCCGGTTCATCCGGTTGGGGCCGGCGCCCAGCTCGCCCCGAAGCCCTGCGGTGCCGAACTCCAGCCGGGAGCCGAACCGCTCGCGCAGCGCGTCGCCGTCACCGCTCTCCAACAGCTTCTTCAGCTCCGCGCGCGTGTCGGGGTCGGGGTCCTGGGCGAGCCAGGAACGGGCGAGCCCCGCGAGATCGCTGCTCATCGTCACCTCCCGGGTCACAGCTTGCCGACGACGCCGGCCAGCAGGCCGCCCATGCGCGCGGCGGTGGCGCGACCGACCTCCAGCACCTCCTCGTGGTTGAGCGGCTCGCCCACCAGTCCGGCGCCCGGGTTCGTGACCAGGGAGATGCCCAGCACCTCGGCACCGCCCTCGCGGGCCGCGATCGCCTCGAGCACGGTGGACATGCCGACCATGTCGCCGCCGAGGATGCGGCACATGCGAACCTCGGCCGGAGTCTCGTACGTCGGGCCGCGGAAGGCCACGTAGACGCCCTCTTTCAGCGAAGGGTCGGCCTCGCGGGCCAGTTCGCGCAGGCGCGGGGTGTAGACGTCGGTGAGGTCGACGAAGGTGGCGCCGGTGATCGGGCTGGCGCCGGTCAGGTTGATGTGGTCACTGATCAGCACCGCCTCGCCGACCTCCTGGGTCTCGGGGCGCAGGCCCCCGGCGGCGTTGGTCAGCACGACCGTGCCCACCCCGGCCTTGATCGCGGTCCGTACGCCGTGCACGACCGGGTCCACGCCGCGGCCCTCGTAGAGGTGGGTACGGCCCAGGAAGATCAGTGCGTTCTTGCCCGACTCGGTTCGTACGGCGCGGATCCGGCCCGCATGGCCCTGCACGGCGGGCGGCGCGAAGCCGGGCAGATCGGTCACCGGGACCTCGGCGACCGTCTCACCGATCACGTCGGCGGCCGGGACCCAGCCGGAGCCCATCACCAGCGCGACATCGAAGGAGTCCACGCCGACGGCGCTTCTCAGCGCGTTCGCGGCGTCGGTGGCGAGTGCATACGGGTCATTGGTCACGTCAGTGAGCGTACCGGTCGTTCGCCTTCACACAGCGTTGTGTCCGCTGCTCAGGGGGAGTGCACGATCCCTCCCCTGCTCAAGTCCGTCTCCTCCTCGGATCCGTTTCCCGCTCAGGCCCGTCCCCGCCCGGCGGAGGGGGTGACGCGTCCGGGCCGCCCAGTGAAGGACGCGACGCGCCCGGGACGTTCAGCCGAGCCCGGTGACGGCCACCGAGACCAGGCCGACCGCCGCTCCGGCCGCGATCAACCACGCCGAGTTCAGCTTCGTCCTCCACAGCACGAGCAGTGTTCCCGCGGTGAGCGCCCAGGTGAGCGGATCGACCAGGGAGATGCGCCCGAGCTGGAACGCGACTCCGGCCATCAGGGCGAGCGAGGCGGCGTTCACCCCGTCGAGCAGCGCGCTCGACCAGGTCCTCGCCCTGATCCGGTCGGTGATCTTGGTGAGCAGCCCGACCAGCAGGAAGCTCGGCAGGAAGATCGCGACGGTGGCGACGATCGCGCCGGGGACCCCGGCGATCAGGTAGCCGACGAAGGTGGCCGTGGTGAACACCGGACCGGGGGTGAACTGGCCGATCGAGACGGCGTCGGTGAGCTGGGTGCTGGTGAGCCAGCCGAGCCGATGGACGAAGTCGCCCTCCAGGAAGGCGAGCAGGACGTAGCCGCTCCCGTACAGGACGGCCCCGATCTTGAGCATGGTGAGGAAGAGCCGGAGCAACTGGTCGGGGTCCTGGCCACCGGTGAGGACCAGCGGTGCGGCCAGCAGCGCCCGCGCGCCGTTCCCGTGAGGTTTCTCACCCGGCCCGCGCGGGCGGGAGCGCCAAGCGGAGGCCGTCCGCACCGCCACGGTCAACAGGGCTCCGGCGGCGAGCAGGAGCAGCTCGTTCACGCCGAGCAGGTAGGCCGTCAGGACACCCACGGCCAGGATCCACAGATAGGTGGTCCCCAGCGCGGTACGGACCAGGGAGAGCAGGGCCCAGATGATGATCGCGATGACGACGGGCCTGATGCCGTAAAGGATCCCGCTCACCGCAGGGGTGTGGCCGTAGTGGACGTACAGGGCCGCGAGCGTGCCGACCATGAGCGCGGCGGGCAGGATGAAACAGACCCCGGCCGACACCAGGCCGCGCCACCCGGCGCGGTCGTGGCCGATGTGGATGGCCAGCTCGGTGGAGTTGGGGCCGGGGATGAGGTTGGTCGCGCCGATCAGATCGAGGAAACGCTGCTCGGTCAGCCAGCCGCGCCGCCGTACCACCTCGTCGTGCATCATCGCGATGTGCGCCGCGGGTCCTCCGAAGGCGATGACGCCCAGCCGCAGGAACAGCCAGGTCACCTCGCGCAGGGATGAACCGCGCCCGGTTTCGCCATCTTCGGGAGGTACGTCATTCACCAGGGAATCATGACATTTTTCCAGGTGAAGGCGGGGTGGCCTCCAGGTTAACTCCACCCCCCGCGCGTGCCCGCGTGCGGCGAACTCGTTCGAGCGGGTCAGGCTCGGTCAGGCCCACCTCCCGCGCGTGCCCGCGTGCGGCCTGCTCACGCCGGCCTTCCGCGTGACGGCGATCCGCGTGTCCCTGTGCGGGAGGTGACGAGCGATGTCCTCAGGCTCCCGGGGGGGGGGGGAGTTCCCCCGGGAGATCGTCATGTGCGCGCCCGGAGTGCCTCGGCTCGCAGGGAGCCCGAGGGTCTCTGCAGGGAGGTCAGCTTCCCAGCGAGGTGCAGGGACGCCCGCGCAGCTCCCTGACGTAGTCGTCGGGGGCACCCGCGCGCTCGGCGGCCTCGGCCAGGATGCCGAGGTAGCGGGCCGAGGGCAGCCCGCCCTCGTACCCGTCGAGCACGTAGAACCACGCCACGACCTCGCCCTCCATGGTCTGCACCCGGAGCTTGACCTTGTGATAGAGGCCGCGCGCCGCGCCCTCCCACTGGTCGAGGGAGCTCTCGTCCCACTCGGGCACGTCGTAGAGGACGACGAAGACCTGGTCGTCAGGGTCCTCGACGATGGAGGCGAGCGCGCCCTCCCAGCCGAGATCGTTCCCGCCGAAGGTCAGACGCCAGCCCTGGAGCCAGCCCGTCCCCCTGATCGGGGAGTGAGGGGCCCGCTGGGCCATCTGCTTCGGGTCCATGTTGCTGCCGTAAGCGGCGTAGACAGGCACGGAGACAAACACTAATCCAAGATCCGCGAGACGCTCACCCGGCTTCGAGGCCACGCCGATGACTGGTGGAATCTCGATGGTTTTGTGGTGGTTTCGTGGTTTGGGAGGGGTGCCCAGCGATGCCCGGTCCCGTCATGCGGGAGAATGGGCCATGTGACGAGGATAGTGATCATCGGTGGCGGTCCCGGCGGATACGAGGCGGCGCTGGTCGCCGCCCAGCTCGGAGCGCAGGTCACCGTGGTCGAACAGGACGGCCCCGGCGGGGCCTGCGTCCTCACCGACTGCGTGCCGTCCAAGACGCTGATCGCCACCTCGGTGCGCAAGCAGGCGCTCCTCGACGCCAGCATGCTGGGAGTCCACTACACCGGTGGCCCCGACGGCGACGTCGGCGGCGTCATCGCCGACATGCCACTGGTGAACAGGCGCGTCAAGGAGCTCGCCCGCGCCCAGTCCGCGGACATCGCCGCCCGGCTGGCCGCGGAGGGCGTCGAGGTGATCAAGGCCCCCGGGCGGCTGGTCGACCCGCAGGTGGTGAGGGCCGGAGACCGGACGATCCGCGCGGACGTCGTCATCGTGGCGACCGGCGCGACCCCGCGCATCCTCAACGGCGCCGAGCCCGACGGCGAGCGCATCCTCACCTGGCGCCAGCTGTACGACCTGGAGGAGCTGCCCGAACACCTCATCGTGGTCGGCTCCGGCGTCACCGGCGCGGAGTTCGCCGGGGCCTACCGCTCGCTGGGCTCGGAGGTCACGCTCGTCTCCTCCCGCGACCGCATGATGCCCAACGAGGACGCCGACGCCGCCGAGGTCCTCGAAGAGGTATACCGGCGCCGTGGCATGAACGTCATGGGCCGCTCCCGCGCCGAGTCCGTCAAGCGCACCCCGGACGGCGTGGTCGTCACCCTGGAGGACGGCAGGACCGCCGAGGGCAGCCACTGCCTGATGACGGTCGGCATGGTCCCCAATACCGCGGGGATCGGCCTTGAGGAGGCCGGGGTCACCCTTGACCGGGGCGGCTTCATCCAGGTCGACAAGGTCTCCCGCACCTCCGCGCCCGGCGTCTACGCGGCCGGAGACTGCACCGGTGTCCTGATGCTCGCCTCGGTCGCCGCCATGCAGGGCCGGATCGCCGTCTGGCACGCCCTCGGCGAGGCCGTGCACCCGCTCCGCCTCGCGACCGTGGCCTCCGCCATCTTCACCGACCCCGAGATCGCCGCCGTGGGCATCGCCGAGCGGGCGATCGAGAACGGTGAGATCGAGGCCAACATCGTCAAGCTGCCGCTCGCCACCAACGCCCGCGCCAAGATGCAGGGTTTCAACGACGGCTTCGTGAAGCTCTTCTGCCGCCCCAACACCGGCATCATCCTCGGCGGCGTCGTGGTCGCCCCCCGCGCCTCCGAGCTGATCCTCGGGGTCTCGGTCGCCGTGCAGCAGCGGCTGACCGTCGACCAGATCGCCCACACCTTCGCGGTCTACCCCTCCCTGTCCGGCTCCGTCACCGAGGCCGCCCGCCGCCTCATGCAGCCGATGACCCCCAGCGGCATCTGATCATGTACTTCGGATCCCGCTCCGTTTGTCCCGCCGGGCGGTGTCAGTGGACGCGGGGGCGGAGGCGGTCCAGGGCGGCTCTGCCGTCCTGGACGGCACGGGCCACGAAGTGCAGTTCCTCTTCGCGGCGGGCGACGAGAAGGGCCTGCTTGGCCGCCTCGTAGGCGTCGAGGGCGAGACGCCAGTCGCGGTCGGCGGTCATGCCGCCGCGCCCGCTCACCTGGAACTCGTAGTCGAGCTGGTCGATCTCCTCGCCCAGCCGGGTGATGTTCTCCTCCGCGCCGTTCCGCATCAGCACGAACCGGGCGTTGCGCCGGCTCCGCCGCTGGGCGCTGACACCCCAGGCCACCACGGTCAGCGCCAGGCCCACCGCGCTGAGCACGACCATGACGAGTCCGACGGACGGGCCGCCGCTCTGGATGGGGTCGTCCTGCGGGGCGTTCGTTTCCCTGGCTCCGAAGATGTCGAGGTCGGGCAGCGAGGTCGGGAGCGGGACGGTGAGACCGGTGGGGGTGCCCTTGGCGCCGGTGAGGTCGACGTCGTCGGCCTGGATGAAGGACGCGGCCTCGACCAGCGCGCCGGTGAAGTCGGCGCCGTCCAGCTCGGCCTGGGTGAACTCGACCTCGCGCACGTCGGCGTCCTTGAACGTCGCGTTGCGCAGGTTCGCCTGGCTCATCTTGGCCTCGCGGAGCTTGGCCCTGGTGAAGTCGGCCTTGCGCGCCTTGAGCTGACCGGGGGTGCTCTCCTCCAGGTCGGCGTCGACCAGCTTGGCGTTGGTGAAGTTGACCTGGGTCAGCTCGGCCCTGGTCAGCTTCGCCCCGGTCAGGTCCGCGTGCGGGAACTCCGCCTGTCCGGCCTCGGCGTCGACCAGGATCGCCTTGCGCAGGTCGGCGTGGTCGGCGTGCATCTGCCCCAGGTCGGCCTCGGTGAGGTTGGCGCCCCGCAGGTCGGCGTACTTCAGCGTGGCCTGGGTGAGGTTGGCCTGCCTGAGCGAGGCGCCGCGCAGGATCGCTCCGGTGAGGTCCTTCTGGATGAGTTCCACACCGTTCAGCTTCGCCCCGGTCAGATCGGCGCAGCGCAGGGTGACGGGAAGCTGGGCGCCCCTGGTGAAGTCCTTGCCGCGCAGGTTGACGCCCTGACCGGGCTTGCACGGCCCGGCCGCGGCCTGGGCTGGAGAGATGACTGTCCCCGAGAGCGCGAAGATCGCGACAATGAGAGCCAGGGGGATGGGACGACGCACGGGAGCCTCCTTCAAAGCAGCCCCGATCGTGGCAGCGGACCATTGCATCACGCTAGACACCCACTTGCACCTTTCGCGCCGGGGTTCGTGGACGACCTCCCGGCGGGGCTACCTCCGTCGCGTGACGGCAGGGCTCGCGCTTCTCGTTTTTCAGATGTTGAAGACATTTGGATTTTGTTAGTATCCTGATTTCTGTTGTTCTGGGAAAGGGGGTGGCGATGGTTCGGCTGATTCGGGGTGCGGTGTGCTCGGACCTCTCCGAGCAGGCCCGCACCGGCCGGCGGAGAGGAGCGTCGGCCCTCGCCGTACGGCGCCTCGGAGCCGTAGGAGGATCCGGTGCCCACACTCCGAGACCTGGGAGCTGACGATGGCGACTCGGCACCTGTACGTGATACGGCACGGCGCGGCGGACGCGTTCGGCACGTTGACCGACGTCGGGCAGCGGCAGTCCGAGCTGGTCGGGAAGCGCCTGGCCGCCCTGCCTGTCGACGTCGTTTGGCATTCGCCCCTTCCCCGGGCGGTGCGCTCCGCCCAGATCGTCGGCGAGCACCTGCCGGGCGTCGCCGTGCGCGAAGCGGCCGAGCTGATCGACCATGTGCCGTACGTGCCGGACGAGATGCCCCCCGCGTGGGCGGGGTTCTTCGACGGGTACGACGCGGAGGAGGCCGCCGCGGGCGCGGCCCTCGCGGACGCGCTGGTCGACAGGTTCGCGCGCCCGGCGGAGACCGAGACCCACGAGGTCCTGGTCACCCACGCCTATCCGGTGGCCTGGCTGCTGCGGCACGCCCTCGACGCGCCACCGGTGCGATGGCTGGGGCTGAACTGCGGAAACACGGCGCTGACGGCGATCGAGTATCGCGACGCCGTGGCGCCGACGGTGCTGTTGTACAACGACATGGGCCACCTCCCGCCCGACCTGCGCTGGACGGGATTCGGGCCGGGCACGCGACCCTGAGCATACGATCGACCAGGACCGTCCCGGACGCTCGACGGCGCGGGGCGAGCGAGGAGCATGCACGACCGCTCCGACGTGCCGGTTGCCCGGCGAGGCCGGACCGGAGCGGGCCAGGCCGGGTGCCGCGTCGGGCGGCCTGTGCCCGCAGAGGTCCGTGTGATACGTTCGGCGGCGCCGTGCGGCAATACGACCAAAGGAGGTGAGACCGATCAACGCTGTGACGACAGATCGGGGCTCCCTCCCTCGCATGGTCTAGGGAGCGCCCGACAAGGCACCCCCGAAAGGCTTCGAAACGCCATGCGCTTCAGCTTGACCTCTCAGACGTCGACCGACGGCGTCACCGAACAGTCCTTCACCCTCGGCGAGATCCCCGGCGTGTTGTTCACGCCGGAAGGCGCCACCGGAACCCGCCCGCTGATCCTGATGGGACACGGCGGCGGCCAGCACAGGAGAGCACCCGGCGTCCTGGCCGGCGCGTACCGGTTCGCCGCCGAGGGAGGTTTCGCCGTCGCCGCGATCGACGCTCCCAACCACGGCGAGCGGCGGAAAAGCGAACGGTTCCTCCGGTTCGCGGGCGACATGCGGGCCCGCATGGCCGCCGGCGAGGATCCGGCCGGGCTGGTCGCGGCCATGCACGACCTGCTGGCAGAGCAGGCCGTCGCCGACTGGCAGGCCGTTCTGACCGCGGTCCAGGAACTCGACCATGTGGGCGCGGGCCCGGTCGGCTACTGGGGGGTGTCGATGGGCTGTGGGCTCGGCGTGCCGCTCCTCGCCGTCGAGCCCCGGATCCGCGCCGCGGTGCTGGGCCTGCTCGGCGTGCACGGGCTGGCCGAGAGCGCCGCCCGGGTCACCGTGCCGGTGCAGTTCCTGCTCCAGTGGGACGACACGCGGGTTCCCAGGGACCAGGCGCTGGCGCTGTTCGACGCCCTGGGCTCGACCGAGAAGACGCTGCACGCCAACCCCGGCGACCACGGGGGAGTCCCCGAGTTCGAAACCGACACCGCGCTGCGCTTCTTCGCCCGGCACTTTGGATAGAACCGTTTGACGCGTTCCCCGGGCTCCTCACCCGGATGGATGACCGTTGATCCATGTGAGGGGCCCGGACGGGACCGGACTCCCAAGGCCGGTTCGTGCGGATACGGGAAGATGAGGCTTCACGCCCGCGCGGCGAGCGGTCACGTCGAAGAGTCACCGTCTCCCAATCGCGATCGACCCGTGCCCCCGTGACGGGACGCGTCGGTCTCTCGCCCACCCGAGGACCCAAGGTCCTGGCCGTGACGGAGTACGGCATGGGCGGCGCCGAGGCGTAGGGCCTCGTCGCGTTCCGAGTGGTCGCCCGACACCTCGTCGGCCCATTCGAGGAGCCGGCGCAGGTGGATGTCGGCCCCGGTCGTGACGACACCGGGACTGCCGAGGGCGACCTCACCGCCGGTCCCGTCGATGGTGACGAGGGTGCCCTCACCGACGGTGCGTCCACCGGCCCGCACCGAGGCGCCGGTGACGTCGACGGTGAGGTCGCCGATCCCCACCACAGCGGGCTTTCCCATCGATCGCGCGACGACCGCGGCGTGGCTGGCCGGCCCGCCGCGGGCGGTGACGATCCCGGCGGCGGCCGCCAGACCGTGCATGTCGTGCGGGGAGGTCTCCGGCCGTACCAGGATGACCGGGCCGTCCGCGGCCATGCGTACCGCTCCGTCCGAGGTGGTCGCCACCCTGCCGGCCGCGACACCGGGGCAGGCGCCGATTCCCCTGGCCAGGATGTCGGCGGTTCCCGCGATCCGGGGTGTGCGGACGTGCGGGAGATGCCGCGGTGAGATCCTGAGCAGCGCTTCGTGCCGCCCGATCACCCGCTCGTCGGCGAGGTCGGTCGCGACGCGGACGGCGGCACCCCCGGCGAACCTTCCCGGCCGGACCTGCAGAATCCACAGTTCCCCGGCCTGGAAGGTGAACTCGACATAGCACGCGTCGCGGTAGTGCCCCTCGACCCGGCGCAGCGCGTCCAGGAGGCCGGTCCACACCGCCGGTTCCCGGTCGGCGAGTTCGCGCAGGGGCCGGGTGAGTGAGCTGCCGGAGACGACGTCCTCACCCTGGTGCCCGAACAGGACCTCGCCGAACGGGACGTTCTCCCCGGTGTTGGGGTCGCGGCTGAACGCGACCCCGGTGCCGCTGTGGGCATCGCGGTTCCCGAAGACCATCGTCTGCACGATCACGGCCGTACCGAGGTCGTGCGGGATGTCGTGCAGCTCGCGGTAGGTTCTGGCGCGCGGCGTGTCCCACGACGAGAACACGGCCTCGACCGCCGACTCCAGTTGCCGCGCCGCGTCGTCCGGGATCGGCCGGCCCCACCGTCGCCGGATGAGATCCTCGACCGCCTCGATCCGTGCCTGCTCGTCGCCTGCCCCTCGTGCGAGGGCTCCGTCGTCCACGTTGACGATCGCGGCGGCGAAGCCGGCCAGGAACCGCAACCGTGAGTTCAGCGCGAACCGCGCGTCGCCCGTCTCGGACGCCAAGGCGGCCGTGGCCTCGGCCGTGAGGCCGAGGTTGAGGATCGTGTTCATCATGCCGGGCATCGACACCTCGGCCCCGGAGCGAACGGAGACCGCCAACGGCGTCCGTGATCCCCCGAAGCGACGCCCGGTGGAGGCTTCGAGATCGGCGACGGCCGCCGCGAGTTCGTCGTCGAGTCCGTCGGGAAGACGCCCGTCGCGCAGGAACGCGCGACACGCGTGGGTGGTGACGACGAACCCGGGAGGCACCGGCAACCCGAGACGCCTCAGGACCAGGAGACCGTGTGCCTTGCCGCCCAGCGTCTCCGCCGTCTCCTCGACACGCGGAGAGAGCGGGCGAACCCATCTCATACCCATCGGGGGATCCCGAGTGTGGCGTGCAGGTCCTCGTGAAGCTCCGCCCACACGATGTGGTACGACGAGAAGTCGTCGGCCACGTACGCCAACTCGCCGGCGGCGGCACGCTCGAGTGCCTCGGTGAGACGAACCCGGTAGCGGCCGAAGCGGGGCAACGCCGCGGACAGCCGGGCGCCGACGACGGCGGCACGCCGGTCGAAGTCGACGAACCGGGCGAGGACGCGGGCGTCGTAGGAGGCGTCGCGGTGGTCGTTGGCGGCCATGACACCGTCGACGGACCGGATCTGCCACGCCGTGCACAGTTCGAGCAGTTCCGGGTTGAGTACGAGGAAGTCGTCGAACGCCGCCTGCACGGCGGCACGGGCTCCGGCCGACTCCAACTCGGCGTTGAGGCGTTCGGCGTTCACGGCACGGCCGACGTCGGTGAGACTCCATCCGCCGAAGTCGCCGCCCGCATACGTGACGAGACCGGCGACCGCGAGATCGATCAGCTCGGACTCGACGTCGGATTCACCGAGCCCCGTGGTGCCGGCGAGGCGGGTGAGGCCGGAGGCGCCGCTGCAGCGCAGGGCGTGGAGCACCGACAGGCCGGTGTCGGTCGCGAAAGACTCCGATCGGGTCATGACGTGGGCCCCTTCGGCCGGGTGTCGTTCGAGGTGCCGGCGTTCGAGGCGCCGGAGGTCGAGACGTCGGAGGTCGAGGCCGCGTACGCGGCGCCTCGTCCGTGGGCTCGGGCGACGATCGCGCCGTTCCGGACGCGTACGGCGGACTCCGTCTCGTCGTCGAGGTCCGTCAGGCCGATCGCCGACGCCACCAAGGCGTCGTCGTCGAGGACGAGCCGGACACGCCGCCAGGCGTCGGGAGCGAAGACCCGCCGCAGGCAGCCGACGAGATCGGTGATCCTGAGCCGTACGAGGCGGCCCGTCTCGGCGGCGTCGTCCGTGACGACGATCACCGTCACCTGCTCGCCGGGCCGGGCGGAACGGACGGCCTCCTCGACGGCGGCGAGACGGCCGGCTCCCAGCACCGTGATCAGCCCGTCGGCGCCGAGGTCGACCCGACCCCCGCTGATCCGATCCGTGAGTTCGGTGGGCGGATCCCACGCGTCCTCGCACGGTCGCGCCGGAGTGACATAGGGAAGATACGGCGGCTCCCAGGTGTCGGTGAGCTCGATCCCGGCCAGATGCTCACACGCGCGTGCCAGGTCGAAGGGGTCGCCGAATCCCGGTGCGCTCTCGGCCAGGTGACCCGAACCGTCCAGTAGCGTCAGCGCCAGCTCGGCGAGCCGTACCCGCCGCACCGGCGTCGCGCGGGCCGGTTCGCACGACTCCAGGGCGAGGGCGAGCAGCAACGCCTCCACCCTGACGACCTGCGCCAGCACCGTGCGCCCCCGCTCGTCGTCGAGGACGCCGCCGAGCGAGCGCAGGTGCAGGCGCCCTCCGGAGGCCGTGTCGCCGACCAGAGGCAGCCGTTCGAGCCAGGTCCTGGCGAACGCGCCCAGCGCATCGGCCGTCGTCGGTGGGGGTGGCGGCGTCGGCGGCTCGTCCGCGGTGGGGTTCTCGACCATGTCGATCAGCACCGCGAGATACAGCGCACGCTTGCTCGGGAAGTTCGAGTAGACCGCCCCGCGGGTCAGGTCGGCCCGATCGGCGATCCGGTCGACCTTGGCCGCCGCGTAGCCGTGCTCGGTGAACTCCTCCCTCGCCGCCGTCAGCACGAACCTCCGGGTGCGCTCCTGCTGCTGCACCCGCGTCAGTCGAACCATCACCGTTCCTTTCTGCGAACCATCGGCATTAGGATACTCTCAAAATTCAGATGTTATAAACATCTGAATCGCGAGACGATCGAGATGAGGGATGGTGAAGGTGAGCGATCATGGGTTCGAGACCGAAGGGCTGACCAAGGCGTTCGGCAAGGTCACCGCGCTGGACGGTGTCGGTCTGGCCGCCCCGCGCGGGCAGGTGCTCGGCCTGCTGGGCCCCAACGGCGCGGGAAAGACCACCGTGATCCGCGTCCTCGCGACCCTGCTGCGCCCCGACAGCGGGCGCGCGTCCGTGGCCGGGTTCGACGTGGCACGCCGACCGGCGGAGGTGCGTCGCCGGATCGCGCTGTCGGGCCAGCACACCAGCGTGGACGAGGAGCTGACCGGCCTGGCGAACCTGGTCATGATCGGCCGGCTCCTCGACCTGTCCCGACCGCAGGCTCTCCTGCGCGCCACCGACCTGCTCGCCCGTTTCGGCCTGGAGGACGCGGCGAAAAGACCGGTGGCCGGCTACTCCGGTGGCATGCGCCGCCGCCTCGATCTCGCCGCGAGCATGGTCGGACACCCCAAGGTGGTCTTCCTCGACGAGCCCTCGGTGGGACTGGACCCCGGCAAACGCGACGAGCTGTGGCAGATGATCCGGGGCCTGAGCGCGGACGGCGTCACCGTCCTGCTCACCACCCAGTACCTCGAAGAGGCCGACGCCCTCGCCGACGCCATCGCCGTCATCGACCAGGGACGGGTCATCGCCTCCGGCACCCCCGCCGAGCTGAAACGAGAAGTCGGCGGGCACACCATCGCCGTGCGGCCGAACGACCCTGCCGACACCGACGTGGCCGCCCGCATCCTGGCCGACGTCGCGGGCCGGGCCCCGGAGCGCTCCAGCCGCCACGAGTTGGTCGTGCCCGTCACCGGTGACGGGGACTTCTTCGAGATCGCCGCCCGGCTGCGCGAACGCCGTATCGGCGTCTCCGAACTGTCGCTGCGCCTGCCCAGCCTCGACGAGGTCTTCCTCGCCCTGACCGGAACACCCGCCACCCCTGCCGCCTCCGCCGAAGAACCGACGAAAGCCGCCAGATGACCGCCACCGAACGATCGCGTACCGGAATACCTACCACCGCCGCCGACGAACCGACGAGGGCCGCCCGATGACCGCCACCGTGTCCAGCATCGAACCACCGCGCACCCGGCCCCTCGCCTGGCTACGGCACAGCTTCGTGCTCGCCGGCCGCAGCCTCGCCAAGACCACCCGCAACCCCGGCCCGATCGTCAACGGGGTCGTCACACCCGCCCTGTTCATGGTGCTCTTCCTCTATCTCTTCGGCGGCTCCGTGGCCGGCTCCACCGCCGACTACCTGCGGTACCTCTTCCCCGGCATCCTCGTCATGGGCGCCGGCCTCGCCGGGTTGGTCTCGACCGGCACCAACATCAACCTCGACCTCAAGAACGGCGTCACCGACCGGTTCCGCAGCCTGCCCATCAGCCGCCTCGCGCCCCTGCTCGGCTCGGTACTGGCCGACATCGTCCGCTATCTGCTCGCCGTCGCCATCCTCTTCGCCATCGGCACGCTCCTCGGCTTCCGCGCCCACGGTGGTCTCCCCGCGGTCCTCGCCGCCGCCGGCCTCGCCATCACCTTCGGCTTCTGCCTGAGCTGGGTCACCGTGTTCTTCGGCGTCCTCGTCAGGAGCGCCGACACCGTCCTCGCGATCAGCTTCATCAGTTTCCTGCCGTTGCAGCTCGGCACCAGCCTCGCCGCTCCCGTCGAGACCCTGCCCGGCTGGCTGCGAGCCTGGGCCGAGATCAACCCCGTCACCCACGCCATGGACGCCTGCCGCGCTCTCCTCAACGGCACCCCGGTCGGCGGCACCGTCACCACCACGCTCATCTGGTGCGCGGTCCTCTTCGTGGTGTTCTGCCCCCTCGCCATCCGCGCCTACAGCCGCCGGCAATGACCCCGGCGGTTTTCGTACGTGGCGGAGCGCGAGCCTCGGCCCGTCGGACCTCGGCCACCCACCGCTACGCGGGATCTCACCCGTGAGCAGCGGTGAGGGCGGCGCCCAGCCAGCCGGAGTCGGCGCCGAGTGCCGCGGGCGTGAAGGGAACGCGGGACGCGAAGGGCAGCCGGATGAGGTCACGGGCGATACGCACGGCCGGCTCGACGTAGCCGGGCGCGCCGGTGCCAAGCCCTCCGCCGATGACGACCACCTCGGGGTCGTACGACTGGACCAGTCCGGCGAGGTACGCGCCGAGGTGCCAGGCCGCGTGGTCCACGACGTCTCCGGCGGCGGGAACTCCGTCACGGGCGTCGTCCAGGACGGGTCTGGCGTCTCTCGCGCCCGGCCCCCGGTACGCCTCCGCCAGTGCGGGACCGGAGCAGATGTCTTCCACGGTGCCTGCCTCGCACGTCGACCAGGGGCAGCGTGCCGGAGGCGCGTACCCGCTGAAGAGCGCCCCGCCGTGTGCGCCGGTCAGTACTCGACCGTCGTGCACGAGCGAGTGCGACAGGCCGGTGCCGAGACTGACGAAGAGGGTTTCGTTCGCGCCGCGCCCGGCACCGAGCGACCATTCGGCCAGGGCGCCGCAGGCGGCGTCGTTCGCGGCGATGACGGAGCCGCCGTCCCGGAGCTCGCGGGGCATGTCGCCCAGGACGTCGGCGGGCGTCCAGCCGCGCCAGCCGATCCAGGAGGTGAGGTCGCGAAAGCGGCCGTCGCCGTCGACCGTAGTGGTGACGGAAAGGCCGACGGCCGCGATGGCGAAGGTGTCGCAGGCCCGGCGGAGCAGCGTGCGCACGGTGGCGGCGTTGACCTCGCCCGTGCCGCGGACGGTCGGCTCGACCCCTATCCGGGTACTGGTGCCGTCGGCGTGCAGAACGCCGACGGCGATCTTCGTGCCGCCGACGTCGACGCCCGCGATGGCTGTGGGCCGGCTCATGTCAGGTGCTCACGATCCGGGTGCCGGCGCTCTCGGCCGCGCGGGCCGTCTCGGTCGCGGCGCCCTGCTCATCGGTGACGACGATGTCGACGTCGTCCAGACCGCACACCTTCGCGTACGTCGTGACGCCGAACTTGCCGCCGTCGGCGACCAGGATGGTGCGGCGGGCGCTGGCCAGGGCGGAACGCTTGACGAACGCGTCGTCGGGGTTGTACTCGGTGACGCCGCTGACCGCGTCCAGGCCGCTCGCACTCATGATGTAGGTGTCGAAGTTGTACTCGGCGAACGCGCGCTGCGTCTCGGTGCCGTACAGCGTGTGCTCCACCGGTCTCACCACGCCGCCCGCGAGCAGGACGGTGAGGCCGGGGTCGTCGGCGAGTTCGGAGGCGATGCGCAGGTCCACGGTGAGGACGCGGATGTTGCGCCTTCCGAGGAGGGCGCGGGCGACGTTCGCGGTGGTGGACCCGGCATCGAGGATGATCGTCTCGCCCTCGCGGATCTGCTCGGCGGCGGCCTTGCCGATGTGTTGCTTGTTCTCGGCGTTACTGAGGATGCGCGCCTGATAGCGCGGCGAGTGGCTCTGCGAGACGATGGAGACGGCTCCGCCGTGAACACGGCTGAGCGCACCGGTCTGCTCCAGCGCCTCCAGGTCGCGGCGGATGGTCATCTCGGTCATGCCGCTCTCTCGGGCGATGTCGGAGATGCGGAGACGGCCGGTCCGCTGGATCACGTCCAGGATCAGGCGGTGCCGGTCGGACTTCTTCATCACGTTCCTCCGGTGAGTGATCGTGTTCAGCGTAGTGCCGGTCGGCGGGATGCGGGGGCAGCGCACGGTGGCTGTCCGATGACGGCGCGGGCGCGTCGAAGGTGCGCCCGCGCCGTCATCGGCCGGGTCAGCAGGGCACGTAGAACGACTGGGCGATGGCGGGATCGTCCATGTTGTCGCGGGTGGCGACGACGATGTCCGTGTCGACGGTCGGCTGCGTGGCCGAGCCCTTCGCCGCCGCCAGCGCCTGGTCCACCGCGGCGGCGCCGATCTTCGACGGCGCGGGCACGAGGAGTGCCTTGGCGATGCCGTCCTTGAGCAACCCGACCTGATACTCGCGGGCGCCTCCGGCCACCAGGGGGATCTTTCCGGCCTTCCCCGCCTCACGGAGGCCGGTGACCGCGCCTTCGGCGTCGCCGCCGTTGAAGGTCATCACACCTGCCAGCCCGGGGTGCCGGGCCAGCGCCGCGGCCACGATCGAGGCGGACTTGCCCGCGTCGCCCTGGCTGTACTGGATGACCGGCTCGATGTCGGGGTGTTCCGCCATCTCCTTGAGGAAGGCCTTGCGTCCCAGATCGTTGGTGGTGACGCCGGGCGGCGAGAAGATCGCCAGGACGGTTCCCTTGTCACCGACGGCCTTGGCGAGCTCCTGAGCACCGAGCGTCCCCATCTGCGTCCAGTTGGCGGATATCTGAGAGGACAGGAACGAGGTGTCGTCGAGCGTCGTGTCCACTGTGACGATCTTGGAGCCGTCCTGGTGCGCCTGCTGGAGCGGTGGAAAGAGAGCCTTGGAGTCGGTCGGCGCGATGATGATGGCGTCGGGCTTCTTCGCGGTGGCGCCGTTGACGATAGGCACCTGCTGCGAGGTGTCGAACGCCTTCGGCCCCAGCAGATCGAGCGCGACGCCCTTGGCCGCGGCCTCCTTTTTGGCCCCGCACATGAGCGACTGGTAGTAGGCGTCGCCGAGGTTGCCCACGATGAGGGACATGCTGGCGGAGGCGGTGGCCGTGGCCGTGTCGTTGGAGCGTTCCGCGGCGCCGCAGGCGGTGAGGCCCGCGATCACCGACGTGACGAGGGCGGCGTGTCCGAGGGCACGCAGGGACGGCTTCATGGGTTTCCTTCGAGGTATGGCCGTTCAGACGGAGCGGCTGCGGCGAATCTTGTCGAGGTAGACGGCGGCGATGAGGACGATGCCCACGGCGACCTGCTGCCAGTAGGGCGTCACGCCCGTGACGACGAACCCGTTCTGCAGCACCGTGGGGATGAAGACGCCGGCGACGGTGCCGACGATGGCGCCCGTTCCGCCGAACAGGCTGGTGCCGCCGAGGACGACGGCGGTGACGGCCTGGAGGTTGTCGGTGGCGTGCCCGGCGAGGGTGGTGGTGGCGAACCGGGCGAGCGACAGGAACCCGGCCAGGCCGGTGAGCCCGCCCGCGATGACGTACACCTTCACGAGGTGGATGTTGACGTTGATGGAGGCGCGTCGGGCGGCCTCCTCATTGGCGCCGATGGCGTAGGTGTGGCGGCCGAAGCGGGTGGCCTGCAGCAACACTCCGAAGACGATGGCGACGGCCGCGGCCGCCACCACGAGCCACGGCACTCCGAGCAGGCGCTGCGACCCGATGGCGGTGACCGAGGACGGCACGTCCTGCAGGTCGAACCCGCCCGTGATGATGTAGGAGAGCCCGAGCGCCGCACCGAGAGTGCCCAGTGTCGCGATGAAGGCCGGGATTCGCCCGTACGCGACGAGCACGCCGTGCAGCACACCCCAGGCCAGGCCGCTGGCGACCGCGACGACGCCACCAAGGACGGCCACCCCGGGGCCGTCGCCGCCGAACGCCTGCATGGCCTTGACCGACATCACTCCGGAGAACACCAGCACCGAGCCGGTCGAGAGGTCGATGCCTGCCGTGATCATCGGAAAGTTGATCGCGATGGAGAGGATGAGCAGGATCGAGGCGTCGGTGAGGATGGCCCGTGTGTTGCTCGCACCGGTGAACGAGACGGGCGCGATGGTCGCGAACACAGCGACGATCACGAACAGAATGATGAACGTGACCGTGCTCGGACGTAGCAGGAGGCCGGTCAGCCGAGCGCGCGGGGACTCCGTCCCGGTAGCCGGGGCCGCCGTGACGGCACTTGGGGGACTCATCTCATCTCCTCCTGGCGCGCGCCGGTGATGGCGGCGACCACTTCCTGGGTGTTTGTGACGCGGGCGTCAAGCCGGGCGACGCGCCGCCCGAGCCGCAGCACCTCGATCCGGTCGGCGACATCCAGCACGTCGGGGACGCTGTGGCTGATGAGGACGACCGCGATGCCCCGGTCACGCACCCGTTTGATGAGGTCGAGGACGTTCCTGGTCTGGGCCACGCCCAGCGCGGCCGTGGGCTCGTCCATGAAAACGACGCGGTTGGCCCACATGACGGCGCGGCAGACGGCGACCCCCTGACGCTGGCCGCCGGACATGCCACGGACCGTCTGCCCGCTTGGTGTGACCGTCACCGACAACTCGCTGAAGACCCGTGCGGCCTCGTTGCGCATGGCCTTCTTGTCGAGAAAGCCGAGGCGCCCGAGTAGTCCGGAGCGCATGTGTTCCCTTCCGAGGAACAGGTTGCTGGCCGCGTCGAGGGAGTCGGCGAGCGCGAGGTCCTGGTAGACGGTCTCGATCCCCAGGGCGCGAGCGGCGTCGGGACTTCGCAGCTCGACGGGCTCGCCGTCCATCAGGACTTCGCCGCTGGTCGGGGGCTGGACACCAGAAAGGATCTTGATGAGGGTGCTCTTGCCCGCGCCGTTGTCGCCCATCAGTGCGACCACTTCGCCCGCACCGACCGCGAAGTCGGCGCCGCGCAGCGCCTGCACGTGACCGAACGTCTTCGCGACGTTGCGTGCCTCAAGCAACGGCTCTGCCAGTGAGGATGTCATGGCGGAGAGGTTATGTTCATTCAAACATTTATGGCAAGAAGCGAACAGAAAAAATTTTGGATGTAACAGGAAGGTGATAAGTTGACCGCGTGAACTCCTCCTCCTCCGACATGACGCCTCCCTATGTGCGTGGCATCGCCCAACAGGTCCACACCCTCCGCGCCATCCTCGACGCTCCGATCCCCGACGACGTCGGCCGCCTGGTGCGCGACCGGCTGGCGCGCTACAACGGCATCGTGTTCACCGGCATGGGCTCGGGGCCGTTCGCGTCCTACCCGGCGTGGCTGCGGCTCGTATCGGCCGGCGTGCCCGCCTGGGTCGTCGAGACCGCCGAGCTGATCAACTACGCGCCCGGCCTGCTGACCCCCGACAAGCTGCTTGTGGTCGTCTCACAGTCGGGCGAGTCGGCGGAGGTGCTCGCCCTGCTCGACACGCTCGGTCCGAAGCGCCCCACGATCCTGGCGGTGGTGAACAACCTGAGCTCGCCGCTCGCCCGCGCCGCGGACGTCGTCTATCCCCTCCACGTAGGGGCCGCGCGCGAGGACACCGCCGGCACGGGGACGTACATCAACACGATCGTGGCCGGCGCGCGCCTGGTGGACGCCGCGCTCGGCGAAGATCATTCGGCGGACTTCGCGCCCGCTGTGTCCGAGGTGCGGCGGTACGTCGAGGCCCTCGACGATCACCTTGACATCGCCCGCCCGCTGGAGCTGGCCAGTCGCACATTCGTGGTGCTGGGCCGCGGCCCGTCGCTGGCGTCGGCGCGCACCGGGGCGCTGCTCGTGAAGGAGGCGGGCAAGGTGCACGCGGAGGCGCTGGCCGCCAGCGAGTTCCGTCACGGCCCGCTCGACCTGGTGGACGACCGCTTCACGGCCGTCATGCTGGCGGGGGCCCGGGCGACGGCGTCACTCAACCGGCGCATGGCGCAGGACATCCTCGACCGCGACGGGCAGGTGCTCTGGGTCGGGCCGGGAGAGGGGCCCGGGGTGAACCTCGCGGCCCCCGCCCTCACCGGTGCGGCCCGGCCGATCGCCGAGATCTTGCCGCTGCAGATGCTGAGCGTTGCGAGTGCCCTGGACAACGGGCTGCAGCCGGGCGCGTTCCGCCATGCCAGCCGCGTGACCCGCGTCCTGTGAAACCAGCACGTCAACGACGACCCTAAGGCTCTTACCGCCGTGCCTACGGCAGAGGCGAGTCGCGGAGGACGGTGCATGACCTCTGCCTGGCGTACTCCGGCTTTTACCCATAACCCATGCGACGTGCTGACTTGTTAGGCAAAACAGAGAAGATCATGTTCGAGGGCGAACGGAGGCACATGATCAGTCTCAAGCATGGAATGGGCTCCCTTTTGGTGGCGGCCGCAGTGGTCGCGGGCATCGGGGCGGCCGCGGCCCCGGCGGGCGCGGTCGCCGGGGCAGCGACCGCCCTCGGCTGGGAATACGTCGCGACGTATCCCGGCACCTCTGCCGGTGCGTCCAAATGCCGGGCCGACGGCAAGCTGTGGGGTGGCTCCTACGAATGCCGCTACTACGCAAAGGGCTGGAACGGTAACCCGAAGTACGAGCTCTGGATCCTTAAGTAGCGGAACGGGTGCCCATCCGTGCGTGGATGGGCACCCGCTCTGTGGTTCCGCCTTCTGCGCCGAAGGACGCAGGTGGATGGACTGGAACGCGGAGAGCGGTACGCCGTCACACGCGACAGGTGAACGTCGGCCTGGCTAGTCCGCTACGAAGGGTGACTGTCACCCGATTTATCCATCACATTGGAGGCGTGATGTCTCCTCCGCTGTCGGTCGACATCGCCGTGACGATACTCGATGAATACCTGAACAGGCCAAGACAATCGACCCGACATATGACGCCGACTCGCTGGATGGCGGGGTGGGACCAAGCGTCCGAGAGCTTCGTGTGAAGATGTCGATATCTGATCGAGAGTAGTACTGCCCTCGCAGATACCGTTCGGGACCGGTATGGTTAGGCGTTCTTCCGTCACAAGACGGTTTTGGCAACGTTGAATCGCTCCCATTAGCAGCGCATACAGCGCGAGAATGCCGGAAGAGATGGTCCCGACCAGCACTAATTTCTGGAGTTCTTGCTCCGGTGTCATTATCCTCTGCAGGAACCACGAGACCAGCAGGACCAGCAGGAGTGAACAGGCCACGGCGGCGCATCTCCGATACCGACGGCGCGCCGGCCGGTCGACATCGAAAAGTTCGGTCAACCGCCACAGGTGGAGGACCAGAACAACGATGGGTGCGGCGACGACCAAGGCCCAAGCTGTTACCTGGAGAAGCTCGGGCATCCTCTTCCATACGAAGCGGATCGGAATATAGATCAGTGTGGCGATGGCGAATGCCCCAACTGCCAGCAGGGGCCGGCCACCACGTGGAAGGCGTTCGTCGCGGATGGCTGCCGCGGCACGTAATCGGTCTGCGGTCAGGGCGAAGCGATAGAAGGTGACCGCCCCCAGCAGTGGATACAGCCAGAGGGCTGTGAAGATCAGAAACGGCAGGGCCACGGCTTCGGTGATGGGCCGGGACTCCACATAGCGGCCGGTGCCTTTCGCGACGCCGGCCGCAGGTGGTGTCCGGTCCTGGTCTTGGCGGCCACGCCAAACCGACCACAGCCACACCGCACGTAGCCCGGCCAAACCTGCGAGCCACAGGGCCCACCACCGGATGGTCACCGGGACAGCCGCACTCCACGCCAGAGCTATCGCCGCTACTGTCAGGCAGGCGATCGGGAAGATCAGGACCACAAGATCGAGCGGGAACTCCCGGGGGGGTCGGTAACCGAGATCGGTGAAGACCTTCCGCTCCTGCTGGTAGGCCCCGACCGACTTGGTGACGTGCCAGCTACTCGCCGACTCACGAATGTCGTGGTCGTCCTGATCGGAGAGGTTGAGGATCTGACGCTTGAGCCGAAACGCCGGAACGAACGGCCGGGTCAGCACGTAGCAACCGATCAACAGGATCGCCAGGGATGCCAGCAGGCCGGTAATTCCCAGTTCGAAGGCCTTGGTGATGATCTTCTCGGCATCGGCCGACCGCGAACCGACGGCAAAGTACGCGAGCATCGCCGCCAGGAGCTCTTTGATCTTCCTCCCCTCCGAGGTCCAGCGACTGGCCGCCTCGATCAGCACCGCGGTGAGGAACAGTGCCGGCACCGCGAAACCGACCACCATCCACCTGTGTCGTCCGATCGGCAGGGACTCGCGGTATCGCACGCATGTGTCGCGGTCTTCTGTCGGCCTGGGCGAGGACGTGTCGAGAGCCTCTCGAGCCGTGTAACGATGCCCGAGCGCGGAGAGGGATTGATCGATATGTCGAATAATCAGCGTCCGCGTACCCAAGGTCAGCCGCGGCAACCGGGAAAACGGTCGGAGGAGCCGCCACCGGGAAGGACGACAGGGCAGCCACTCGATCAACGGCAACAAGGTCGCCTGCAGCATCGCCCGATCGTAGAACTCAAGGAGTCGGTGCACCTCGTTGTCGGGAATTTTCTGAGATACGGGGATGGGTTTTCGCATCCGTCCCCCTTCCCCTCCACTCACGCGGGAGGCGAGGCGTACCTTGCCGCAGTCAGCGAAGCCGTATACGACGCCGAGGAGGCAGGGTCCCCGTGTTTCCGGCGGCCGACCTGGCTGTCTTCCCTACTGCCACCGTGCATACTGTGGCGATTCATCGGCTAGGGGATTTGGCTCCGGCCGGTTCTAACCCTTCGCAAATCTGCTGCCCGCCAGACAAAGGCCGTCCCAGCCCTCCTTGACGGGCGATAGACCTCGGGGGTCACTGTTGAGGAGCCGGTCGACCTTCGTGACCTTGAGCGGTGGCTTGTCCACGGGGTCCGGGAAGGATGAGGTTGCCGTCGGTGATCAGTAGGAAACGTTCCAAGCCAGGCACGATCACGTGTACGGCGGTGATAGCGCCTGGAAGTCTGGCCACTGTGCGATGGTAGGGCGGATAGCCGTGCGCGGTCAGGGTGGCTATCAGCCGGTGCAACTGCGCATGGGGCTGATCGGGCGTCCCGCCGACCGAGGTGAAGGGGATCGTGCGGGCGCCGCGCAGGTGATCGGTGAGGTCGAACCGCCCGCACGCGTGCAGGGCGGGATAGGGGGCGAGCCCCGCGAGTTCACCGCGCAGTGGGGCGTCGGACCACGACGAGGTTTCCCCCAAGGTGGTCTGAAGCAGTTCGGTGAGGGCGCGCCAGGCGGCATAGACGGGGCTGAGTGAGGTGCCGGCGCCGCGCCGGTGTGGGTGGTGCGGGGTGGGGGCGGTGTAGGCGAGCATGGTGGGCACCCCGAAGTCGCTGGTGATGTCCAGCAGATACACCGGAGAGTCGGCGAGCCGCTCGGCTGCCGAGTACGCGTGCGCCGGTTCGGCCGGGAGAGTGGCCGGATCGATCACGGTGGGCCGGAAGTCGGCGGTGCACAGGAACGACCGCACCAGAAGTAGGGACAAGGCGTCGCGTTCGATGGTCTCGTTGAGGGCGTGCAGCAGCGCTTCGTCTTCGGTGACGCCGACCGCCGAGCCGCTGTTGCAGCTGTAGCGCATCAGATGGCGGTAGTCGTAGGTATCCGCGATCTGTTCGCGCAGCCGACCGGCGTGGGTCTCGACATACCAGGGGGCCGACAAGAACAGCGGCACCAGCGTCTCCTGCCCTCCTCCCAGGGGGTGATAGCGATGGCAGGCCAGCTGTCGGCCGGGTGTCTGGGCCAGTAGCATGCCGCAGGCCTCGTTCCGCAGCGGCCCGGCCGCTATCTGAGTGGATTCAGCCGGCTCCACGGCTGTGGGGTCGAACAGGGCCGGGCCGGTGAGGTAGTGCTCGAGCGCCTCGTACAGCGCTCCCACGCGTGCCTCCTCACGCCGGCCCTTGCCCATCCCCTGAGCCATCGGCGGCATGACTCCGCCGTCGGTGAGCATTCGGCACGACCAGGCGGTTGGATCTCCGCCCTGGCCCAGATCGATGAGCTCCGGCTCCAAGCCCAATTCCGCCAGCGCGACCATCACCCGCCTCATGGCCTCCGGCAGTGGCACCGTGCGCTCCCTCTCGAATGGTGGAGCACATGTACGCTCTGCTTTCGGCTCCATTTCCTTGCCGTCTTCTGTCGCCGGTTAATTCAGGCAACAGACGGTAGGTGCGGGAGAGGCCGTCCCGTGCCCTTTGTTTGGTTTCCGCATCTACTCACCGTCGACCTTCGCCGTGCGAAGCAGTTCTTTCAGCTGCTCACGTTCGGCTTCGGTCAGTTCCTGGCGGCTTCTGTCCAACGACTCGGATTTCATGTAGTCCGCACCGTGGCCCATGAGGCTCACCATCCCTTCACGCAAGTGCGCTCATGGTGCCCGGAAACGGGTCCAGCGAACACCATGGATGGCGCATGCGTTGCAAAAGATCCTAAAATCTCCCATTTGTAGATGATAGATACATGCCTCCTCATCTCTCCGAAGAGTTTCATCGTTTGGTACAGGGGGCCGGCCTGCGTCTTCGTGCTCAATGTCGTGGTCGTCGGCCGGCTCTTCGGACTCCTCGAAACGAGCGGTGTTCCCGGTGCTCGGCCATGACCTCCCGCAGAGAGATGAGACACGTCCGTGATCAAGATCGGGAAAGATTGCTCCTTCTTTCCCGGACTATCAAGGAACCCCTATGAAGCGAATGATCGCGAGCATCTCCGCGGTCACGGCCGTCGCGCTCGTGACCGGGGCACCGGCCCAAGCCCAGGCTCAGGCAGCCCTCGCCGATCCGGTCAAGGCGGTGAAGAGCCAGTTCGTTCCGGGCAAGGGGGTGAGGTTCAGCGACCGGAGCACCATGATCGAAGATGGCGAGGGCCAGCCTTACCTGCGGCGCACCGGTTCCTTCCAGTTCGGCCGAGGCGGGGTCGTCGCCTCCGACATCAGCTCGCAGAGTGCCCGCCCGGCCGACGATCGCCTCAATCCGCCCGTCCCCGAACGGACGATCCGGGTCGGCACCACGAGCTACTCCCAAGGTGGCACCTATCGCGACAAAATGCCGCGAGGCAAGAGTTGGTACAAGGACCCGAGCGGCATGACGGGCGGTACGGACGGCTGGTTCAGCCAGTTGGTGAACGTCGCAGAGCCGGCGACCCTCACCAGCCTGCTCAAGGGCGCCAAGAAGTCCCGTACCACCTACAGCGGCACCACCACCTTCGGCAGGCTCGCCAAAGTCTCGCCCTGGTTCCGCGCCACTTTGCCGCTCCGGTCGAGCGACAAGACCGTGGTGACGTTCAAGCTCACCGTGGACAGAAACCACCTGCCACAGCACCTGACCACGTCCTTCCCTGTCGTCGGCATCTTCGACAGCACCGGGTGGGAGGGCAAGACGATCAGCGTCGAGACCCGTTTCACCGGCTGGGGCAGCAGGGTCTCCATCAAGGCGCCGCCCGCGAACAAGGTGACGACCAAGCTTGAGGACAGGGACGGGTTGTGACAGCGGTCGGCGGCCTGACGGGGCGCTGATCGTCGGGCGGTTCGGCATCGAGGTGGCCGCCGTTGTCACTCTCGCTCAACGTGTGGTCGTACGGCGAAACCGCCCGGGGGTAGGAGCAGGTCGCCCGGTTCGTGTTCCTCGTCTCCGTGGTTGATGGCGAAGAGCCAGTCGCCGCGTCGTACGAGTTCCACGGGGGTGGGGGAGAGGCCGAGCAGGCGGGCGTAGGCGTCGTCGGTCAGGCGGGTGGAGATGTAGAGGGCCGTTCCTGAGCCGTACGGGTGGCGGGTGACGGCGGGTTGGCCGGAGAGGGGGGTGGCGAGGGTGTGCGGGCCGGTGTAGACGGCCAGCGCCTCGGCGCCCTCCAGATGGACGTGTTCGCTCCAGAAGGTGCCGGTCTCCGGCCGGTCGCCGGGGAACGTCGTTTCATCGGAAAACGTCGCCTCGTCGGTCGGGGGACGTGCGGGTATTTCGGCCCGGGGGGAGGTGCTCCGGGGGGCGAGGACGTCAGGAGCTGACAGGGTGAGGGCGACGTCGGGGGGCAGGGGGTGGAACTCCTCGACGCGGATGCCGAGCAGGTCGCGGAGGGCGCCGGGGTAGCCGCCGAGGCGGACGCGGGCGTGTTCGTCGGCGATGCCGCTGAGGTAGGAGACCACGAGGGTGCCGCCGCCGGAGACGTAGCGGCGCAGGTTGTCGGCGTCGGCGTCGGAGATCAGGTAGAGGCTGGGGACGAGGACGAGCGGGTAGGCCGACAGGTCGGCGGAGGGGTGGACGACGTCGGCGGTGACGCCGTGCCGGTAGAGGACCCGGTGGGCCTGGCGTACGGCCTCGGTGTAGTTCAGTTCGGTGGAGGGCAGCCCGGGTGCCTGGAGTGCCCAGTTCGCCTCGGCGTCCCAGAGGATCGCGGCCCCGGCCTCGACGGGAGCCGCGCAGGCGTCCTCCAGTGTGGGCAGCAGGGCGCCCAGGTCGCAGATCTCGCGGAAGATCCGCGAGTCGGGTCCGGCGTGCGGGACCATGCCGCCGTGCCAGAGTTCGGCGCCGCCCCGGGAGGCCCGCCACTGGAAGAACATGGCTCCCCGTGAGCCGCGCGCGATGTGCGACAGGCTCAGCCTGGTGATCTCACCGGGGTGCTTGGCGCGCATCCGGGGGCCGGTGTAGGTGACCACCGCCTGCTCCATCAGCAGCCAGGGCTTCCCGGTGGCCCAGCCGCGGGCCAGGTCGGCGGCGAAGGCGGTCTCGGCGGGCGGGTCGGTGGACGGGTAGTGGTCGATCGCCACCAGGTCGACCTCGGCCGCCCAGTGGCGGTGGTTCACCGGCACCCAGTCGCCGAGGACGAAGTTCGTGGTGACCGGGACGTTCGGGGTGAGTTCGCGCAGCACCGCCTTCTGCTCGCGGAAGTGGTCGAGCATCGCGTCGGAGACGAACCGCCGGAAGTCCAGGGCCTGGGAGGGGTTGGGCAGGTACTGGGTGGCGCGGGGGGTGGTGATCTGCTCCCACGCGGAGTAGTGCTGGCTCCAGAACGAGGTGGTCCAGGCGTCGTTCAGCGCCTCCAGGGTGCCGTGCCGGGCTCGCAGCCAGGTCCTGAAGGCGTCGGCGGCGTGGTCGCAGTGGCAGGTGGTGCCGTACTCGTTGTGCACGTGCCACATGGCGAGCGCCGGGTGGTCGCGGTAGCGCTCGGCGAGCGTGCGGGCGATTCCGGCGCAGGCGGCGCGGTAGGCGGGGGAGTGCACGCAGTAGGTGTCGCGGCTGCCGTGGGTGAGGCGGGTGCCGTCGTGGGTGACGGTGAGGGCGTCGGGGTGGGCGAGGCCGAACCAGGGGGGTGGCGAGGCGGTCGGGGTGGCGAGGTTGACGCGGATCCCGCCGTCGTGCAGCAGGTCGAGGACGCGGTCGAGCCAGCCGAGGTCGTGGACGCCGGGTGCGGGCTCCAGGCGCGCCCAGGAGAAGACGCCGACGCTGACCAGGTTCACCCCGGCCCGCCGCATCAGCTCGACGTCCTCCTTCCAGACATCCTCCGGCCACTGCTCGGGGTTGTAGTCCCCGCCGTAACACAGCCCGCCGAGCCGTTCCGACCAGTCCACGGCTCCCCTTTGTTTGGATGGAAACTAAACTAATTATCCACGTGCGGCGGGCCGGGCTCAAGAGGGCGGCTCTGGCCCGCGCCTTTGTATCCTCTTGCCCACGGACGGTCCGCGCGAGGGACAGGATTCGTCGGGGTTGTCGGGTACGGATTGGCGGCGGTATGTGAGCCTTCTCGTGAAGACGGCGGCGGGGTGCGGGCAATAACCACGTCCGTTGCCCCACGAAAGGCATCCTCCGCATGAGAGTAAACAGCGATCGTCCGCCCGATCGCGTCCTTCCCGGCCTGGCCTTGCCGGCATCGTTCCTCACGGACGAGGCGGTCGGGGACGACGTGGCAGGGGACGCCGTGCCGGTGGAGGCCGCGGTCGCGAGTGACGCCGAGGTGATCCGGATGTCGCTGCGCGATCCGGAACGGTTCGCCGAGGTCTTCCACAAATACTTCGCCGCGATCCATCGGTACGCCTCCGCCAGACTGGGCGCCGACGCCGCGGACGACGTCGCGGCGGAGACGTTCCTCGCGGCCTTCCGGCAGCGGGAGCGCTACGACCTGTCCCGTCACGACGCGCGCGCGTGGCTGTTCGGCATCGCCACCAACCTGATCAGGCGGCACCGCAGGGACGAGGTGCGCCTGTACCGCGCGCTGGAGCGGGCGAGGGACGCCTCCGTCACCGACTCGGGAGTGTCACCGGTGGACCGCGCCGACGCCGACCTCGCGCAGCGCCGCCTGGCGGGTGCGCTCGCCGTGTTGAAAGCCGGTGACCGGGAGGCACTCCTGCTGGTCGCGTACGGCGAGCTCAGCTACGCGGAGGTGTCCGACGCCCTGGGCATCCCCGTTGGCACCGTCGGGTCCCGCCTGAACCGGGCCCGCAGGCAGGTCAGGAAGGTTCTGGACAGGGACGTCGCAAGCAAGGGGAGACGACACGATGGATGAGATGAACCTGCTTCGTGACCGAGCCGAGGCCCAGCCCGCTCCGCGGCCAGAGGCGGTCGCCTCCGCACTCAACCGCCTTCGTGGCGTCGCCGAGGAGTCCGAACGCGGCGTCTCCGGGTGGCTCAGGCGGGTAGCCCGGCGTTCGATCCGGCTGCCAGGATCGCGCCGGAGGCTCGCCGTGGCGGGCCCGCCGGCCTCGCGACGGCGATGGTCGCGCCCGCTCTCGCACCTCATGGCCACGGTCGGTGTCGCGGCCACCGTCGTCGCGGTGGTGACGACGACGACGGTGATCGCACGGGGGCCAGGTGAGGAGCGGCCGCCCACGCCCGCCGCCACGGGTGATCGGGAGGTGTGGCGCGAGGGGGACCCCGAGATCGTGGTGTTCCTCTGCAAGGACGACTCGCCCTTCCTGTTGTGCGGTGGCGGTGGCTTCGCCGTGGACGACGGTGGCCTCGGTCCGCCGCCGGAACCCATCCTGGGTGGCAAAGCCGCCACGTCGCGGGACGTGGCGGTGATCGAGCGGACGCTCGGGGCCATGCCGCAGGTGGAGGCGATCTCCTTCGTGAGTAAGCAGGAGGCTTACGCCGACCTGCGTCGCGAGGACGGGCCGTCCGGGAAGCTGTCCGAGATCCTCGACGTGGAGGACATGAACGAGTCGTTCACCTTGAAGATGCGGCCCGGCACCGACTGGAATGCCGTGATCGAGAAGGCCGAGACGCTGCGGGGAGTGGCCAACGTGGTCAACCGCAAGTGCCGCACCGAGAACGCCCGGGAGATCGTCGAGAGGGACAGGACCCTGTGCGCTTCGGGTGGTTACGGGGACTGACCGAGGACCGACCGAGGACCGACCGAACCCGTGCCGGTGGGTGAGCGCGGCGTTCGATGACGTCGCGGTGCCAGGGGGCGTCACGGGCGGGCCGGACGGGCATCCGGCCCGCCCGTCCTGCCCGTGAGGCGCGGCTTCGGGGATGACGGGTCGCATTCGAGGCGAGGTGCGTACGGGTCCGAAGAGGGGGGTCCAGGTGAGCTCCGGCAGGTGCAGGCATTGACGTTTGTTGGTTTGGACGTAAAACTAACTCGGCAGATGCAGGCCCGAGCGCTGGAGTTCCCATGCCTTACCGTCCCCCGTTGGTCGCGCACGAGTACTTCGTCGCCGACCCGCCTGAGCTGCCCGTACGCTCGCACGGTGAGGGGGGCCTGTCGGCGTTGATCTCGGCTGAGCCGGTCGCCTCCGATGCGGCAGGGGTGATCCTGAAGGCCGTGACATCGGCCGAGGAGACGCTTTTAGTCCAGTTGAGTGTGGCGGGCGAGGGGGTGATCCGGGTCCGGCTCGGGCAGGACGCGGACGCGCGGACCCGGTCGGCCGCGGCGATCTCGATGGTCACGCCGGGCGAGTTCGCCGGGGCTCGGGTGGAGAGCCGCGAGGGGACGATCCTGCTGGACGCGGGTTCGTTGCGCGCGGAGATCACCCTGGCTCCCTGGCACCTGAGGTTCACCGACGCGAGCGGGGCGCCGCTGCTCGAGCAGGACCGGGGGCACACCGACATCAGCGGCCGGTTGCGCACGCTGCCGTTCGGCCGTTCCAGCTCGGGTGGCGCGGTGGTCGGCTACCACGAGAGCTTCGTGGCCCCCGCCGACGAGGCGTTCAGCGGGTTCGGCGAGTCGTTCACCCGGCTCGACAAGCGCGGCCAGCGGCCGGTGATGTGGAACTTCGACGCGTTTGGCGCCGAGTCGCAGCGGGCGTACAAGAACATCCCGTTCTACCTGTCCAGCAGGGGTTACGGCGTGCTGGTGGACAGCGGGACGCCGGTGGAGTTCGACGTGTGCCAGTCCACGCACAGCTGCGTGCAGATCGTGGTCCCGGACGACCTGATCGACTACTACGTGATCGCCGGGCCGACCCCGTCGGAGGTGCTGGAGCGGTTCGACCTGCTGACCTGCCGGCCGCTGCTCCCGCCGAAGTGGGCGTTCGGCACCTGGATCTCCTCGGGGTTCTTCGTGGACACCCAGGAGCGGGTGATGGCGCGGGCGCGGAGGATCCGCGAGCGCGGCATCCCGTGTGACGTGCTGCACCTGGACACGTACTGGCAGACCGACGGCCACTGGTCCGACCTGCGCTGGGACGCCGAGGGCTTCCCCGACCCCACCGGCATGCTGGCCGAGCTGAAGGAGATGGGGTTCAAGGTCTGCCTGTGGATGAACCCGTACATCTCCCACCTCAGCCCGATCTTCGCTGAAGCGGCCGAGAGTGGATACTTCCTGAAGAAGCCTGATGGCGAGGTCTATGTCGCCGACTGCTGGCACGGCTCCTACCCGGCCTGCGGCATCGTCGACTTCACCGACCCGGCCGCCACCGAGTGGTTCAAGGGACTGCTGCGCCCGCTGCTCGAACAGGGCGTCCAGGTCTTCAAGACCGACTTCGCCGAGGGCGTGCCGCACGACGCGGTCGCGGCCAACGGCATGTCCGGCACCGACCTGCACAACGTCTACACGCTGCTGTTCAACGACGCCGTCTCCGAGGTGACCAAGGAGGTCGCGGGGCACGGCATGGTCTGGGCGCGCTCGTCGTTCCTCGGCGGGCAGCGGCATTCGGCGCAGTGGAGCGGCGACACCTACACCAGCTACGCCGCGATGGGCAGCACGCTGCGCGGCGGGCTGGCGCACGGCCTGTCCGGCGTCCCGTTCTGGAGCCACGACGCGGGCGGGTTCACCGGCCGCCCCACCGACGACCTGTACGTCAGGTGGACCCAGTTCGGCGCGCTCTCCCCGCTGCTGCGCCTGCACGGCACCACCAGCAGGGAGCCGTGGGAGTTTCCCGAGGTCGAGGCGGAGGCGGTCGAGGCGCTGAGGCTGCGCTACCGGCTCATGCCGTACATCTACACGGCGGCCGTCGAGGCGGCCAGGACCGGGGCCCCGATGATGCGGGCGCTGTGCGTGGACTACCCGGACGACCCGGTGGCCTGGCAGGCGGACCTGCAGTATCTCCTTGGCCGCGACCTGCTGGTGGCGCCGATGACCTCGCCCGAGCAGGTGAGGAAGGTCTACCTGCCCGAGGGGGAGTGGGTGGACCACTGGACGGGCGAGATCCTGTCCGGCGGCCGGTACGTCACGGCCGCCACGCCGCTGGACCGCGTTCCGCTGTACGTCCGGCGCGGGGCCGTCGTCCCCGTTCTCACCGAGCGGGGTGGGACCGAGGCGGGCGGGACCGTCGGGGACGGGCCGTTCGGGGAGATCACCCTGATCGCGTACGGAGTCGGAGCCGACAGCGGCGAGATCCGTACCGTCGTCTCCGACCTCGACGGGGACACCGTGATCACCGCGGTCCCCGAGGGGGAGGGCCTGCGGGTGACCGTCTCGGGGAGCGCGCGGATCGCGGGCGTCGAGTTGGTGGGGGCCGACATACCACTCGTCATCACCACCATCTAGGAGAAAGACCATGTTCAACCTGAAAGTCGGTGTCGCCGCGGTGGCGGCGCTCATGGCGCTCGCCGCCTGCGGCGGCACCGAACCCGCGGCGGACACCCCCGCCGCGGAGGGCCCCCGTGTCCTGAAGCTCTGGCACTACGAAGGCGCCGACAGCGCGATGGGCAAGGCGTGGGCCGAGGCCGTCAAGCAGTTCGAGGCCTCGCACCCCGGCGTGACGGTCAAGTTCGAGGAGAAGGCGTTCGAGCAGATCCGCCAGTCGGCGGGGATGATCCTCAACTCGGACGAGGCCCCCGACGTGATGGAGTACAACAAGGGCAACGCCACGGCCGGTCTGCTGTCGAAGCAGGGTCTGCTCACCGACCTCACCCCCGAGGTGACCAAGCGCGGCTGGGACAAGCTGCTCAGCCCCTCGATCCAGACGACCGCGAGATACGACGAGCGCGGGGTGATGGGCGGGGGCAAGTGGTACGGCGTCCCCAACTACGCCGAGTACGTGATGGTCTACTACAACAAGGACGCCTTCAAGAAGGCGGGCGTCGAGGTACCCACCACCTTCGAGGAGTTCACCGCCGCGCTCGACACGTTCGTCAAGGCGGGGACCACCCCCATCGCGGTCGGCGGCGCCGAGTATCCCGCGCAGCAGATCTTCTACCAGCTCGCGCTGAGCAAGGCGCAGCGACCGTGGGTGGACGCCTTCCAGCTCTACAAGGGCAAGGTCGACTTCAAGGGACCCGAGTTCAAGTACGCGGCCGACACCTTCGCCGACTGGGTCAAGAAGGGCTACGTCGACAAGGACTCCGCCGCGATCAAGGCCGAGGACATGGGCACCTCCTTCATCGGCGGCAAGTATCCGATCCTGGTCTCCGGCAGCTGGTGGTACGGACGCTTCGCCAGCGACGTCAAGGACTTCGAGTGGGGCTCGTTCCTGTGGCCGGGTAACACGATGAGCGCCGGATCCAGCGGCAACATCTGGGTCGTCCCCGAGAACGCCAAGAACAAGGATCTCGCCTACGACTTCATCGACATCACGATGAAGAAGGACATCCAGAACCTGCTCGGCAACTCCGGCGGCATCCCGGTCGCCGCCGACACGGACGCGATCACCGACGAGAAGAGCAAGGAGCTGATCGAGAACTTCAACAGGCTCTCGACCTCCGACGGGCTGGCCTTCTACCCCGACTGGCCGGCGCCGGGCTACTACGACGTGCTCGTCTCGGGCGTGCAGAACCTCATCAACGGCACCAAGACCCCCGACGCGGTCCTGGACGAGATCGCCGCTCCGTACGAGGAGAACCTCGCCGACATCGGCAACTGACGTCTCCCACGGCCCGCGCCGTGACGATCACGGTGTCACGGCGCGGGCCGCGCGTACCGAACACGCGGCCCGCGCACGGAGCAGTGCACGGAGCAGTGCACGGAGCAGAGCGTGCGCGCAGAACACAGAACACGTGCGCGGGACACGCGCACGGAGCAGAGCGTGCCCACGGAACAGAGAAAGCCGTACGCACAGAACAGAGAAAGGAGACCTCCGATGCCGAGGTCTCGCGACCGCGGGTACTGGGTGTTCCTGCTGCCGAGCGCCGTGCTCTTCACCGCGGTCATCGTCGTGCCGTTCCTGATGAACGTCGGCATCGGCTTCACCCGCTGGCAGGGGATCGGCGACCCGAGGTGGATCGGGCTGGAGAACTACACCCGCCTCCTCGCCGACGAGCGGTTCTGGTCCTCCTTCCGCAACAACGTCGCGCTCATCGTGGCGATGGCGATCGTCCCGACGCTCATCGGCCTCGTCCTGGCCGCCACGCTCTTCGACTACGTGGGCAAGAAGGTCGGTCCCCGTGCGGCCAGCGTGCTGCGGGCCGCGTACTACCTGCCGCAGGTGCTGCCGGTCGCGGTGGCCGGGATCGTCTGGGGCTGGATCATGCACCCGCGCTTCGGGGCGCTCAACGACCTGCTCGGGCTGCTGGGGATGGAGCCGAGGAACTGGCTCGGTGACCCGGCCTGGGCGTTGCCGAGCGTGATGGCGATCATGGTGTGGTTCCAGATCGGCTACCCGGTCGTCATCTTCATGGCGGGGCTGCAGCGGGTCGATCCCGCGCTGTACGAGGCCGCCGAGATGGACGGCGCCTCGTGGTGGCGGCGGTTCTGGCACATCACGATCCCGCAGATCCGGCCGGAGATCTACGTGGTCCTGCTCACCTGCACGATCGCCGCGCTCAAGGTCTTCGGGCCGATCTTCGTGCTGACCAGGGGCGGTCCCGGCGGTGCCACGCTCGTGCCGTCCTACTTCAGCTACCAGAACTTCTTCGAGAAGGCCAACGTCGGGTACGGGGCGGCGATCGCCACCGTGCTCACCCTCGTGATCATCGCGGTGACGGTGTTCTTCCTGCGGGTTCAGGACAGGGAATCATGATCCGGAAATACTCGGTCCTGGTCTCGCTGGTCGTGCTGGCCGTCGCGATGCTGGTGCCGTTCGCCATCGTCACGCTCAACGCGGTGAAGTCCCCGGCCGACTACTCCTCGGGCGGGCCGCTGGGACTGCCGAGCGAGCTGTATCTCGACGGGATCGTCGACTTCTGGAACCGGGTCGACTTCGGCGGCAAGCTGTGGAACAGCCTGCTGATCAGCGGCTCGGTCGCGGTGTTCGCCACGGTCCTTTCTGTGCTCAACGCCTACGCGCTCGGCATCGGCAGGGTGCGCGGGCGGGTGTGGATCCTCGTCGTCTTCCTGGTGGCGAACACGCTGCCGCAGGAGGCGCTGGTCTACCCGCTGTACTACCTGGCCAAGCAGGTCGGACTGTACGACACCAGGCTCGGTGTGATCATCATCTTCACGGTGATCCAGAGCGCCTTCGGGACGTACCTGCTCGCCTCGGTGCTCGGCCGCTTCCCGCGCGAGATCCTGGAGGCGGCGGCCCTGGACGGCGCGGGCAAATGGCGGGCCCTGTGGCAGGTCGTCGTGCCGATCAGCAGGCCGACGCTGAGCGTGCTGCTCATCTTCTTCTTCATCTGGACCTGGAACGAGTTCTTCCTGCCTCTCGTCTTCCTCATCTCCAACGAGAACCAGACCGTCCCGGTCGCGCTCGGGGTGTTGCAGGGGGACAAGATGATGGACGCCACGATGTCCAGCGCCTCGGCGCTGCTCGGCATCCTGCCCGCGGTCGCCTTCTTCCTCATCTTCCAGCGGACCCTCACCCGCGGCGTGACCGTGGGCGCCGTCAAATGACCGCACCTCGCCTCCCGTTCGACCTCATGCTTCCTTTTTACGGATTTCGGGATGTCGAGATGGGGGAAGGCTAGCTCCAAATGGTGCGGTGGCCCGACTGAGGTGACAGCATGAAGGGCGGGAGGTGTCATGAGCGTTGACTTCACAACCGTCTACACAGGGTTAGTTGAATTGTGCGAGAAGTACGGTGTCGTCGAGTTGGCTGTCTTCGGCTCAGTCGCCCGTGGTGAGGACGGGGAGGGGAGCGACGTCGACCTCCTCTATGTTCTGAAACCTGGCAGTGACATTGGGATCGAGTTCTTCGGCTTCCAGGAGGAGTTGGAGGAGCTTCTGGGCCGCAAGGTCGATGTGGTCTCCAAGGAAGGGCTCCACTGGGTCATTCGTGATCAGGTCCTCAACGACGCCCAGGTGTTGTATGCAGCGTGAGGGCCTGTATCTGGTGGACATCGTGGAAGCCGCCAGAAAGATCGCTTCGTACCTCGAAGGTGTCTCGCCTGAGATGTGGTCGGCTGACTCGATGCGCCGTGATGCGGTCATCTGGCAGCTGTCCATCATCGGTGAGGCCGTCGGAGGGATTTCGGACGAGACCCGAGCTTCCACCCCTGAGATCCCGTGGAAACTGATCAGAGGGTTGCGTAACAACGTGGTTCACCGTTACTTCAGCGTCGACTGGAAGATCGTGCACAGCGCCGCCACGGTGAACGTCCCCGACCTGGAGCGCCAAGTACGAAACTTGCTTCAGCGCGCCTACCCGGACCTCTTCGAGCGTCTGGAGCAAGAGGAGGCACGCACCTTATCCGCTCCTCCTGAGGATGCGCGCACCGAACCCTCAACGGGTTCGGCTTCTTAGCTCTCCGGCAAAATCGCTGCCGCATCCTCATCCGAGGTGCTTTGCGAGTGCGTGCCGGAAGGTTTACGAGTGACGCGGGGTGCGGGGGGAATCGGTCACTTCGACACCCTGTTGCGAATCATGAACGCAGACCGAATTCCAGGAGGACATCATGACGACCACGACGCGTCCCGCCGAGGCCTCCGGGCAGTTCACCATCGGGGGCGACCTCACCGTCAACCGCCTGGGCTACGGGTCGATGCAGCTCACCGGCGAGGGAGTGTGGGGAGACCCACGCGACCCCGACGAGGCCGTCCGGGTCCTGCGCAGGGCGGTCGAGCTCGGCGTGAACCTCATCGACACCGCCGACTCCTACGGCCCGTTCGTCGCCGAGCTGCTCATCAAGAAGGCGCTGCACCCCTACCCCGACGACCTGGTGATCGCGACCAAGGCGGGGTTCACCCGGCAGGGTCCCGGGCTCTGGACGCCGGTCGGCCGTCCCGAGTACCTGCGCCAGCAGGTCGAGCTGAGCCTGCGCCACCTCGGCGTCGAGCGGATCGACCTGCTGCAGCTGCACCGCATCGACCCGGCCGTCCCCGTCGCCGACCAGGTCGGGGAGCTCGCGCTGATGCAGCGGGAGGGCAAGATCCGCCACATCGGCCTCAGCGAGGTGAGCGTCGAGGACGTCGAGGAGGCGGGGAAGTCCGCGACGATCGTCTCGGTGCAGAACCTCTACAACCTCGCGCACCGCGACGCCGAGCCCCTGCTGGAGTACTCGGAGGCGAACGGCATCGGTTTCATCCCCTGGTTCCCGCTCGCGACCGGCAGGCTGGCGGCGGAGGGCGGCCCGCTCGCCGCGGCGGCGAGGGAGCACGGCGCCACCCCTTCGCAGCTCGCCCTGGCGTGGCTGCTGCGCCGTTCCCCGGTGATGCTGCCGATCCCCGGCACCTCGACGGTCGCCCACCTGGAGGACAACGTCGCCGCCGCGGCCGTCCGGTTGACCGACGAGGAGTTCAACGCTCTGACCAGGGGCGTCTGAGGATTGCTGAGAATTTTCCCGAGGATACTTGCGAACCGAAGAGCCGCTAACCTATAACTGGAGTAAGAGGTTTCCGAGAAGGCAGGCTTGAGGATACCTGCCAGTTCACACGGAGGTGGTTACCGATGCTGCTGACGTCGATCGACCCGTTCATCCAGGAGTTCGACCGCCAGTTCGACCGGCTCTCCCGCCAGGTCCTGGGGTCGGGCGAGGGGGCCGCGCGGGTGGCCATGCCGCTCGACGGGGTCCGCCGCAAGGACGACGTCCTCCTGAAGTTCGACCTCCCGGGCATCGACCCCGACACCATCGAGGTGACCGTCGACCGCGGGGTGCTCTCGGTGAGCGCCGGTCGTGAGGAGGAGTACGGGGAGGAGGACCGCCTGTTCGTCCGCGAGCGCCCGATGGGCACCTTCACCCGCCGCGTCTACCTGTCCGAGCACCTCGACAGCGACAAGGTCGACGCCGCCTACTCCAACGGGGTCCTGGCGGTGCGCATCCCGGTCATCGAGCGGGCCAAGCCCCGCAAGGTCGCGATCCAGAAGGCCGAGAGCACGGCCGACCAGAAGTCGATCAAGGCGTGAGGTCCAGGGTCTGACCGCAGAACCTCCTCGGGGTGGGTGCCGGTTCCGGCACCCACCCCGCGCGTTTCCCGCCCCGTCCCCTCCTGGGGAACCATCCACGAACCCCACGACCCCGTAAGGGAACCCCATGACCCCGCAAGGGAAAGGAGCGGTGATGGCCCGGTTACCCTTCGACGACGAGCACGCCCCGCTGTACTCCGTCGGCCAGGTCGCCGACATGCTCGAGGTCGAGCAGGCGTTCCTGCGCAGGCTCGACGAGCACGACGTGGTCAGCCCGGCCCGCTCCACCGGCGGCCAGCGGCGCTACACCCGCCACGAGATCGGTGACCTGCAGGACGCCATCCGGCTCGTCGGCGAGGGTATGAGCCTCGCCGCCGTACGCCGGATCTTCACCCTGCAGCAGCAGGTCCGCGACCTGCAGGAGGAACTGGCCAGGGAGCGTGCCGCCCGGCAGGAGGAGCGCTCCGCCGAGCGGTAGGACGGGAGGAGCCTGCCAGGGGGCGTGCCGCCCGAGGAGAGGAGCGCTCCGCCGAGCGGCAGGGGCGGCAGGATCCGCTCAGCCCTTGATGGCGCCGATGATGACCCCCTTGGTGAAGTGCCGCTGGACGAACGGGTAGAGGAACAGCACCGGCAGCAGCGCGAGGACGACGATGGCCATCTGGATGGCGAGGCTCGGCGGTGGTGACTGCCCGGCGATGGTGCCGACGCCGGTCTGTCCGACGATCAGCGACTGGCCCTGGAGCACGTACTGCCGCAGCACCACCTGCAGCGGCCACTTGGCGTTGTCGTTGAGATAGAGGACGGCGTTGAAGAACGAGTTCCAGTAGCCGACCGCGTAGAACATGCCGATGACGGCGGTGACGCCCTTCGACATGGGCAGCACGATCGTCCGCAGGATGCGGAACTCGCTCGCGCCGTCGATGCGGGCGCTGTCGGTCACCTCGTCGGGGATGTTCATGAAGAACGCCCGCATCACCACCAGGTTGAACGCGGTGACCGCGCCCGGCAGGATGAGCGACCAGTAGGTGTCGATCAGTCCCAGCGAGCTGACCAGCAGATAGTTGGGGATCAGCCCCGGTCCGAACAGGAAGGTGAGCAGGACCAGGAACAGCATCGGCCGGTGCAGCAGCGAGCCGGGCCGTGACAGGCCGTAGGCGGCGAGCACGGTGACGGTGAGGCTGATCGCGGTGCCGACGAGGGTGACGCCGAGGCTCACCATCACCGACCTGGTCACCACGCCGCCCGCGAACAATTCCTCGTACGCGGCGAAGGACAGCCCGTTCGGCACGGTGACCAGGCCGCCGGCCTCCGTCACCGCCTCCTGGGTGGACAGGCTGGTCAGCACGACCATGTAGATCGGGAAGAGCACGCACGCGACGATGAGCGTGAGGACGAACCCCTTGAGGAGCCCGCCGACGCGGCTGGGCCGCTCGGCCCAGGGGGGAAGAGTCGTCATGATCGTTTGTAGATTCCCTGCTCGCCGAATCGGTGGGCGACCTTGTTGGCCACCAGGATCAGCACCAGTCCCACCAGGCCCTTCACCAGACCGGCCGCCGCGCCGTAGCTCCACTCGCCGGTGAGCAGCGTGCGCCAGTACACGAACGTGTCCAGCACCTCGGCGGCCTCCCTGCCGACCGCGTCGCGTTGCAGGAAGAACTGCTCGAAGCCGACGTTCAGCGCCTCGCCGAGGCGCAGGATGAGCAGCAGCACGATGACCGGGCGCAGGCCGGGCAGGGTGATGTGCCACAGCCGTCGCCAGCGGCTCGCGCCGTCGACGGCGGCGGCCTCGTAGAGGTTCTGGTTGATGGCGGCGAGCGCGGCGAGGAAGATGATCGTTCCCCAGCCGGCGTCCTTCCAGACCGTCTCCGCCGTGACCAGCACGATGAACGTATCCGGATTTGTCATGATGTCGATGCCGTCGTACCCGTGGTCCCGCAGCGTCTGCGCGAGCAGGCCCGCGCCGCCGAACATCTGCTGGAACAGCGTGACCACCAGCACCCACGAGAAGAAGTGCGGCATGTAGACGATGCTCTGGATGAACAGCCGCAGCCGGGGCCGCACCACGCTGTCCAGGAGTACGGCGAGCAGGATCGGTATGGGGAAGTAGAAGATCAGCTGAAACGTGGTGATCGTGAGGGTGTTGATCGTCGCGTCCCAGAAGCTCGCGTCGAACATCAGCCAGTGGAAGTTGGCGAACCCCACCCACGGACTGTCCCCGATGCCCACGTACGGCGAGTAGTCCTGGAACGCGATCACGTTGCCGAGCAGCGGGACATAGTGGAACAGGATGAGCAGCCCGATGGCGGGCAGGGTCATCAGCAGCAGCTGCCAGTCACGTTTCAGTCGCGATCCGAAGGGTTGCGGGCGCGCCCGGCTTGTCCTCGGACCCCTTTTGCGGACATCCTTGGAGGTGCCGGCGCCGGCGGGTGAGGTCAGGTCACCCGCCGGCCCGGTCCCTTCGCTGTCTTCGGGGGCGGTCCTAAGCACGGCCGTTGTCCCGCAGGACCTTCATGTAGAACTCGCGGGCCTCGTCCCCGCCGTCCCGCCGCCACTCCGTGACGATCTGCTTGGCGTCGCTCACCGGTCGCCGGCCCCGCATGATGTCGGTGAACTTGTCCTCGGTGGGAACCTGCAGCCCGGAGTACTTCGACGGCTTCTGAATCCTGATCCCGTCGAAAGGACCCTTCTCCAGATACTGGAAGCTCGCGTTCTGCCACTCCATGTTGAGCTTGACGGCGTCGGGGAAGGCCCAGTCCACGTAGATCGGGCGCCCGCCGAGGAAGCCGTAGGTGTAGGCGACCTCCTTGCGGCCGAGGTCGGTCGCCTCGGGGATGCCCTTCGCGTCCCGCTTGAAGTGCTTGCCCTCCACACCGAAGTTGGCGAGCTCGTACTCCCTGGTCCCGTACGGCGCCGCGCACCAGTTGAGGATGGAGATGATCTCCTCCACCTGCTCCTTCGGCAGGCCCTTCTTGACGAAGGTGAAGAGGCCCGCCGCGTTGTTGTGGTACATCAGCGGGGTGCCGCCGTCGTGGGCGAAGAGCGGGAAGGCGTCCAGGGCGAAGTCGGGGTTCCTGCCGCGGTGCTGCTGCAGGAGCTCCTTCCAGCCGGCCAGCCCGTCGCGGTAGATCAGGATCTGCCCGCTCCCCATCAGCTCCTTCTCGTTGGCGCCCTTGCTGCCGACGACGCTCGGGTGGACCAGCCCTTCCTTGAAGACCTTCCGCATGAACTCCAGCATCGGCTCGTACTCGGGGGTCTCGTACTTGTGGACGAGCTTGCCGCCCTCGTACCGCCACTCCTGCGGGATGCGGAAGGTCGGCCACATCATCTCGTGGATGGCGCCGAACGCCCAGCGCTTGGCCTTGGCGTCGGTGATCTCCTTGCCGAGCTCGAACAGCTCGTCGGCGGTCTTGGGGTTGGTGTTCCAGCCGTTCTTGTCGAACAGGTCCTTGCGGTAGAGCAGCGCGAGGGGGTACGGCTCGGTCGGGAACGGCACCGCCATGAGCTTGTCGTTCCAGACCGACCACTGCCACGCGGCGGTCGGCAGGTTGGCCAGCAGCTGGTAGGGCTTGACCTTGTCGCCCTGCAGGTAGGGGGTGAGGTCCTCGAAGGCCTTGTCGACGGCGGTGTTGAAGTCCGCCATCTTGTCGATCTCCCAGCTGGGGATGCACATGATCTCCGGGATGTCCCCGGCGGCGAGCCTGGCGATGACCTTGTCGACGTAGACGTTGCCGTCGGCGATCTGGAACTCCACGGTGGAGCCGATGTCGGCGTTGACGGCCTGGAAGTAGGAGTTGCTCGACAGACCGGGCGGCGGCGGGCCCCACAGCGGGGTCATCGCCTTGTAGGTGCCGCCCTTGCCCGCCTTCTGGGTGAGCGCCGGGAGGGGGGTGGCCGGGTAGGAGGTGAAGCCGCCGCTGACGTCGGGTACCCCGGGATGGGTGGAGATCGTGCCGGGGATGTCGGGCTTGAGCCCGGGGAAGGCGGTGTAGGTGGGGGTGAGGGACGTGAGCTTGTCCGCCGCGGCGGCCGTGGCGCCTCCGCTGCCGGGCCGGGGGCCGCTCGGCGCGGAGCACGCGCCGAGCAGGCCGCCGCCCGCGGTCATCGCGGCGGTGAGCCCCACCAGCCCGAGGAATCCGCGGCGGCTGGTCAACGCGCCCTGGGGAAGGTCGTTCACGGGGCGCTCCCTTCGTTGGTTCGTGGTGGATCGGGGGGGTGTCGTGGAGGATGGCTCCGGGGTAGAATTAGTTCGTCTTTCGACCAAACAAATTAGTCGAGGGTGGCCGCCGCCACAAGGGACCGCCGATCGCGGGGCACGGGGGAGCGGTCACGGATTGGTGAACGATGGGGCATGATGGGGCCAGCCTGGCCGAGCGGGAGCGGGACTCACCTTGATCACATCTACGACTGACCCGCGGCCGGCGGACTTCGCCGACGTGCGGGCCACCAACCTCGCCGTCGTGCTGAGGTTCGTACGCGGGCACGCGCCGTGCTCGCGGGCCGACATCGCGGCGTCCACCGGTCTCAACAAGGCGACCGTGTCGAGCCTGGTCGCCGATCTGATCGACCGCCGGCTGGTCAGGGAGACCGGCCTGACGGAGAACCGCGTCGGCCGCCCCGCCACGATGCTCGTGCTCGACGGCTCGCCGTACGCGGCGATCGGCATCGAGGTGAACGTCGACTACGTCACCGCGGTCGCGGTGGACCTGTCGGGGGAGAAGCTGCTGTCCTGGCGCCGGTCCTTTCCCGGCGCGGCCGGTACGGCGGGCCAGGCGATGGCCACCGTCGCCGGAATCGTCCGCCGGGTGGTGAGCCGGATGGCGAAGGAGGAGCGCCAGGTCCTGGGGCTCACCGTGGGCGTGCCAGGACTGATCGGCACCGACGGCGCCGTGCGCGTCGCCCCCAACCTCGGCTGGCGTGACGCCGACCTCTGCGGCGACCTCACCAAGGCCCTGCGCGACCCGGGCTTCCCCGTGCAGGTCGACAACGACGCCAACCTCGCGGCCCTGGCCGAGCACCGCTTCGGCCCGCACGCGGGGACGGCGAACCTGGTCTACCTCACCGGCGAGATCGGGGTCGGGGCCGGGATCATCCTCGACGGACGGCTGCGCCGCGGGGGCCAGGGATACGGCGGGGAGATCGGTCACATCCAGATCGACCCGCTCGGCGCCGAGTGCCGCTGCGGACGCCTGGGCTGCCTGGAGGCCGTCGCCGGGATCGGCGCCGTGCTGGAACACGCCGCGATCTCGCCCGCCGAGGTCGAGACCGAGCTCGAAGAGGTGGCGCGACTTGCCCGCGTGGGCGACGAGCGCACGCTCGCCGTGCTGAGCACCGTGGGCCACAACCTCGGCAAGGGCGTGGCCCTGCTGGCCAACCTGCTCAACCCCGAGGTGGTCATCCTGGGCGGCTACTACGTGCCGCTCGCGCCGTGGTTGCTGCCCGCGGTGGAGGCGGAGATCGCGGGACGCACGATCGCGCCGGACGCCGGGGGCTGCCGGGTGGTGGCCTCCACACTCGGGTACGGGGCGGCCGCGCTGGGGGGCGCCGCCCGGGTGCTCGACTCCGTGGACGCCGGTCACCTGCCGCGGGTCTCGTGATCCGCGTCCGGGCGGACGGCCCGTTGGATTCATGCTGTTTTCAGGAGATCCGCTGACCCGGATCCGGGGATTTCCGGTCGTCGGCAGGCGTTCTTTCGATCCGGATCCGGGTGGATTCGGGCCGTTTGCCGAGTAACTCTTGACCTCGGCCGCACAGGAGTGCACCCTTCAGGGAAGCTCCGTTCGAAACACGCGCGTAACGAAGACCGGGGCGCGCGGGTGACGACGGAGTTTTCCCGGACCGATTATCGAAGCGCTTCGACTGAAGCGCCCTTCCACGCCGGAAAGTCGAAGCGCTTCGACGCTCTCAAAGGGATGGTCCCCGATGAACGAACCGTTCCGTGACCCGGAACTCCCCCTCGCGCGGCGGATCGCAGACCTGCGAGGCAGGCTCACCCTGGAGGAGAAGGTCGGGCTGCTGCACCAGTACCAGCAGCCGGTGACCCGCCTGGGGGTCGGCCCGTTCCGCACCGGCACCGAGGCGCTGCACGGCCTCGCCTGGCTCGGTCCGGCGACGGTGTTCCCGCAGGCGATCGGGCTGGCCAGCACCTGGGACCCCGATCTGGTCCGGCGGGTCGGCGAGGCCACGAGCGACGAGGTCCTCGCCTTCCACCACAAGGATCCGACGGGGGCGGGGCTCAACGTCTGGGCTCCGGTCGTCAACCCGCTGCGCGACCCCCGCTGGGGCCGCAACGAGGAGGGCTACTCCGAGGACCCGTGGCTGACCGGCCTCATGGCGACGGCGTACGCGTCCGGCCTTCGGGGGAGCGATCCCGCGGTGCTGAAGACCGCGCCCACCCTCAAGCACTTCCTCGGCTACAACAACGAGACCGACCGCTGCGTCACCTCCAGCGAGCTGCCGCCCCGGGTGCTGCGCGAGTACGAACTCCCGGCCTACCGGCCCGCGCTGGAGAGCGGCGCCGCGGTCGCCGTGATGCCCTCCTACAACCTGGTCAACGGCCGCCCCGCCCACCTCAGCCCGCTGATCGAGGAGGTGCTGCGGGCATGGGCGCCCGACGACATCCTCGTCGTCAGTGACGCGTACGCGCCGGGCAACCTCACCGGCGCGCAGGGATACCACGACGACCTGCCCGAGGCGTACGCCCACGCGATCAGGGCCGGGCTCGACAGCTTCACCCAGGACGACGGTCGTTCCGAGGCCACCCTCGGCCACATCCGCGCCGCGCTGGAGCGCGGCCTGCTCACCGAGGAGGACGTCGACGCCGCCGTGGGGCACGCGCTGTCCGTCCGCTTCCGGCTGGGCGAGTTCGACCCCACCACCCCGCACGACGACATCGACGAGGCGGTCGTCAACTGCCCCGAGCACCAGAGCCTCGCCCGCGAGGCCGCCAGGCGCTCGATCGTGCTGCTGCGCAACGACGGCCTCCTGCCGCTCGACGCCTCGGTGCGCAGGATCGCGGTCATCGGCCAGCTCGGCGACACGCTCATGGAGGACTGGTACTCGGGGACCCTCCCGTACGCCGTCACCGCCCGCGCCGGGCTCGCCGAGCGGTGCGAGACCGTCTTCTGCGAGGCCGTGGACCGGATCACCATCTCGGTGGACGGTGGCGCGGAAGGAACGAACGGCCGTTTCGTCGTCGCCGACCCCGACGGCGGGCCGCTCGGGCTCGGCGGCGAGCCCGACCTGTTCGACCTGTTCGACTGGGGCGGCGGCTGCTACGCCCTGCGGGCCGTGACGACCGGCCGCCACCTGTCCGTCGACGAGGAGGGAGTGCTGGTCAACGACCAGCCGGGTCCCAACGGCTGGGAGGTACGCCAGACCTTCCGCACCGAGGACCGCCCCCGAGGCGCGCTCGCGCTCCGGCACATCTCCACCGGCCGCTACCTCGCCTTCGACGGTGAGGCCTTCCGTCTCGCCGACGACGCCGACGCCGCGGCCTGGCTCACCGTGGAGCGGGTGGTGAGCGGCGCCGAGGCCGCCGCCGCGCTCGCCGCGACCGCGGACGTGGCCGTGGTGGTCGTCGGCGACCACCCCCTGGTCAACGGCAGGGAGACCGAGGACCGCCTCGACCTCGCGCTGCCCGCCGCGCAGCAGGCCGTGGTGCGGGCGGTGCGCGAGGCGAACCCGAGAACCGTGATGGTGATCAGCAGCGGCTACCCGGTGAGCTGGGACGGCGACGACCCGCCCGCGGTGCTGTGGTCCTCGCACGGGGGCCAGGAGTACGGCCACGCGCTGGCCGAGGTGCTGTTCGGCGACGCCGACCCCGAGGGGAGACTCACCCAGACCTGGTACCGCTCGGCGAGCGAGCTGCCCGACCTGCTCGACTACGACATCATCGCCACCGACGCGACCTACCAGTACTTCAGGGGGACCCCGCTCTACCCCTTCGGGCACGGTCTCGGCTACACCACCTTCGAGTACGCCGACCTGGCCGTCTCGGTGGAGGGCGGCAGGCTCACCGCCTCGGTCACCGTCACCAACACCGGCTCCCGCGAAGGGGTGGAGGTCGTCCAGATCTACACCCGCCAGCGGCGCTCCCGGGTCAAGCAGGCGCTGCGCCACCTGCGGGGCTTCGTCAAGGTGCGTCTCGCCCCCGGCGAGAGCACCCGGGTCGACTGGGGGCTCGACATCGCGGAACTGGCCTTCTGGGACGTCACCAGGGGCCGGTTCGTCGTCGAGGACGCACCCCACAAGGTCATGGTCGGTGGCTCCGCGCGGGACATCCGGCTGTGCGCCCCCTTCCACGTGGACGGCGAGCGGATCCCGCCGCGCGACGCCTTCGCGGGCCCGATCGCCGCCGTGGACCACGACGAGTACGACTCGGTGGCGTTCGTGGACGCGGCCAGGGTCTCGGGTGACGCCGTACGGTCCACCGCCGAGGGCGCGTGGATCGTGTTCCGCTCGGTCGACCTGGGGGAGGGGGCCGCGTCCTGCTCGGCCACCGCGACCAGCGCCGAGGGCGGCGTGCTCACCCTGCGCCTGGACGACCCCCTCTACGGGCCCGTCGTCGGCGACCTCCCCGTTCCCCGCGCGGGCCGCTACGACCTCGCCGAGATACGCGCCGGGCTTGCGGAGGCCGGAGGAGTCCACGATCTTTATGTGGTGTTCGAGAACGCGGGGATCACCCTCGCCTCCCTGAGCTTCGGCGCGGTCACGTGAGCGGGCGGGCGGTGACGATCAGCGAGGTCGCCAGGCACGCCGGAGTGGCCGTGAGCACGGTTTCGTACGTGCTCAGCGGGAAGCGCGCGATCTCGGCCGACACCCGGCGCCGGGTGCTCGACAGCGTGCGGGTCCTCGGATACCACCCCAACGCCGGTGCGAGGGCCCTGGCCAGCAAGCGGGCCAACGTCATCGCACTGGTACTGCCCCTTCGGGCGGGCGTGCACGTCCCGGTGCTGATGCAGTTCGCCACCTCGGTGGTCACCGCCGCGCGCAGGTACGACCACGACGTGCTGCTGCTCACCGCCGACGAGGGCTCCGACGGGCTGCGCAGGGCGGCGGCGAGCGCCCTGGTCGACGGGCTGGTCGTGATGGACGTGGAGCTCCACGACAGCCGGGTACCGCTGCTCAGGGATCTCGCGGAACCCAGCGTGCTGATCGGCTTCCCCGCCGACTCGGCCGGCCTCACCTGCGTCGACCTCGACTTCGCGCGGGCGGGCGCGCTCTGTGTGGAGCACCTGGCCGAGCGCGGGCACCGGGAGGTCGCGCTGCTCGGCGCCCCCTCGGTCGTCTACGACCGGGGCACCGGCTTCGCCCGCCGCACCAGGGAGGGCTTCGTCGCGGCCGTGGACGAGACCGGCCTGACCGGGGTGGCCCTGCCGTGCGAGGAGAACTTCGACCAGGTCTCCGCCACGATCGCCGAGCTTCTCGACAGCAGGCCGGGCCTGTCCGGGCTGGTCGTGCACAACGAGGCCGCGGTCGGTCACGTGCTGGGGGCGCTGCGCCAGTACGGCAGGCGGGTGCCCGACGACGTCGCCGTGGTGGCGATCTGCCCCGACGACATCGCGGAACGCTCCAGTCCGCCGCTCACCTCGGTGCTGATCCCGGCCGAGGAGGTGGGCCGCCAGGCGGTCCGGCTGCTCATGGAGAAACTCGAAGGCCGCGCCGTCCCCGACGGTACCCTGCTCCAGCCGAGGCTCACCGTCCGCGACAGCACCTGAGGTGCCTTTCGCCGAGGTCCTCGCCGTTCCCGACGGCTCCTGAGGTGTCTTTCGCCGAGGTCATCGCCATCCACGACGGCATCTGAGGCGCTGCCTTCCGACGGTTTCCCCGCACCCCGAGGCCCCACCGCCCGCGACGGCATCCGAGGCGCCCTGCGCCGAGGTTCTCACCGTCCTCGACGGCTCTTGAGGCGCCCGACCCGGCGGCTTCCCGCCAAGGTTTTCCCGGCGAACCCCCTGTTTCCTCTCAACGGCGACGGGCGCGCTCCCCCAAGGGAAACGCGCCCGCCGGTCTTGCGTGCGTACTGTCCTACCTGTTCGGCTTCTGCCGGGTGTTCCGCGCGGAACGACTACCAGTCGCCGCCGCCGAAGTCACCGCCACCGAAGTCGCCTCCGCCGCCGAAGTCACCCCAGCCCCCACCGCCGAAGTCGCCTCCGCCGCCGAAGTCGGTGGCGCCGCTGCTGTCGCCGCCGCCGTAGCCGCCATAGCCGTAGCCGCCGAAGCCGCCGCTCATCATGCTGCCGATCATCGTGCCGACCAGCATGCCGGTCATGACGTCGCCGAAGCCGCCGTAGTAGCCCTGGGCGTAGGGCTGGTAGGCCGGGCCCGCGTCGTAGTACGGGCGGCGCTGACCGTTGACCATGACCTCACGCGCCTGCGGCTCGAAGCCGCGCTCGACGGCCTCCGCGTCGGCCGCGCAGGCGGGCACGTCGCGCAGCGCACCGCCGGGCGGGGCCCAGCGCACGTCGCGGACGGAGGGGCCGTGCTGCGGGTTGAAGAAGCACGGGGAGCGTCGCTCGGGCAGCGGCTGGTTGTTGACGCGCGCCTTCACGCAGGCGAGGGCGTAGCGGCCCTCCTCCAACGCGGTGGTCACGCCACGGAGCTCGTCGGGGCGGTTGACCGCCGCGAGCTCCAGCTTGGCCCGCTCGTAGGAGTCGAGGGCGCGCTGCCAGTCCTGCTGGTGGTCGGCGCCGTCGTTGAGCAGCTTGACGTCGGTGTCGAGGTCGGTGATCTCCTCACCGAACTTGGTGACGTCCTCGTCCACGGTCTGCTTGACCGCGGCCAGCTCGGCGGCCTCGCGCTCCTCGCGCTGCTTCTTCTTCTTGCGGGAGTAGAAGAAGATGCCCGCGCCACCGGCGAGGGCGAGCACCAGGATGCCGACCAGCACGCCCGTGCTGGAACCGCCGGAAGGGCTGGAGGAAGCGGAGGAGGAGTCAGAGGAGCCGGACGGGGCACCGCCACCGACGGCCGCCGCGTCGGCCAGCTTGACGAAGTTGATCACGTTGTCGGTCGGGCTGGAGGCGGTCTTCGCCCGCCCGAGCAGCTCGTCGACGTCGACGCCCTTGATGTTGGTGACGCCGAACGGCGTGGTGCCGCTCATCACCAGGACGACGGACTTGGAACCGACGCCCTTGAGGATCGAACTCAACAGAGTCCTCGCCTGGGACTGGCTGCTGATCGAGCCCTTGGGCAGCAGCGCCACGTAGACGGAGGAAGTCTCGTCGGCAGCCTTGCGCATGGCGTCGACGGCATCGGTGGGCAGACCCGCAGCGGGATCGGCGTAGAAGTTGTCCCCGTCCGTCAGCTCAGAGACGATCGCACTGGGGTCTGGCGCCGCGGCGTGGGCCGCCGGGGCGATCATGGACATGGCCAGTAGCCCGACGAACAATGCCATGATCATGGCACCGAAACGACCTGGCGCGGCTTTTGTGATGGTCACGGCAGAAAGCCTCCTTCGTCCTGAAGACGAATGAGTGGACGACAGAGTTCCCTACTCATCGACCGTATCCCCTTCAGGGCCGGGTCAGGCGTCCCCCGCCCACCTCGGTAGGGGATCGTCACCCTGCCCCTCCCGGCCTGGCGCCCGTCCTCGCCCGGTTCGACCCGGTACGCGCACGCGTCCCCGGCCCGGCGCGGGTTCGCGGGGCCCCTTTTCCCGCTCCACCGAACCGCGGCCCACCGGGCCGTGGCCCGCGGGCGCGCTCAGGTGTCCTTGATCTCGCAGATCGTGGCGCCGGAGGAGATGGTCTGGCCGACCGACGCCGCCAGTCCCGTGACGGTGCCCGCCTTGTGGGCGGCGAGCGGCTGCTCCATCTTCATCGCCTCGAGCACGACGATCGTGTCACCGGCCGCGACGGTGTCGCCGTCGGCGACGACGATCTTGACGATCGTGCCCTGCATCGGGCTGATCAGGGAGTCGCCGCTCGCGGCCTTCCCCGCCACCCCGCCGCCGCTCCGGCGCGGCGCCTTCGAGGCCGCGCGGCCCGCCCCCGCGGCGTTGCCGACGGCGAATCCCGAGGGCAGCACCACCTCAAGCCGCTTGCCGCCCACCTCGACGGTGATCCGCTCCCGCTCGCCCGGCTCCCCGGCCGTGCCCGGCTCTCCCTCGTACGGCGGGATCACGGTGTCGAACTCGGTCTCGATCCACCGGGTGTGCACCGAGAACGGCTCGCCCGTGAACGCGGGGTCGTCCACCACGGCCCGGTGGAAGGGCAGCACGGTCGGCATGCCGCCGATCTCGAACTCCGCCAGGGCCCTGCGCGAGCGCTCCAGTGCCTGCCGCCGGGTCGCACCGGTCACGATCAGCTTGGCGACCAGCGAGTCGAAGGACTGCGGGACGGTCATGCCCGCCTCGTAGCCGGCGTCCAGGCGCACCCCGGGACCCGAGGGGGTGCTCATGCTCGTGATCGTGCCGGGGGCGGGCAGGAAGCCGCGCCCGGCGTCCTCGGCGTTGACGCGGAACTCGATCGAGTGGCCGCGCGCCACGGGGTCGCCGTAGCCGAGCTCCTCACCGTCGGCGATGCGGAACATCTCCCGTACGAGATCGATGCCCGCTACCTCCTCGGTCACCGGGTGCTCGACCTGCAGACGGGTGTTGACCTCCAGGAAGGAGATCGTGCCGTCCTGGCCCACCAGGAACTCGCACGTGCCGGCGCCGACGTAACCCGCCTCGCGCAGGATCGCCTTGGAACTGGTGTAGAGCAGGTCGAGCTGCTCGGGCGACAGGAACGGGGCCGGTGCCTCCTCGACCAGCTTCTGGTGGCGGCGCTGCAGCGAGCAGTCGCGGGTGGACACCACGACCACGGTGCCGTGGGCGTCGGCGAGGCACTGGGTCTCCACGTGCCGGGGCCGGTCCAGGTAGCGCTCGACGAAGCACTCGCCCCTGCCGAAGGCGGTGACGGCCTCGCGGACCGCGCTGTCGTACAGGTCGGGGATCTCCTCCAGGGTGCGCGCGACCTTCAGCCCGCGCCCGCCGCCGCCGTACGCGGCCTTGATCGCGATCGGCAGGCCGTGTTCGGCGGCGAAGGCGACGACCTCCTCGCTCCCCGAGACCGGATCCGTGGTGCCCGCCACGAGCGGCGCGCCGACCTTCTGGGCGATGTGCCGGGCCTGCACCTTGTCGCCGAGCGCGGTGATCGCGGCCGGCGGCGGGCCGATCCAGGTCAGACCCGCGTCGATCACGGCCTGGGCGAAGGCGGCGTTCTCGGCGAGGAAGCCGTAGCCGGGGTGCACGGCGTCGGCCCCGGCCTCGGCGGCGACGCCCAGCAGCTTGCCGACGTCGAGGTAGGTCTCCGCGGGAGTCTCGCCGCCGAGCGCGCGGGCCTCGTCCGCGACCCGGACATGGAGCGCGTCCAGATCCTGGTCGGAGTAGACGGCGACGCTGGCCAGCCCGGCGTCCTTGCAGGCACGGGCGATTCGTACGGCGATCTCACCACGGTTGGCGATCAGGACCTTGTGCACCGACGTCGTTCCCTTCAGTACGTGCCAGTACGTGCGGAGGAGAGGACTGGCGGGCCTTCAACGGAGTGTAGGCGTCGCCTGACGGCAAGGGGTGGGTGGGTCCCGCAGTCCTGGTCATGCCCCCGGGTCCCGTTTCCGATATTGCCCCTGCCCCTGCTCTCAGCCCCGGCCCCGGTTTCGGCTTCGGTCGTGGTCCTCGTCCCGGTCTCGGCCCCGGCCGGGGCGCGGAGGAGCCCCGCCCGGCCGCTCCCGAGGTACTGCCCTTCACCGCGATCTCGCATAACAGTCCTATAACCCATCTGAATTACGAAAAATCACAGCAATGGAGAACGTTTAGCCTCTCGGCCACCGAGGGAACGTCCATAGCCGCTTGGCATAACCCGGGCACCTCTGTGATCCTTGCGCCTATCGTGTTTTCGTTTGGCGACCGACTCTCCCCGACACCGATCCTAAGGAGACTGGCATGAGCCAGAACTTGCTCGGCGGCAATCCCGCGGAAATGCAGCAGATGGCCACCCAGTTCACCCAGCAGGCCGACCAGGTGAGGGCCACCGTGGCCGCCCTCGACCGGGAGGCCGCGAAGGTCGGCACCGCCTGGACGGGGCCCGGTGCCCAGCGTTTCAGCGAGGCCTGGCAGAACTACCGCGCCGCTTTCCAGCGCATGTCCGAGGAGCTGTCCGAGGCTTCTCGGGTCATCAACACCTACCGCGGCAATATCGAGTCCGCCACGCGCTAGAAAACGGTCCGCCGAAATGCCCCGTCCCACAAGGGACGGGGCATTTCCGCACTGGACGCATCGGCAGCGGAGAGTGCGCCGACACGAGGGCCTCTCGTGCGATGACGAACCGTCGTACGACGGCGGCCTCTCATGTGACGGCGGCCTGGATGGGGGTGACCGAGCCCAGGGTCACGAGCAGGCCGCGGCCGGGAGGGCCGCCGACCGCGCCGCGGGGCAGGCGGACGGTGAACAGGTCGCCGTCGGCGGGACTCTGGACCGCGAGCAGCAGGCCCGTCCTACCCTTGCGGGCCTCGGCCGCGAACCCCCGGTAGGCGGTGGTCAGATCGCCGGTGGTGCCGCCGACGAGCAGGCCGTGCTCGCCGTCCCTGCCGCTGCGCAGCACCTGTTCCAGCGCGGTACCCAGGGGGGAGTCGGGGGAGATCAGCTCGGCGTCGTCGACGATCACGACGTAGCGGTCCTGCCCCGCGACGGCCTCGTGCAGGTCGCCGTTCGAGTCCAGCACGGCCAGCACGCCGGGGGTGTCCACCAGCGTGCACAGGGGGCTGCGCCGAGGGGTGACGAGGACCGCGGGGGTGCCGTGGGAGAGCAGCGAGTGGGTGGCGGTCAGCAGGGCCGTCGACCTGCCCGACCTGGGCGGACCGGCGACGACCGCCGCCGGGCCGTGCGCGAGCAGGTCGACGCCGAGCGGTGCCAGCGAGTCGCCTCCCGCGCCGAGCAGCGCCCACAGCGGTGAGGGGGGCCGGAAGGAGGGCACGAGGTCCAGGACCTGCGCGGCGGTGACGCGCATCGGCAGCGCGTCCACCCGCATCGGCGGCTCCGCGGTGATCTTCGGCGCCGAGCGGGCCAGTGCCTGGAGCGTGGCGACCTGCGCCGGTCCCGAGGGGTCGTCGCACAGCAGCGCGATCTGGCTCTCGATCGTGCCGTGCTCGCCGGTGGACAGCGCGCGGCCCGGCGCGAGGGTGGCCGGCAGGTCCTTGATGGACAGCCCGGCCAGGCCGTAGTCGGTGGGGTCGGCCAGCCGCAGGATCAGCCGGTCGTCGAAGACCGTGGAGATCTGCCCGATCAGCGCCGACCTGTCGCCGGTCACCACGGCCCGCAGTCCCACCGCGGGGCCTTCGCGCAGCAGCTGCATCAGCGACTCGATCAGCCGCCCGTAGTCGTACGCCTCGAACGCGGCGACGAACCCCTCCCACCGGTCGAGCATCAGGACCAGCCACGGCAGCCGCGGCCCGTCCTCGGCGGCGCGCAGCTCGGCGAGCGAGGCGTACCCGGCCTCGGCGAGGAGCTGCTGGCGCCGTCCCACCTCCGCGCGGAGCCTGGCCAGCAGCCGCTCCACCCGGTCGAGCTGGTCGCGGGTCACCACCGCCCCGCAGTGCGGCATCGCCACCAGGGGCAGCAGTGATCCCGAGCCGCAGTCGATCGCGTGCAGGTGGACGTCGTCGGGGGAGGCTCCGGCGGCGATCGCCCCGGCCAGCGTGCGCAGCGCGGTGGAGCGACCGCTGCGCGAGGCGCCCGCGACGAGCAGGTGCCCCCCGTGGGCGAGGTCGAGCGCGAGCGCGCGCCGGTCCTGTGCCCAGGGCAGGTCGGTGATCCCGAAGGCGAGCGGCGGCACCTCCTCGACCCCCGCGCGGTACGGCAGGGCGCGGGGCGCCTCATCGGGAAGCACGGGCGTCGCGGGAAGGACGGGGACGGTCACGAGGTCGGGGAGCGGTTCGAGCCAGGGACTCGGCTGCTCGGCGACCCCCTCCAGGCGGGCCGCCTCGACCAGGGCGTCGACGAGCAGGGAGAGGTCGGTGACGTGGCCGCTCTCGGCCCCGGCGTGGACCGGCCTGGGCCGTCCCAGGGCCTGCCAGCCGACCTCCGTCACCCGTACCCTCACCTCGCCTCCGGAGGCGCCGGGACTCCGGCCGCCGATCCGCGCGGTCTGCACGGACGTCGCCGCTCCCGCGCCCGACTTCACGTAGCAGCGGCCGGGCGCGGACTTGGGGATGTACGAGGCGTCGGGGCGGTCGATGACGTCGGCCGACTCCGACGCCTCGGTGACCCGCAGGGCGATCCGCAGGGAGGTGTTGGCCTGGATGTCGGCGGTCACCACACCGCCGGGCCGCTGGGTGGCGAGGATGAGGTGGATGCCCAGCGAGCGTCCCCGCCTGGCGATGTCGACCAGCCCGGTCATGAAGTCGGGCAGCTCGCTCACCATGGCCGCGAACTCGTCGATGACCAGCACCAGCCGGGGCAGCGGCGGCGGGGGCTCCAAGGACGCAGAGGTCGCCGAGGCCGCTGTGCGCCCGCGCAGCGCCCTGACCTGGGGGCCGCCTCCGGCGACGAGCAGGTCGCGGGAGGCGCGGGCGGTGCGGGTGTCGCGCAGCTCGTGGTAGTCCTCGATGTCCTTCGCCCCCGCGGCGAGCAGCAGGCGCTCGCGGCGGCGGATCTCCGCGGCGAGCGAGGCGAGGGCCCGCTGGGTGAGGTGGCCGTCTAGGTCGCTCACCATGCCGACGGTGTGCGGCAGCCGCACGCACTCCTTGAACGCGGCGCCGCCCTTGTAGTCGATGAGCACGAACGTCATCTCGTCCGGCCGGTTCGCCACCGCGAGCGAGGAGATCAGGGTCTGCAGCAGTTCCGACTTGCCCGCGCCCGTGGTTCCCGCGATGAGCGCGTGCGGCCCGTCCCTGCGCAGGTCGACGGAGAACGGCCCCTCGGGGCCCACGCCCACCACGGCCTCGGTGGCCCGTCCCCAGCGCCCGGTCAGGGCCGCGCCGGAGAGCGAGGGCAGCTCCAGCAGGTCCAGCAGCCGCGCGGAGTCCGGCAGGGCGAGTCCGGCGTCGTCGCGGCTGACGTCGCGGATCGGCGCCATCGAGCGGGCCAGCCTGTCGCACCAGGCGGACGTCACCTGGTCGGCGAGGATCTCGCCGAGGTCGTCCAGGCCGCCGCCGCGCAGCCGCACCGTGCCGTCGGCCTCCACGGCGGCGACGGTGGCGCACTCCTCGGGCAGCAGCCGCTGGTCGCCGTCGACGGCCAGGGTGTGGACGCCCGCCCTGGGCCCCTGGCGCAGCACCTGGGGCATGCCGGGCAGGGCGCGCAGCGCCTGCGCGCCGTCGAGCACGACCAGCACGTCGTAGGGGCGCTCGTCGTAGACGGGGGCGGCGTACAACTGGTCGGCGCCGGTGCCCGCGCCGCCGCCCAGGTCGCCCCAGCCGGCCGGGATGCGGCCCAGCTTGGCCGCGGGACCCGCGGCGGCGTCGTCGCCGAGGCGCTCGTCGATCAGCGCGGCTAGCTCGCTCACCCGGCGGGCCGCGCTCTCCGGGTCGGCGCCGACCAGGGCCACGCAGTCCTCGCCGCCGCGCGGGGCGCAGTGCGGCAGCCAGCGGACCCAGTTCCAGCGTTCCTCGCCGTCGCCGTGCGCGGACAGGACGACGATCGCCAGGTCACGCGGGCTGTGCAGGGCGGCGGCCTGGCCGACCAGCCAGCGCGCCACCCCCGCCGTCGTGTTCCTCGGCCCGGTGAGGCCGGCGACGCCCAGGCGGCGCATGGCCAGCGCCACCGGTACCGCCTGGCAGGTGGGCGGGGCGGGCAGCGGGGCGTCGGCCGGTGCGGAGCGCTCGGGGGTGAACTCCAGGTCGGCGGGGAGGTCGGCGAGGCCGACCCGCAACCGCAGCGCGTCGGGGTCGTGGTCGCGCCGCTCCCAGAGCCGCCGCCGGGGGCCGGTCACGGTGAGCAGCACCTCGGCGGGGTCGGGCGCGGCGGCGCGGCGGGCGGTCTCGTCGTCGGCGCGCGCCCGGTCCACGGCCGCCTCGAAGACCTCCAGCCGCTGCTTGTACTCCTTGAGCTGCTGGCGGTACTGCTTGCGGCCGTGCCGCCTGTCGCTCCACCACTGGCCGATCATGATCAGTGGTGTCATGAACGCGAACAGCAGGAAGTACGGCGATTTGAGGGCGATGGCGAGGCCCACGCCCAGCGCGGCGGGCAGGAACGCGGTGAGCAGCTGCAGCCGCATCGTCTCCGCCCGCCTGGGCTCGGCCGGGACCTCGAAGCGCCGCGCGCCGCCCGGTGGCCGGAACCTGGGCGGCCGATTGTAGGCGAGCCCGCCGTCGGGTTGCGCGTCCAGGTGGGCGTCGGGCGGCTCCACCGCCTTGAGGGTGAGCACGGTGCCGCCGCAGCTCAGCAGGGCGTGTTCCGGCCAGGGCAGCGGGCCTTCCAGGGGGTCGCGGCCCAGCAGGGGCGCCGTGCCCTCCCCGGGTTCCACGGTGATGGCGTCCGGGGTGAGCCGTACCACCGCGGCCCGCGCGGGCAGCCGGGGGTCGGCCACGGAGACCGAGCAGGCGGGGTCGGAGCCGATGGTGTGCACGCCCAGGCTGAGGCGGTGCACGGAGCCCGCGGCGGGTCCGCCGACCACCCGGATCTCCACGATCCCGCCGGGTTCCTCGGCGAGGGTGGCCGTCGCGAGGGAGCGGTCGAGGGTGACGAGGTCGCCGTCGCGGAGCAGGCCGAGCGCGGGGGCGGCGGGGTCGAGGGGGCGGCCGTCCATCCACAGCGTCGGGGGCTCGGCCCCGGCGGAGTCGCGATCCAGCCCGTACGGGGCCTTGCTGCGCGTCAGCCGCACCACGTTGCTCGGTCGCTCGCCGCCCTGGCCCGCCAGGGACTCCGCGAGTCGTGCCACCGTGGTCGTCTCGTCGCCCTCGACCACGACATCGCGGTCGGCGTGCTCGCTGAGCACGGTGAGCATGATTCGCATCGCCGCTCTCCTCGGGTCGGGCCGCGGGTCCACCGTACAGAGGGAAAACCATCCCGGTGGGAGTGTTCGCGGCAATGTCGTGACTCACCGCCGGTATGTGGAAAACGGTAAAGCCTGTGGATAACTGCCTGGGGATGATGGCCGGTTATACCGTCTCAAGTGGGCATTTGTCGCCGCAGAGGCTTCGGGGCGGTGACCTGCTCGTGATGCGGGGCTGTGGAAAACCTGTTCGGAGAACCGGGGGGAAGTCGCGCGCTCCGCTCCGGATCCGGAAACCGGCGGCATCCCCTTGCGGGGCGGGCATGCCGGACACGGGAATGAGGGGTGAAAAAGCTGGGGTGATTGGTGCGAGAGTTAATTACCGTCCATATCACCCGGATAAGCCTCCCGTCAGCTAGCCAAACGGACATCTTCTTCTGAAGTGGCGTTGACAGCGGTGTTCCTATCAAACGAGCATGGGTCCTGGCTTTTGTCCTACAGCCCGTCCGCATGGTGCGCATAATGGCGTAAATTCGACCAGTAGTTCCCCATATTTTGATCACTCTGGGAGTCCCCCTAACCCATGAGGACCAGTGAGAAGCCAACGGGCCGCGTCCCGGTGAACGCCGAGCGTCAGACCTCGGCGGGCGCCCTGTCGGGTCCGGCGTCGCGCAAGCTCCCCGTGCCCCCACGCGAGCGCAAACCCGCCCTCGCCGCCCTCGCCGTCCTCCTCATCCTGGGCGGCGCCCTCGCCACCACGCTGCTCGTCCTGCGCAGCGGCGACCGCGTCTCGGCGATCGCCGTCTCCCAGCAGATCGGCGCCGGACAGCCCTTCACCGAGGCGATGCTCAAGGAGGTCCAGATCGCCGACACCGGCATCGGCTACGTGGCCTGGTCCCAGCGCGCCCGCGTCACCGAGAACTTCGCCCGCGTCACCCTCCTGCCCGGCACGCTCCTCACCCGCGACATGGTGGTCTCCTCCAGCAGGGAGCTCGGCCCGGGCAAGGCCCAGGTCGGCCTCGCGCTCAAACCCGGCCAGACACCGGGCACCCTGGAGCGCGGCGACCGGGTCCAGGTCGTCCACGTGCCGAGCAAGGGCGGCGGCGCCGACCGGGAGAGCCGGGTGCTGGCGCAGAGCGCCCTCGTCCACCAGATCGGCACGCCGGGCAGGACGGGGGCGAACGGCCTGGTCACCATCATCGTGGACAGCTCCGTCTCGCCGCAGATCGTCGCGTACGCCTCCGCGGGTGAGATCGCCCTCGCCGAGCTGCCGGGAGCGCGCTGACGTGGCGCTCATCGTGCTGGCCGCCGACAAGGGCGCGCCCGGCGTGACCACGGCGGCCACCGCGCTCGGCGCGATCTGGCCGCGCCCGGTGCTGCTCGCCGAGTGCGACCCGGCGGGCGGCGACCTCGCCTACCGCCTGCCCGCCGCCGACGGCGGCGTGCTCAACCCCGCGCGCGGACTGCTCACCCTGGGGGCCACGGCCCGCAGGGGCCTGCACCCCGACCAGATCCACGAGCACACCCAGAAGATCGTCGGTGGTCTGGACGTGCTGGCCGGGCTCACCCACGGCGAGCAGGCGTCCGGGCTGACCTGGCTCTGGGGTCCGCTCGGCCGGGCGCTGGCCACACTGCCCGACGCCGACGTGCTCGCCGACTGCGGGCGTCTCGGCGGACACCCGCAGCTCGCCGAGCTGACCGCTGAGGCCGCGCTGGTGGTGCTGTTCACCAGGGCGAGCCTCGACCACGTCGCCCACCTGCGCGAACGCCTGCAGATCATGCCGCGCGAGCCCCAGGTGGGCGTGGTGGTGATCGCCGACCCCCGCCAGTACCGCACGACCATCGACGAGGTGCGCCGGATCGTCGCGGGCACCGGCAGGCACATCGCCTTCGTGAGCGGGCTCGCGCACGACCCCAAGGGCGCCGAGCTGTTGCGCGGCCAGTGGGGCGGACGTCTGGACCGCTCCCTGCTGATCCGCACCGCCAGGGAGCTGGGCGGCCGTCTCGACGCTCAGCTCCGCGCCCAGGAGTCGGCGGAGTCGGCCTTCCGCGCACGGGAGCAGGCCGCACGCTCGCCGGTCAAGCCCGCCGAGCCCGCCGAGCCGTCGAGCGGAGCGAGGCCGTGACCATCGACCACACGCTGGTGAAGCGTTTCCGGCAGGACGTCGGCGACAGGCTCGCCCACCAGCGCCGCCTCGACCAGGCGAGTGGCCTGCCACCGATGAGCGGCGAGGACGAGCGCCAGTTCGCCCGCGCGCTGATCGCCCAGATCCTCGAGGAGTTCGCCCGCGGCGAGATCGGCGTCGGCAGGACGCCGCCCACCGCCGAGGAGGAGGAGGCGCTGGCCGCGGGGATCCACGCGGCCCTGTTCGGCGTCGGCCGCCTCCAGCCGCTGCTCGACGACCCCGAGGTCGAGAACATCGACATCAACGGCTGCGACCGGGTGTTCGTCGGCTACGCCGACGGCCAGGAGCTCATGCGCGAGCCGGTGGCCGAATCCGACGAGGAGCTGGTCGAGCTGATCCAGATCCTCGCCGCATACAGCGGTCTGTCCAGCAGGCCGTTCGACACCGCCAACCCCCAGCTCGACCTGCGCCTGCCCGACGGCTCCCGGCTCTCGGCCGTGATGGACGTGACGGTGCGCCCGTCCATCTCCATCCGCCGATCCCGGCTGGGCAAGGTGTTCCTCAGCGACCTCGTGGGAAACGGCACCCTCACCCCCGAGCTGGGACGGTTCCTCGCGGCCGCGGTGGCGGCGAGGAAGAACATCATGATCTCCGGTTCGACGAACGCGGGGAAGACGACCCTGTTGCGCGCGCTCGCCAACGAGATCCCGCCGTCCGAGCGCCTCATCACCGTCGAACGCGCGCTGGAACTCGGCCTCGACCAGTTTCCCGAGCTGCACCCCAACGTGGTCGCCTTCGAGCAAAGGCTCCCCAACTCCGAGGGCCAGGGCGAGATCAGCATGGCGGAGCTGGTCCGCCGCTCCCTGCGCATGAACCCGTCCAGGGTGATCGTCGGTGAGGTCCTCGGCGACGAGATCGTCACCATGCTCAACGCGATGACCCAGGGCAACGACGGCTCGCTGTCGACCATCCACGCCAACTCCTCGATGGAGGTCTTCAACCGCATCGCCACCTACGCCCTCCAGGCCTCGGAGCGCCTGCCGATCGAGGCCACCCACATGCTCATCGCCGGGGCGATCGACTTCGTGGTGTTCATCGAGAAGCGCAACGACTACGCGGTGGGCGGCAGGCTGCGCCGCTTCGTGTCGAGCGTGCGCGAGGTGGCCGGGGTGGACGGGCGGGTGCTCTCCTCCGAGGTGTTCGCGACGGCGCCCGACGGCCGGGTGATACCGCACGCTCCCCTGTCGTGCCTGGAGGAGCTCGCCCACTTCGGCTACGACCCGGGAGGCTGGACATGACCTCCCTGCCTCCGGGCCTGTTCGACCCGCTGGTGCTGCTCTCCGGCCTCGCGCTCGGCGCCGGGCTCTTCCTGCTCTTCCTCTCCCTGTACGGGGTGCCCGTCCGGCCGGCCACCCCCGGCAGGTCGGCGGGCAGGCGCGAGTTCCTGCGCGCGCTGTCCACCCGGTCGGCGGTGGGGGTCATCGCCGGGGTGCTCGTGCTCGTGGTGACCGGGTGGCCGGTCATGGCGGTGGGGGCCGTGCTCCTCGCGCTGGCCTGGCGCGGCCTGTCCGGCGGCGCCGCGGAGGAACGGACCGCGATGCGGCGGCTGGAGGCCCTGGCCGCCTGGACCGAGTCGCTCCGCGACACCATCGCCGGGGCGTCCGGACTGGAACAGGCGATCCCGTCCTCGATCCGGGCGGCCGCCCCCACCCTGCGCCCGCACCTGCGGTCCATGGTCGACCGCCTGCATACCAGGATGGCGCTGCCCGACGCGCTCAGGCTCTTCGCCGACGAGCTCGACGACCCCTCGGCCGACCTGGTCGTGGCCGCCCTCATCCTCAACTCCAAGCTGCGCGGCCCCGGCCTGCGCGACGTGCTCGGCGCGCTGGCCGTGTCGGCCCGCGAGGAGCTCGACATGCGCCGCCGGGTCGAGGCCGAGCGCCGCTCCACCCGTCGCAGCGTGCAGATCGTGGTCGGTACGGCCCTCGCCTTCGCCGTCATGCTCGTCGTGTTCAACCCCTCCTACGTCGAGGAGTACGACAACACGCTCGGCCAGGCGGTGCTCGTGGTGGTCGCGGGATTCTTCGGCGCCGGGTTCGCCTGGATGCGCCGCCTGGCCCGCTTCGACAAGCCCGCACGCCTGCTCGGCCTGCCCTCCGGAGGCGAGGTGCGCGATGACTGAGGCGCTGCTCGCGGGATCGGTGCTCGGGATGGGCCTGTTCCTGCTGCTGCGGGCGCTGTTTCCGGCCCGTCCCGGGCTGGTGACGCGCCTGATGGCGCTCGATGCCGCCAGGGAGGGCACCGACGCGCCCCGCGCGCGGCTCATCCTGCCCGACGAGGAGGTGAGCGCGTTCCGGCGCGGCCTGGGGGAGCGGATGGCCCGCTTCTACGCCGCGCGGGGCTGGGAGGCCCGCTCGGCGAGAGCCGACCTCGCGCTGCTCGGCAGGTCGTTCGAGGGCTTCCTCGCCACCAAGGTGCTGCTCGCGGTCTCCGGGCTGCTCGCGTTCCCGCTGCTGGCGGGCTGGCTGGTGCTGATGGGGTGGGGTCTGTCCCTCACCGTCCCGCTGTGGGCGGCGCTCTTGGTCGCCGGAGTCTTCTTCGTCCTGCCCGACCTGCAGGTCAAGCGGGACGCCGCGCGGATGCGCCGCGACTTCCGGCACGTCGTCGGTTCCTTCCTCGACCTCGTCGCGATGAACCTGGCGGGCGGGCGAGGGGTACCCGAGGCGTTGATGATGGCGGTCTCGGTGGGCAGCCCCGGCCCCGACGAGGACGGGGCCAACTGGGCGATGTCCCGCATCCGCGAGGCACTCGGCAACGCCAGGATCGTCGGCATCACCCCCTGGCAGGCCCTCGGCCAGCTCGGTGACGAGATCAACGTGGACGAGCTGCGCGACCTGTCCGCCGCCCTCGGGCTGGTCGCCGACGACGGCGCCAAGGTCCGCGCCTCCCTCACCGCCCGCGCCGCGACCATGCGGCGCCGGGAGCTCGCCGAGATCGAGGGGCAGGCGGGCGAGCGTTCCCAGTCGATGCTCGTCGCCCAGCTCCTGCTCTGCGCGGGTTTTGTGATCTTTCTGAGTTTTCCGGCCGCTATGAAGATGTTGGGGTCCTGACCATGCTGAGCCATCCGTGGATCGTCTACGCGGTCGCCGTTCTGAGCGTCCGGATCGAGAAGGCGCGCAGCGCCCCCACCCGGGGCGCCTCCGCCGTCGAATGGGTCATCATCACGGCCATCATCGCCGGGGTGGCGCTCGGACTCGCGACCCTCATCAAGGGCCTCGTCGAGGGCAAGCAGGCCGAGATCTCCAACCAGTTCGGCGGCGGGGGCGGCGGGGGCGGGGGCGGCGAACTTGGAGACCCGTGAGCGCGCGCGACGCCGCACCCGAGGAGCCCGAGGAGCCCGAGGAGACCGGGATGCCCGGGACAGGGACGGCGAGCGCGACCGGGAGGGCAGCGCGCGCCCCGGCGCCGGGGACCGTGCCGGCGAGCGCGGCGCCACGGTCGTCGAACTGGCGATCATCATGCCGGTGGTGCTGGTCGTCGTCCTGCTCATCGTGCAGTCCGCGCTGTGGTTCCACGGACGCCAGATCGCCGACGCCGCGGCGAGGGAGGGAGCGCGGCTCGCCAGGGTCGACTCCGAGTCCTGGCAGCAGGACGCCGAGTCCCGCGCCCAGGAGCTGATCCGCACCATCGGCCCGAAACTCCTCGAAGGCGCCACGGTCACCGCCTGGGAGGAGGGCGACCAGCGGGGTGTCGAGGTGAGTGCCTCGGCGGTCCAGGTCGTCCCGCTGCTGCCGTCCACCACGTTCACCGTCACCGCGCGCTTCGGCGGTCCCATCGAGTGCTTCCGTCCCGACGACGGGAGCGAAGGATGCGAGTGATCCCCTTGACGTCCGGCGGGGACAGGAACGAGCGCGGGTCGCTCAGCACCGAGACGGTGCTGCTCGCCCCGGTCTTCCTGCTGTTCCTGCTCTTCCTGGTGGGTGCGGGAAGGGTGGTCGAGGCCCAGGGCGAGGTCAACGGCGCCGCCAGGGACGCCGCCAGGGCCGCCTCCGTCGAGCGCACCCTGGCCGACGCCGAGGCCGCCGCGGACGAGGCGGCCCGCGGAGCACTGTCGGGCGAGTGCGAGCCGCAGGTCAGCCTGTCCGGTACGACCTGGGAGGAGGGCGGCCAGGTCCACGCCGAGGTGACCTGCTCCCTGGACCTGGACTTCCTGGGCTTCGGGGCGGCCAAGGACATCAAGGGCGACTCGGTGGTCCCGCTGGAGCAGTTCAGGAGGGTCGAGGAGTGAACCCCGCACACCCGTCTCCTCCCGCCGCGCCCGGCGAGCGGGGGTCGATGTCGATCTTCACGGTGATCTTCTCGGTGGTGGTGTTCCTGCTGGCCGGGCTGCTCGTCGACGGCGGGGCCGCCATCAACGCCCGGCTGCGGGCGGCCGACGTCGCCGAACAGGCCGCCAGGGCCGCCGCTGACCAGATCGACGTCGAGCACCTGCGCTCCACCGGCCAGGCCCGGCTGCTGGGGGAGGGGGAGTCCTGCGGGCAGGCCGAGGAGATCGTCTCCGCTCACGGCGGCGGCGACGTACAGCTCACGGAATGCACCCTCGGCGGCGGCCAGGGTGAGGTCACCGTGAGCGTCTCCGTCACCTGGAAGGCGTTCTTCCTGGCCGCCTTCGGCTTCCCCGGTTCGGAGATGGAGGCCGAGGCCACGGCCGGACCGGACGTCGGGGAAGAGCAGTTGCCGTGAATCGCCGGCCCACCGGTTGACCGAGGACGAATCAGAACGGGGAGGGAGACGAATGCCCACACGACAGCCCGTGCGCATCAAGGCCAGGCGCACACCGGGAGACCTGCTGGCCGGCCTCGGCGCGCTCGTCGTCCTGGTCGCGCTCATCGCGGGGGTCCCCTACGCCCTGCTCCGGCTGGCCGGGCCGCCGCTCCCGCCCGAGCTGCTCAACCTCGACCTGCTGACCAGCCAGGTGGGTACGAGCACGATCGTCGCGATCCTCGTGCTGCTGGTCTGGCTCGCCTGGCTGCAGCTGGTGGTCTGTGTGCTGGTCGAGATCTACGCGGGGCTGCGCCGGGTCGGCATGCCGGCCAGGGTGCCGCTGTCGGGCGGCACGCAGATGTTCGCCAACCGGCTGGTCTCGGCGGCCATGCTGCTGTTCACCGTCTCGGCGGTGGCCCTGCCGATCGCGAAGATGACCAGCCTGCCGCCCACCGCTCCCGGCATCGTCTCCACCGGCCTGTCGTCGCCGTCCGCTCCGGCCGCCGACGAGCGGGCCGAGCTGGCGCCCGCACGCAAGGCGAAGAAGGTCTACGTGGTGCAGCCGCCGCACGGGCGCCACCACGAGAGCCTGTGGGAGATCGCGGAGAAGTGCCTCGGCGACGGGCGCAGGTATCCGGAGATCTACCGGCTCAACCAGCACAAGGAACAGCCCGACGGCAGCCGCCTGCACATGGCCGACCTGATCAGGCCCGGCTGGGTCCTGGACATGCCGGACGACGCGCGCAACATCCACATCGTCCCGGCCTCCCAGCCGCGTGACGACACCCTCAAGGACCATCCGGACAAGCCGACGGAGCTGGACGGCCGTACCCAGACCATCACCCCCGGCCGCGCCGACCTTCCCGCGGAGCCCGCGCCCGAGGTCTCCGACCCCCGAGAAAGGGCCGGGGACAGGATCGGGGCCGAAGGGAGGCGGGAGGTCGGCCCGGCGCAGGAACGCGGGGACGGCGCTCGTGACAGTGCTCGTGACAGCGCTCGTGACAGCGCCCGTGACAGCGCCCGTGACAGCGCCCGTGACAGTGCCCGCACCGTGCCCGATACGGCGGCCGACAGCGGGCGGCAGGACCCCGGGCAGGTGGAGCGGCGAGACCCGGCGGCGGTGGCCGAACCCCCTGACATCGGGCAGAACGCCGGGCAGGAGACCGCCCTGGGGATGCTCGACTACCTGGCGGGGGCCTCGCTGGCGGCGGCGGGACTGCTCGCCGCGCTCGGACGCAGGCGCAGGCAGCAGCTCTGGCACCGCGCGTTCGGGCGCCGGATCACCCGGCCCAGGGACGACGCCGCCCAGGCCGAACTCGCGCTCAGGCTCGGTGCCGACGCCCCCGGCAGCCGGATGCTCGACGTAGGACTCCGGCTCCTCGGCAGGTCCCTCGCCGCCCAGAACCGCGTCCCGCCCACGATCTACGCCGCCCACCTGTCGCCGCAGACTCTCGACCTGTGGATCCACCCGCCGGACTCCGACGCGCCCGCGCCCTGGACCTCCCACGACGGCGGCCAGGTCTGGCGGCTTCCCGCGCACGAGGGCCGGATGATCGACGAGCGGACGCTCGCCGACGCGCCCGCCCCCTACCCGGGACTGGTCTCGATCGGCTCCAACGGCGAGGGCGGTGAGGGCAGGGTGCTCGTCGACCTGGAGGCCGCACACGGGCCGATCGGCATCAACGGCCCGCGGACCACCGAGGCCCTGGCCGCGCTCGCCGTGGAGCTGGCCACCAACCGCTGGTCGGACCGGATGCGCCTCACGCTGGTCGGCTTCGGCGAGGAGCTGACCGTGATCGCCTCCGATCGGATCAGATACGTGGGCGCCCTGGCGGAGGTCCTGCCCGAGCTGGAGGCGGGGGCCGGTAAGCGCGATCACGCCGGTGAGGTGCTCACCGGCCGGATCCACGGGCGCGCCGGCGACCCGGTCGCCACGCCGCACTACCTGCTGTCCGCGATCGCCCCGACCCCCGAGGAGGGCCGCCGCCTCGCCCTGCTCGCGAGGAAGGGCGTACGGACCGCGGCCGGGTACGTGATCGCGGGTGACGTGCCGCACGCCACCTGGAACTGGACGATCACCGAGGGGGGCCGCGCCGAGATCGACGCGCTCGGCTTCGACGTGGCCGCGCAGCTGCTGCCCCGGCGCCAGTACCGGGCGCTGATCGACCTGTTCCTCGCGACCGAGCGGCTGGAGGGCGAGCCGCTTTCCGACGAGCCGGAGCCCGTACCGCACACTCCCTCGGTCGAGGTGCGCATCCTCGGTCCGGCCGAGGTCGTCGGCCCCCCGCCGATGGAGGAGGGACGGGCCGTGATCGCCGTCGAGCTCGCCGTCTACCTGGCGACGCACCCCGGTGGCGTCCACCCCGTCGTGCTCGGCGGCATCCTCTGGCCGAGGGGCGTGCAGTCGGTGGTGCGGGACGCCACGATCGCGAGGGTCGTCGCCTGGCTGGGCACCGACAGCCAGGGGCGGCCCAACCTCTACGCCGACGAGTCAGGGCGGCTCAAGCTCGGTCCCGAGGTGCGCACCGACTGGATGCTCTTCCGCGACCTCGTCCGCCGGTCGCACGCCGGCCCCGCCGGGCGTCCCGAGCTCCTTGACCGGGCACTCGGCCTGGTACGGGGCCCGCTGCTGAACGGCCGTCCCCGTGGTCGCTACGCCTGGCTCGCCGCCGACGACCTGGAGTACAACGTGACCGCGGGCGTCGCGGACGCCGCGCATCGGCTCTGCGAGGCGCGCCTGGCCCGAGGCGAGACCGACGAGGCCGTCGCGGCGGTGCGTGCCGGGCTGCTGCTGGCCGCGGACGACGAGGGGCTCTGGCGTGACCTGCTGCGGGCCACCCACCTCACCGCCGACCCCGTCCGCCTGCGCGCCGTGGTCGACGCCCTGCACCGCAGGGCCGAGTCCCATCCCTACGGCGGCGGGATGGCTCCCGAGACCGAGGCCCTCATCGACGAGCTGCTGCCCTCGTGGCGGATGCGCTCGGCCCCGACCGCATGACGGGCCGGGCGGACCCGGCCCGTGCGCCGGACGTCACGCGGTGGCGGGCGGGTGCCGCGCCCGGCGACCTTCGGGCGGGAGGTGTGACGGGTCGTCGTGAGGGGGGCCGCGAGGAGGACGAGGAGAGAGTCATGCCGAATCGCGCATATCAGTGGTTTCGGTGGTCGGGCGCTCCTAGCGTGATCGGTGTGCGTGTCGCGATCGCGCTGGTCGTACTCCTGTCGACGGCCTGCGCCCCGTCGGAGGCCGAGCGGTTCACTCCCGTCGACCTTCCCGCCGAGACCTCCGCGCCGGGCTCCGCCGCGACGGCGCCGACGGCGCCGAGGGTGGAGACGGTCCAGGTCTCCGCCGACGTCCAGGTGGTGGTGGAGTGGCCGGTCACGACCGACGAGGACACCATCGCGATGATCAACACTTTCCGCGACTACCGTGCCGGGTCCTTCCGTTCGGTCGTCACCGGAGGTGAGGACACCGCGTACTACGAGACGGTCCAGGAGGGGGCGAGCATGGACGCGTACGCGTGGGTGAAGGCGTTCCTGGACCAGCGCCGTTCGGTGCGCGGGGTCTCCCGGCTGTACGCGCTGAACGTCGTCTCGGTCACCGGCAGGGGAGCCGAGTTGAACGCGTGCGTGGACGAGACCGGGATGCGACTGCTGGACGCGGAGACCGGGAAGGCGGTCCGCAAGCAGCCCGACTGGGCCAGGCGCCCCTTCCTCCAGGTCGCCGGCCTCCGGCGGGGTGACGACGGGGTCTGGCGGATCAAGCTGCTCCAGCACGCCAAACCTTTCAGTGACGCCTCGAAGGGATGTCATCGATGATCATGAATATGGTGGTCGCGGGGCTGCTGCTGCTCGGTCCGAATCCCGGTGGCGGCGGTGGTGGCTCCGATGTTCAGGTCCGAGGCAACCAGGACGGGAACACGGCGGGGGTCAGTCTCAAGAACTCCCAGATCATCATCAGCGGGAACGGCCGCGGGGGAAAAAGCGACGGCTACCGGCTCAAGCGGCCATGCTGGTACGAACCCGCCCAGAACGCCTCAGAGATGCTGGACTTCCAGCAGCGGACCACCCGGGTGGACCCGGGCGCGCCGCAGACCCGGCAGGAGGCACTCAAGCCTTTCGTGGAGAAGCTCGGCGAGGAGGGGCGCTGGTGGACGGTCGCCCACGACTCGTCCGATCCCAACGGGGTGAGCTGCCAGATGGGGCTGGACACCTACGTGTTCGTACCGCCCAACACGACCCCGCCCGCGGGGATCACCATGGCCGAACTGGTCGACATCGCCCGCGCCGCGCTCACCGTCCCCGAGCCGAAGATCGAGCTCAACCCGGACGCCAAGAGCTACGTCAACCTGCCGACCTGGGTCTGGCTGAGCGGTGTCGGCGAGACCACCAGGTCCGTGACCGCGACGCTGCCCGGGATCATGAGCGCCACCGTGACCGCCACCCTGCAGGACATCCAGATCGACGCGGGTACCACCGCGGACCGGGCGGAGGTCAAGGAGGAGTGCGGTCCGGGCGGCAAGCCGTACCAGCAGGGCGCCGAATTCACCTGCGGCGTCCGCTATCTGCGTTCCTCGATCGACCAGCCGCGTGACGTCTACGTGCTGGAGGTCACCTCGGTCTGGCCCATCGAGGTCGAGGACGACGTGGTGCCCTTCGTCTACGACCCGATCGAGGTGGGGGTGACCCGCGACGTCCCGGTGGGCGAGGTGCAGAGCACGGTGAGAAAGGCCGGTTGACCGTCCGGGGCGATCACCGGGTCCCGGGAGGACCGTCGCTCGTCCCGGGACCCGGCGCGGGGTGCGTCGAGGAGGACCGGTCACGGACCGGTGGTCGGCCGGTGAGACGCGGAGCACGGCGGGGATAGCCGGGTCAGCGGCCCTCCTCGTGGGTTCTGAGCCGTTCGGCGGCCGGTGCCCCCTCGTGGGTGAGCAGCCACTGCTTCACCGGGGTGCCGTAGTAGTAGCCGCCGTACCCGCCGGTGGACGGCAGGATGCGGTGGCAGGGGACGAACGGCGCGATCAGGTTCCGCGCGCACGCGGACCCCGCGGCCCTGGCCGCGGTCCTGGGCAGCCCCGCCCGCTCGGCGAGCTCGGCGTAGCTGATCGTGACGCCCGCGGGCACCTGGCGCAGGGCGGCGAGCAGCCGCTGCCGGGTGGGCGTGCCCGGCTGTTCCACCGGAACCGCGTCGAGGGCGGCGAGGTCGCCGTCCAGATAGTCGCGTACCGCCCGCGCCGGCCCGCCCAGGTCGTCGCTGAGAACGAGTCCTTCTGCGCGTACCTCGGGGGAGAGCCGCGCGAACATCTCCTCGGGTCCCGCCGCGGTGAAGCCCGCCGCCAGCAGCACACCCTCGCGGGCGAGCATGGCGAGCGGACCTGCCGGGGTGTCGAGAACCTGTGCCTCTATCATTCCGAGCTCCAAAGGTGCAGCGCGGCGTACGCCCGCCAGGGACGCCACCGCTCGATGTGATCTTCAGGGATGCCGAGGCAGGCCATGGCCCGCCGCAGGCCGAGGTCTCCGCCAGGCCAGGCGTCCGGGTCGCGCAGTGCCCGCAGCGCGATGTAACCGCAGGTCCACGGCCCGATGCCGGGAACCTCCAGCAGGGCGGCCACCGCTCGCGCGGGCTCCTGCGCGCCGTCCAGGTCGATCTCGCCGCTCGCCACCCGCGCGGCGAGCGCCTTCAGCGTCGCCACCCGCCGCCCGGTCAGGCCCAGCCCGGCGAGATCGGCCTCGGCGAGCTCCTCCGCGGTCGGGAACAGGTGGGGCAGGCCCTGGTCGCCGTCTGCGCGCCCGGCCCTGGCCGCGACGCGGCCCAGGATGGTACGGGCACCGGCGACGGAGATCTGCTGGCCGACCACGGCGCGGACGGCCATCTCGAAACCGTCCCAGGCCCCGGGCACGCGCAGCCCGGGGCGGGCGGCGACGAGCGGAGCCAGCGAGGTCTCGCCGAGGGCGGAGGAGATCGCCTCGGGGTCCGCGTCGAGGTCGAGGAGGCGGCGGCAGCGGGCGACGATCCTGGCCAGGTGGCGGGTGTCGTCGACGCTCACCTCCAGCCGTACGTGGCCCGGCACGGGGGTGAGGGTGATCGTTCCGCCGGGGACGGCCCGGCGGTAGGAGGTGCCGTCCCCGTGCTCCAGCCCCGGGATCGCCCTCGCCGCCAGGAACCGCATCAGGGTCTCGGCGTCGTAGGGCTCCCTGCGGTGCAACCGCAGGGTGAGCGCGTCGCCGCGTATCTCCGGCCTCGCCCCGGTCGTCGCCCGCAGCTCGCCGGGGGTGAAGCCGTAGGTGTCCTTCATGGTCGCGTTGAACTGCCGTACGCTGCCGAAACCCGAGGCGAACGCCACGTCGACGATCGGCAGCCCGGTCTCGGTGAGCAGCTGCTTGGCCAGCAGCAGGCGCTTGGTCCTGGCCACGGCGAGCGGGCCCACGCCGATCTCCGCGGTGAACAGCCGGTGCAGGTGCCGTCCGGTGATGTGCAGCCGCCCGGCCAGCCGGGTCATCCCGCCGTCGTCCGCCACCCCCTCGTCGATCAGCCGGAGCGCCCGGCCGACCAGGTCGCCCCGGTGGTCCCAGCCGGGATCGCCGGGGCTCAGCTCGGGCCGGCACCGCTTGCACGGCCGGAACCCGGCCGCCTCGGCCGAGGCCGCGTGGCGGTAGAACCGCACGTTGCGGGTGGAGGGGGTGCGTGCCGGGCAGATCGGCCGGCAGTAGATGTTGGTGGAGGTGACCGCCGTGTAGAACCGCCCGTCGAACCGGGCGTCCCTCGCGGCCACCGCGCGGTAACAGGAGTCGAAGTCGAGTTCTCTCACGGGCACGGTGACGACGCTACCCGCGGCTCAGGGGAGACGGCTGGCGGGAATCGGACCTGGCCGTGGCGGCCCGTCGCGCCGGGGCCGGGATGGTCCACGGGGGGCCGGGAACCGGCCGCGGCAGTCGTCGCGACACAGGCCGGGGACCGGGCGGTCCGGCGGAGGTCACTTGGAGGAGACGCCGACGCCGATCTCGAACTCCCGGTAGACGCGGGCCCAGAATCCGTCGCGGAGCCAGACGCGCGCCTCGGGGTACGGGCGCAGGGAGTGGCCCAGCTCCTTCTCCGCCTCGATGAGCAGCTCGGTGTCGATCACCGTGGGCAGGATCGGCCCCGGCAGCAGGTCGCGGATGTTGTCGCGGCCGCGGGTGAGGATCCATTTCTGGGCGACGTGCTCGCCGACCTCCTCGACGCGCGGGCGGCTCGGCCCCAGCTTGGTGACCTGGCCCACGGGGGCCTTGGGCTTGGCGGCGGTGCGTCCGGCGAAGACCTGGGCGGGGGAGGGGGCGATCGGGGGCACCGGCACGGGGACCGGCGCGGGGGCGCGGCTGAAGTAGGAGCGCAGGAAGTCGGCGCTGATGATTTCGACGGTGTCGGACTCCCAGACCAGGCGTTCCGCCTGGTTGGTGCCGTAGGGGGGCTCCACGCCCCACAGGTGGATCCGCACCCCGTAGGCCTGGGCGGCCTCGACGGCGGGGACCATGTCCTCGTCCCCGGCGAGCAGTATCGTGTCGCTCACCGCGTGGTGCCTGGCCAGCGCCTCCAGGTCGCTCCTGATCTGCGCGTCCACGCCCTTCTGCTGGCCTCGCGCGTTCAGGTTGCCCAGGCGCACCTTGACCCAGGGGAGCTGGGCGATGACCCGCTGGTCGACGGTCGGCACCCGGTCGCGGGCGGCGTCGTACCAGTAGATCCGGAGCAGCTCGCCGTGGATGCGCTCCTCGGCGTGCTTCTGCAACGCCTGGATCAGCTCGTCCGCCGCCACCCGGTATTCCTTGCGCTCCTTGGCGCCCAGGAGCACCTCCCCGGCCGCCGCGTACAGATAGCCGACGTCGACCAGGACGGCGTACTTCGCGGCGATGGGATGTGATGTGAGGTCCAGGATGCTCATGTCGTCCTCCAGGCCTCGGAACTAGCTGATCGGCTGACTATATGCGCCCATTTCTTAGATGGTCCCAACTCTCGCGCAACTTGACACCCCGTTCCTTGGATCTATCTCGGCAGCGCGCTGGATCGCCATGCGCCTTGTCCGACAGGAAGTGCTTTTCGCATGCGATCTGAGGGATTGCTCCAGGATTTCGAGGTCTGCGGGGTTTTTCGCACCGGATTCGCCGGTGTGGCGCGCGCCGAGATGGCGATCACCACCGCGGCGATCTCCTCGGGGGTCGCGTCCCCCTTGATGATCTTCAGGTGTCTCATAGCGGGATGTTCCCGTGCTTCTTCGGGGGCAGGGTCGCGCGCTTGCCACGCAGGGCCCGTAGCGCCTTGACGATCTGGACGCGGGTGTCTGAAGGGCGGATCACGGCGTCCACATACCCACGTTCGGCCGCGAGATACGGGTTGGCGAGAGTGTCTTCGTACTCGGTCACGAACCTGGCCCGCGCGGCGTCCGGCTCCTCGGCCGCGGCCAGCTCGCGCCGGTAGAGGATGTTGACCGCGCCCTGCGCGCCCATCACCGCGATCTGCGCGGTCGGCCAGGCCAGGTTGATGTCGGCGCCCAGGTGCTTGGACCCCATGACGTCGTACGCCCCGCCGTACGCCTTCCTGGTGATGACCGTGACCAGGGGCACGGTCGCCTCCGCGTAGGCGTAGAGCAGCTTGGCGCCGCGCCGGATGATCCCGTTCCATTCCTGGTCGGTGCCCGGCAGGAATCCGGGAACGTCGACGAATGTCAGTACGGGAATGTTAAAGGCATCGCAAGTACGAACGAATCTCGCGGCTTTCTCGGAGGCCGCGATGTCCAGCGTTCCGGCGAAACTCATCGGCTGGTTGGCGACGATCCCCACGGAACGCCCCTCGACCCTGCCGAAACCCACGAGGATGTTCGGCGCGAATTGCGCGTGCACCTCAAGGAATTCGCCGTCGTCGAGGACGTGTTCGAGAACCGTCCGCATTTCGTAGGGCTGGTTCGCCGAGTCGGGGATGAGCGTGTCGAGCTCGCGGTCGGAGTCGGTGGTCTCCAGCGGCGGATCGGCGTCGAACGCCGGTGCCTCGTCCATGTTGTTGGACGGCAGGTACGACAGCAGCGCCCTGGCGAAATCCAGGCAGTCGGCCTCGTCGGACGCCTCGTAGTGGGCCACACCCGAGCGGGAGTTGTGCGTGTGCGCCCCGCCGAGCTCCTCGAACGTCACCTCCTCGCCGGTGACCGTCCTGATCACGTCGGGGCCGGTGATGAACATGTGCGACTTCTCCGACACCATCAGCACGAAGTCGGTGAGCGCGGGCGAGTAGACGGCGCCACCCGCGCAGGGGCCCATGACGAGCGAGATCTGCGGGATCACCCCGGAGGCGTGGACGTTGCGCCGGAAGATCTCGGCGTACAGGCCCAGCGAGACGACGCCCTCCTGGATGCGCGCCCCTCCGGAGTCGTTGATGCCGATCACCGGGCAACCGGTCTTCAGCGCGTGGTCCATCACCTTGACGATCTTCTCTCCGAAGACCTCGCCCAGGGACCCGCCGAAGACCGTGAAGTCCTGGGCGAACACCGCCACCGGGCGGTCGTCGACCGTGCCGTACCCGGTCACGACCCCGTCACCGTACGGCCGCTGGCGCTCCAGGCCGAAACTGGTGGACCGGTGCCTGGCCAGCTCGTCGAACTCCACGAAGCTGCCCTCGTCGAGGAGGGCGAGCACCCGCTCCCTCGCGGTCATCTTCCCGGCGGCGTGCTGCTTCTCGACGGCTCGTGCCGAACCCGCGTGGGCCGCCTCACCCAGGCGGCGCTCAAGATCGGCCAGCTTGCCGGCCGTCGTGTGGATGTCGGGTCCGGAATCCAGCGGTTCGGCGCTCAGGGGCTCGCTCATTCCAGCAGGGTAACCGTCCGCTCACATCGCGAACCATCGGGGGCGATCGTTCGTTTCCTCCCTGCGAGTGAACCGAAGTGGACTGATCGGTCAAGCTGGGGGAAGGGCGGCGCCATGGCAGATATCACGGAGGCGGTAAGAACACGGGGGCTGGTCAAGAGATTCGGGCAGCAGGTCGCCGTGGGAGGTGTCGACCTGGTCGTGCCACAGGGCGGTTTCGCCGGGCTTGTCGGACCCAACGGGGCGGGGAAGACCACCACCCTCAGCATGGTCACCGGCCTGCTCCGCCCCGACGGCGGCTCGGTCCACATCGGTGGCGCCGACGTCTGGCGTGACCAGGTCGCGGTCAAGGCCCGCATCGGGGTGCTCCCCGAAGGATTACGCCTGTTCGAGCGCCTGTCGGGCAGGGAGCTGCTCTCCTACAACGGCCAGCTCCGCGGCATCCCCAAGGCCGAGGTGGACCGGCGGGCGGAGGAGTTGCTGAACGTCATGGCCCTCACCGGCTCGGCGGACAAGCTCGTCGTCGACTACTCCACCGGCATGCGCAAGAAGATCGGCCTGGCCGCGGCGCTGCTGCACAACCCCGACGTGCTCTTCCTCGACGAGCCGTTCGAGGGCGTCGACCCGGTCAGCGCCAACACCCTCGTCGAGGTGCTCAGGCGCTACACCGCCTCAGGCTCGACGGTGGTCTTCTCCAGCCACGTGATGGAGCTCGTCGAGCGCCTGTGCGACTGGGTCTCGGTGATGGACCGCGGGCGGATCGTCGCCCAGGGGCCGCTGGACGAGGTGAGGGCGGGCCGCAGTCTCAACGAGGCGTTCCTCGCCCTGGTCGGGGCGAGGGGCGACGGCGATCCGGCGGGACGGGAGGGCCTGTCGTGGCTGGGCGCGACCCCCTCGTGAACGCCGGGACCGTACGGGTGGGGCCCATGGTGTTCGTGCGGCTCAAGCTGCGGCTCGTCGCGGGAAACCTGCGAGGCAGCACCCAGCGCCTGCTGGGGTTCGTCTTCACGACGATCGCCGCGCTCCTCTTCGGCACCGTCGGCTTCCTGATGATGTCCTCGCTGCGCCTCGCGTCCGCCGACGTCGCCGTGGAGACCGTGACCGTGCTGTTCACCGTCTTCCTGGTGAGCTGGGCGATCGTGCCGCTGCTGGCGTTCGGGGTGGACGACACGCTCGACCCGTCGCGCCTCGCCCTGTTCCCGCTGCGGACCGGCCAGCTCGTCACCGGCATGTTCGCCGCCTCGATCACCGGCGTGTGGCCGCTCGCCTCGCTCGCCGTGACGGCGGGGGCGGTGGCCGGTCTGGCCACCGGGATCGGCGGGGTGCTCCTGGGCGCGGTCGTGGTGCTGCTCCACTTCGCGCTCTGCGTCATGCTCTCCCGGCTGGTCACCACGTCGCTGTCGGGGATCCTGCGCACCCGCAGGGGCCGCGACGTGCTCGCCGTCTCGGTGGTCTTCATCGTCCTGGCCGCCCAGCTGCCCAACCTGCTGATCAACGGCGGCGTGTCGGCCGACTCCAGGGCCGTGCTGCACGCCCTGGCCTCGGCGCTGAGCTGGACCCCCTCCGGTGTCGCGGCCCGCTCCATCGCCGACGGCGGCCTGACGGCGCTCGCCGGGGCGGCCCTGCTCGCGCTCCTGATCGCCGGGGCGGGGTGGCTGTGGATCACGGCGCTGCGCCGCGCCCTGGTCACCCCCGACGCCTCCACCCAGGGCGCGTCGGTGCGCAACTCCCGTGGCCTGCTGGCGAAGGTCCTGCCCGACGGCCCGCTCGCCGCGGTCGTGGGCAAGGAGTTCAGGTACGCCAGGCGCGACCCGCGAGGCAGGGTCGGCTGGTTCGCCGCCATCGCGGTCACCGGCGTGATGGCCTTCTCCATGTACGGGGACGGCGAGGGCGCGGCCGGGGGCGTCCTCGCGATCGCGCCCGCCTGCATCGGCGCGGCGATGATCAGCATCCAGTGGTGCAACGCCTTCGGTATCGACGGCCGTTCCCTGTGGATGAACGCCGTCGCCTACGGCAGCGACCGCGACTGGCGTACCGACATCGCCGGGAGGCATCTCGCCGTGGCGACGATCGCGGTCCCGCTGCTGCTCCTGCTCGCCGCGGTCGCGGCGCTGCTCGCCGGGGACGTCGGGTGGGTGGTCCCCGCCGCGCTCACCGCCTGGGGCGTGCTGGGGGCCGGGCTCGGCGTGGGCGCGCTGACCAGCGTGCTGGTGCCCTACACCGTGCCCGAGCGCCTGAACGCCTTCACCGGCGCGGCCCCCGGCCAGGGCGGCATCGCCTTCGTGGCGTCGTTCGGCGCGCTGATCTGCACCGGCCTGCTCGCGCTGCCGATCGTCCTGCCGGTCCTGCTCGGCCTCACCTGGGTCAGCGCGCTCGCGGTGCCGTACGGGCTGCTGCTCTCCTGGGGCGGCCGCAGGATCGCGGGAAAGATCGCTTTCGCCAGGTATCCGGCGCTCCTGGAGGCGACCTCCGTCGCCACCTGACGCCCCCGCGCTTCCCCTCCGGGCCGTACGCGGGCCCGGAGGGGAGCGGCCCGACGGCTGCCGGAACGGTGAAGAACGGTCCTCGGCGGCTGTCACGCACGGCCCCGGTAACGGCCGGGGAGCAGCCTCCTCAGTGGTCTAGTCCAATGGGTGAGACCGGTCTCCGTTCGACAAAACGGACTGGGTACGCTGGCGAGCATGCCCGCCACCGTGTCCCATCAGGCAGAGCGTTCCTCCGCTGTCACCGAGATGCCCGACGAGCTGCGCGCGGACGTGCGACTGCTCGGCGAGCTCCTGGGGCAGGTCATCGCCGAGCATGGCGGCGATGACCTGCTCGCCGATGTCGAACGGCTACGCAAGGCCGTCATCGGGGCCCGCAGAAAGCAGGTGTCGGTCGACGAGATCACCGCGATGGTGGCCGAGTGGCCGATCGACCGCGCGGTGCAGATCGCCCGCGCGTTCACCTGTTACTTCCACCTGGCGAACCTCGCCGAGGAGCACTTCAGGATCCGCACGCTCAGGGTTCGCGACACTGGCGAGGAGCCGCTTCCCGAGTCCCTGGCGCAGGCCGTGCAGGAGCTCGGTGACGGCAAGGTCGCCGAACTCGTCGAGGGACTGCGCCTGCACCCCGTGCTGACCGCGCACCCCACCGAGGCCCGCAGGCGCGCCGTGGTCACCGCGATCCAGCGCATCAGCGGCCAGCTCACCGCCTACAACAGCTCGGACAGGGGCGCGGCCGAGCGGGCGGAGACCCGGCGGCGGCTGCTGGAGGAGATCGACCTGCTGTGGCGTACCGCCCAGCTCAGGTCCACCAAGCTTGACCCGCTGGACGAGGTGCGCACCGCGATGGCGGCCTTCGACGAGACCCTCTTCCGGGTGGTCCCGCAGGTCTACCGCGCCCTGGACGCCGCGCTCGGCGGCGGAGGCGGCACCGCCAAGCCCCGGGCCCGCGCCTTCATCAGGTACGGCAGCTGGATCGGCGGCGACCGCGACGGCAACCCGAACGTCACCTCCAAGGTGACCAGGGACGCGGTGCTCATCCAGGCCGAGCACGTGCTGATCGCCCTGGAGAACGCCACGCTCAGGATCGGCCGTTCGCTCACCCTCACCGCCGACTACACCCCCGCCTCGGCGGGGCTGAGGGCCGCGCTGTCGAGCGCGGTGAACGACCACCCCGACGTGGTCTCGGAGATGGCGACCCGCTCCCCGAGGGAGCCGCACCGGCAGTGGCTGATGTTCGTCGCCGCCCGCATCGCGGCCACCCGCCAGCGCGGCCTCGACCTGGCCTACCGCTCGCCCGAGCAGCTGCTCGCCGACCTGCGCACGGCCCAGGACTCGCTGGTCGAGGCCGGGGCGAACCGGCAGGCGTACGGAGAGCTGCAGCACCTCATCTGGCAGGTGGAGACGTTCGGCTTCCACCTGGCCGAGCTGGAGGTCCGCCAGCACTCGCAGGTCCACGCCGCCGCACTGGAGGACATCGCCGCCGGGCGCACCTCCGAGCGGACCGAGGAGGTCCTGGCCACGATCCGCACGATCGCCTGGATCCAGGAGCGGTTCGGGGTGACCGCCTGCCGCCGCTACGTCGTCTCCTTCACCCGCTCGGCCGACGACATCGCCGCCGTCCACGCGCTGGCCGCGCACGCGATGGGCGACCGGGCACCCAGGCTCGACGTCGTCCCGCTGTTCGAGTCGGGCGCCGACCTGGCCGCCGCCCCGGCCGTCCTGTCGGGGATGCTCCAGATCCCGGCCGTACAGGCCAGGCTCGCCGAGGAGCGGCGCCTGGAGGTCATGCTCGGCTACTCCGACTCCGCCAAGGAACTCGGCCCGGCCGCCGCGACCCTGAAGCTCTACGAGGCCCAGGAGGCGCTCGCCACCTGGTCGGCCGAGCACGACGTGCCGCTCACGCTGTTCCACGGCCGGGGCGGCGCCCTGGGCCGAGGCGGCGGCCCGGCCAACAGGGCCGTGCTCGCGCAGGCCCCAGGCTCGGTCGGCGGCAGGTTCAAGGTCACCGAGCAGGGCGAGGTCATCTTCGCCCGCTACGGCCACGACGCCATCGCCCGCCGCCACATGGAGCAGGTCACCTCGGCGGTGCTGCTCGCCTCCACCCCGTCCATCGAGGCCCGGACGGCCGAGGCGGCGGGGCGCTTCCGCGGTGTGGCCGAACGGGTCGCCTCCGCCTCGGAGAAGGCGTACCGGCTGCTGACCGAGGCGCCCGGCTTTCCCGAGTGGTTCTCCCTGGTCAGCCCGCTGGAGGAGATCGGCTCGCTGCGCCTGGGGTCCCGCCCGGCCCGGCGCGGTCTCGGCGCGCCCAGGTCCCTGGACGACCTGCGGGCCATCCCGTGGGTGTTCGCCTGGGCACAGACCCGGGTCAACCTGCCGGGCTGGTACGGCCTGGGCAGCGGCCTGGAGGCGGTGATCTCCGAGGCGGGCCTGGACGAGCTGCGCGCCGCCTACCGCGAGTGGCCGCTGTTCGCCTCGCTGCTGGACAACGTGGAGATGTCGCTCGCCAAGACCGACCGTGACATCGCCGCCCGCTACCTCGCGCTCGGCGCGAGGGACGACTTCGTCGAGCAGGTCCTGACCGAGTACGACCTGACGCGCCGCCTGGTCCTGGAGATCACCGGCCACACCCGCCTGCTGGAGGACCGCAAGGTGCTGTCCCGCGCGGTGCAGCTCCGCGACCCGTACGTGGACGCCCTCTCCCACCTGCAGTTGCGCGCCCTGTCCACGCTCCGCGCGGACGAGGGGCTGTCGGAGGGCGAGCGCGAGCGCCTGTCCACGCTGCTGCTCCTGTCGGTCAACGGCGTCGCCGCCGGCCTGCAGAACACCGGCTGAGCGCGGGCGGACGGTTCAGCGGCCGATGCGGTGGGCTCCCGCGTAGACGTTGAAGCGTTCCTCGCGCAGGAAGCCGACCAACGTCATCCCGAACTCCCTCGCCAGGTCGACGGCGAGGGAGGACGGCGCGGAGACCGCGCAGACGACCGGCAGGCCCGCGGTGAGGGCCTTCTGCATGATCTCGTAGCTGGTCCGCCCGCTCACCATGAGCACGTGCCCGCCCAGCGGCAGTCTTCCGCCCATCATGGCCCAGCCGACCAGCTTGTCCAGCGCGTTGTGCCGCCCCACGTCCTCGCGGACCGCGAGCAGCTCACCGTCGGGGGTGAACAGGCCGGCCGCGTGCAGCCCTCCGGTCTTGCCGAAGACCCCCTGGGCGCTCCTCAGCCGGTCGGGGAGGTCGTACAGGACCTCGGGGGAGACGAGCAGGTCCTCCTGGTCGGGCAGCGGTGAGCAGCGGCCGCGCAGGGCGTCGAGGCCGGCGGTGCCGCAGACGCCGCACGCGCTCGACGTCACGAAGTGCCGGTCGAGCGAGGGCAGGTCGGGCAGCACGCGACCGTGCAGCCGTACGGTCACCGTGTTGTAGCGCGCCTCCTGCGGCACGTCCTCGTCGGTGCAGTAGGCGATGGACGCGACGTCCGCCGGTGCCGCGACCCCCTCGCCGTACAGGAATCCGGCCGCCAGCTCGAAGTCGTGCCCGGGGGTGCGCATGGTGATCGCGACCGTGCGACGCTCCTCGCCCGCCTGGATGCGGATCTCCATCGGCTCCTCGGTGGCGAGGTCGTCCCGGCGCTCGTGTAGGGTCCCCGCCCGCATCTGCCCGACCCGCGCCCTGGTGGTGGGCCCCGGTCTCCGCGCCGCCTCCACCGCCTCGAAGCCCGGATCGTCCCTCGTGCCGGTGGCGTTCCGTGCGCCGAGATGTTTGCTCATGCGTTCATCATTTCTTTTCGCGACCTTCCGCACGGTTTCCCGACCCGGTCAAAGGCCTGACCTTGCCCGCCGACCCAGACTTCGGTAACAGTATTCCCTGGTCATTGGATTAATTCGGTAACAGGGGGTCGTTAGTGGAGGCAAGATGGCTAAGTGCTCGACTCGCCCTTCACCGATCTTGACCGCCCGCCGCTCTCCCAGGCGGCGCTCACCCGCGCCCTGGTCCGTCCCGGGGGCCTCTGGTCCGGCATCACCGTGGTCGACAGGACCGGATCGACCAACGCCGACCTCGCGCACGCCGTCCGCGACGGCGCGCGGCAGGGAGCCGTCGTCGTCGCCGAGTCCCAGTTCGCCGGGCGCGGCAGGCTCGGCCGTGTCTGGAGCGCTCCGCCGCGTTCCGGCCTGACGTTCTCGGTGCTCCTGCGGCCCGACCCGCCCATGTCCACCCAGGGATGGCTGCCCCTGCTCGTCGGCCTGGCGGTCGCGTCGGCCGTCCGGAAGGTCGCGGAGGTCGACGTACGGCTCAAGTGGCCCAACGACCTGCTGATCGGCGAACGCAAGCTCGCCGGGGTGCTCGCCGAGCGGATCGACAGCGCGGTGATCGTGGGGGTCGGCCTCAACGTGAGCGTGCGCCCGGAGGAACTGCCGGTGGAGACCGCGACCTCCCTCGCCGTCGAGAAGGCCGTCTGCGTCGACCGCGACCCGATCCTGCGCGCGGTGCTGCGGGAGATCGAGACCCACTACCGCGAGTGGTCGGAGGCGGACGGCGACGTCGAGGCGTGCGGCCTGCGGGCCGCCTATCTCGCGGTCAGCGCCACGGTCGGGCGGGAGGTGAGGGTGGAACTGCCGGGCGAGCGGGTGCTGACCGGCACCGCCACCGGCGTCGACCGCGCCGGGCACCTGCTCGTCAGCTCCAAGGGGGAGGAGCACACGCTCAGCGCGGGTGACGTCGTGCATGTTCGGCCTCACACCTCGTGACGCAGGGCATGCGCACGTGTCACGATTTGCCCCATGGGTCTACCCGATCACCACATGACGGAGGGGGAGCGACGGATCACGTCGTTCCACCCTCACTGGAAGCGACTCACCGGCCCGTTCCTCATGCTGATCCTGATCAGCGTGGGATCCGGCGCCGCCCTTTACTTCATGCCCGACTTCGAGTACCGGCTCTACGCGAGCGTCGCGGTGGCGGTGATCGCCGTCGGCCTGCTGACGGTGTGGTCGTTCATTCCGTACCTGCGCTGGAAGAACGCCGTCTACATCCTCACCTCGCACCGGTTCACCATCAGCACCGGGGTGCTGAACAAGTCCATCGACGACATCCCGATGGTCAAGGTGAACTCGGTCAGCGCCGACCAGACCTTCATGGAGAGGCTCCTGGGCTGCGGCACGCTGGTCGTCGAGTCGGCGAGCGAGCAGGGCCGGATCACGCTGCGGGACATCCCCCACATCCAGGAGGTCCGGGCCGAGCTGTTCCGCGCGCTCGACGACGCGCTCGACGGGGAGCCCTCGGAACCCGGGCGGTGACCCGTGGGGCGTGATCTCCCAGAACCGGGGGAGGTCGGCGAGGAGAGGGGGGTCCCCGTCGGACGTCCGGCGGCCGAGCAGGCCCACGCCGGGCGTCCGGAGGCCGCGCAGGCCCGCGCCGGGCATCCGGAGGCCGAGCAGGCTCACGCCGAACGCCCGACGGCCGAGCAGATCGAGCGCCTCTTCGTCGGCGCGTCTCCTCGCTACACCCGGATCCAGGTGGCGAGCCTCGCCCGGGTGCCGCAGGAGCTCACCGAGCGGATCTGGCGCGCGCTGGGGTTCGCCACGCTTCCGGACGACGCCGTGGCCTTCACCGACGCGGACGTGGCTGTGCTGGAGCGGGTCCGGGCGATGATGGAGGGCGACCTGCTGGACGACCAGACCGTCATCCGAATGGCGAGGGCGCTCGGCCAGACGACGGCGAGGCTCGCGCAGTGGCAGGCCGAGATCATGATCGGCGCGATGCTCGACCCGGGCCGCCGCCCCACCGACGAGGACCTGGCGGCGGTCATGGAGACCTCGCGCCGGCTGCTCCCCGACTTCGAGCAGATACTGGTCCACATCTGGCGCGCCCAGCTCGCCGCCGCGGGGACCCGCCTGCTCACGCTCGCCGACATCACCGACGAGATCGTGCCGGACAGGCTCACCCTCGCGGTGGGCTTCGCCGACCTGGTCTCCTTCACCCGGGTCTCGCGCGAGCTGGACGAGCGGGGCCTGGCCGAGCTGGTCGAGGGTTTCGAGTCACGGGCCTCGGACGTGGTCGCCGAGCACGGGGGACGGATGGTCAAGACGCTCGGGGACGAGGTGTTCTTCACGGCGGCCGACCCGAGGAAGGCCGCGGTGATCGCCCTGGACCTGGTCGGCGCGATTCGCAGGTACGGGCCCGAGGTGCGGATCGGGCTCGCGTACGGTCCGGTACTGCCGATCATGGGCGACGTCTTCGGTACGACGGTCAACCTGGCGGCCAGGCTCACCGCCATCGCCCGCCCCGGCACGGTCGTCGTCGACGACAGGCTGGCCGAGGCGCTGAAGGGCGCGCCCGGTGTCGAGATCGGCCGCATCCGCCAGCGGCCGGCCCGTGGCCTGGGGGTGGTGCAGCCCTACGTGTTGCGCCGGGCTGGTAATCATTGACTGCCGGGTGCCCAAGTCCGTTCAATCGGTAAGCGGCCCCGTGAAGGTCGAAACCATGACAGATGAGGTGCAGGACATGCCGTACACCGTGCAAGGCGTGGTCGCGCGTGGCAAGGGCGAGCCCGTCTCGCTGGAGACCGTTATCGTGCCGGATCCCGGCCCTGGCGAGGCCGTGGTGACGGTCCAGGCCTGTGGTGTCTGCCACACGGACCTGCACTACCGCGAGGGCGGCATCAACGACGAGTTCCCGTTCCTGCTCGGCCACGAGGCCGCGGGAGTGGTCGAGGCCGTCGGCGAGGGCGTCACCGAGGTGGCCCCCGGTGACTTCGTGATCCTGAACTGGCGGGCCGTCTGCGGCGAGTGTCGGGCGTGCCTGCGAGGCCGTCCCTGGTACTGCTTCAACACCCACAACGCCACCCAGAAGATGACCCTGGAGGACGGCACGCCGCTCAGCCCCGCCCTGGGCATCGGCGCCTTCATCGAGAAGACCCTGGTCGCGGCCGGGCAGTGCACCAAGGTCGACCCTGCGGCACCGGCGCAGGTGGCCGGGCTGCTGGGCTGCGGCGTGATGGCGGGCATCGGCGCGGCGATCAACACCGGCGGCGTGACCCGCGGTGACAGCGTGGCGGTCATCGGATGCGGCGGCGTCGGCGACGCGGCCGTTCTCGGCGCCGCCCTGGCGGGCGCCTCGAAGATCATCGCGGTGGACGTGGACGACCGCAAACTCGTCTGGGCCAAGGAGTTCGGCGCCACCCACACGGTCAACTCCCGCACCTCCGACGTGGTCGAGACGGTCAAGGAGCTCACCGGCGGCAACGGCGCGGACGTGGTCATCGAGGCGGTCGGCCGCCCGGAGACGTACCGGCAGGCCTTCTACGCCCGCGACCTGGCCGGGACCGTCGTCCTGGTCGGGGTGCCCACCCCGGACATGACGCTGGAGCTGCCGCTGCTCGACGTCTTCGGCCGAGGTGGCGCGCTGAAGTCCTCCTGGTACGGCGACTGCCTGCCCAGCCGCGACTTCCCCATGCTCATCGACCTCTACCTCCAGGGGCGGCTCGACCTCGACCGCTTCGTCTCCGAGACGATCGGTCTCGGCGACATCGAGGACGCCTTCGCGAAGATGCACCGCGGCGAGGTCCTGCGTTCGGTGGTGATCCTGTGATCGACAAGGTCGTCACCTCGGGAACGTTCTCGCTGGACGGCGGGACGTGGGACGTCGACAACAACGTCTGGATCGTCGGCTCGGCGAGCGAGGTGCTGATCGTCGACGCCGCCCACGACGCCGCCGCGATCGCCGAGAGGGTGGGTGGCCGCGAGGTCAAGGCCATCGTCTGCACCCACGCGCACAACGACCACATCGACGCGGCGGCCGACCTCGCCGAGCGGACGGGCGCGCCGATCCTGCTCCACCCGGCCGACCAGGTGCTGTGGGAGATGGTCTACACCGACCTGCCGTACACCCCGCTCAAGGACGGGCAGGTGCTCTCGGCCGGCGGAGTCGAGCTGACCGTGCTGCACACGCCCGGCCACGCTCCGGGTGCGGTCTGCCTGTACGGGGCGGAGATCGGCGCGGTCTTCACCGGCGACACCCTGTTCAACGGGGGCCCCGGCGCGACGGGGAGGTCCTTCTCCTCCTTCGACACGATCATCGAATCGATCACGGCGAAGCTGCTCACCCTGCCGCCGGGGACGGCCGTGCACACCGGTCACGGCGAGTCCACCTCCATCGGCGCGGAGGCCGGGCACCTGGAGGAATGGCTCGCCAGGGGCCACTGACCCGCGTCTTTCCGCACTTGATCCGCTCACGCGTCCCGGCCTTCGCCGGGGCGCGTTCGCGTTTCCCGCCCCCCTGTCCCGGTGGCGTGTCCACGGGTCCCCTTCCCGGGTTTCCGGCGGACCTTTTCCGATGATCGCCCGCCAGGTGGCCCTGAGGTCGTGAGGTTTTCCGCACGTCGACCGGTTGCCGCCCGGGTGGGAACTTCGGACCGATGACAGAGAGATTAAGGTCGTGTGCCCTAGTTCACATAGGCAAGGCTTACCAAATGAGCTAGTTTAGGTGTGCCTAACCTATGGTAGCCTCCAGAAAGGTCGCACTCCCGTGTACGTATGCCTCTGCCGCGCGGTGACCGAGAACGAGGTGCACGACTGCATCTCGGCAGGGGCCAGAAGCGCGCGCCAGATCCGCGATGCCACGGGCGCCGGCGGCGACTGTGCTTCTTGCGTGCGAAAAATCTGTGCGATCCTGAAGCGGTCTGAAGATTTGATGCCGACCGCATAGCACGAGGAGCCCGCCATGCAGGGCGACAAGAAAATCATCGAACTGCTCAACGAGCAGCTGACCGCGGAGCTGACCGCGATCAACCAGTACTTCCTGCACGCCAAGATGCAGGAGAACTGGGGGTATACCCGGTTGGCCAAATACACCCGCGAAGAGTCCATCGACGAGATGCGCCACGCGGAGAAGCTCACCGACCGCATCCTCTTCCTTGAAGGACTGCCCAACTACCAGAAGCTGGGCACCCTCCACATCGGCCAGACCGTCGCCGAGCAGCTCCGCGCCGACCTGGACGTCGAGCTTGAGGTCGTCAACCGGCTGAAGCCCGCCATCATCCTGATGCGCGAGAAGGGCGACACCACCTCGGCCCGGCTCTTCGAGGAGATCCTGGAGGACGAGGAGCACCACATCGACTACCTGGAGACCGAGCTGGGTCTCATCGGGAGCCTCGGGGAGCAGCTCTACCTCGCCCGCTACGCAGAGCCGCCCTCGGCGTCTTGAGGTAATAAAGCATGAACACGCCCACCAGATCCCCTCTGGTGGGCGTGTTCTGTTTTGTCGCCGCACCCTTTTGGGGCGCTGTGCTTTCCAGGCACTTCCAATGCGGGAGACCTACTCCGTGGCCCTCGGCCGTTGCGGGATGACTATCCGGGATTTATCAGTGTTTGCCCAGGTCAATGGATAGGTCAACGACGAGTCAAACCGCGCGCTGTACCCGGGAAACGATCCTCTAAGGTCCTACGATCGCAACATGACCTGTGTACTACTCGCCGAGGATGACACCTCGATTTCCGAGCCACTGGCGCGAGCTCTGCGCCGCGAGGGTTATCAAGTAGAGGTGAGCCCTGATGGCCCGCAGGCTCTGGAGCGGGCTCTGTCGGGTGGCATAGACCTGATCGTTCTCGATCTGGGCCTGCCCGAGATGGACGGCCTGGAGGTGGCCAGGCGCATTCGCGCCGAGGGCCACGGGACTCCCGTGCTGATCCTCACCGCCCGTGTCGACGAGGTCGACACGGTGGTGGGCCTCGACGCCGGGGCCGACGACTATGTCACCAAGCCTTTCCGCCTCGCCGAGCTGCTGGCGCGCGTCCGCGCGCTCCTGCGGCGCGGCACGTCCGAGACGCCCGTGGTCCAGGGCGTGCGCATCGACGCCGACTCACGTCGCGCGTGGATGGGAGACAAGGAGTTGCATCTGACCACCAAGGAGTTCGATCTGCTGAGGGTCCTGGTCCGGGACGCGGGAAAGGTGGTCACCCGCGAGCAGATCATGCGCGAGGTGTGGGACACCAACTGGTGGGGGTCGACCAAGACCCTGGACATGCACATCTCGTGGCTCCGCCGGAAACTCGGTGACGACGCCGCCAAGCCCCGATACATCACGACCGTTCGAGGAGTCGGCTTCAGGTTCGAGCGCGAGTAGGGGATGCGTCGCCGCCTGCTCTCCTCAACCCTCCTCGTCGCGGTCATCGGGGTGTTGCTGCTCGGCATCCCCCTCGGTGTGGCGGTCAACCGGCTCATCGAGGAGGAGGCGACCCAGGAGCTCTCCTCGCACGCCAGAAGCCTGCTGGGGGAGGTCGAGTACGCCCGGATCCAGGATCAGCCCGTCGACGAGCACCAGCTGCAGCGCAAGTATTCCGATCTCTACATTCAGATTTACGCGAAAGGGACGCCGCCCCAGGTGATAACGGTGGGCACCGAGCCCCCCGAGAACCAGAAGATGACCGAGGACGCGCAGTCGGAGAACGGCGTGTACGTCGCGGTCAGCCGGGACAGGACGGGAGTGGAGCGCGAGGTCCGCGCGTGGTTGTTCCTCATCCTGGGACTCGCCGCGGCTGCCCTCGCGGTCGCGGTGGGGCTCGCCATAGTGCAGTCGCGCCGCCTGAGCTTACCGCTCAGCGACCTTGCGATGATCGCTGAGCGGCTCGGTTCCGGCGACGCCAGACCGAGCAAGCACCGCTACGGCATCCAGGAGCTCGATCGGGTGGCCGAGGTGCTCGACCGCAGCGCGACCCGCATCTCCGACCTCCTGTCCAGGGAGCGGGAGTTCGCCACCGACGCCTCCCACCAGCTGCGCACCCCGCTCACCGGCCTGACCATGAGACTTGAGGAGATCGTCGCCGCCGCCGACGAGCCGGGCATCGTCAAGGAGGAGGGCGAGGCCGCGATCGTGCAGGCCGAACGGCTCACCGCCGTGATCGACGAGCTGCTGGCCACCGCCAGAAGGCAGCGTCAGGCACAGTCCGAGGTCGTCGAGCTCGACACGCTGCTCGACCAGCAGTTCATCGAGTGGGGCCCCGCGTTTCGCAGGGCCGGGCGGCGGCTCAGCCTGGCCGGTACGCGCGGGCTCCAGGCGCTGGGCACCGGTGGCGGCATCGGCCAGGTGATCTCCACCCTGCTGGAGAACTCGCTGAAGCACGGAGGCGGCACGGTGACCGTGACCACCTGCACCAAGGAGAGGTCCGTCGTGATCGAGGTGGCCGACGAGGGCAGGGGCATCACCGACGACCTGGTTCCGCGGGTCTTCGAGCGGAACGTGAGCGGGGGCGGCGGCACCGGGCTCGGCCTGCCCCTCGCCAGGGCACAGGCCGCGGCGGACGGCGGACGTCTGGAGCTCGTGAAGGCGCGTCCCGCGACGTTCGCGCTCTTCCTGCGTCAGGTGGGCGAGACCGTCAGGAACCGCGTCGTCCGCGGGCCCGCCTGACCGCGGCCGGCCGGCGCGCCCCGATCGAAGCAGGACTCGTTTCCGCGGGTGCCATCTCGTGGCCGTCCGATCCGGTGCGGCGGACGATCACCCCGGGGCGAGGGAACGCGCGGATCAGCCGGACTGGCGCGGGCCGGTGGGGGGCGTGTTCTCTTCCGCCGACTTGCCCAGGAGATACATGTGGCCGTTGACCTGGCTGTTCGGCGCCGCCGACCGGTTGGGCGGCCTACCGGGCACGGGCTCCGCCTGCCCCACGGGCGGCGAGATCGGCAGGAAGACCCACTTCTTGTACGACCAGAACCTGAACAGGGTCCCGAGGGCGGTACCGGTGAGCAGGGCGATGTTGTAACTCAGCACGTCCTGCAGGCCCAGGGTGTAGGTCACGAAGCCGATCACCAGCAGCGAGATCAGCAGGCCGATGCCGTTGAGGACGAAGAACAGGAAGTACTCGCGGGCGAGACCGCTCTGCTCGCGGTGCCTGAACGTCCAGTAGCGGTTTCCCAGGTAGGCCAGGGTCGCCGCGACGATCGTGGCGATCACCTTGGAGGTGAGCGGTCCCCAGCCGAGACCGAACCTGAGCAGGTTGGTGCCGCCGGTGTCGACCACGAAGGCGATCGCGCCGATCGTCCCGAACTTCGCCAGCTCGCGCGCCAGGTCGGCGAGCCGCCGGTAGGCGTGTCGGAGAAACTCCACGTTTCCTGCACGGTCCTTTCGGGGGTCGGCCGCCGATCCGCCGCTTCGGAGGATCTCGAACACTCTTCGGGTCAGGTTACCGGTGAGGGGGCATGATCCGCGCGAGGTTGACTCGTCGGTGTAGATATCCGTCAGCAAGTGCCTTTTCAACAAATGTCTCATAACACGGGATAAATGAGGGCGGTGACGTTACGCTGACCCGGTAGATCACGGGAAGCCCTCGGCAGCTCCGCCTCCCGTGGTCGGTCCAGACGGACTGCCGTACGCGACGGCCACTACCCCGGGGATCCACCCTTGCGCCGCCGACTCCTCGCCTTGATCCTGGGCCTGTCGATGACGACCGCCTGCGGTGCGAGGAGCGAGACGCGGGTCACCACCCCCGAGGCCGGCGGCCCGTCGCGCGAGGCGTCCACCGAGGTGGAGCTCGGCGAGGCGACCGACGCCCTCGCGCTGCTGAGCAGGCTCGACGACGCCTGGCGCGACAAGGACTGCGCGACGGTCGAGAGGCTCACCACCTGGGCGGAGAGAGCGCTGGGCGGTCGTGCCTGTGAGGCGACCCGGAACGGCCGCCCAGCCCCCGCCAGGAAGTCCTACAGCGTGGCGGAGTTGTACCTGCCGGGCACCGTCGGCGAGGACCGCTGGTTCGTCGCCCTGGCCCGAGAGCCCGACCCGGCCTACTTCCTCTTCGTCCAGGAGGGCGGCGAGTGGCGGCTCGGCGCCGGCCCCATCCCGATCAGGGGCGAGGTCCGCGAGCCGACCGAGGGCGCGGTGCCCGCCGACGACCCGTCGGTGGGGGTGAAGGCCCGCCTTGTGCCGCAGCGCTACCTGGCCTACCTGACCGACCCGGCGGGGGTGAGCGGGGTGACCTTCCCCAAGGGCGACCCGGCCCGTGATCTCTTCGGTGATCTGGTCAGGCGCCCGCAGAGCGTGCGGCCCGACCGTCTCACCACCGAGGTCCGCCTGCTCGTCGGCCCCCAGCGCGCGCTGCTGCTGCCCGGCGGCGGTGCCCTGGTCATCCACGCCCTGGAGATCGAACACCGGCAGAGGGCCCGTGAGGGGCGCTCCGCCCTGGCCCGCCCCCTCTACGGCAAGGCCGACCTGCGCGGTTTCACCGGCAGGACCAGAACCGCCAGGCTGACCGGGACCGAGGTCGTGCTCGTCGCCACCGAGATCATGGGCAAGGGTGCCGAACTCGCCACCACCGGCCTGCGCCGCGGCCTCGCCACCCTCACGGCGGACTGACCTCACCCCGTCACGACCCTGCCACAACGTCCGCCGGCCACCTGCCGTCCGCCCGACGCCTGGCCGCGCATCGTGCGACGGTAAACTTAACCGCTGTGAGCAGCCCTTCTTTGGCCAGTCCCATCGGACCCGTCGTCGGCGTGATCGGAGCGGGCCAGCTGGCCCGGATGACGCAGCAGGCGGCGATCGCCCTCGGCATCGAGCTGCGGGTCCTGGCCAACTCGCCCGACGAGAGCGCCGCCCGTGTGATCGCCGACGTGCGCCTGGGCGACTACCGGTCGCTGGCGGACCTGCGCGATCTCGCCAAGGGGTGTGACGCGGTCACGTTCGACCACGAGCACGTGCCCACCGAGCACGTCCGCGCCCTGGCCGAGGACGGCTTCGCCGTGCGTCCCGGCGCGGAGGCGCTCGTCCACGCCCAGGACAAGGCCGTGATGCGCGAGCGGCTGACCGCGATCGGCGTTCCCTGTCCGCCGTGGCGGCGGGTCGAGACGGTCGCCGACGTCGAGGAGTTCGCCGCGGAGAACGGCTGGCCGGTCGTGCTCAAGGCGGTCAGGGGCGGCTACGACGGGCGCGGGGTCTGGGTCTGCCACTCGGCGGGCGAGACGACCGAGGTCCTCGCCTCCGGCGTACCGCTGATGGCCGAGGGGTTCGTGCCGTTCGAGCGGGAGCTCGCCGTGCTGGTCGCCAGGTCGCCGCACGGGCAGGGGGTCAGCTACCCGGTGGTGGAGACCGTCCAGCGCGACGGCATCTGCGTCGAGGTGCTCGCCCCGGCTCCCGGCCTCGACCCCGAGTGGGCCGCGGTGGCCCAGCGGATCGCCCTGACCATCGCCAAGGAGCTGGGCGTGACCGGGCTGCTCGCCGTGGAGATGTTCGCCACCCCCTCGGGGCTGGTGGTGAACGAGCTGGCGATGCGCCCGCACAACAGCGGCCACTGGACGATCGACGGGGCCCGCACCTCACAGTACGAGCAGCACCTGCGTGCGGTCCTCGACCTTCCGCTCGGGTCGCCCGCGCCGACCGCCCCCGTGGTGGTGATGGCGAACCTCCTGGGCGGCGACGACCCCGACATCTTCTCCCGGTACGAGCACGTGATGGCCCACGACCCGGGGATCAAGGTCCACTTCTACGGCAAGGAGGTGCGGCCGGGGCGCAAGATCGGCCACGTCACCGCCATGGGGACCGATCTTGACGAGGTCCGGGCGCGTGCCAGGCACGCCGCGGTCTATCTCGCCGAGGGAAGATACACCTGAGCTCGCTTCCGGGACACCTTGTCGTCGGCGGCAGTCGGCGGCAGTCGGGGGCAGTCGGGGGCCGTCGGGGTGGTGCCGGCGGAACACCCCGGCACCACCGAGGTCCCGAACGCCGGAAGACCCGGGCGGTTGAAGGTTTCGGCGACACAGAAGACCGCTGCCCCCTCCGCGGGGCAGGACACCAACGCGAACGCGCGGCCGGCCGGTCGCGACGAGGCACAGGGAGAAAGCATGACCACCGTCGGCATCGTCATGGGCAGCGACTCCGACTGGCCGGTGATGAGACTCGCCGCCGAGGCGCTCGCCGAGTTCGGGGTGGCGTTCGAGGCCGACGTGGTCTCCGCGCACCGCATGCCCGAGGAGATGATCGCGTACGGCGCGGAGGCGGCCGGGCGCGGTCTGAAGGTGATCATCGCGGGTGCCGGGGGAGCCGCCCACCTGCCGGGCATGCTCGCCTCGGTGACCCCCCTGCCGGTGATCGGCGTCCCCGTCCCGCTGAAGTATCTCGACGGTATGGACTCCCTGCTCTCGATCGTCCAGATGCCCGCCGGGGTCCCGGTCGCGACGGTCGCCGTCGGGGGTGCCCGCAACGCGGGCCTGCTGGCCGTACGGATCCTCGCCGCCGCCGACGAGGGGCTGCGGGCGAAGATGGAGGCGTTCCAGGTCGCCCTCAAGGACCAAGCCCATGCCAAGGGCGCGAAGCTTCGCGCCGAAGCCGCCCAGCTCGGCGCCTGATATGGCCGCTTTTGGCCAATAGCTTGACAACAATACGGATATATGAGGACTCGGAGGGAAGGAGCAGATCTCCACGGATTTTGGAGGTGGGGATCATGAGGAACGCTATCCGCGCCGTCCTCGGGCTCACGGTGGCGGTGCTGGCGGTGTTCGGAAGCCTGGGCATGGGTGAGAGTCAGAAGACCACCGACTCCGCCGTGAGTTCCGTCTCGACGCGCTGACTTCCTGGTGCTCCGGCTTGGTCTCTTCGTCGTTGCGGGTGTCTCGGACGGCCCGGATACTGTGTGCGTGGAGCCCGCCACCCGTTCGCGGAGCCGTCACAGGAGGGCACGTCACTGAGATCATCCTCGGGACGTGACGGAGGCTTGTCGGCGTTGCGGGGGCGATCCGCGCGAATGACCGCGCCCGTTGTGGGCGACCGCCGACATAGCGAGGGTGATGACGACGTGGAAGCAGACCTCAGCAACGCCGTCTGGCGCAAGGCGGCCCCGGAGGGGGACGACAGCGGTCCCTGCGTCGAGGTGGCCGTTGTCGACGCTCCCGAGGAGGGCCACAAGGCCGGGTCGGGTTCTCTTTACGTATTGCGCGATTCCAAGAATCCCGACGGACCGAAGCTGTTCTTCACCCGTTCGGAGTGGGACGCCTTCGTCGGGGGCGTGAAACTCGGCGAGTTCGACAACTGACCCGACGGGATCGGGACGGACAAAAGGCCCTCGTCGGTGACGGGGGCCTTCTTGCTGCGCGCTTCCAGGGCTTCTCTCTCGTCGCCGCGATCGGATCGCCCGCCGGTTCGACCCGGTGAAAGGTGCGCCACCCTCGGGGTTCACGCTTCGGCCACCGCTCTCCGGTGAGGGTAAAAACCCTTTTGTCGAAAGAAAAGGAAGAGCTGGTTCTGTGAGGCGGCTCGCCCTGCTGCAGTGCGAGCGACTTCGCCGTAATCGCTGCCAAAAGCGTTATATGGATAACTTGGGGGCGATTTGGTGTTTTTTGCCATGAAATGCCGAATATCGTAGTAATTGTCATGTCCGAGGGATTACTACGAGAGAGGTGTCCCGATGGGTATCACGATGTTCCCGGGGGGTGCTTGGCCGGCTCACGACCCGCACTGGCACTACCACCATCACCGTCACTACCATCGCCGCAGGCGCTGGCATCGTAGGTATCACTGGGGCGGTTGGAACTGGTGACCTGAGAGACAGTGGCGACCGACGCGATATCCGAGAAGTCGACGACCATCCGGCCCGTATCCGGCACGAACCGGGAACCCGCCGACGTGTCCGCTCCGCCTGCCAGGTGAGCGGACCTCGCGACGTCCACGCCGTTCTGGCGAGACCGGCGGGTTCGCTTCAGGGCGACATGCCTCGACCCGGGAGAGATGCGGCAAAGGGATGTACGCCCGGCCGTGTCGTCAGGGTCGCCTCGGAACGACCCTGACGAGGGGAGGGGCGGAAAGGGACGGCCGCGCGGGATGACGCGCTGTGCTCAGGGGCGGCCCAGAGCGCGGTAGTGCCAGCCGGAGGCCCGCCAGGTCTCGGCGTCGAGGGCGTTACGACCATCAACGATCTTGCGGGAGATCACCACGGAACCCAGCTCCTCGGGATCCATCGCGACGAACTCCTGCCACTCGGTCAGCAACAGCACGACGTGGGCGTTTTTGGCCGCGTCCAGGGCCGAGGTGCCGTAGGCGAGTCCGGGGTGGGCCTTGCGGGCGTTCTCCTGGGCGACGGGATCGTAGACGGTGACCCGGCCACCCTGCTCGCTGATCTTGACGGCGACGTCCAGTGCGGGCGAGTCGCGGATGTCGTCGGAGTTGGGCTTGAACGCGGCGCCGAGCACCGCGACCGTACAGCCGCGGAAGGAGCCTCCGGCCAGCTCGCGGGCGAGGTCGACCATGCGGGCGCGGCGGCGCATGTTGATCGCGTCGACCTCCCGCAGGAAGGTCAGTGCCTGGTCGGCGCCGAGCTCACCGGCCCGGGCCATGAAGGCGCGGATGTCCTTGGGCAGGCAGCCGCCGCCGAAGCCGAGACCGGGGTTGAGGAACTTGCCGCCGATGCGGTCGTCGAAGGACAGCGCGAGGGAGAGCTGCTTGACGTCGGCGTGGGCGGCCTCGCAGACCTCGGCCATCGCGTTGATGAAGGAGATCTTCGTGGCGAGGAAGGCGTTGGCGGCCACCTTGACCAGCTCCGCCGTGGGGTAGTCGGTGATCACCATCGGGGTGCCCATCTCCAGCATGGAGGCGTACACCTCCCGCATGACCTTCTCGGCCCGGTCGGAGGCGACACCGAGCACGATCCTGTCGGGGTGGAGGGTGTCCTTCACCGCGAAGCCCTCACGAAGGAACTCGGGGTTCCACGCGAGCTCGGCGCCCGCGCCGATGGGGGCGAGCCGGGCCAGCTTGTCGGCGAGGCGCTGCGCGGTGCCGACCGGGACGGTCGACTTGCCGACGATCAGGCACTCTCGGTCCAGGTGGGGGGCGAGCGACTCGATCGCGGCGTCCAGATAGGACACGTCCGCGGCGTACTCTCCCGGTTTCTGCGGCGTGCCCAGGCACAGGAAGTGCACGTCGCCGAAGGCCGCGGCCTCCTCGTACGAGGTGGTGAAGCGCAGTCGGCCGTTGGCCAGGTTGCGTCGCAGGATCTCCTGCAGGCCCGGTTCGTAGATGGGCAGATCGCCGGCCCGCAGGCGGTCGATCTTCTCCGCGTCAACGTCGAGGCTGAGGACTTCGAAGCCCAACTCGGCCATGCACGCGGAAGTCGTCGCACCGAGATATCCGGTTCCCACCATCGTGAGGCGGTAGGCCACTGGTGCTCCCTTCGTTCTGCCCAATTCTTTGCCGACAGGGTATCGGCACCTTGTGGTCCCACTTTGCCACCTGCGCAAACGCCGCAGGGCATACCACATGGGGTGGAGCGCTCCATGTTTTGTTGGACGTCCTAGTATTTTCCCATGAGCTACCCTCTCTACGCACTGCCCGAGGAGCACGAGATGCTCCGCGAGACGGTCCGCGCTCTCGCCGACGAGAAGATCGCCCCTCGCGCCGCCGAGGCCGACGAGACCGGGGAGTTTCCCTGGGACGTCTACAAGGCGCTCGTCGCGGCGGACCTGCACGCCGTGCATGTCCCCGAGGAGTACGGGGGCGCCGGCGCCGACGCCCTCGCGGCGGTGATCGTCATCGAGGAGGTGGCGCGGGCCTGCGCCTCGTCCTCGCTGATTCCCGCCGTCAACAAGCTCGGCACCGTTCCGCTGATGCTCGCGGCCTCCGAGGAGCTCAAGCGGGACTATCTCCCGCCGGTCGCGCGGGGTGACGCGATGTTCTCGTACGCCCTCTCGGAGGCCGAGGCGGGCAGCGACGCCGCCGCCATGAAGACCCGTGCGGTCCTCGACGGCGACCACTACGTGCTCAACGGCGCCAAGATGTGGATCACCAACGCCGGGGTGTCGGAGTACTACACGGTGATGGCCGTCACCGAGCCGGGCGTCGGGGCGAAGGGCATCTCCGCGTTCGTCGTGGAGAAGGGCGACGAGGGCGTCAGCTTCGGGGCGAAGGAGCGCAAGCTCGGCATCAAGGGCTCCCCGACCCGCCAGGTCATCCTGGAGAACGTGCGGATCCCCGCGTCCCGGATGATCGGCGAGCCGGGCACCGGTTTCAAGACCGCCCTCGCCACCCTGGACCACACCCGCGTCACCATCGCCGCCCAGGCGCTCGGCATCGCCCAGGGCGCGCTGGACTACGCGATCGGCTACGTCAAGGAGCGCAGGCAGTTCGGCAAGGCCGTCGCCGACTTCCAGGGCGTGCAGTTCATGGTCGCCGACATGGCGATGAAGCTGGAGGCCGCACGCCAGCTCACCTACGCCGCCGCCGCCAAGTCGGAACTCGCCATGCACGGCGAACCGCAGAAGGACCTCACCTTCCTCTCCAGCGCCGCCAAGTGCGCCGCCTCCGACGCCGCGATGGAGATCACCACCGACGCGGTCCAGCTCCTGGGCGGGTACGGCTACACCAGCGACTACCCGGTCGAGCGCATGATGCGCGATGCGAAGATCACCCAGATCTACGAGGGCACCAACCAGATCCAGCGCATGGTGATGGCTCGGCAGCTGTTGAAGTAGTTGTCGACGCCGGAAACCCCGCCCACCGGAGTTCGGTGACGGGGTTTCCGGCGTCCGATTTCGCACCCTGAACGATCACCGTTCCTCCCTGTTTCATGAGAGAGGAACTGCGGGAGCCGAACCATCCGGCACGCCGACGAAGTGCGGGACAGACTCGGCCACAGGCGGCGTGACGACAACCGCAGCCGGCACGTCGGTCTCTACGCGCTCTATGACTGGTGCTACGGGGATGATCCGCAATGGCTACACGACTTGGAAGACGACTACACCGTCTACTCTCATGATCACGGTCTTTATCTCCCGCCGAACACGGGAGAGATCTCGCCTCAGGTCCTGCGTGACGCGAAGGACGAGCCAAACGAGTTGCCAGACGTCCGGAATGGGCTAAACGCGGAGGCGGTTGCTCTGGTAGCGGATGCCCTTGAGAAAATTGACCGCGAAGTTCTCGTCAACATCATGTGCGGCGTGCCAGCATCATGGCCAGCAACCGATGAAGAACTGGCCACACTGGGCTGGTTCCTCGAATACCGCGCTCCAGTCGTAGCGGGCCGGGTGCGCAACCTGATCCGGAGGGAGGGTTAGATCGATGAGCCGCTACCTGTACTCGATCATCCGCTGTCTCCCCGATCCGCAGACAGGTGAATTTGTGAACGTCGGGGTCATCGCTGGGGATCCGGTCACCGGGGACTGGGCCGTTCGCCGCCTGTCCAACATCGAGCGGATCCGCAGGTTTGCTCCGCAGCCGGTTCTAGAGGTATCTGAACGCTTCATGGCCCGCGTGACAGGCGAGATCGCCGACGCCAGGGCTGCGGTGGAGGCGGACAGAGGAGAACCACTCGGGGAAGCGTGGCTTGATCGACTCTGCCGAGACCATCGCAATACCGTTCAACTCAGCGCGCCCGCTCCCGTCATCGCGAGACGGGCCGAAGAGGCGCTAGCGATGATCTTCGACAGTATGATGATCGATCCCGCCTTGCCTCTGCGCCAGCAGTCGATAAGCAGGATCAGGGCAGTCCAGGACCTGAAAGACGCCTACAACCGGGCGGAGATCCCAGGATCGCTACTGAAGCCGAAATGTCGGATCTACATCGGGGATCGGCTGAACTCTCTCATCGACATCGCCGTCGCCAACGGCTCCGCAATTCAGCTCACGCAAGCATGGTCCTTCCAAATCAGCTCGATCGATGACCTCTCCACCCGGGTCAAGGCATGGGGTTACGCCATAGAGCGACTCCGGCGAGGCGACGAGGCCCGCCTGATCGATGCGCAGGACTCGGTCAGCGAGGTAGCCTCCGACGTGGATCTCCAGATTGTCGTAGTGCCCCCAGAGACGGCACAGCAAGAGTTCGCGTATGCAGAGGCAGAGCAAGTCTTCATTGGTCTTGACGCGGCGGTGCACACGCTTGACGACGTCGATGCGGTCCCTGCCCGCGCCGCAGCCTTGCTGGCGGCGAAGTGATAGCGCAGAACCGATTGGCTGAAGTCCGGCGCGGGCCGTCCTCCTAGGAAGGCCCCACGCCCTGGTTGTCTGAGTGTGCAGCGGAGAACACCCAGACCTACGAGGGCACCAACCAGATCCAGCGCATGGTGATGGCTCGGCAGCTCTTCAAGTAGACCGTCGACCAGCGGAAACCCGGTCCGAACCATGCCCGTGGACCGGGTTTCGCGTGTGCCTCCGGGTTTCGGTCTGGTCGGTGCGGGGTGGCCTTCGGCACCTACCGCAAGATTGAGCGAACCGGCGGACGTGATCGCCGTCGCCGATGAAAGTTACATCGGCGACGGTGATTCACCACTGCCGAAGTAAGTGATTTCCTCCCCCGCTCTGCCCGGAGCGCGGGCTGATCCGGCAGGGATCCGGTGCGTCGCGAGCGCCGTGTGGAGGACTGCGCCCAGCCGTCGGCGACCGGCGCGACGACGGAGACATCGGCTCCTGACCTGCAAGATCGGACTCACTGTCCGCCGGGTCGCATCGTGCACATGAGCGACAGGCCTCTGCCGCGCCCCGCGAGAGGTCCACCGTGTCGTGGAAGATCATCTGATGTCGTGGCGCCGGGATGGACAAAGGTGCGCCTCACCCGCTCCGTGGACTATTGCGAGACATCCCTGTTAATGGGACATTACACCCAGACATCAGTCGGCATACGTCATACGTTACGAAATAGTAACGCTGCGTCTGCCACGGATTCTTGGGGCGCGCTATGAGGAGAGCTCTCGCGCCCCGGCGGCGATGACCCTCGTCAGCGCGGCGCCGGGGTGGGCGACCAGGGTTCCTTCGGCGCCGACGAGATCGTCCTTCGCGTACCGGAGAGCCCGTGAGCCGCCTGGGGCGAATGCTCGATGCCACGAGACGGCGGGCACCGCTCATCCCGCGACAAGGACATTCGGCCTCGCCGACGACGAGCCTGCCGAGTCCCACGCTCTGCCGGCGATCGCCGCGCATGGCGTGCGGGCGGGCCGACCCTCGGGCCGGAAAGGTGCACAGCCCTCCGATCGATGCCCTCAACCGCAAGACAGGCGTCACATCCGCGCGACGGCACACCCCGATGAGTTCTACGGCGACGGGTGATCACGCGGCGACCACTCTGCTCGGAATCAGCGAAAGGAACAGAGCGTGAAGTCAGCCTCGTCCACCACTGGGAAGGTGTTAGCAGCGCTCGCGGTGTTCGCCGCCGCGGTGCTGCCGACCTTCGTGGGTAATACCTCGGCCTCGGCGGCGGCCCAGGCGACCTACTACGTCGCCCCCGACGGCAACGACGCCAACCCCGGAACCATCACGTCGCCGTTCAGAACCCTGCAGCGCGCGCGGGACGTCGTCCGTACGGTGAACGCCAACATGACGGACGACATCTACGTGTATCTCCGCGGGGGCAACTACTCGATCGGCAGCACCGTCGACTTCACGTCGGCCGACTCCGGCACGAATGGTTACCGGGTCATATACGCCGCGTACCAGAACGAGACGCCGATCCTCAGCGGAGGCGTTCAGGTGACCGGATGGACGCAGCACAGCGGCAACATCTGGAAAGCCCCGCTGAATCGCAGCAACAAGCTTCGCGCGCTCTACGTCAACGACAAGCGAGCGTTCATGGCTTCGAAGACGATGAACTCCGCGGGATGCTACGGCACCTACAGCATCACGGCAGGGCAGGCGTCCTGGGCGTGGGAATCGGGTTCGCAGTGCGCGGGGGTGAAGTACAACCTGAATGATTTTCCCGCCGTCGCCGCCAATCAGGACGACATCGAAATCGAGACGGGGACGACCTGGACCACGGCCATCGTGGGAGCCCGGCAGGTCACCTCTGACGGGGCGAACCGGATCGTCCAGTTCCAGCAGCCGGGAGCGGCCATCGCCCAGGGGGCCTTCAACGGCAACGCCCAGATCAACGGCAGCCACAAGGTCATGAACGCCTACGAGTTCCTGGACGCGCCGGGCGAGTTCTTCTTCGACAAGACGAGCCGGACGCTGTACTACTACAAGGCGAGCTCCGAGAACATGACCACCGCGACGGTTTTCGCGCCGAACAACGTGTCCACCCTCCTCAGGGTCGCCGGCACCTCCACGAGCAGTCGCGCCCGGAACATCACCTTCTCCGGCCTCACGGTCCAGCACTCCGACTGGAACCTGTTCAACGTGGCCGGCTCGGTGCTCAAGCAGGCCCAGCAGGGCAACCTCGGCGCGCAGGCGTACGCCAGGCAGAACTTCCACGTCTACTACTACCGCAACGTCGACATGGCGCCCGGCATCATCCAGATCGAGAACGCCGACGGGCTCGTCCTGCAGAACAACCGGGTGCAGCACACCGGCGTCGACGGAATCAACATGGTCAACGACGTGGTGAACACGAAGCTGATCGGAAACTACACGAACGACATCGCCGGATCCGCCATCGCCGTGGGCCATCCCCAGCACGTGTACATCGGGGACCACACCTCGACGAACCGCGAGAAGTATCCCGCCCAGGTCGAAGGCGCACCCAAGAACATCGAGATCAAGAACAACTACATCTACGACAGCGCCGTGTTGTTCAACGGGCACAGCCCCATCTCGGCGTACTTCGCCGACGGCCTGTCCATCCAGCGCAACCGCATCGAGAAGACCCCGTGGTCCGGTGTGACGCTCGGCTGGGGATGGTGGAACTTCGACGGATCGTCAGGCTCGATCGCGCCCAACCGGCCGACCACCACGGCGAAGAACAACACCATCAGCTACAACCACTTCATCGACACGGTGCAGCGCCTGAGCGACACGGCTCCCGTCTACACGCTGGGCAACCAGCCGGGAACCACGATCACCAACAACTACATGCAGGGCGTCCCGTCCGGCCACAAGTACGGACTCCACCCGGACGAGGGCTCGGGGAACATGGTTTTCCGCGACAACCTCCTGAGCGTGGACAAGAACATCACGTGGCTCATCAACTCCGACGACTTCGGGCGCAAGCACGATCTGAGCATCACGCAGACGTACGGCCCCATCAACAAGGTCTCCAACAAGAACCTGCCGAACAGCACGGTCCACGACATCCTCGTGTCCTCCGACTACGTCTGGCCGTCGCAGGCGTACAGCATCGCGGTGAATTCCGGACTTGAGGACGCGTACCGAAACATCATTCCGCAGAGCAATCTTTCCCTGCCGGATTACGTCCTGCCCGCCAGCACCGTCGTCAGCGCCGGTGCGACGTCGATTCCCATCCGCAGCGCCGGCGACGCGAGCAAGTCGGTCTGGCTCGCCCCCCTGGGTACGACGTCCTTCGCCGCCGGCAACACGATGACCAGGGCGAGCGGAACCGCGACCTCCATCGCCGTTCCGACGTCGAACGGTGAATATCGGCTCTACATCGTGGACGCCCAGGGGAACCGGTCGGCCGAGTCGAAATCGCTCGTCAGGCAGGGAAGCGGCGGAAGCAACCAGCAGAACGGCACGATCGTGGGCGGTCAGTCGGGTCGATGCGTGGACATCAACGGCGGCACGGCGACCAACGGCGCTCAGGCGCAGCTGTGGGACTGCAACGGCGGCACCGGCCAGCGGTGGACGTACACCTCGGGCAAGCAGCTGCAGGTGTTCGGCAACAAGTGCCTGGACGCCTACGGCCAGGGCACCTCGAACGGCACTCAGGTCGTGATCTGGGACTGCAACGGACAGACCAACCAGCAGTGGAACGTCAACTCCAACGGCACCATCACCGGTGTGCAGTCCGGGTTGTGCCTGGACGCCAACGGTGCCGGCACCGCCAACGGTACGAGGATGATTCTGTGGGCGTGCAACGGCGGCACGAACCAGCAGTGGAGCCTGCGCAACTGACGTGAGCTCCCACCGGGCCGCGGGCGGTCGTACGCGCCGCCCGCGGCCCACTGTGGCGACGTTCGGGATCTTCTCCGAGGCCGATGCCGCGTTGGCGATACGACCCGTCGGAGCAGGTCGGGGAAACGGGACGCGGCATGCCCGCGGAACGGATCCGGCCGGTTTCCGGCGTCGGGAACCGGCCTGGTGGAGGGCGCGGGCATACTGGAGGGCGTGCCACGACGTGATCCACGGTCCCGAGTCCGTTTCGCGCCCACCGCCTCGTGTCCGTGCGGGCTGCCCGCGCCGTACGGGGACTGCTGCGGGCGGTTGCACCGCGGGGAGGCGTCAGCGACGACGGCCGAGGCGTTGATGCGGTCGAGGTTCAGCGCCTTCAGCGTCGGCGACGCCGGCTACCTCCTGCGCACCTGGCACCCGTCGACGCGCCCGCCCGCCGTCGACCTCGGTGGCGGGCTGCGGTGGACGCGACTGGAGGTGACGGAGACGACCGGCGGCAGCGCCTTCCACACCGAGGGCACCGTCCGCTTCCTCGCCCACTACGTCGAGCACGGCGAAGAGGGCCACCTGGAGGAGCACAGCCGCTTCGTCCGGCACGGGGGAGACTGGGTGTACGTCGGGGCGATCTGAAAGCCTCGTTCCCCGGCGTCGAGGTGCTTCGAGATCGGAACTCCCGCCGAGGAAGTCACAGATCCCGGGTCAGCCCGGAGAAGGGCTCGTCCTGGGGGCCGGCGGGGTTTTCGAGTGCTTTGCGCACGTGGTGTCCCATTCGGGGATGCGGAGCAGCGCAGGGTTGGCGACACCGCTCTCGCCGCGTGCCCCGCTCGACGTGCTGGCGAAGGCGAGGCCCTCGACGCAGATCCGGGCGACGTTGGGGAAATTGTCGGCGTTGCGGAAGACCTCGACGTAGTCGACGTCGCCCACCTTGTCCGGCGCCGCGTTCTCCTTGCCGCCGCGATCGCCCAACTGGTCGGAGGAGCAACCGGTCAGCAGGAGAGCGGCGAGAACCGCTCCGGTCCAACCGGCGGACACCGGACGTGCCATTCGTTACTCCTTCGCATGGGGGAAACGGGCTAGCTCCTGGCCTCTCGTGGCCTCGGTGGAGCCGCGGGGGTGATCAGCTCCACCTCGTTCGCGGCGAGGGCGTCTCTCAGGTCGGGCGGCGGCATGGTGTCGGTGATGAGGTAGTCGGCGGCGCCGAGCTCCGACACCTGGGCGAACAGCCGGCGTCCGAACTTGGAGGAGTCGGCGAGGATCGCCACGCGGGCCGCGCGGGCGAGCATCTCCTGCATCATCGCGGCCTCGGCGAGGTTGCTCGTCGTGTAGCCGGCGTCCGCGGAGACGGCGCCGACGCCGATGAGTGCCAGGTCGCAGCTGACGTCCAGCTCGGTGCCGGTGTTGGTGCGGAAGCTGACCGGGCCGATCGTGGCGAGGGTGAGCGAGCGCACCGCGCCGCCGAAGATGTAGATGTCGCGGATCGCCGTCGGCGGCAGCGCGCCGGGCACCAGCAGGTTGTTCGTCGCCACCGTGAGGTCGCGGTGCTGGCGCAGACTGCGGGCGAACGCGAGGGTGGTCGTCCCGCCGTTGATCATGATGGTCGAGCCGTCCTGGACGAGTGCCGCGGCCAGTGCCGCGATCTTCTCCTTCTCCTTCTCCTGCTCGTTGAGTCGCTGGTCGACGGCGCGGTCGGTGCGGGAGATCGTGGACAGGCTGACGGCGCCGCCGTACGTGCGCACGAGGATGCCGTCGGCGCTCAGCTGGTCGAGGTCGCGTCGCACGGTGTCGATGGAGACGCCGAAGCGCTCTGCCAGCTCGCTCACCGTGACCTGCCCGGTGTCGGAGACGTACGCGGCCAGTTGGGCCTTGCGTCCGGCAGGTAGGTGGCGCTGCCGATCGTCCCTGTCGCCGCTCACTGATCTCCCTTCGGTAGTGCGGCAGTATGCCACAAACGCACCCCGCTCGCGTGCATCGCAGCATAGAACAGCGAAAACCTGCAAGGGTGGGCGGGGTCCTCGAAGCCGTGCATCTCCCTGTTCATCTCCAGGTCGAAGAAGGTGGCCGAGACACATGCCTCGCCGTGCGGCGCGAGACTTTGCCATAGTGCGCAGCTTTCTGCTGTTCTTCTCTTGTTTACGTTCGTAATGCGCTGCTAACGTGACCGCCACACAGCAGAAAACAGAAAGATCTAGATGTGGAAGGAGCTGGCCATGACGATTCGCGCAGCCCGGCTGAGGCGACTGACAGGGGCGGTGACAGCGGCCGCGATGGTCGCGTTCGTTGCGGCGTGCGGCTCGGGCAGCACAAGCGACTCGGCTGACGCCGGTGCGGACAGCACCGTGACGCTGGAGTTCGCGCAGTGGTGGGGGGCCGAGCTTCCGGCCGAGGATTTCGACAAGATCATCAATGACTTCACGGCCCAGAACCCGAACATCAAGATCAAGCTGCTGAGTGCGCCGTACGCCTCGACCAAGCAGCAGCTGCTCACCGGTGCGGCGTCCAAGACCCTGCCCGACGTGGTCGGTCTCGACGGCGCCTGGGTGAACGACTTCGCCAAGCAGGGCGCGATCACCGACATGTCCAAGCTGATGACCGAGGCGGGCTACGACGACAGCCAGCTCGCCAGCCAGGTGCAGCTCGACGGCAAGACGTACATGATCCCGGTGGTCAACTTCGTCTACCCGCTCTTCGTCAACAAGGACCTGCTCACCAAGGCGGGCATCGAGAAGGTGCCCGGTACGCGCTCCGAGTTCCTGGACGCGGCCAAGAAGATCAGTGCGACCGGCGGCAACGCCAAGGGCTGGGCGCTCCCGCTCGACACCGCGGTGCCCAACGGCATCCAGAACGACGTCATGTCCTGGCTGTGGGCCTCGGGCGGCAGCATGCTGCAGGACGGCAAGCCGAACCTGACCAGCCCCGAGGTCAAGGGCGTGGTCGAGTTCGTGAAGAGCCTGAACGACGCCGACGCCATCGCGCCGGGCTCGCTCACCATGAAAGAGCAGGACAAGGTCGAGAAGTTCACCAACGGCCAGGTCGGCATGATGATCGACTCGCTCGCGCACATCAACCTGATCAAGAAGAACAAGCCGGACCTGAAGTTCGAGATCGCGGCCCTGCCCGCCGAGGACGGCTACACCGGCAAGCGCGGCATCCCCTACGCGTCATGGGGCATCGGCATCTCCGACTCCACCGAGCACAAGGCCGAGGCGTTCAAGTTCGTGTCCTACCTGATGAGCCAGGAGGCGAACGCGAAGCTCAGCACGATCGCGAACGGCTTCCCCGGCAACAAGAACGCGGAGCCCGACTTCAGCGGCGGTGACCCGATGTTCAAGACCGCTTTCGAGATCTACCAGCAGGGCTACCCGGCCAACGAGTTCGTCGGCCTGCCCAAGGCCGAGGACCTGATGCGCAGCTTCGACGAGCAGCTCCAGCTCGTGCTGACCGGCAAGACGAGCGTCGACGAGGCCCTCCAGAAGTCCCAGGAGTCCTGGTCCTCGGTGATCGAGTAGTCCGCCCGGGCGCCGCGCCGCTCCGCCGGCGCGGCGCCTGACCAAGGAGACAGCGATGACATCGGCGCAAGTCGAACCCATGACCGCGCCGGAGAGCGCGCCGCCGCCAGGGCGGGCCGCCCCCGGCCGCGACCGCTCCACCCCGGCCCGGCGCCTGGTCCCGTACGGCTATCTGTCCCCCACGATCCTGCTGATCGTGCTCCTGATGGTGGTCCCCATCGTCATGGTGGTCGGCTACTCGTTCCGGGACAACGTGATCATCCAGGAGAACTCGGTGTTCGCCGGGTTCGCCAACTACGCCAAGGTGCTCACCGACCCGGACTTCCTGGCCGCGCTGAAGAACACCGCGATCTTCATCTCGGTCAGCACCGTGGCCCACCTCGTCCTCGGCCTCGCCTTCGCGATGATGCTCAACACGCGGCTGCTGGGCGGGGTCGCGAAGGCCGTCTTCCGGATCGTCTACATCCTGCCCTGGTTGTTCACGATCGCGGTGATCGCGGTCATCTGGCGGCTGCTGCTCGACCCGGCCGGCGTGGTCAACTATGTGCTGCAGACGCTGGGCCTCATCCAGGAGGGTGTGAACTGGCTCGGTGACCCGAGCACGGCGCTCTGGGCGGTCACCTTCGTCAACATCTGGTCCGGCTATCCGTTCTTCATGATCAGCCTGCTCGCCGGGTTGCAGGGCATCCCCGCCGACCTGTACGAGGCGGCCGCGGTGGACGGGGCGAACCCGCTCCGGCGCTTCCTGAACGTGACGCTCCCGCAGCTGCGGCCGGTGATCATCGGCATGGCGGTGCTCGACCTGATCTGGACGTCCCAGCAGTTCGCGCTGATCTGGATGATGACCGGCGGCGGGCCGCTGAACACCACCGAGATGCTCAGCACCTACACCTACAAGCAGGCCTTCAGCGAGTACGAGTTCGCGACCGCGTCCGCGGCCGCCGTGGTCGTACTGCTGCTCACGATGGTCCTGGCCTTCTTCTACGTACGCCAGCAAAGGGAGCGGTGAGATGGCCACCCTCAAGAGCAGCGTCAGGATGACCGTCAAGACGCGGCACACCCTCGCGAAGGCCGGGGTCGTCACGGGCCTCGTCCTCGGCGCGCTGTTCGCCGTCCTGCCGGTCCTGTGGATGCTCTCCACCTCGTTCAAGGGGAACGGAGAGGTCTTCCAGAGCCCGCCGCAGCTGATCACCGAGGGTTTCTCGCTGGACGCCTACCGCGAGATCCTGGGCAGCGGCGAGCAGCTGAGGTTCTTCCTCAACAGCTACATCGTCGCCCTCGCGGTGACGGTCCTCACGCTCCTGGTGGCGATCCTGGCCGGGTACGCGTTCAGCCGCTTCACGTTCCCGTTCCAGCGGACCATCAACGCGGTGATCGTCAGCGTCCAGGCGGTGCCGCCGATCACGCTCGTCATCCCGTACTTCGGGCTCGTCGTCGGGCTCGGCCTGTACAACACCTATCCCGGCCTCATCCTCACGCACATGGTGTTCACCCTCCCGTACGCGATCATCATGATCACCGCGTACCTGAACACGCTGCCGCGAGAGCTGGACGAGTCGGTCAAGGTGGACGGCGGTACCGGCTGGACCGCGCTGTGGCGGATCCTGGTGCCGGTCTCGGTGCCGGGTCTGATCGCGGTCGGGATCTACACGTTCATGATCTCGTGGAACGAGTATCTGTTCGCGCTCACGCTGACCCGCACCAACGACATGCGCACGGTGCCGATCGGCATCCAGCTGCTCATGGGCCAGCACTCCTACGAGTGGAACCAGATGATGGCGATGAGCATCCTCGGCTCCATCCCCGTTCTCATCCTCTTCCTTCTCTTCCAGCGGCGGTTCATCGGCGGGCTCACCGCCGGCGCCGTCAAGGCCTGATCCCTCCGGGCCGCTGAACACCCCCCAGTAACCAGACACACCCCCATTTATAAGGAGAAATACCGAAATGCTGACGACCGGCAAGGCGATTCTGGACGTCGCCAACGAGCACAGTTTCGCCGTGCCCGCGTTCAACATCAGCGACTGGGCGATGTTCAAGGGCATCGTGGAGATCAGCGAGGAGAAGAACGCGCCGCTGATCGTCGGGATCCACCCCGACGAGGCGCGGCACATCGGCCGCGAGATGATCACCGGCATCATCGAGCGCTCGCACAACGCGAGCGTCCCGGTCGCGATCCACTGGGACCACGGCGCCACCTACGAGCAGATCCTGCAGGCGATCCAGTACGGCTTCACCTCCGTGATGATCGACGCCTCGCTGAAGCCGTTCGACGAGAACATCGCCATCTCCAAGCGGGTCGCCGACTCCGCGCACGCCCTCGGCATCTCCGTGGAGGCCGAACTCGGCACGATCGGCGCGACCGACGGCGAGGCCGAGGAGGGCGCCGACACGATCATCTACACCGATCCGGACGACGCGGTCACCTTCGTCGAGGTCACCGGCGCGGACAGTCTCGCCATCGCGATCGGCACCTACCACGGCATCTACCCGGCGCACCTGAAGCCCGAGCTGAAGCTCGACCTGCTCAAGGAGATCAAGAGCCGGCTGCCGATTCCGCTCGTGCTGCACGGCGGCTCCGGCAACCCGGACGACGAGATCGCCGAGGCCGCGCGGATCGGCATCAACAAGATCAACATCTCCAGTGACATCAAGGTCGCGTACCACGACAAGATGCGCGAGATGCTCGCCGACGGAAAGCTGCGCGAGCCGAACAGCATCCAGCCCGCGTGCGTCGAGGCGATGAAGGTGGTCGCCGCCCACAAGATCGACCTGTTCGGCGCCGCCGGCAAGGGCTCGCTCTACTGACATGGCCGACGCCTCCCGTGTGGTTCTCGGCCTTGGCGGTTGCGTCGACTACGAGTTGACGCTCACCGCCGGCGTCCTGGAGCGGCTGGTCGCCGACTACGGCATCGCCGCCGCCGAACCGGCGTCGCCGCCGGCCACCGTGACCGGCGAGCGGGACCTCGTGGTGTCCATTCTCGGATACGTGGCCCGGGGCCGTGGTGGCGAGCACTTCGTCGCCTCCGCCCCGGCGCTCGAGGCCTTCGCCGCCCGTTTCCCCTACCGGGCGACCCTGGGCGGCACCTCGGTGCGGGCCGGGATCCTGATGAGCCGGCTGGGCGTGCCGTCGACGCTCCACCTGGTCAGCGTGAACGACACGATCCGGCGGCTGCTGCCGGCGGACGGCGACTACGTCTCCAGCGGCGTCGAGGACACCTTCTACCCCCACCTGATCGTCCAGTACGACCAGGGCCTGCGAATCCGGAGCGGTGACCTCGACATCACCGCGCCGTTCCCGAACCGGCTGATCTACGTCAACGACCCGGCCAACGGCGACATGCTGCTCACCGACGACCTGGGCGACCGGCTCGCCAAGGCGGAGGTTTTTCTCATCTCGGGCCTCAACGCGATGCAGGACGAGGCGGAGCTCGACCGGCGGCTTGTCGAGCTGCGCTCGCACATGCGGCGGCTGCCGCCGGGGGCGGTGACCTACTTCGAGGACGCGGCGTACCACGAGCCCGCCTTCAGCCACCGGGTCAGGGACGCGCTGCTCGACGAGATCGACGTGTACGGGCTGAACGAGGACGAGATGCAGTCGTACCTCGGACGCCAGGTCGACCTGCTCTCGGCGGAGGACGTCGCAGCCGCGCTCACGGCGGTCCGCGCGCTCATCCCGGTGCCGACGCTGGTGCTGCACACGAAGTACTGGGCGGCGGCGTTCGGGGAAGGCGCGGGCGAGTACGCCGACGCCCTCGACACCGGCACCGTGATGGCCGCGACCCGCTACTGCCACGGTGACGACTTCACCGGCGAGGACGTCGACCGGCTGCGCCGACGACCGCGAAGGATCGAGTCCGTCGCCTTCGCGAGGGCGTTGCACGAGCGGATGGGCGACACCGTCCACTGCGTCCCGGGATTCTCGCTCGACGTCCAGAACCCCACGACCGTCGGGCTGGGGGACACGTTCGTCGGGGGCTTTCTCGCCGCGCTGGCCCGCGAGGAGCGCCGATGACCATCGCTCGCCGCGTCGGCGCGCACGGAGAACCGACGGCCTCTCGCCGCGCTGGCGCGCACGGAGAACCGACGATCTCTCGCCGCGCCGGCGCGTATGGAAAAACGATGACCGTCTCCCGTCGCGTCGGCTCGTAAGGAGGCCCGATGACCATCGAGATACTGTCCGCCAACCAGCCGGAGACGTTCTACCGCGGTGCAGGCCGGATCGCGGAGTTCCGCGGTGCACCGGCGCTGCCCGATCGCCCCGAGGACTGGGTGGGCTCGGTGACCAGCAGGTTCGGGCTCGCCCCTTCCGGGCTGTCCACCCTGCGGGACGGCCGGGTGCTGGCCGAGGCGATCGCCGCCGACCCCGCCTGGTGGCTCGGTCCCGGGCGCACCGACACCGGCGTGCTGGTGAAGCTGCTCGACGCCGGGCAGCGGCTGCCGTTGCACGTGCACCCCGACCGCCGTTTCGCGAACGCGCACCTGGCCTCGCCCTACGGGAAGACCGAGGCATGGGTGATCGTCTCCGCGCGGCCCGACGCGTACGTCCACCTGGGTTTCGCCCGGGACGTGGAGGCCGGCGAACTGGCCGGTTGGGTGGCGGGCCAGGAGACCGAGCGGATGCTCGCCGCCACCAACAAGGTCCCGGTCGCGGCCGGTGACGCGATCCTCTGCCCGGCAGGACTGCCGCACGCGATCGGCGACGGCATCCTGCTGGTCGAGATCCAGGAGCCGACCGACTTCTCCGTACTGCTGGAGTACGAGGGCTTCGGCCTGTCGGACGGCCACCTCGGCCTCGACTACGACCTCGCCCTGGGCTGCGTCGACCGCGGCGCGTGGACGCCGTCGCGCCTGGACGGGCTTCGGGGCACTCCGGCGCGACTGCTGCCCGAGGCCGCCGACGAGTTCTTCTCCGCACGCCGCGTGCGCGGCGGCGACCGCCTGGACCAGGGGTTCGGCGTCCTGGTCGCGGTGTCGGGCGTGGGAAGGCTGACCGGCGGGAAGGACGACCTGTCGCTCAGGAGGGGGGACACGCTGCTGGTTCCGTACGCGGCCGGCCCGCTTCTCCTGGACGGCGAGATCGAGGTGATCCACATGTCGGCGCCCACCGCTCCCCGCCGTCCGCCGTCGGGCTGAGGACATGACCGCGGGCCGACCCACATCGAGTGCCCTGACCATCCGCGGACCTCGCGGATCTTCGACCCGGCCCTGGTGAACGGGGAGTCGCCCGGCCCGGGAGGAGTAGTCGATCCCGGGCGGAAAACCTCTCCGGTTGGGCGGCGGTGTGGGCCGGCTTCTACCGGTCGGCGAGAGGGGAGGCCGCCTGAGGATGTGAGGCGGCCTCGGGACAGCCCGGCGGAGGGCTCATCGCTCCCGAGCGGGAGACCACGGTGAAGGACGCGTCGAGGTTCGTGAGCTTCAGGAGCTTGAGAACCACGGGCGGGGCTCCGGCCAGGAGCAGAGGTGTGTCCCGTTCGCGCGCGTGCCGCCTGATGGCGATCAGCGCGCTCAGGCCGCAGGCGTCGATGAAGGTGACGCCTGACAGGTCGATGATGACCGTACCGGGGCGGGCGTCGATGACGTCCTGGGTGAAGACCGACAGTTTCGGCCTGGTGGCGAGGTCGAGCTCACCGGCCACCGTGATGACCACGAAGCCATCGGCGTGCTCGCTCGTGAGTTGCAGTGCGTTCATCGCCCACTTCCCTGCAGGCTGACGTGAATGTACGTATCCGGCCAGGGGGTGTCGCTCGGACGCCTGGCCTCAGCTCGCCGCCTCCCTGGCCGCGTCGTGCGGGCGCGGAGGGGATGGACGATCTGAAGCCACGATACTCCCTAACGGTGCGAACCATCGCTTTCCGTGATCGTGTAGCTTCGAAGCGAAGTGTAGATGCCAACCTGGATATGTGCCAGCTATTCAAGGAAACAGCTTTGTAGCCGTGTCCCCGAAGGGTCGTCAGGGCGGTTCCCGAGTGGCGGGAGAGGGTCCTGCGCCGGGTGGGAAAGCGGGCCTGAGCTGGGCGGAGTCAGCCCGCGGAATGGCTCGGGGCCATGGCGTCGAGCGCGTCGCGCAGGGTGGCTCGCGTCTCGAAGTGCCTGTCGAGATTCGTGATCGTCAACAGGTGTGTGATCATGCCGGGGCTCACCACCAGCATGAGGTGACCGTGGGCCTCCTTGATCCGGGTGAGCGTGCCCACGATGACCCCCAGCCCCACCGAGTCGCAGAACGGCACGCCCGTCAGGTCCAGCACCAGGTTCGGGGTTCCGGCGTCCTCCAGGGCGTGGTCGATCTCCGCGCGCAACCGCGGAGCCACGGCCATGTCGAGCTCGCCCGCCGCCTGTACGACCACACAGGTGCCACTGCGCCACGTCTGAACGTCGAATGTCGAGATCACGATCATCACCTCCGTGCCTTCTCAGCTTCCCTGGCAGAAGGTTGTTATGCACGTAGCTCACTTTTTGCAGATATTGTCGGTCGCTGTTCTTGCCGTCGGGGTCGCGGTAGGGGTGGCGACCGCTGTAGGCGCGGCGGTCTCCTGCACGGTGACCTTCTTCGCCCGCTCGTGTTTCCGGCCGACGACCACCTCGATCTTGTCACCGAGGCTCTCCACCGGGCGCAGGTCCGCTCCGGGCAGCGCGGCGGCGACGGTGTGTGCCGAGTCCTCGCGGCCGGGGCCGTACCGGATGACGGTCTTGTCGAAGTCCTTCTGCGGGGTGTTGCCGGGGATCTCGGGCACCAGGAAGCCCACCCTCTGCAGGTCCGCCCTGGTCTGCGCGCCCAGCCCCGTGATCGTGGTGCCGTTGAGCACGGTGAGGGCGATCCGCGAGGGCGCGACGGTCAGCGCGGGAGCCGAGGGGGAGGCCGTCGGGGTGGGCGTGGCCTTAGGGGGCTTGGAGGGCTTGACGAGCGTCTCGTCGGCGGCGATCCTGCGGAACAACTCCTTGGCCGCCGCTTTGTCCCAGAGGACGGCGGACTCACCGGTCGGCGTCTTGTAGTCGACGTCCGCGAGCGGGACCGTGGCGAAGGTCACGTCGTCGGTGGAGACGTCCTTGAGCTGGTCGGCCAGGCCGAGCAGGTCCCCGCGGAGCGCGTCGTCCACCCGGATCGTGTCGAGAGCCGTGTCGACGAACGAGGCGAGCCTGACCGGGTTGGTCAGCGTCTCACCGCTGAGCGCCTGGTTCAGCAACGCGGAGATCACCTGCTGCTGGCGGTCGATGCGGTCGAGGTCGGAGCGGGCGGTGGCGCGGGTGCGGGCGTAGGCGAGCGCCTTGACGCCGTCGAAGGAGTATGTGCCCGGCTGCAGGTTGAGCGCGGTCTTCGGGTCGTTGATCGGGACCGGGGTGCAGACCGAGATGCCGCCGAGGGCGTCGACCACCTCGATGAACCCCAGCACGTTGACCTCGACGTAGTGATGGATGGTCAGGCCGGTGACGGCCTGCACCGTGCGCGTCGTGAGCTTCGGACCGCCGAACTGGTAGGCGGCGTTGATCTTGTGCTCGCCGTTGCCGGGAATCGCCGTCCAGGTGTCGCGGGGGAGGCTGACCACGGTGACCTTGCGGTGGTCCTCCGACACGTGGATCACCATCATGGTGTCGGTGCGCTCGCCGGTCTCGCGGCCCAGCTTGAGCTGGTTCTGCTGTTTGCGGGTGAGGTTGTCACGCTTGTCGACCCCGACCACCAGGATGTTCATCGCGCCGCTGCTCGACCGCGATCCCTGGACCCCGGCGTCGACCGCCTCGATCTTCTTCGTGGCGTAGTTGGTCAACGCCCAGGTCACTCCAGAACTGCCCAGGACCAGGCAGGAGAGCGCGCCGGCGATCACCAGGCCGCGCCGCCTGGTGCGGGCGCCCCTCGCCGACCTGCGAACACGCCTCGGGTCCACCCGGACGCTTCCGTAGGCGTCACCGCCCACGTGCACACCCGAATCCTCCTCCGGGTCGCGCATGCATGGCCCCCTAGGCTCCAGCTGGGTCGATGAGGTACCCGTTCGTACAGTAGCGTGAGCGACGCCATGAAGCAGTTCCCCGACTCGCCCTCGCCGGCGTCGTCTTCCGAGACACGTGTCTGGCCCCCCATCTCCATCGTCATCCCGGTGCTGAACGAGGAGCGCCATCTGAGGGAGGCGGTGCGTCAGGTGCTGTCGCAGCGATACGCGGGACCGATCGAGGTCGTGCTCGCGATCGGCCCCTCCCACGACCGTACCCAGGAAGTCGCCGACGAAATCGCCGCCGCCGACCCTCGGGTGATCGTCGTTCCCAACCCGACCGGCCGCACTCCCAACGCGCTCAACGCGGCGATCGCCGCGTCCGGTAACTCGATCATCGCGAGGGTGGACGGCCACGCGATGCTCCCCGAGGACTACCTCCAGGTCGCGGTGGAGACCCTTGAGGAGACCGGCGCCGACAACGTGGGCGGCGTGATGGCGGCCGAGGGCGTCACTCCCTTCGAGCAGGCCGTGGCCCGCGCGATGACGTCCAAGATCGGTGTCGGCGGCGCCCGGTTCCACACCGGCGGCACCGCCGGCCCGGCCGACACGGTCTACCTCGGTGTGTTCCGCCGCGCCGCGCTGGAGCGGGTCGGCGGCTACGACGAACACTTCCAGCGCGCCCAGGACTGGGAGATGAACCACCGCATCCGCGAGTCGGGCGGCCTGGTCTGGTTCCAGCCCCGGATGCGCGTCTCCTACCGGCCGAGGCCCAACCTCAAGGCCCTCGCCAAGCAGTACTTCCACTACGGCCGCTGGCGCAGGGTGGTCGCCCGCACCCACGAGGGCACGATCAACCTGCGCTACCTGGCGCCTCCGCTCGCCGTGCTCGCCATCCTGGCGGGCCTGGTGGTCTCCCCGTTCTTCTGGCCGGGGCTGTTGATCCCCGGCGGCTACCTGGCGGCGATCCTCGCCGGTTCCGCGATCACCGGCAGCGGCCTGCCCACCCCGGCGCTCGTCCGGCTGCCGCTGGTCTACGTCACCATGCACATGTCGTGGGGCTGGGGTTTCCTCACCAGCCCGAGAAGGCTGGGAAAGCCCGGCCACGCGGGTGGCTGATCAAGGACGGGAGTCGACCACCTGACCGGTGACGCCGGAGGCGAGCACGTCCAGTGAGGTGCGGGCGACGGTGTGCGAGAAGGACGGGCCCGTCGGCGTCGCGGCTCCGGCCCGTCCGGGTTCCACGCAGTTGACCCGAATCCCGTACTCCGTCCACTCCCTGGCGAGAGCGAGGGTCAGCCCGGCCACGGCGGCTCCCGCGAAGGAGCGCAGGCCATCGCCCGCCCCGTCCCCACCGGGAGAGGGGGAGTGGAACAGCAACTGTCCCCGCGTCTCGCGGAGATGGGGGAGCGCCGCCCTGGCGACGGTGACGGGACCGAGGTGGTCCGCGTTCACGGTCCCGGCGATCGTGGCGTCGTCCACCGCGTCGAGCCTGCCCTGTGGTGGCGTGCCCGCCGCGCTGATCACGTGGTCGATACCGCCCGTCTCCTTGACGACCCGGGCGAGCGCGTCGGCCACCGCCCGGGGGTCGTCCACGCGCACTTCGCCGGGGGCCGGTGATCCGGGGAAGGGGAACACCCGGGCGCCGTACTCTCCGGCGAGTCGCGCCACCTCGGCGCCGGCGCCGTCGTCCGCGCGGAAGACCACCACGGTCCTGCCCTCCAGCGCCTCGCGCAGGGCGGTGTCCGAGCGGGAGGGAACCTCGCTCGCGGCGAGCCTGAGGAGCCTGTCGGCGACGAAGAGGTCCACCGGGTGCGTGACCTTCATGTTCCGCTCGCTGCCCGGCACCACGTGGATCGGCACGTCGGGCAGGTAGCGCAGCACCACGCCGCAGTCGTCGGTGGCCGGCCGGTCGCCGAAGCCGGGATCGGCGAAGGCACGCTCGTACGCCTCGCGGATCACCGAGAGCCGAAAACACTGCGGGGTCTGGACGCGACGCAGGCGGGCACGGTCGGGGACGTCACTGACGATCTCCCCGTGCGGCCCCGGCGAGGTCACCACGATCGTGTCGGAACTCGGGATCGCCACCTCGACCGCCGAGAAGGTCCTCAGCGCCTCGACGCAGTCGGCGATGATCCTTCTGTCCGCCAGCGGCCGTACGGCGTCGTGCAGCAGCACGTGGCACTCCCGCGTACCCAGGGCCTGCAGCGCCCGCCAGGTGGTCTCCGGGCGGCTCGCGCCGCCCTCCAGGATCCTGCCGACCTTCGTGAAGCCGTTGCGCTCGACGATCCGCTCCACCTCGCCGGTGAAGCCGGGCGCCATCAGGACGATGATCTCGTCGATCTCCGGTGCCTCCTGGAACAGGGCGAGGGTGTGTTCGAGGATCGTCCTGCCCGCTATCTCCAGCAGTTGTTTGGGGGTGTCGTGGCCGACGCGTCGGCCGACGCCGCCCGCCAGGACCACACCGACGGTTCGGGGACGCGGTTCACGTTCGGCCACGATCGGATTCCTTTGACAGTTCGGGTATGGCGAGCGTAATGGGTGTGTCCCTGATCGTCCGGCGTGCTCCCGTGCTATCCCGTCAAGATCTAGCTACGCTGAGTGCGCACTCCCCGATTCGTACGGTGATCCCGTCGGATACGAAGGAGCCCGGATTGCCTGACTCTCGCGCCACCGTCTCGTCCGACGCCTCGCAGGCGGTCGCGGTCGTGCTCGCCACCACCGAGGCGTCCGACCTGCGATGTTCCGCGGGGACGCTCCTCGACAGGCTGACCGGCCAGCTCGCCACGCTTCCCGTACGGGATGTGCACGTGATGGCCCGTTCCAGTGACATCATCCACGTGCCGGGCGGCACCCACATGATCGGGACGGAGGGGCCGAAAGGGCTCGCCGACGACCTGCGCAGGGTCGCGAAGGCGGCCCGCTCGTCCGTCGGGCCGGTGCTGGTGGTCGCCGGTGACCTGGTGGCGCACACCGAGGCGCTGGCCATGCTCGTGGAGCACCCGGCCCGCGACACCTGCGCGCTGGTGGGCGGAAAGGACGAGCCGCCGGGGCCGACGCGACCGCCGGTCAGGATCGAGGGCAGGTCGGTGGTGGCCGCGGGCACCTCCTTCCACGAGGTGGGCGAGACCAACGGCACCTTCAGGGGCGCGCTCCAGGTCGGCGTGCCCGACCTCGCGGGCTTCGCCGAGACCACCGAGACGCTCGCCGAGCTCGCCGAGGCGGGCGGCTTCGGCCCGATGGACGGTGGCGAGGTCCCCGGCCTGCTCCTGGTCGGCCTCGTCCGCTCCGGCGTCCAGGTGCGCGCGGCGAGACTCGGCCGCCTCCACGCCGACCGGATGACCGCGCAGGCGGACGCCGACGTGGCCGTGCCCCGGCTGGCCGAGGTCGACGAGAACGAGGCCAGGCTGGACGCCGCGGTCAAGAGCGACGACGGCTTCTTCGCCACGTACGCGGTGAGCTCCTGGTCCAGGCACCTGCTGAAGCCGATCGCCGGGCTCGGCCTGACCCCGAACGCGGTCACCGGCATATCCGTCGGTCTCGCCGCGCTCGCGGCGGTCTGGTTCTCCGAGGGCACCAGGCCGGGGCTGATCGCGGGGGCGGTCCTGCTCTACCTGTCGTTCGTGCTCGACTGCGTCGACGGGCAGCTCGCCCGCTACACCCGCACCTTCTCGCCGCTCGGGGCGTGGCTGGACGCCACCTTCGACCGTGTCAAGGAGTACGCCGTCTACCTGGGCCTCGCCGTCGGATACGCGGCGGGGGCGGACGTCGCGGGTGGCGGCCCTGACGGCATCTGGGCGCTCGCGGTGGCCGCGATGATCCTGCAGATGCTCCGCCATATGATCGACTTCTCGTACGCGGGCGCGCGGGCCGACGCGAGCCGGGTGGGCGCGGCCTGGACCAGGGCGGCGGGCTCGCTGGGGAGGACGGACTCGCTGAGCAGGGCGGCCGCCGCGGACGACGCCTGGACAGGAGGCGGCAACCCGATCCTGTGGCTCTCGCGGACCATGGAGAAGGCGTCGCCCACCCGCTGGTTCAAGAAGATCATCGTGTTGCCCATCGGGGAACGGATGGCCCTGATCGCGGTGACCGCGGCCTTCTTCAACGCCCGGGTGACCTTCGTCGCGCTGCTGGTCTGGGGTGGGATCGCGGCCCTCTACGTCCTCTTCGGCCGGACCGGCAGATCGCTCAGCCGATGACCGGAGGCCGCGGGCGCGATGACCGGCGGGGACGGATGTCCCGCCGGACGAGGGACGAATCCGTCCTCGGGTCTCTCCTCACCCGGGACGAATCTCGCCTCGGGTCTCTCCTCACCCGGACGGATCTCCCGTCAGGCGACCCTCAGGTAAGTGGAAGAAGCAGGTGCGATCATGATTTCTGTGCATATGGCGCCGGTGCCGCGGAGCGCCGTGGTCGCCTACCGGGACGACGGGGTGCTGTCGAGGGGCATGGGCGCCATGGTGGCCGGGCAACTCCCGCCGCTGCCGCCCGCGATCGTCGGGATGTTCGTCACCGGGGTGCTGCTCCTCGTCGGCGTGGCCGGCACCGAAGGACCCGCGGTGTTCGCCCCGGCGGTGGCGCTGCTGCTGGCCGGTCCCGGCAGCTCCCATCCGCACGACGGCCGGCTCGACTGGCTGGTGCCGCCGATCCTGCGCCTCACCGAGTACGGCTTCGTGGCCTCGGTGGGCTTCGCGCACGACGTGCCGCCGTGGCTGATCTTCATGTTGCTCGGCGCGATGGCCTTCCACCACTACGACGTCGTCTATCGGCTGAGGCAGCGGGTCTACCCGCCCGCCTGGCTGGCCACATCCGGCCTCGGCTGGGACGGCCGGATGCTGCTCATCGCCCTCGGCGGGCTCGCCGGGCAGGTCACGCTGATGTTCGCCCTGCTCGCGCTCTACCTGTGGTGCCTCTTCTCCTGGGAAAGTGTCACCTGCTGGCTGGCCGCCCCGAGGTTCGGGGTGGACGCGGCCGACCTCGGCGCCCACGATTGAGAACGCCCGGCAAACGCCCAATTACACGATCAGGGCGTGAAGGCAACTAATCTTTGGGGCCTAGGAGTGCCCGCCGAGAGGCTCTCACCCGAATGAGGAGTGCACGTTGCTGGGAATGGTGCTGGCCGCCGGGGCCGGACGACGCCTGCGGCCGTACACGGACACGCTGCCCAAGGCGCTCGTGCCGGTCGACGGCGACACCACGATCATGGACATCTCGCTGCGCAACCTCGCGGCGGCCGATCTTCGTGACGTCGTGGTCATCGTCGGCTACCAGGCGCAGGCGGTACACGAGCGCAAGGCCGAGCTGGAGCGGCGGCACGGTGTGAAGCTCACCCTCGTGCACAACGACAAGGCCGAGGAGTGGAACAACGCCTACTCCCTGTGGTGCGCGCGCGACTACTTCGACCAGGGCGTGCTCCTGGTCAACGGTGACACGGTGCACCCCGTCTCGGTGGAGGAGACGCTGCTCTCCGCGCCGGTGACCAGCGACATCCTGCTCGCGGTCGACGACGTCAAGAAGCTCGCCGACGAGGAGATGAAGGTGACCCTCGACGACGACCGCCACCTGCGGCTGATCACCAAGTTGATGGACCCGGCCGCCGCCGCCGGTGAGTACATCGGCGCCACGCTCATCCGCTCCGGCATCGGCGACCGCCTCGCCGACGCCCTCCAGGCCACCTTCGAGCGCGACCCGCAGCTCTACTACGAGGACGGCTACCAGGAGCTCGTCGCCCGCGGTGAGAAGATCGCCGTCGCTCCGATCGGCGACGTCCCGTGGGTCGAGGTAGACAACCACGACGACCTCGCCAAGGCGCGGGAGATCGCGTGCCGATACTAGCCAGGATGCTCCCGGCGCCCCTGTCCATGGAGGTGCGCCGGGGCGCCGTCGCCCAGCTCGGCACGTTGCTGGCCGACAGCAGGGTGGCGACCTCCGGTCGGGTGGCGGTGGCCGTGGGCGCGGGCCAGGGAGACAGGATCGCCTCGGTGATCACTCCCTCGCTCGGCCAGGCCCAGGTCTTCCGGGTGCCCGACGGATCGGTCGACGCGGCGATCTCGCTCGGCGCCGACCTGCGCAAGGGGGCGTACGAGGCGGTCGTGGGCATCGGCGGCGGCAAGACCATCGACGTGACCAAGTACGCCGCGTCGCTGGCCGGGATCCCGATGGTGGCGGTGGCCACCAACCTGTCGCACGACGGGATCTGCTCGCCGGTGGCCTCGCTCACGCACGACGGAGGCAAGGGCTCCTTCGGCGTCCCCATGCCGCTCGCCATCATGGTCGATCTCGATTTCGTGCACGACGCGCCCGCCTCGCTGGTCAGGTCCGGGGTCGGTGACGTGGTCAGCAACCTCTCGGCGATCGAGGACTGGCAGCTCGGCGCGGGCGAGCGCGGGGAGCCGATCGACGGCCTGGCCTGCGCGATGGCCCGCACCGCGGCGGAGGCGGTGATCGGCAGATCCGACTCGATCGAGTCCGACGCGTTCCTGACCGTGCTGGCCGAGGCGCTTATCCTGTCGGGCATGTCGATGGTGGTCGCCGGCTCCTCACGTCCTTCGAGTGGCGGAGATCATGAGATCCTGCATGCCGTGGATCAGCTTTTTCCCGGCACCTCCAACCACGGCGAGCTCGCCGGGATAGGTGCCGCGTTCTGTTTCTTCCTCCGCGAGGACTCACGGAGGCTCAATCAGGTCGTCGACTGCCTGCGCGGGCACGAGCTGCCGGTCACCCCCGCCGATGTGGGGCTGTCCCCGGCCGAGTTCACCGAGGCGGTCGCGCTGGCCCCGGCCACGCGTCCCGGCCGCTACACGATTCTTGAGCACCTGCGCCTGTCGGAGCCGGAGATTCGCGATCGGGTGGAGGATTATGTCCGGGCCGTCGGTCGCTGAGCTCCGTGCGGTGGCCCAGCCGCACACGACCATGGACCGCAACAGCGGCGAGCACTGGGCCGGCGCTCTCTACATGCGCAAGCTGTCGATCTACGTCACCTGGTTCCTCGCCAAGACGCCGATCACGCCCAACCAGACCACCTGGCTGATGATCTTCACCGGCCTGCTGGCCGGAGCCGTGCTCGCGCTGCCCGGACTCTGGGCGGCCGTCCTCGCGGCCCTGCTGGTCCAGCTCTACCTGCTGCTCGACTGCTCCGACGGCGAGCTGGCCCGCTGGACCGGGCGCACCTCCATCACGGGCGTCTACCTCGACCGGGTCGGCCACTACTTCGCCGAGGCCGCGATCCTCATCGGGCTGGGCTTCCGGGCGTCGGAGGTCCTGCCCGACTGGTACACCGTGACGGGGTTCGCCGCCGCGCTCGGCGCGATCCTGATCAAGGCGGAGACCGACCTGGTCGACGTGGCACGCGCCCGCTCCGGGCTGGTCGCGGCGACCGAGGCCTCGGCCGAGCACTTCCGGTCGCGCGGGCTGGGCATGGCGCGCAAGGCGGCCGCGGCGCTGAAGTTCCACCGGATCGTGCAGGCGGTCGAGCTGTCACTCCTCATCGTGGTCGCCGCGATCTGGGACGCGATCAACGGAGGGCTGGCGGCGACGAGGATCCTCGTGGTGGCCTGCGTGATCGTCGCAGTGCTGCAGATGATCCTGCATCTGATCAGCATTCTGGCGTCCAGGCGGCTTTCATGAGGAACCGGATGGCGTCCGGGCGCGTCGTAGGTGCGAACACACCGCTGTTTGGCGGGTGTTCGTCGGCGGTTCCGATACGCTTGTGCCCCGGTATACCAGGAAACTCCAGCCCTGCCAGAATTCCCGACCCAGCAGACTCGGTGATCATGAAAGTATGCTCCGTACGTGCTCTCGACGCGTCAGGACGATGACCCGTTGAAGATCTCGTGCGTCATCCTCACCATGGGCAACCGTGTCCCCGAGCTGGACCGCGCGGTCGAGTCCGCGCTGAACCAGGTCGACGGTGACGTCGAGGTGGTCATCGTCGGCAACGGCGCGGACGTCCCCGAACTCTCGGCCACCGTGCCCGCGGGGTCCTCGGCCTCGATCAGGAGCGTGCGGCTGAACCACAACGCGGGCATTCCCGCGGGCCGTAACCGAGGCGTCGAGGAGTGTTCCGGCGACGTCGTCCTCTTCCTCGACGACGACGGCTGGTACGCCGACACCGGGCTCGTCTCCCACCTGCGGGAGCGCTTCTCCACCGAGCACGACCTCGCGGTCGTCTCCTTCCGGGTGAAGGACCCCGAGGGCGGCATCGGCCAGCGCCGTCACGTTCCCCGCCTGCGCGCGGGCGACCCCGAGCGGTCCTCTCCGGTCACCACCTTCCTGGGCGGCGCGTGCGCCATCCGCCGTTCGGCCTTCCTCCAGGTCGGCGGGCTCCCCGAGCGTTTCTTCTACGCCCACGAGGAGACCGACCTGGCGTGGAGGCTCCTCGGCGAGGGATACCGCATCGAGTACGACGCCGAGACGGTCATGTACCACCCGCAGGTCCCCCCGACCCGGCACACCGACTTCTACCGCCTCAACGCCCGCAACCGGGTCTGGCTCGCCCGGCGCAACCTTCCCTGGCCGCTGGCCGGGCTCTACCTCCTCAACTGGATGGTGCTCACCCTCGTCCGCGAGCGCTCCAGGCCCGCCCTGCGCGCCTGGTTCAAGGGCTTCACGGAAGGGCTCCGCGAGCCCGCGGGAGAGCGTCGCCCGATGGGCTGGAAGACCGCCTGGCGGATGCTCCGCCTCGGCCGTCCACCGATCGTCTGACCTCCGATCAGCAGTGGACGTATACACCCTCGGCGAGGCGTTCGGCGTCGTCACCAGCGGCCGGATCCGCCACGAGCACGAGGCCAGGCTGGACGTCGCCGGGGCCGAGTTCACCGTCGCGGTCGGGCTGTCCAGGCTCGGCCACCGGGTGGGCTGGCTGGGCAAGGTCGGCGGCGACGAGCTGGGAGCGAGGATCCTCACCGTGCTGCGCGGCGAGGGCGTGGACGTCTCCGACGCCAGGGTGGACGAGGGGTCCCCGACCGGGATCCTGCTGAAGGAGTCGAGGCTCGGCCAGGCGGCGAGGGTCACCTACTACCGCACCGGCGTCAGGCTGGCCCAGGGGAACGTTCCCGTGGACCGGATCGCGGCCTCGCGCATCCTGCACGTGAGCGGGATCACCGCCGCGCTGAGCGCGCGCGACGCCATGCACGCGGCCGTACGCGCCGCGCGGACCGCCGGGGTCGCGGTCTCGGTGGCGATCGACTATCACGACCAGCTCTGGCCCGACCTGCGCGAGGCGGAGGAGATCCTCAGCGTGCTGGCCTGCTCCGCCGACGTGCTGTTCGTGCGGCAGAGCGAGCTCGACCTGGTCAAGCCCGCGCTCACCGGGGATCGCGAGGTCATCGTGACGCGCGGTGCCCGAGGGGCGAGCGTGCGGGTCGACGGAGTACGCCACGACGCCGCGAGCCTCTCCGCGCCCGTGGTCGACCCCAACGGCGCGGGGGACGCCTTCGTCGCGGGCTATCTCAGCGCGCTGCTCGAAGGTCTTCACCCGGCCGACCGGCTGCGCAGGGGCGGCCTGCTCGCGGCCTTCGCCTCGTCGGGGCCGAGTGACTGGCAGGGCCTGCCGACGAGGGCCGAACTGCCCCTCCTGGAGCTCGACACCTGACGGTGAGGATGTGGGTGAGCGCCTCCAGGCGGGGTCTGACCCAACCTCTGACCGACCGCGGGGTCCTTGACAGGATCTGACCCGCCGATCCGCGCGGCTTCTCGCCGTGCGCGGGCGGGTCAGGGCCTTTTCGAGGCCCGGTGCCTGCTCCGGTGCCCGATTCCTCGCCGGGCGAGGGTCTCCGAGCGATCCGCCGGGCCGGGACGGGCCTTGTCCGGCCGGGCCTCTCGCGAGGGGTCTCAGGGCTCCTTGGCCTCGCCGAGGGTCATGGCCAGGTGGGAGATCGTGCTCGTCATCAGGGCGCGTTTGGGCAGACCGAGCTCGCTCAGCTCCTTGGCGATCGGGTGGTTGCCCAGGCGGATGAGAGCGCCCCCGGGGCGGGTGCGGACCCCGTGGGGAGAGAGCGACCACGGGATGCGGCGGGTGACGCCGTCCAGGTGGCTGTAGGCGTCGAGGGCGGTCATCATCCCGGTGCCCGGCACCGGGACGCCGGGTTTGATCAGCAGGTCCAGCACCAGGCGGCCGTCCTTGCGCAGGACGCACCGCTTGTAGGGGGAGGAGATCCGCAGGTCGATGTCGGCCAGCTCCTTGGGGAAGCCCCAGATGGCGCGGCCCGCCTCCAAGGTGAAGTCCTGGTCGACCGGGAGCCAGTGGACGAACGCCCCGGCGCCGGTGCGGCGCAGCTCGGACAGGTTCGCGCGCAGCCCCCCGCCGGGAACGTGGCCCGCGCCGGGCGGCCTCGCCAGGAAGGCGACGCCGAACTCGTGGTAGCGGCCCAGATCACCGTCGCGGTAGTCGGCGAACACCAGCGTGCACAGGGCCTTGCGGGGTAACACCTCGGCGACGTCCAGGTGCGAGTAGGCGATCACGGCCCGCGCGGCGTCCGCCCGGACCAGGTAGGACGCGCTGCAGACCATGACGTCGCGGACGCGGACCGGCATGGTGACCTCGCGCCCCTGGATCAGATGGCGTGCCATGCCTCCAGTACACCAATCTCCCGGCCGGACGTCACTGGTTTGCCGGCCCATTCCTCAAGCCGCCCGACGAAGGCGCCCGCGTGATCCGGCCAGTTGTGGCGGGCGAGGGCCTCGGCGTGGCCGCGCGCTCCCATCTCGGCCGCCCCTTCCCGGTCGTCCCGCAGCGCCAGCACCGCGCGTACCGTCGCCTCGGCGTCCCCGAAGGGTACGACGACGCCGCACCCGACCTTCTCGACCATGGACGCGGCGGCGGGCAGGGGGGTGGTGACGACGGGGACTCCCCTGGACATGTAGTCGATGATCTTGGCGGGTACGGGCCGGGTGCCGGGTGCGTCGTGCGGGAGCGACAGGCCGGCGATCGCCCCCTCGGCCATCCGCAGCGCGTGCCGGTTGGGCACGTAGCCGTACCAGTCGAGCAGGCCCTCCCGCTGCGCGTCCCGCAGCAGCGGCCTGACGCGGACGTCGGCGGAGCCGATCAGGTCGAGCCTGATCCCGTGCGGGAGCAGCCGCCTCGCCGCTTCGATCAGCTCGCCCACGCCTCCGGCCCTGGAGAGGTGGCCCACGTGGACCACCCGGCTTCTGCCGGGCGGCGCGGGCGGGCGCGGGGAGACGTAGGCGGTGTCGGGAACGACCTGGTGGGGGCCGGAGAGCCGTTCCCGGTGGGACTCCTCGGCCAGGATCAGGTGCAGGCGGTGCTCCGGGGAGGCCCCGATCCGGCGCGCGAGCGCGGGCAGGGTGCGGCTCAGGTGGCCGGGGAGGGTGAGGCCGAGCGCGGCGGTCGCGCCCCAGCCGTCCCCGATCTCCCCGCGCACGTCCCAGACGGTGACGGGACGGTGCCTGGGCAGGCGGAACAGCAGCTCCCTGTCGTGCACGACCAGCAGGTCCGCGCCCTCCACCCCGCGCTTGAGAGCCCCCCGCGCGGCCTTCAGTGCGCGTCTGCGGCGGTTGGGGATCGCCCGGGGTACGTCGATCGCGCGGATACCGGGATCCGGGGTGACGTTGCAGTCGGTGAAGGGGGCGACATAGGTGATCTCATGCCCGGCGTCGAGGAGCGCCCGGATCTGCCGATGCATGATCCTGGCGTCCTCTGGGTGATGAGCGATCGTCGCGACGCATACCCGCATGTCCCGATGTTGAGTGTTCGTTCCGTCATCACCGGATGTGTTGCGTTAATTAGCGGGGAACTGAGGCTGAACTCTACTTGGCAGCGGGTGCGCCCTCGGCTGGTGCGGTGGTAGCGGCGGGGGGAGGGGACGGCCGGCGGTAGAGCCATACGAGCCGGGGTTCGAGCATCCACTTGAAGAGCTTGCGGGTCTCGGGCAGGCACAGCACGATGGCGAGGGCGAGCGAGCTCGACGCGATCGCCGCCACGCCCAGCGGGCCGTACAGCCAGGGGAAGCTCAGCCAGCCCTGGTCCTTGGCGATGACCACCACGACGCCGTGGAGCAGGTAGGCGTACAGGGTGCGGGTGCCGAGGTCGGAGAACCAGGTCTCACCCCGGGGGATCAGCGCGAGCAGCGCCACCGTCATGGCGAGTGCCGCGATCAGCAGGGCGCCTCGCACGCCGAGGCCCACCCACCAGGACATGTCCATCGCCTTGAAGCTGTAGCGGAAGTAGATCGGCGCGCGTGGGACGTGGGGCGCGATGAGGATCGCCACCCCGGCGGCGCCGATGAGGACGACCGCTGAGGTGATCTTGACCCAGAGGGGCTTGAGCAGGTCGAAGTGCTCCGGCTTGAGCAGCAGGCCGAGCACGTAGAACGGCAGCAGGCCGAAGAAGCGGTCGATGCTGAAGTCACCGGAGATCTCCGAGAAGCCCGCGACCAGGTAGATGACGACCGCGACCAGCAGGGGCTGTCGCATCCGCGTCCAGATGGGCGTGGAGATCCGCCAGAGGACAAGGGCGACCAAGTACCAGTTGAGCCAGGCCGGATCAATGATCGTCAGCGTCCACTTCTGGCCAAGCCCGTAGCGGAGCAGCGCGTAACCGATCTCCACGACGATGTACGGGATCAACAGGGTGTCGACCAGCTTGTTGATCTTCGCGTTGGAGTTCCAGAAGTTGCGTCCCAGATAACCGCTGATCAGCACGAACGCCGGCATGTGGAACGTGTAGATGAACAGGTACGCGGCCTCCGACGAGTGCGCCTTCAGAGTGGGGACGAGCGAGTGGCCCATCACCACCAGGGCGATCAGGACGAACTTCACGTTGTCGAGGTACGGCTCGCGCTTCTTCTTGACCGGAGGGGCCGGGGGCTCCTCCTCGGCGACCGTCTCGCGCTCACGCTCCGCCCGCAGCTCCTGCTCGGCCCGCGGTCCCTGGTTCCAGAACGAGGGACCGCCGTCCCTCGTGGTGTTCTCCCAGTACGAGGGGCCGCCGTCCCTGGCGGTGTTCTCCCAGTACGAGAAGGGGCGTTCACCGGACGGTCGCGGCTCCTGCCGAGGTCTCGGGGTCTCCGCGTCCGGGAACCGCACGGGAGCCTGGGGCTCCCCGGGGAGCCTGGGACGTCCGGGAAGCTCGGATTCCTCGGGGAACCGGGGCCGCCCCGGAGCGGGCGTCCAGCCGGGATCCTGAGGGTGCGCGGCTCCTGGCGGTGGGGAGGCCGGCGCGGGGACGCGCGGTGTCATGGGTGGCGGGGCCCAGTCGGGCCGGGGGGACGGCGCACGGGGGGCGCCCTGCGGAGGGGTGGGCCCCTCCGCCCACGACGGCGTCTCCTGTGCCCACGGTGACTCCCGCGTCCACGACGGGCCGTCCTGTGCCCAGCCGGGCTCCTCGCGGTCCCACGAGGGGTCCTGGACGACCGGCTCGGGCGCGAGGGGCTTCGACAGGTCGAGCGGGTCGTGGGAGCCGTGGGCCCCGCCGAACGAGGGGCCGCCGGGACGCTCGCCGAAGTAGGACTCGCCGAACGGGGATCCGCCGGGCCGGGGTTCACCGAAGGGGGATCCGCCGGGACGAGGCTCGCCGGGGTGGGTCTCGCCGAAGTGGGGTCCGCCGGGGTGGGATTCGCCGGCGGAGGGTCCGCCGGCACGGGTCCCGCCGGGGTGGGGCTCGCGATACGCCGGGTAGCCCCCCCACTCGGTGACCTCGCCGGGGCTCTCCTCGCGGCCGTCCCCGGCGTCGCGCCGGGACGCCCCGCCGGAGGTGACCGGTCCCGGTGGCTCCGGCCACGAGGGCTGGGATCCACCGGACGCCTGCGCCTGGCCGGGCGTGGGCCACGGAGCGGACCTCCTGCCCTGCCCGCCGTTGGCCCCATCGGAGCCGGGGTCGGAACCGCCGTCGTCCTGGGGGGCAGGCACCTGGAAGGGTCGGATGTCGCTCACGAGGGGGAGGCTCAGCTATCTGTCGGAGACCGGGGGAAGTGTCGGGCAGATCGGCGGGGCGCCCAGGGGAAGGGTCGGGGACGCGGGCAGGTGTTCGCCTCGCCGCCTTGACCAACCCTAAACCGACTGTGCGCCCTCTGTCGCACGCATGCACTTTGATTCGGACGGTTCTCGGGTAATCGTGACTGTCCACGGGGTCACGGGCCCGGCCGTGTCCGCGGGGCGGCCGGGGGTGAGGGGAGGCGTCTCAGCTGCAGGGGTTGGTCTTGCTGTCGACGACCTTGTCCGTGAGGGCGTCGGGGATCTTCGGGAGGGCGCGGACGCCCGGCCAGTCGGCGCCGATGACGAGCTGGATGACCGGCCCGGTCGGAGCCTTGCCCTCCGGGGTGGGCGGGGGCGCCACGGCCGGGACGTACTTCTCGGTGGTGACCGGCTTGATCTTGCCCGCGACAGGGGTCCGTTTGTCGCCGGAGAGCCTGGCGGCCACCGCGTCGCCGTACGAGGCGCCGTCGGCGGCGTCCTTCTTGGCGTAGCGCACCGTGGTGGTGGGCACGTTGGCGGTCGCCGGGCGGGCGTTGCCGACATGGGTGACCACGAACCCCTGGTCGGCCAGCTCGGCGGCGACCTCCCTCGCCCTGTTCGGCGTGTCCGTGCCGTTGAAGACCTGGAGCCTGACCTGCTCGCGCTTGACGGCCGGCTTGGCCTTGGGGTCGGGGGGCGGGGTGACCTCGGTGTCGTTCTTGATCGCGGCGAACAGCTGGTTCGCGTACGGCTGCACCCAGGCGACCCGGTTCGGGTCGTCGGGGTGGGGGCCCCACGGGACGGTGATCAGCTTGACGCCGCTCGCGGTCAGCTTCTGGGCGCTCTGCCCGATCTGGAGCAGGGTGTTGGTGTCCTTGGCCAGTTCCTCGTCCATCCGGACGGACTTGGCGGCGGTGGTGATGAAGTTCAGCATCTTGGCGGGGTCGGTCAGCAGCTCGCTGCTGGTCGCCTTCTTCACCACCTGGCTGAGGAAGACCTGCTGGCGCTTGATGCGGCCGATGTCGCTGCCGTCGCCGTAGTTGCGCAGCCGGACGTAGCCCAGCGCCTTCTCGCCCGCGAGGAGGTGCCAGCCCGCGGGGAGGGTGAGCTTGGACTTCTTGTCGTCGACCGGCTTGGTCAGGCAGATCCTGACGCCGCCGAGAGCGTTCACGATGTTCTTGAAGCCGGTGAAGTCGACCTCGACGAAGTGGTCGATGCGGATGTCGGTGAGCGCCTCGATCGTGGTGATCGTGCAGGTGATGCCGCCCTCGTTGTAGGCGGCATTGATCATTTCGGTGCGGGCCGCGACCGGCGCGCCGGTCTCCGACTTGCAGGGGGGCATCTCGACGACCGAGTCGCGGGGGAAGCTGATGAAGGTCGCCTTGTCGCGGTCGGGGGAGACGTGCATGAGGATGATCGTGTCGGTGCGCTTGCCCGCGTCGGCCATCTTCTGGCCGTACTTCAGGTTGTCGCCCTCGCGGGTGTCGGAGCCCACGATCAGCACGTTGAGGGCGCCCTTCACGGCAGCCGGCCGGTTCTGGCCGAGTTTGCCGCTGAGGTCGACGGTCTGGAACTCGCCGAGGGTGTCGCGGTAGACCTTGTAGCCGCCGAGGGTGCTGAGCACCAGCACTCCGGTCGCCGCGATGCCGGCCCAGGCGCCGATACTGAGCCGCCGCTGCTTGCGGCCCCGGCCCTTCGGTGCTTTCTCCTGCGGAGGCGGCGGGAGGTCTCCCGGCGGGCCCTGGGGCGGGGCGTCCCCTCTTGAGCGCCGCGGTCCGCGGTGGCCGGGGGAGGTCGGTTCGCTCCGGCGGTCTCTGACGGCCGCCTGCCGGTGGTCGCTCATGCGATCCTTCCGCTCGGCGGCGTCGTCCGGTGCTCATGCTCGGTCATCGAGCCCAAAGGGTAGATCACGAGATGCGCGCCAGGAGACATGATGATGCGAACTTGGCCAAGACCGCCCCCTGACAACCGCCATGTTTGGATCCGGCGGCCAGCATACTCAAATACGGACATTAGTAGGAATGTTACTGAAATTAGGTTTACGTACGGCAAGTGCCGCTGCCAGGCAGGCGGCAGGCACGGCCGGCAGGACGTACCGGTAGTCGAACTCCGCCACCGCCGGCGGCAGCACCAGCAGCACCACCGCCACCGACCAGGGCAGCGCCCACGCCGTGGACTCCGGGCGGAAGCGCCGGACACACGCCGCCGCGGGCGGCAGCAGGAGAATCACCAGGACAGCCGCGCCAGGCAGTCCTGCGACTCCCTGATAGGTACGGATCCAGCCCGCGTACGGTTCGACGATCCGGGTGGAGATCGGTCCCCGCTCGTAGCGCTTCGCGGCCTCGGCGCCCACCGTCGCCGGATAGCGCCCCGGCGGCGCGGGCGGTGTCGCGGGGAACCGGTAGTAGTCGTAGATCTCCTGATCCGGGTAGACCGGGCGGCCCACGGTGAACGAGCGGGCCAGTTCCGAGGCGACCGAACCGAGATAGTCCAGCGGCTGGCTCATGATCGCCAGTGACGCGAACCGCCCGGCCAGCGTGTCGTTCGTCCGGGTGAAGGTGATGCCGGGCAGTTTGACCAGCGGGGAGTCCTGCGCCCACACGTACTCCTGTGCGGGAGGCCGCAGGTGCGGCGGGCGGGGATCGCAGAGCACCGCCAGGTCGGGCGGCGGGCGCATCACGTCGCAGTCGGCGAAGGTCATCGTCTTGCCGTACAGGAAGACGCCGTTCGCGCCCACGATGCCGATCCGCTGGTACGTCGCGTAGAACCAGGCCCCGTACCCCACGATCGGCACCGTCGCGGCGGCGATCATCACGCCGGCCGCGAGCACCCGCCCCCGCTCCCTGAAGATCAGCCAGGCGGCGAAGAGCGCCACCAGCGGCAGCCCGACGGTCCTCGTCAGCGTCGCCGCCGCGAGCAGCAGTCCGATCCCGCACGCCGTACGCCATCCGACGGAGTCACGCACGGCGAGGCAGGCCGCCGACACGACCAGGACCGCGAACAGGGTGTCGGAGACCAGCAGGTGCTCCAGCTGGATCTGGTAGGCGTCCAGGAGGGAGGGGACCGCCGCGAGCGTCGCGGCCCAGCCCGGCGCCCGCAGCCGCCGCGCGGTGAGATAGACCAGCACGCCGATGAGCAGCCCCAGCAGGTGCTGGGCCGCCACGACGACGGCGAACTCGTGGAACGGTTCGAGCAGTCGCATGAACATCGGGTATCCGGCGGGACGGACCAGGTCGGGCCGGGGTTTCAGCGCGGTGACGACGTACGTGTAGGAGTCGGGGAACCAGAGCGCGGGCCGGTAGCCGAGCATGGTGATCACCCGCAGCGCGATCCCCGCGCCGAGCACGGCCAGGAACCAGCGATGGTCGGTGAGCCGGCGGCGACCGGGGAGCCCGCGGCGCTCAGGAAACCCGCGACCGCCCGCGCCCCCGCGACCACCCCGCACCCACCCGATCACTCGTCCCCCTCCTCGCACGCTGCGCGTACGCTACCGGCTCTCCCTCGGCTCCGTGCTCGCACCGGCCCTCGTGTCCGCGCTCCGGTGCCCGCCCGGCCCCGGTCGGGCCTCGCCGGAAACCCGGTGCCCGCCCGGACGCGTGTCCGGCCGGGCCCGGCGTGCCCGGTGCGGGCGGGAGGTGGCACTACGCTCGGTTCGGTCATGACCATCGGCTGGCTGGACCGTACACACAGGCCCTCGGCGGGCAGGGTGCTCGCCGTGGTCTCCGTCGTGCCCGTGCTCGTCCTGGCGGGCTGGCTGCTGGCAGGACTGCCGCTGCTGCTGCTCGGCTGGTTCCGGCCGCTCGTCGCGGTCCCGCTGGGGCTGGTGGCCATCGCGCTGCTGTGCCGGTACGGCCTGCGCCGCCTGCCGGAGATCGTCGAGGCGACCGCCTGGCAGGTGACCGGGGTGGTCGCCGTCGCCCTCGCCTCCGGGATCTTCAACGGCCTGCTCCACGGCGAACAGCTGATCGTCCGTCGCGACCCCGCAACCTACGCGCAGTACGGCATCTGGCTGGCCAGGCACGGCTCGCTGCCGATCCCCTTCCAGGACTGGGCCTTCGGCGGCACCGACCCGGCGCTCCACTTCGACAGCGTGGGCTTCTACGTCTCCGGCGGCGCGGTCGTACCGCAGTTCATGCCGGGCGCGCCGATGCTGCACGTGGTGGGCGCCTGGCTGGGGGACATCGCGGGGTTGCTGCTGGTACCGCCGGTGCTGGGAGCGGCGGCCGTGCTCGTCCTCGCGGGGGTCGTCGCCCGGCTCGCCGGGGCTCGCTGGGCACCTCTCGCCGCGCTGGTCTTCGCCGTCTGCCTGCCGATCCTCTACACCTCGCGGACGACCTTCAGCGAGATCCCGTCCCTCGTCCTGCTCTTCGGCGGTCTCGCGCTGCTGTACGACGCCGAGGTGAGGCTCCGCTCCCACACCGTCGGCGCCGGCGCCCCGCCGCACATGCCCCCCGCCCCCGCCCCCGCCCCCGTCTCCGCCTCCGACCTCGCCCCCGCCTCCGACCTCGCCCCCGCCTCCGACCTCGGCCTCGCCTCCGGCCTCAACCCCGGTCCCGGTCCCGGCCCTGGTCTCGGCCCCGGCGAGGGCATGGCGCGAACGGGCGCCCGGACGGGCGCAGCCCTGGCGGGGCTGGTGTTCGGGCTGGCCATCCTGATCAGGATCGACGGGCTGCGCGACGTGCTCCCGGTGCTCGTCTACGCCGGGCTGCTCATCGCCCTGAGCCGGGCGGGGAACCGCGACGGGGGACGGCTGGGCATGCCGCTGCTCGGCGGGCTCGCGGTGGGGACCGGACTGGGTCTGGCCGCCGCATACCTGCTGTCCAGGCCGTACCTGAAGTACCTGTCGGACTCGCTGATCCCGTTGCTCGCCGTCTGCGGCGCGGTCGTGGTGCTCACCGTGGTGGCGGCGGTGCTCGCCCCGTGGCTCGCGGCGCCGTTGCGGCGGATGGCCGGGATCGGGAGACTGCCCGAGATCGCCGCCGGACTGGTGGTGCTGGTCGCGGCGGCCTTCGCCGCCCGGCCGTGGCTGGAGACCGTGATCCGGCCCCCCGTCACCTCGGGCGACCGGATGACCGCGCAGTTCATCGAGGGGGTCCAGCGGGTCGAGCGCCTGCCGCTCGACGGTTCCCGGCTCTACTACGAGAACTCGGCGCACTGGGTGATCTGGTACGTCGGACTCCCCGTGGCGATCATGGCCACCCTCGCCGCGGCGGTGCTCGCGCGCAGGCTCGTCAAGGGGACGGCGCCCGGCTGGCTGCTGCCGCTCGCCGTGATCGGCTGGACCACGGTCACCACGCTCTACCGGCCGGGCATCACCCCCGACCACCCGTGGGCCGCCCGGCGGCTCGTCCCCGTCGTCATCCCCGGCCTGATCCTGCTCGCCGTCTGGGGCCTGGGCTGGACGCGTGACAGGGTCCGGAGGTCGGGGTACGGCCAGGGCGTGCGCAGGGGCCTCGTCGCGGTCGGCGCGGTCCTCTTCCTTGTCCCGCCGGTGATCACCTCGGGGGGGACGGCGTTCAGCCCGGTCGACCGCGACGAGCTCGCCGCGGTCGAGGCCATGTGCGCGGCCCTCCCGCCCCGCGCCTCGGTGCTCGTCGTCGAGCGCGTCACCGCCGCCCGCTTCACCCAGGTCGTCCGGGGCGTCTGCGGCCTTCCCGCAGCCAGGCTCACCATCTATCGCTCCGACCTTCCCAAGGCCGCCGACGTCGCCCGCCTGGCCGCCCGGGTCCGCTCCGTCGGCCGCACCCCGGTCCTGCTCGCCGCCGAGTCCCGCCAGCTCTCCCAATACGGCGCCCCCGTCCACATCATGAACCTCCGCACCCGCCAGGACGACCGTTCCCTCGTCACCCCGCCCAACGGCACCTGGTCCCTCGCCGCCGACGTCTGGATGGCCGTCCCGCGTGCGAACACCGACACGTGAGCGACGGAGTCGACGAGTCGTCCTGTGGGGAGCCGGAGCGCGGGCTCGTCCTGCTCCGAATGGATGTCCGCCACGACCTGGAATATCCAAAGATGATGATCAAAAGATGGTCATCTCTGTCAGGATATTGAGCTGAATATCGAGTTATCGCTGTGGGCGACAGCGTGAATGCGGCAAACCTGGCCGGTTCGGATGATGGGAGCGCTGTGAGCAGCGGAGCGCGAGATTCTGGCCACGTGCCTTCCGGCATGACGCCTCTCGAAGCCGGAAAGGCGCCCGCCAGGGCATGGGCCGGAGTTCGTCGTGGCCTGTTGGCCGGGGTGGTGGCCGCCGCCGTGGTGCTGGGGGCGGGGGGAAGTGTCGGCTCACCTCTCATGGAGGGCACCGCCCAGGGGGCCATGTCCCCCGGCGGGCCGTGGCCCGGCAACAAGACGGTGTCACCGCCGCCGGACGACTGGCCCCAGAGCGTCACATTCAGTGTTTTCATCTGTCATGAAGAGGACCCTTTCAAGCAGTGCCGGAATCGGGCGATCACGGCGGGGCAGAAACGTGCGCTTGAGGCGAAACTGCGGGCGATGCCTGAGGTGGCGGAGGTGGAGTTCGAATCCCAGGAGGAGGCGTACGCGAACTTCACGAAAGAGAACGCCGACAACAAGCTCCTGCTCTCCGCCTTGCAGCAGGAGGACATGCCGGAGTCGTTCAGGGGCGAACTCCACCGGTGGCGCGACATCGCGCCGTTCCGATCCGCGATGAACAGGATGCGCGGCGTCGCCAACGTCATCACCTTCGGAAAGTTCTTCTGGAAGGACAAGGCCGACGTCTTCGTCTCGTTGTGCGGACGCAAGGGGACGATCTTCGCCTGCAAGGGGCGGGGGCCGGTCACGGCCAAGGAGCGGAAGGCCGTCGGAGACAGACTCCTCGCCCTCAGGCAGAGCGAGAGCGTCTACTTCGAGGACGTCGCCCACGCCCGCCGGGCGTTTGCGTACGTGTGGGGGAGCAAGTCCGACAAGTCTCCCCTTCCCGAAAGTTACTATGTCAGGCTCGCGGATCCGGGGACCGCTCCGGAGGTCGTGGGCGCCGTCAAGGGAATGGCGGGCGTCGGATCGGCCGGGCGCCTGGACGAAGGATGTTTCTGGTTGGGAGTCGCCGACGAATGCTAGGGGAAGCCGTCTGAGAAGGCGATGTGCGCTCGGGGCCTGTCCGGGCAGAGTATCCTCGCCCGTCGAGAGCATGCCCGAGAGCCCGAGAGTGGATCAGCCGTGGACGCAACGCCGTACGTGACCATCGTCCTGCCGTGTTACAACGAGCAGGACCACGTCATCGCCGAGGTCGAGCGCATCTGCGAGGCGATGGACCACAGCGGATACACCTACGAGCTCGTCGCCGTCGACGACTTCTCCACCGACGAGACCCTGGCCAGGCTGAAGGAGGCCGCGCCCAGGTTCCCGAACATGCGGATCAGGGCCTTCCACCGCAACGGCGGCTCCGGCACGGTGCGCAGGATCGGCACGCAGGAGGCGCGCGGCGAGATCGTCGTGTGGACCGACGCCGACATGACGTACCCGAACGAGCGGATCCCCGAGCTCGTCCAGATCCTGGAGAAGGACCCGACGATCGACCAGGTCGTGGGCGCGCGGACCAGCGAGGAGGGCTCGCACAAGTTTCTGCGGGTCCCGGCCAAGTGGTTCATCCGCAAGGTGGCCGAGCGGCTGGCCGGGCAGAAGATCCCCGACCTCAACAGCGGGCTGCGGGCGTTCCGCAAGTCGGTCGCCAAGCCCTATCTGCGGCTGCTGCCCCCCGGCTTCTCCTGCGTCACGACGATCACGCTGTCGTTCCTGTCGAACCAGCACGACGTCTACTACCTGCCGATCGGCTACAGCAAGCGGGCCGGCAAGTCCAAGTTCAGCTTCGTCTCCGACGCCTACCGCTACATCCTGCAGGTGCTGCGGATGGTGATGTACTTCAACCCGCTCAAGGTCCTCATGCCGCCCGCACTCTGGCTGGTCGGCATCGGCCTGGTCAAGGGCGTCGTCGACATCGTCCGCTACGGGTTCTACCTGACCAGCAACACCATCGTGATCTTCCTGTCCGGCCTGCTCATCGGCTCGCTGGCGCTGCTGGCCGACCTCATCGTGCGCTCCAGGAGCGAGTAGATGCGGATCGCCGTCATCGGGCCGACGTACCCCTACAAGGGCGGCGGGGCCGCGCACACCACCGAGCTGGCACACCGGCTGCGGGCCGCGGGGCACGACGTGGTGATCGAGTCGTGGCGGGCGCAGTACCCCTCCTTCCTGTATCCGGGGCGGCAGACCGTCGACACGCCCGACGGCGAGCCGTTCCCGAACGTCCTGCGCGACCTCGACTGGCGTCGTCCGGACGGCTGGGTCCGCGCCGGGCGGCGGCTCAGGAGCGCCGACCTCGTCGTCCTCGTCGTCCTCAGCCCGGTGCAGGTCCCGCCCTACCTGGGCATCCTGTACGGCCTGGGCCGCAGGACCCGGGTCGTGGCGCTCTGCCACAACGTCCTGCCGCACGAGCGCAAGCCGTACGACACGCCGCTGATGAAGGCGCTGCTGCGCCGGGTGGACACGGTGCTCGTCCACTCGGAGGGGCAGGCGGGCAAGGCCCGCGAGCTGGCGGCCACGCCGGTGCGGGTGGCCGAGATGGCGCCGCACCTCCCGTCGGGGGCCGACCGGCACGGCGGGCACAGCGGACACAGGCCGGCCGAGGGCGTGCACGACAGGCTGCTGTTCTTCGGGCTCGTCAGGCCGTACAAGGGGCTTGACCTGCTGATCCGCGCGCTGCCCGACGGGGTGTCGCTGCGGGTCGCCGGGGAGTTCTGGGGCGGCCTTGAGGAGACGACCCGGGCGCTCGCCGCCGAGCTGGGGCTGGACGGGCGGGTGGAGCTGCGGCCGGGATACGTGGCCTCGGCCGACCTGCCGGGGCTGTTCGCGGACGTGGACGCGCTCGTCCTGCCCTACCGGAGCGGGACGGCGAGCCAGCAGGTGTGGCTCGGCCACGAGCACGGGGTGCCGGTCATCGCCAGCAGGGTGGGCACGCTCGGCGACCACGTCACCGACGGGGTGGACGGGCTGCTGGTCGAACCGGGCTCGGTGGAGGGCCTGCGTGCCGCGCTGACCGCGTTCTACCGGCCTGGTGAGCCCGAGCGGCTCCGCGCGGGGGTCAAGGCCGTCGACCCCGAGCCTTACTGGGCCTCCTACGTCGAGGCGCTGGTCTCGGACGCCGCTCCGGACGCGGTCTCGGAGGCGGCCCCGACTCCCGGCCCGGAGGCCGGTCCTGACCCGAGCCCGGACGCGGTCCCGGTCCCCGAGCCGGATCCGGAGCCCGGTCCGGTCTCGGAGGCGGGCCCGGGTTCCTCGCGCTGACCCCCGGGACGGGAGAGACGTCCCCACAGGAAGCCGATCCCGGCCCAGCTCAGGTCGGCGAGGGTGAACATCACCCTCGACACCACCGCGGCCACCAGCGCCCTGGGGGAGTCGAGCACCGGTGCCAGGGCGAGCACCAGCGCCCCCTCGCGGACGCCGATCCCGGCGGGGACGATCACCGTGACGATGCCCGTCGCCCAGGCGAGCGCGTAGGCGCCGACCGCCACCGGATAGAGGGAGTCGCCCCAGGCGCCCAGGTCGGCCATGGGGAGCAGCAGGTGGGCGCCGTACACCACCCAGCCGGTGACCGTGAGGGCGACCGCGAGGAGCACCGCCCCGCCGCTGAGCAGCCGGCCCTGGCCGAGGGGCTCCTGGCGGGCGATCCGCAGGGCCAGGTTGAGCCCGAACGTGAGCACGGCCGGGTGCAGGCAGACGGCGATCACCGGGATCAGTGCCAGCAGATACCACGCCTGGGTCATGGTCTCGCGCAGGGTGACCGCCGCGACGAGGAGCGCGCAGCCCAGGGAGATCAGCAGGGCGAGGGAGACGGAGCCGAACATGCGCCGGGGCGGGACGTCGTGGTCGCGGCCGAGCTCCATCATCGCGGCGTACGCCCAGACGCTGCCCGGCACGTACTTGCCGAGCTGGCCGACGAAGAACACCCTCGCGGTGCTTCCGAGGGGGAGCGGCGAGCCCATCCCGGCCAGCACCGTCCGCCAGGCCAGCACCATGAAGCCGATCCCGGCCATCACCGAGAGGTAGGAGCCGCCGAGGGACCACCACGACAGCTGGGAGATCGCGGCCGTCGTCTCCTCGCGGTTCCTGACCAGGCCGTACCCGAGGAAGCCCACCGCGACCAGCGCGAGCAGCACCCGGAGGAGGCGGCTTGACCGCAGTCGGCTGAGCATCCGCCAAGGGTACGACGGCCTGCTTACCCGACGGTAGGGTCGCGGGTCACCGGTACTCTTGGGCGGCGTCGTGCGAAGTCGCGGAGTCGCGTGGAGGGGAAGAAGAGGAGCGGTGAGCGAGTGATGAGCGCCGAGCGGGTCGCCCAGCTTGAGTACTCCGAGTTCCAGGCGGCGATGCTGGACGAGGAGAAGCGCCGCAGGAAGGCCGCGAAGATCGTCGCTGTGCTCGGGCACTTCCTCGGCAGGGACACCGACGTCCTCGCCGGCCTGACGGTCGCCGACATCGGCTGTTCGGCGGGCTTCATCGCCGACGAGCTGGCCTCGGCGGGCGCGAGCCACACGTTCGGCGTCGACATCGATGTTCCGGGCCTGCGCAGGGCGTCCCAGAGGTTCGGCGAGCGGGTCGAGTTCGTGTGCGCGGACGGCACCGCGCTGCCCTTCCCCGACGGCTCGATCGACGTGCTGGTCTTCAACCACATCTACGAGCACGTGGTCGACCCTGACGCGATCATGGCCGAGATGCGCCGGGTGCTCTCCGAGGACGGCGTCCTCTACCTGGGGCTGGGCAACCGGCTCGGGGTGATGGAGCCGCACTACAAGCTGCCGTTCCTGTCCTACCTGCCGCCCGCGCTCGCCGACCGCTACGTGCGGCTCTTCGGCCGGGCCGACAGCTACTACGAGCGCTACCGCACCAGAAGGGGCCTGCGGAAGATGGTGCGCGGCCTGCGGGTGTGGGACTACACCTTCCCCGTGCTCGTCACCCCGGCCGCGTTCGCCGGGAACGAGCTCTTCCCCGGCGTGGTGGGACGGGTCGCGGGCGGGGTGCTGTCGCGGCTGCCCCGCCCGGTGCTGCGGGCGCTGCTGCCGGTGGTGCCCACCTACCTGTGGGTGGCGACCAGGGGCGACCGCCGCCCGGCCGGGGCCTCCCTGCGCCGGCCGCCCGAGCCGGTACGCCCCCTGTGAGCTCCTCGCGGGCCCGCCGCATCTCCTTCCCGGGGCGTGCCGCCGCGGTGACCTCGGCGGGGCTCTCGTGACCGCGGGTGCCGGATCCGGCAGGTCCACCCTGAGGCGGGTGGCCCGTGTCGCGTTCCTGCTCGTCGCGCTCGGGTTCGGCGCGTGGGTGGTGGTGGACCAGTGGGAGGAGATCCGCGCGGGGTTCGCCCGGCTGTCGTGGACGTCCCTCGCGCTGTCGCTCGTCGCGGTGCTCGCCGCGCTGTGCGGGGGGATGATGACGTGGCGGGCGCTGCTGGCCGACCTGGGCTCGCCGTTGCCCCTGCGCGCGGGGGCGAAGGTCTTCTTCGTGGGCCAGCTGGGCAAGTACATTCCCGGCTCGCTGTGGCCGGTGATCGCCCAGATGGAGATGGGCAAGGAGCTGGGAGTGCCCAGGTCGCGGAGCGCGGCGGCGTTCTTCCTGACGCTGCCGGTGCAGCTCGGCAGCGGGCTCGTGGTCTCGGGGGTGACCCTGCTGGCGGCGATGCCGGGGGCCGCGGCGCCGTACGCGTGGGCGTTCCTGCTCATCCCGGTGCTCGCGGTGGCCTTCGAGCCGAGGGTGGTGAACGCGGTCCTCGGGTTCGGGCTGCGGAAGCTGGGGCGCGAGCCGCTGGAGCGCCCGCTCACCCGCGGGGGCATGCTCACCGCGCTGGGCTGGGCGCTGCTCGGCTGGATCGCCTACGGGCTGCACCTGGCGGCGATCGTCCATGACCTCGGGTCCTCCGGCCTTTCCGCGGTCCTGTTTTCGATCGGCGCGTTCGCGCTCTCGTGGTGTCTGGGGATCATGACGTTCGTCGTCCCGGCGGGGGCGGGGGTGCGCGAGGTGGCGATGGTGGCCGTGCTGGCGCCGGTCCTGGACCGGGGGTCGGCGATCACGGTGGCGCTCTGCTCCCGGATCGTGATCATCCTCGGAGACCTTCTCTGCGCGGGTCTCGCCGGCCTGACCGCGCGCCGCGCCGAGGGATCCCGAAAGGACCGCGCTTCGGGAAAAGCAGTGTGATTTCCCCCACGGTTTCAGCGACTCTGGCAATAGAGTAAACAAGAGGAAGGGGACGGTCGTCCCGCTGTGGATCATGAGGGGGGCGATCCTTCTTGACGCCGAGAGTGCTCGTCGACGCGGCCGCGGTTCCGGCCGATCGCGGTGCGCTGATCAGGTATGTCGATGGGCTCGTCGCCGCACTGGACAGAGCGGGCGCTGATCTCGCGGTCGTCTGCCAGCGCGCCGACGCCGCCCGATACGCCGGGTTGGCACCCTCCGCGCGGATTGTGCCCGGGCCTCACGGGATCACCAACCGGGCCGCCCGCCTGACATGGGAGCAGACGGGTCTGCCGTTTCTGGCCCGGCAGGTCGGCGCCCAGGTCATCCACGCCCCTTACTACTCGATCCCGCTGAGTCCCGGCCTGCCCACCGTGGCGACCGTGCACGACCTCACCTGCTTCACCGAGCCCCTGCAGCACGACGCGGTCAAGGCGGCGTTCTTCCGGGCCGCGACCCGCACGGCGGTCCGGCACGCCGCCCGGGTGATCGTGCCTTCCAAGGCGACCAGGGACGAGCTGATCAGGATCCTCTCCGCCGACCCGACCCGCATCGACGTCGCCTACCACGGCGTCGATCCCGCGCTGTTCCACCCGCCGTCCGAGCGGGAGATCACCCACGCCTCCGACCGGCTCGGCCTGCACGGCACCCCGTACGTCGCCTTCCTCGGCCCGCTGGAGCCGCGTAAGAACGTGCCGAACCTGATCCGCGGCTTCGTGCGGGCCGTCGAGAACATCCCCGACCCGCCCGCCCTGGTGCTCGCAGGGGGCATCCGCGACGCCGAGGTGGACGCCGCGGTGGAGAAGGTCCCCTCGACCGTGCGGGTGCTGCGTCCGGGCTTCCTGTCGTTCTCCGACCTGTGCGGCTTTCTCGGCGGTGCGGTGGTCGCGGCCTTCCCCTCTCGGGGCGAGGGTTTCGGGCTGCCGGTGCTCGAGGCGATGGCCTGCGGCGCGCCGGTGCTCACCACCCACCGCACCTCGTTGCCCGAGGTGGGGGGCGACGCGGTCGCCTACACCGAGCCGGACGCCGAGAGCATCGCCGAGGCGCTGCGCACGCTGCTCTCCTCGCCCGAGCGCAGGGAGGCGCTGTCCGTCGCCGGGATCGCCCGCGCCAAGGAGTTCACCTGGGAGGCCTCGGCGGAGGCGCACCTGCTCTCCTATCAGCGCGCGATCGAGTAGTGGGTTAACCTCTCGGCATGATGGAGACCCCCTTGCCCGATCTAGAGGCGATTCTCCTTGTCGGTGGACGAGGGACACGCCTGCGTCCGATGACGCTCGGCACACCGAAACCCCTGTTGCCCACGGCAGGGGTGCCCTTCCTCGCCCACCAACTCGCCAGGGCGAGGGCTTTCGGGGTGCGGCGCATCGTGTTCGCGACCTCCTACCGGGCGGAGATGTTCTCCGAGGCGTTCGGAGGCGGCGAGGCGTTCGGCCTCGCGCTCGAATACATGACGGAGGAGGTCCCGCTCGGCACCGGCGGAGCCATCCGCAACGCGGCCGAGGCGCTCACCTGCGGTCCCGACGACCCGGTGCTCGTGCTCAACGGTGACATCCTGTCCGGTCACGACATCGGCGACCAGATCGCGACGCACGTGGCGAGGAGGGCCGCCGTCACCCTGCACCTGACCGAGGTGGAGGATCCCTCACGCTTCGGGTGCGTGCCCACCGACGAGGAAGGGCGGGTGACCGCCTTCCTGGAGAAGACCCCCAACCCGGTGACGAACCGGATCAACGCCGGATGTTACGTCTTCACCCGCTCGGTGATCGACACGATCCCCGAGGGCGAGGTCGTCTCGGTCGAGCGTGAGACCTTCCCCGGCCTGATCGAGGACGGCGCCCTGGTGCTCGGCTACGCCGACGCCTCCTACTGGCTCGACGTGGGCACGCCCGCGGCCTTCGTGAAGGGCTCCCGCGACCTGGTGCTCGGCCGTCTCGCCTCGCCCGCCCTGCCGGGACCCACCGGTGACTTCCTCGCCCTGCCCGGCGCCATGATCTCGCCGGAGGCGAAGGTCTCCGGCGGTTCCGTGATCGGCGCCCGCGCGATCGTGGAGTCGGGAGCGCAGATCAGCGGCAGTGTGCTCGGGGACGACTGCGTCGTTCACTCGGGCGCGGTCGTGGTCGACTCGGTGGTCGGCATCGGCGCGCGCGTCAACTCTGGAGCGGTCCTGAGGGACGTCGTCCTCGGCGACGGCGCCGTGGTCGGCTCGGGGAACGAACTGCTCGCGGGCAGCCGGGTCTGGCCCGGCGTCGTGCTTCCCGAGTTCGCGATCCGTTTCTCCAGCGACATCTGAGCGTCCGGGGCGCGTGGACCTTCGTGAGGGAACGCGAGTGGTGCCCGCCCTGGCCGGTCGACCTGGCGCTCTCACTCGACCCGCACCGGCGCGGAAGCGGCGACCCCACCCTGAGGTCGGTGCCCGGCGGGGCCTTCTGGCGGACCTCGCGCACGCCCGACGGGCCGGGGACGCTACGGGTGGCCCTCACGGGCGGCCGGGTGGCGGCCTCGGCGTGGGGGCCCGGGGCGGAGTGGATGCTGGAGACGCTCCCCGCGCTGCTGGGCGACGGTGACGACGTCTCGGGGTTCGTTCCCGGGCACGAGGTGCTGCGTGACGCGGCGAGACGCCATCCGGGGCTGAGGATCGGCAGGACCTCACGGGTGCTCGAGGCGCTGGTCCCGGCCGTGCTGGAGCAGAAGGTGGTGTCCACCGAGGCGCGGCGGGCGTGGCGGTGGCTGCTGGGCCGCTACGGCGAGCCCGCGCCGGGTCCCGCGCCCGAGGGGATGAGGGTCTTCCCGCCACCCGAGGTGTGGTGGTCGATTCCTTCGTGGGACTGGCACCGCGCGGGGGCGGAGGCGGTGCGGGCCCGGACGATCGCGAACGCCGCCCGGTACGCGGGGCGACTGGAGGCGGTCGGGGGCAGCGCCGACGCGGATCGGCTGCTGAGGGCGCTGCCCGGGATCGGGGTGTGGACGTCCGCCGAGGTACGCCAGCGCTCGCACGGTGACGCGGACGCGATCTCGGTGGGCGACTTCCACCTGCCCGCGCTGGTCGGCTGGTCGCTCAGCGGTGAGCGGGTGGACGACGCGCGGATGTTGCGGCTGCTCGCTCCCTACCGGGGGCACCGGCACCGGGTCAGCCGGCTGCTGGGGTTGGGCGGTGTGCGGCCACCCGCTCGCGGGCCGAGGATGCCCGTGCGCGACTACCGGTCGTTCTGAGCGCTCCCTCGGATGCCGGTGCGCGATCACCGGTCGTTCTGCGGGTTCCCTCGTCGGGGAAGGGTTCGCCGCGTTGCCAGTCGAGGCTGTCGCGCGTGTCGGCTCCGATCAGCGGGGCGAGGGCGGCGACGGCGGCGAGGGCGAGGAGAAACCAGAGCATTGTCGGCTCCTGTCGGGTGAGGTCCGAGGGGGTCCCACGGAGGATCGGGGCGGGTTTCCCGCGGGGGCGGGGTTCCGGTTGACGTCTCTAATTTATGCATCTGCAAGTATTTACGTCTATCGAGACTTGCTTGACGGCATGCTTTAGAAGCACTGAAGTGTCCGGCCTTCGCCGTCGTCCGGTGCGGGCGGTGTCCTGGCGCCCGGACGGGGCCTGCGCCGGCGTCCGGCGTCCGGGCATTCGAGTGGGGCGGGCATCGGGCCCGGGGCCTGTACTGGGAGTCCGGGGGCCGTGAGCGGGTACCCGCCGCCCCGCGTTCTCGTCTCGCGTCGTACTGTGCGGTCATGAGCGCTAACCCCACCGACAACGCGATGCGCCGGGCTCTGGCCAGGGCCCGCGACGGCAAAGCTCTCGACATCAGCGAAGCCACCGTCCTGCTGCACGCGCGGGACGAACATCTGGAGACCCTCCTCGACCACGCGGGGAGGGTGCGGGACGCCGGCCTTGAGGCGGTCGGCCGGCAAGGGATCATCACCTACAGCCGCAAGGTCTTCATCCCCCTGACACGCCTGTGCCGCGACCGCTGCGGTTACTGCACGTTCGCCACCGCCCCGCACAAGCTGGAAAGCATGTTCCTGAGCCCCGACGAGGTGCTGGAGATCGCGAGGCAGGGTGCGGCGATGGGGTGCAAGGAGGCGCTGTTCACCCTGGGCGACCGGCCCGAGGACCGCTGGCACCAGGCCCGCGAGTGGCTGGACGCGCACGGCTACGACGACACGCTGTCCTACGTCCGCGCGATGGCCGTGCGGGTGCTCGAGGAGACCGGGCTGCTGCCGCACCTGAACCCGGGCGTCATGACCTGGCGGGACCTGCAGCGGCTCAAGCCGGTCGCGCCCTCCATGGGCATGATGCTGGAGACGACCTCACGGCGGCTCTTCGAGGAGAAGGGGCAGGCGCACCACGGCTCGCCCGACAAGGATCCCGCCGTGCGGCTGCGCGTGCTCGAGGACGCCGGGCGGACGAACGTGCCGTTCACCAGCGGCATCCTCATCGGCATCGGGGAGACGGTCGCCGACCGCGCCGAGTCGCTGTTCGCGCTGCGCAGGGTGGCGCGTGAGTACGGCGGCATCCAGGAGATCATCGTCCAGAACTTCCGTGCCAAGCCGGACACCGCGATGCGCGGCATGCCGGACGCCGACCTGCAGGAGCTGGCCGCGACGATCGCGGTGACCCGGCTCGTGCTCGGACCGAAGATGAGGGTGCAGGCCCCGCCGAACCTCGTCGACTCCGAGTACGAGCTGATGATCAGGGCGGGTATCGACGACTGGGGCGGCGTCTCGCCGCTCACGCCCGACCACGTCAACCCCGAGCGGCCCTGGCCGCAGATCGACGACCTCGCCGCCCGTACGGCCGCGGCCGGGTTCGCGCTGCGCGAGCGGCTCACCATCTACCCCGAGTTCGTGCTGGCCGGGGAGCCCTGGCTCGACCCGAGGCTCAACGCGCACGTCGCAGCCCTGGCGGACCCCGAGACCGGGCTCGCCCGCGAGGACGCGGTCCTGACCGGCCGCCCCTGGCAGGAGCCCGACGGCGGTTTCGTCTCCCTGGGCCGCGTCGACCTGCACACGGCGGTCGACACCGAGGGGCGCGGCGCCGACCGCCGCGACGACTTCGACAGCGTGTACGGCGACTGGGAGGCGCTCAGGGAGCGTCTGCCCGCGGCCACCTCGGCCGTGCGGGGCGATGTGCGGGAGGCCCTGAACCGGGCCGAGAGCGACCCGGCGGGCCTGAGCGACGCCCAGGCGCTCGTCCTGCTGGACCTCGCGGGAGACCAGAACGGGGTGGGCGCCGACGACGCCGCGCTGGACGAGCTCTGCCGGATCGCCGACGGCCTGCGCCGGGAGGCCGTCGGCGACGAGGTCACCTACGTGGTGAACCGGAACATCAACTTCACCAACGTCTGCTACACCGGCTGCCGCTTCTGCGCCTTCGCGCAGCGCCGTACCGACGCCGACGCCTACACCCTCTCCCTGGAGCAGGTCGCCGACCGCGCCTGGGAGGGCTGGCAGGCCGGGGCGACCGAGGTGTGCATGCAGGGCGGCATCCACCCCGACATGCCCGGCACCGCGTACTTCGACATCGCGAGGGCGGTCAAGGCCAGGGTGCCGGAGATGCACGTCCACGCGTTCTCGCCGATGGAGGTGATCAACGGTGCCAGCCGTACCAACCTGTCCGTCGAGGACTGGCTGGTCGCCGCGAAGGAGGCGGGCGTCGACTCGCTCCCGGGCACCGCGGCGGAGATCCTCGACGACGACGTCCGCTGGGTGCTGACCAAGGGCAAGCTTCCCACCAGGGAGTGGGTCGAGGTCATCTCCACCGCGCACCGGGTCGGCATTCCGACGACCTCCACGATGATGTACGGCCACGTCGACAACCACGGGCACTGGGTGCGGCACATCCGGCTGATCCGCCGTATCCAGGAGGAGACCGGCGGGTTCACCGAGTTCGTGCCGTTGCCGTTCGTCCACCACAGCGCGCCCATCTACCTGGCGGGGATCGCCCGTCCGGGGCCGACGGCGCGGGAGAACCGGGCCGTGCACGCGCTGGCGCGCGTCCTGCTGCACGGCGCGATCGCCAATGTCCAGTGCTCGTGGGTGAAGCTCCAGGACGAGCTCTGCCGTGAGGTGCTGCTCGGCGGGGTCAACGATCTCGGCGGCACGCTGATGGAGGAGACGATCAGCAGGATGGCCGGGTCGGAGAACGGCTCCTTCAAGACCATCGGTGAGATCGAGGCGATGGTCGCCCCGACCGGGAGGCCGCTCCGGCAGCGGACCACCTCCTACGGTGTGCCGGACGCCGAGCGGGTGGCCGCGGCGAGGGCGAGTGACGGTGTCTGCCGCAGCGTCCGCCCCAACGCGCTTCCGCTGCTCTCCCTGGAGCCTTCGGCGAAGTCTTGACAAGTTCTACATCTGGCCGTCTTCGCGGAAGGTTCGTCGGCGCAATCGGCACTCCCTCTGTAGGCATATGTAGGGATAGGTCCCGGTTTGTCGTCATCCGGCGGACACCGCGCGGCAGCCGACGTCGAGCGCCGCCGACGTGCCGCCGGCGTCAGGCACGCGTACGTCTGTCGCCGGCGGCGGTCGCGTCGCCGGGTCCGCCCGAACGGCCGACCCGGTGGCTCCCCGTCAGCGGACGACGACGAAGTCGGACGCGAGCCTGGGGGCGCGGTCCCTCGGCGGGGCGGCGGGATGGCCGATGGCGACGGCGCCCATCGGGTCCCAGTCCAGGGGCAGGTCGAGGACCTGCCTGACCACGTCGCGGCAGAACATGGTGGACGACACCCAGGCGGATCCCAGGCCCTCCACCGCGAGCTGGACCAGGAAGTTCTGCACCCCCGCGCCGGTCGCGACCACGAACATCTCCCGCTCGGCCGCATCGCGCCGGGCGTCGCCGTAGGTGTGCGAGCCGTCCATCACCAGGCAGGGCACCGCCAGATAGGGGGCCGCGCGCAACACGTCGCCCCGCCTCACCCGCTTGGCGATCGACTCCTCGGAGAATCCGTCACCGCGCAGGTCGGTGATCCAGGCCTCCCGCATCGCGTCGAGCAGCTTCTCGCGGGTCTCCGCCGACTCCAGCAGGACGAACCGCCACGGGGTCGTGTGGTGCGGGGCGGGTGCGGCGATCGCGGCCTCGACCGCCCTGCGGACCTTGGCGCCGTCCACGGGGTCGGCGGAGAACTCGCGGACGGTCCTGCGGGCGAAGACCACGTCGCGCGAACCGTACCGGAACATGTCCTCGGCGGACGGGCGGAGCAGCTCGCCGACTCCCGGACCGTCCTCCTCCGTGGTGTACTCCGCCAGACCTCTGATCACCGCCACCGGGGTCTGCGAGACCTTCCCCTTGACCAGGTCCCCGGCCGCCGCGAACTCGTCGGCGACGGCGGTCAGGGTGACCTCGAGCGGGTTGCCGTGGTCGTCGGACATGCCCCGGTAGTCGAGCGCGGGCGTCACCCCCGCAAGGCCGACGGCGAGGTCGGTCTGGCCGTTACGCCACGGGCGGCCGAAGGTGTCGGAGATGACCACGCCGACCGACACACCGAGCAGCTCCCTGACGCGCGCCCTGACGGCCGAGGCGGAGGCGTCCGGGTCGGTGGGCAGCAGGACGACCGTGCCGGGACGGGTGTTGGAGGCGTCGACCCCGGCGGCGGCCATCACGAACCCGTGCGCCGTCTCGGCGATCACGGTCTCACCCCTGCGGGCGACCACCCGCCGCGTCTCCGCCTCGACGGCCTCGGCACGGGTCGCGTCGTGCAGCACCCGGCCCTCGGCCTTGCTGGAGATCTTCGAGGTGACCACGAGGATGTCGCCGTCGCGCAGGTCGGGCAGGGCCGTGGCGATCAGCTCGCCGACGTCGTCGCCCTCGCGCACCTCGGGCATGCCGGGAACCGCGAAGACCTCCACCTTGACGTCCGAGGACTCCTCCTGCCCGCGCCTGAACCGGCTCATCACACACCTTCCTCGGGGGTCGCGGACGCGCCGGATCCGTTCGCGGCGGGAGAACCCTCGTAGGGCGCCGGAGGAGCGGCGCGCCGGCCCGCGAGCCGTACGGCCATGTCCAGGGCGGCACGGGCGATGGCCGCGGCGGACTCGACGTCGTGCATGATCAGCGGGCGGGCCTCGACGTCGACGCCGTCGAGGGCGACCCCGGCGTCCTCCTCCGCGACCAGCCAGCCGTCCACCAGCGGTGATCCGTACAGTTCGAGGACGGCCTGCGCGGTGGTCTCCACGCCGATCGCGGTCAGGCAGGCGTCGGCCATGCCCCGGACGGGGGCGCCGCCGACGATGGGCGAGACGCCGACGACGGTCTTGCCCTCAAGGGCCTCGCGGATGCCCTTGATCTGCAGGATCGTGCCGATGCTGACGACCGGGTTGGACGGCGGGAGGACGACCGCGTCCGCGGCGGCGATGGACTCCAGCACTCCGGGGGCGGGGGAGGCGTCGTCCGCGCCGACCAGGATGATCTGCTCGGCGGGGACCGAGGCGCGCAGCCGCACCCACCACTCCTGGAAGTGGATGGCGCGACGGCCCCGCTCGTCGGAGACGACGACGTGGGTCTCGGTCCTGTCGTCGCTCATCGGGATCAGGCGTACGCCCGGCTGCCAGCGCGCGCACAGCGCCTCGGTGACCGCGGACAGGGGGTATCCGGCGTCGAGCATCTGGGTGCGCACGATGTGGGTGGCGAAGTCACGGTCGCCGAGGCCGAACCACTGCGGCTCGACGCCGTAGGCGGCGAGTTCCTCCTTGACGACGTGCGACTCGGACCGCCGTCCCCACCCCTGCTCCTCGTCGATGCCGCCGCCCAGCGTGTACATCACGGTGTCGAGGTCGGGGCAGACCCGCAGGCCGTAGAGGCTGATGTCGTCACCGGTGTTGCCGATGACGGTGATCTCGGAATCGGGGGCCGCGGTGAGCAGGCCGCGCAGGAAACGGGCGCCGCCGATTCCGCCGGCGAGGGAGACGATGCGCATGCCGTCCAGTGTTCCACTAGGTCACCTGACCCGTTGTCGGGGTACCGGCGGGCGATTCACACTACTCTTTTCATGATCGTTATGCGGGGTGCCCGCCCTGCCGGATCGCCTGGTAGGACGCCCGAAATGTGGGCTTATAGGGTGTCAACAAAGTACTTGTGGGGTTGGTGGGCTTCCCGGGACCACCGGCAGCAAAGTCAGCCATGTGCAAAACTGACCCGGGTTTACCTAAAGACCCTCTGGGGGTAGTTGTGATCAATGTCGAGGCAGGTCGGCTCCGGGAACCGGCCGCGTGGCTCATGGTCGCCTTCGGGTCCGCGAGCGTTCTCGTCGGCATCGAACGCCTGCTTTTCGGGGGTGGGCCGTCGTCCTCCTTCGCCGAGCGCTCGTCGGCCTTCACGGGGCAGTTCACCTCGCCGGTCGCGTCCGCGTTGCTCGTGGGCGCCGTGTTGCTGGCGACCAACTTCGGCCCGGTGATCGAGCGGCTGAAGGTGATGGCCCTCGTCGTGGCCGGCACGCTCGGGCTCTCCGCGCTGTTCGGCCTGATCGGCCTGTTCGGCGGGCTGTTCGGGGGCGTGGAAGGCTTTCTGGGGAAGGTCGAGTTCTTCCTCGTCAACCTGCCCGCCCTCGCGTTGACCGTGGTCGCGCTGCTGTACGTGCTGCCGAAGGCGATCCCGCCGGGCCCGCGCGAGGACCCCTTCCGCGCCGGTGGCGGCTTCGGCCACTCCCCGGACCCGCAGGAGGGGTACGCCTACGGCCGGCCGCCCGTCCCCGGGCAGCAGGCGCCCTTCCCGGGCCCTCAGGGCCCTCAGGGCCCCCAGGGCGTTCCGGGACAGGGCGTTCCGGGACAGGGCGTTCCGCAGGGCGGGTACCCCCAGGCCCAGGGCGGCCCCCCTCCCCACGGTCCCCAGGGGCAGATGCCCCCGCAGGGCCAGGGGCCGCAGGGGGGGCAGGGCCATCCGCAGGGCCAGGGGCCGCAGGGCGGCCAGGGATACCCGCAGGAGGCCCCGCCCGTCCCGGCTCCGCAGCCCCCGTACGAGCGCCCCGCGCTCCCGCCGGCGCCCGCGCACAGTTCCACCGGAGCCCAGGAGGGATACGGCCGGCCGGAGGCGTCCCCCGCGCCGCAGGCCGGTGAGGGATACTCCCAGGCCCCCTACCCGCCGCCCGCCGAGAACCAGTCCTACGCCGCCCAGCCCGGCCCCTACGCTCAGCCGTCCCAGCAGCAGGAGCCGCAGGGGTACGCGCAGCAGGAGCCGCAGGGGTACGCGCAGCAGGAGCAGAACCACCCGCAGCCCGCCTCGCCTGTGGAGAGCTACACCCCGAACCCGTACGTCGCGGCGGACGTCCAGCCCTCGACCCCGGCCAAGCCGTACGACCCCCCGGCCGCGGCCTACGACCCGCCGATCTACGCCGCCCCGGTTGAGCCGCACGCCCAGACGGAACCCCGTCTGCCGAGCTACCCGCAGTTCCCCGACTCCTCGTCGTACGGTCAGGAGTCGCAGGACTTCGGCAGGCAGGCTGAATCCCCGGCGTCCCCGGCGTTCCCGGAGTCCCCGGCCTCGCCGGTTCCCCCCGCGTACGGCCAGGAGGCGCAGCCGTCGGGATCCGGGCGGCACTCCAGCCCTCGGCTGCCGAGCTACTCCCAGTACTCAGAGCCCTCGCCGTCCTCGTCGTACGGTCAGGGGACGCAGGACTTCGGCAGGCAGGCCGACTCGTCCGCGTACGGTCATCAGTCGGACCCGCTGCGGTCCGACTATGGGCAGACCGCTCCTTCCGGACAGTCCGACCCGCTCTTCGGCCGCCAGGACGAGCCTCCGACGTCCCCGGTCTCGCCGGTTTCTCCCGCGTACGATCAGGAGCCGCGGCAGCCGGGCTACCCGCAACCCGAGCAGCCGAGCTACTCGCAGCCCGATCCGCAGGGATACCCGCACGCCGACTCGCAGGGCTACCAGCGGTCCGAGGTCCCGGGCTTCGGCGGGCACCGGGAGTCGCAGTCCTACCCGCAGCCGGAGCCGCAGTCGCCCGGCTACGGGCACCAGCCCGAGCAGCAGGCCGAGGGGAACCAGGGCCGGCCTGCGGACAGCCGGCAGCGCCCGCCGTTCGACGGCCCGCCGCAGTCCTTCCCGCAGCCGCCGGAGAACTACGGCCAGCCGTTCACCGGTTACTCCGGCGCCGAGTTCGGCCGCCAGGGTGAGCAGAGCCAGGCATACCCGGCGCCCGACCCGGTGGACCTCAGGTCCCAGCAGATGGCCCAGGCGTACCAGCAGGCGGAGAGCTACCAGCAGCAGGCCCAGCAGGGCGGCACCGAGCCGCAGCTGCGCGTTCCCGAGTACGGTTCCCCGGGGTACGAGGGCCCGTTCGGGCACCCGCAGACCCCTGAGGCCCCGCGCCCCCCGCAGAGTCCCCAGCCCTCACAGACCCCTCAGGCTCCGCAGGACTCCCAGGCGCCGTACGGGTCCCACCAGTGGGACCCCCAGTCGGAGACGACGGTCCGGTTCGACCCGAGCGCCTACCAGGGAGACCCGCTGAGCGGTCCCTCGCCCGCGGCCAGGACGTGGGACTCGCAGCCGATAGACCCCACGGCGATCTACAAGCCCGAACAACGCCCAGGTCAGGTCACGGATGAGGAAACCGCGGATAGAGAGAGGGTGGGCCCCGGTCAGGATCAGAACATGTCCTGGTACGGTTCCGACCGCCGAGAGCACTGAGCCCCTGGCGGTCGAAGCGATCACCTGGTGCAATTGCCGTCGTGGCAGGCACACGACCCACAACCGGGGAGAGCAGGTCTTTCCCCGGATACCAGCATGCCGCTTGACGCCACACCGAGCACACGCGTGTAATTACACACGTGTTGTTACGCCTTCCTCTGGGTGGGTAAGGGGGAGGCGTTCATAGGGGGGCTCCAATTTTGCGGGCTTGCGGCAGGGAGGTGTGCAGTGGCCGACCTGGTCATCGCACAGGAGAGCATCGCTGAAGAGCAGCTTGGCTGGCAGGAGCGCGCCTTGTGCGCGCAGACCGACCCGGAGGCGTTCTTCCCGGAGAAGGGAGGGTCCACCCGCGAGGCCAAGAAGGTTTGCCGCTCCTGCGAGGTGCGTGCCGAGTGTCTTGAGTACGCACTCGAACACGACGAGCGGTTTGGAATCTGGGGTGGGTTGTCGGAGCGTGAACGCCGCCGCATCAAGCGTGAGGCGGTCTGAGCCGTCCGGAGACCGGGTGGCCGGAAGGCTTGAGCGCTCTGGCGTCCGGACGCTCTGGACGTCCGGGCACCGACGAACACTATGAACACGACAAACACCATGAACACCATGAAAACCGATCGAGACCGAGGCGCCGAAGCGGTGGCGAAGAGGCTTGATCGGTCTGGCGGAAGTGCATGACGCCTCTCGGAGGCGTTTGACGAATATGTCCACGGGGTCACGTGACCGTCGGTCACGTGACCCTTTTTTCATGCCCGCGACCAGGTGTAAGACATAGTCCGACAGAGGGTGCCGTATCGTTAGCGCGCCGATTCCCGCCACTCCTGAACACGGGACATATGTCCATCACCGACCCCCCGCACCCCCAGCGCCCCCACCACACCGTCACCGCGATCGTCGTCTCCCACGACGGTTCCCGCTGGCTGGGGGAGACCCTGGAAGCCCTGCTCAAACAGACCCGCCCGGTGGACCGGGTCGTCGGGGTCGACAACGGCAGCAGGGACGGCAGCGCCGCGCTGCTCACCGCGGCCCTCGGCTCCAGGGCGGTGCTCACCCTGCCGCGCTCGACCGGTTTCGGCGAGGCCGTCGCCGAGGTCCTCGACCGGCTCGGTCCCGGTGGCGGACAGGAGTGGATCTGGCTGCTGCACGACGACTGCGCCCCGGACGTCCACGCCCTGCGACTCCTGCTGGAGGCCGCGGACGAGGACCCCAAGGCGGCGGTGCTCGGGCCCAAGCTCCGCGACTGGCTCGACCGGCGGCTCCTGCTCGAGGTCGGCGTCACCGTCGACCGTACCGGCCGCAGGGACACCGGGTTGGAGGCCCGCGAGTTCGACCAGGGGCAGTACGACGGGACCAGGGACGTGCTCTCGGTGTCCACCGCGGGCATGCTGGTCCGCAGGGACGTCTGGGAGGAGGTCGGCGGGCTCGATCCCGCCCTGCCGCTGTTCCGCGACGACCTCGACCTGTGCTGGCGCGTCAGGAACGCCGGACACCGCGTGCGGAACGTCACGGGGGCGGTCGCCTGGCACGCGGAGGCGGCCACCCGGCGGCGACGCCGCATCACCGCGAGCGGGGACCACCCCCGCCGCCTGGACCGCCGCAACGCGCTCTTCGTCGTCATGGCGAACCTGCCCCTGCGCCCGCTGCTGTGGGCACTGGTGCGCAACGCCTTCGGGTCGATCTTCCGTACGGTGCTGTTCCTGGTGGCCAAGCAGCCCGCCAACGCGCTGGACGAGTTTCTCGCGTTCGGCTCGGTGTTCGGTCACCCCATCCGGATGATCAAGGCAAGGCGGGCGCGGGCGAAGGGCCGCAGGCAGGGGTACGCGGCGGTGAGCCGGCTCCTCACCCAGCCGGGCGCCGGTTACCGCCGGCTCGCCGACAGGGCACGGAGCTACCTGGCCGGGGGCGGGTTCGTGGAGTCCGCGGGACGCCACCACGCCATGGCGGCCTCGCCGCACGCGCAGGAGGACGGCGAGGAGCTGCTCACCGACGCCGGGGTGATGCAGCGCGTCTTCGGAAACCCCGGCGTCCTGCTCTTCCTGGCGCTCGTCCTGGTGACGCTGGTCGCCGAGCGCGCGGTGACCGGCGGGGCCAGGCTGGGCGGCGGCGCGCTCGTCCCGGTGATCGGCGGGGCCTCCGACCTGTGGGACCTCTACCGCGCGAGCTACCACCAGGTGGGACTGGGCACCGACGCGTGGGCCCCGCCGTACGTGGCGGTGCTGGCCGTGCTCTCCACGCTGCTGTTCGGCAAGACGTGGCTCGCGGTGTCGCTGCTGCTGCTCGGCTGCGTGCCGCTGGCGGGGATCTCCGCGTACGCGGCCACCCGGTCGATGATCCCCGGCCGCTGGACCAGGGTCTGGCTCGCCTCCTCGTACGCCCTCCTGCCTGTCGCCACCGGCGCGGTCGCCGCGGGACGGCTCGGCACCGCGGTGGTCTTCGTGCTGCTGCCCGTCTACGCGGCGCTCGCCACCGCCGTCCTCACCGCGGAGCGCCGTCGCGCCCGCCGCGCCGCCTGGGGCCTGGGACTTCTCCTCGCCGTCGGCACGGCCTTCGCCCCGCTGGTCTACCCGCTGACCGCGATCCTCGGCGCGCTGGCGGCGCTCGCCTTCCCGCGCAGGGGCGTCGCGGTCTCGATGCTCGTGGCGTTCGCCGTCCCCGTGGCCCTGCTGTTCCCCTGGCTCCTCCAGGTGGTCGCCGATCCCGGGCAGCTGCTGCTGGAGGCCGGGCTGCACCAGCCGGAGCTGGTCGACCCCGCGCTGCCCGCCGGGTCGCTGCTGTTGCTCAGCCCCGGCGGTCCCGGCATGCCGCCGCTCTGGGTGACCGGCGGTCTCCTCGCCGCCTGCCTGCTCGCGCTGCTGATGCGCCGCAACCGGATGGTGATCGCGGTCGGCTGGGGCGTCGCGCTCTTCGGGGTGCTGGTGGCGATCCTGGTCAGCAGGACCACCGTCACCTCGATCAACGGCGACGTCGAGGCCCCCGCGTGGCCGGGGGTGCCGCTCGCCTTCGCCGCCACCGGCATGCTCGTGGTGGCTGCGCTCACCGCCGACAGGATCGTGGAGTTCCGGGCCGCGGGGGGAGTGCGCAGGCTCGCCGCGCTCGGTGTCGTGCTGGTCGCGTTCTCCACGCCGCTGCTCGCGGCGGGCATGTGGATCGTGAAGGGCGTGGACGGCCCGCTCCGAGGGACCGTACGCGACGTCATGCCGGCCCTCGCCGCGAACAACTCCTCGGGCGGCGAGCGGACCCTGCTGCTGCGCTCCTCGACAGGCGGTCTGCTCTTCACCGTGCTGCGCGGGCGCACCCCGGTGGTCGGCGAGGCCGACATCCCCGTCCCCGAAGGGCCCAGGGAGCTGGTCCGGCTCGCCGCGGCGGGGCTGGTGTCCGGCAGGGGCGGTGACGACGCCCGGGTCCTCGCGGCCCACGGCGTGCGGTTCGTCGTGGTGACCGCGCCCGTCGATCCGGAGATCAGCCACGCGCTCGACTCGCAGCCCTCGCTGGCGAGGATGAGCCTGTCCCGCTCGGTCGGCGTGTGGCGGCTCACCCAGCCGATCGCCCTTCCGGTGCCCCCGCCGGGAGACCCCTGGCACGGCCGCTGGCTCTGGGCCCAGGCCGTGCTGGTGCTGGTCGTCCTGGTCCTGGCCGCACCCGGGGCGCGTACCGAGTCCGACGAGCCCGCGCTCCCTCAGAACCTGCCCGAACCTCGCAGAGAGCTGGCCGCCCGGTGAAATCCCTGATCGAGAACCGGTTCAGCCTGCTGGTGCTGGTCCTGGTGGCCCTCCTCGCCCTGTACGGGGTGGCCTACGCCACCCAGCCGCAGGCCGTCGTCGTCACCGCCCCGGGGTTCGAGAAGGTGCCCGTCGCCTCGGTGACGGCCGTCTGCCCGGCGCCCGGAGACACCTCCGTCGGGGTGGTCGTCCCGCCGGGCAGCCGGGAGCCGGGCTCCGCGACGCTCGTCACGGGCGACAAGAGCCTCGCCACCGTCGACGTCCCCGGACGTCTCTGGCACGACGAGGTGCCGGCCTCGTCGCCGCCCCTCGTCGTCGCGGCCACCGGGAGCATGGCCGCCGGTCTGGAGATCTCGCAGACCCGCAGGGAGAAGTCGGGCGAGCAGCGAGGACTGGCGGGGACACGCTGCACGGAGCCGACGGCGAGCACCTGGCTGGTCGGGCCGGGGCCGGCCGCGGCGGACGTCACGCTGTACCTGACCAACGCCGATCTCGCCCCGGCCATCGCGGAGATCATGGTCTACACGGGCGAGGGGCCGGTGTTCGACGACTCGGGCGGCGTGTTCACCCTCAAGCCGGGCCAGAGCCGCTCGATCAAGGTCGTGGACATCGCCCCCTCGGCGCTCGTCGTGGCGATCCAGGTCCGTACCAGCGCGGGGCGGGTCACCGCCGCGGCACGGGCGATCATGAACGACGGGCGGGGCGTGGACTGGCTGCCCGCCTCCGCGCCCCCCGCCACCCGCGTCGTCGTGCCGGGCATTCCCGGCGGCGGCGGGAAACGCGAGCTGATCGTCGCCTCCGCCGAGGAGTTCGACACCCTGGTGGAGGTCAAGGCGCTCACCCCCGAAGGGACGTACGCGCTCCAGGGCCGCGAACTCGTCGAGGTGCCCGCGGGTTCCGTGACGAGCCTCGACCTGTCCGGCGGGATCGGCGGCCAGCCGTCCGCGCTGGTGCTCACCTCGGACACCCCGATCGTCGCCGGGCTCGTCGCCACCGGCACCGGTTCGAAGACCGATGTGGCCTTCACGGCGGGGGCGGCCCCCATCGACCTGGGCAGCGTCGTCGCCGACAACCGTACGGGCGGCAAGGTGAGCTCCCGGCTGCTGCTGACCGCGCCGGACACGGCGGGCCTGGTGAGCGTGCAGGTGGTCCCGCGCGAGGGCGAGCCGGGCGAGCCGTTCCAGGTGGAGATCCCCGCCGAGCGGACCAAGCAGGTCGCGCTCACCAAGGTGAAAGGGCCCTTCGCGGTGGTCGTGCAACCGCTGCCCGGGTCGGGACCGGTCTACGGGGGGCGTGTCCTGGAGGAACGGCTCAAGGGCGGGCCCGCGCTGACCGTGCAGCCGCTCGCCCCCGCCCGCCTGTGGGCGCTGGTCCCGCCGATCGCCGAGTCCGCCGCGACCGTCCTGCCCTGAACCGTCCTGCCCTGAACCGTCCTGTCCTGAACCGTCCTGTCCTGAACGGGGTCCTGCGCGGGAAGGCCACGGGACCGTCGTGGTCTCCCGTGTCGTGCCGGGTCGGTCGTGGCCGCCTCGGGACGCGGCGGGGACGGCCCTCTCCGGCGCGGCGGGTCAGTCGTGATCGTCGAAGCCGGGATCGACCGACTCCGGGGAGAGCCCGAACAGGCCCGCGACCTGCTCGACCACCGTCTCGTGCACCATCGCGCCCAGGTGGTCGCGGTCGCGCGCCCTGCTCTCCAGCGGGCGACGGTAGATGATCACAACGGCCGGGCGGCTCCCCGCGGCGGGCTCCGAGCGTCCGAAGGGGATGGGGTCGCCGTTCAGCAGTCCGGGACCGTCGCCCAGCTCGCTGATCGGCGGGACCTCCTCGACCGCGAACTCCACGGCGGACAACTGCTTGGCCCACCGGGGCTTGAGCCGGTCGACGGCGTCCAGGACGAGATCGTCGAACCGCTCGCTGCGGGCCTTGGCGATCGGCACGTGCGAGGGCGCCAGCGGGCCGCGCAGGCCGCGACCATGCCTGTCGCGCCTGCGGGGAGGGCGGGGTCTGCCGGGTGCCGGGCTCACGGCCCCAGCTTAGACGTGACGCGGACAAGGGCGGGAGGTGCCGTGACCGGAGTGCGGGTGGACGGAAGGGGTGACGGTGGGGGCGCGGGTGACGGGGGATGCCGAGGAGAGGCACGCGGACGACAGGAGTGATGTGGCGGAGCGGCAGGGGGAGGGCGCGGGAGGGAGGGGACGTGCGGGAGATCCTGTCGTTCGCGTCAGGCGCACGGCGGTGAGACGAGAACCCCGCCGGGGGAACGCCGCCCGCGGCGGCTCGTTGGTCCTCCCGGAGAAACACCGGGAATCGGCGAACGGTTGTAAGCCGTACAGGCAGGTGGAACCCGGGACACGTGTCCGAATTGTGGCGACACGCTCGTTAAGAGCGCTCAGATAGTGGCGCCTCGGACGCTTACCGGATACGGTCCCACCGTGAGCCCCGTCCGCCGCTGTTCCCGCACCGCGTGCAGTCAGCCTGCCGTTTTCACGCTCACGTACGTCTACGCCGATTCGACCGCTGTTCTCGGACCCTTGGCGACGTACGCCGAGCCGCACTGTTACGACCTGTGTGCCGAGCACGCCGAGCGGCTCACCGCCCCCCGAGGCTGGGAGGTGGTGCGCCTGCCGACCGATGGCGCGCCGCCGAGCACGGACGACCTGGAGGCCCTCGCGAACGCGGTCCGCGAGGCGGCCAGGCCCACGCCTAGCGGCGGCACCGAGCCGGTCGGCCAGGGGGTCGAGGTCGGCCGCCGAGGTCACCTGCGAGTGCTTCGCTCCGCACAGCCCCAGCGCGACCGCTGACCCTACTAGGCTGGGGCACGAGACACGACGCAAGGGGTGGAGCTGGAGTGGGCGACCTCGCCAAGATCTTCAAGGCGTACGACGTCCGTGGCGTCGTGCCGGACGAGCTCGACGAGGAGACCGCGGAGGCGGTCGGCGCGGCCTTCGTGGAGGTGACCGGGGCGAAGACCGCCGTGGTGGCGTACGACATGCGCGGGTCGTCGGTGCCGCTGGCCGCGGCCTTCACCCGGGGGGCGACCTCGCGGGGGGCCGATGTGATCAACGCGGGCCTGGGCTCCACGGACCTGCTCTACTACGCGAGTGGCAGCCTCGGCCTGCCCGGGGTGATGTTCACCGCGAGCCACAACCCGGCCCGCTACAACGGCATGAAGATGTGCAGGGCGGGCGCCGTGCCGATCGGTGGCGCCACCGGGCTCGTCGAGATCCGCGAGCGGGCCGCCGCGATCCTGGCCTCGGGCACCCTCGGCGGCGAGGGGGGCGGGAAGGTCTCCGAGCGCGATCTGCTGCGCGGCTACGCCGACCACCTGCGCACCCTGGTCGACCTGTCGGGCATCCGGCCGCTGCGGGTGGTGGTCGACGCGGGCAACGGGATGGGCGGGCACACGGTCCCGACGGTGTTCGAGGGGCTGCCCGTCGAGCTGACGTCCCTCTACTTCGAGCTCGACGGCACCTTCCCCAACCACGAGGCGAACCCCATCGAGCCCGACAACCTGCGCGACCTGCAGAAGGCCGTGCTCGACGTGGGCGCCGACATCGGGCTCGCCTTCGACGGGGACGCCGACCGCTGCTGGGTCGTCGACGAGCGCGGCGAGTCCGTCTCCCCGTCGACGATCACCGCGCTGGTCGCGGTCCGCGAGCTGGGCAGGCACCCCGGGGCCGCGATCATCCACAACCTGATCACCTCCAGGGGTGTTCCGGAGATCGTCGCCGAGCACGGCGGCCGTCCGGTCCGCACCCGCGTGGGTCACTCGTTCATCAAGGCCGAGATGGCCGCGACCGGCGCGGTCTTCGGCGGCGAGCACTCCGCCCACTACTACTTCAGGGACTTCTGGTTCGCCGACTCCGGCATGCTGGCCGCGCTGCACGTGCTGGCCGCGCTGGGCGAGCAGGAGAAGCCTCTCTCGGAGATCCTCGCCGAATACACTCGGTACGCGGCCTCCGAGGAGATCAACAGCACGGTCGCCGACCAGGATGCGGCGACGAAGCGGGTCCGCGAGATCTTCGCCGCCCGTGCAGGCGTCACCTTCGACGAGCTGGACGGCCTGACCGTCTCCGGCCCCGGATGGTGGTTCAACCTCCGTCCTTCCAACACAGAGCCGCTGCTCAGGCTGAACGCCGAGGCGGCCGACGAGATTCAGATGGCAGCGATCAGGGACGAGGTCCTTGCTGTCGTGAGGAGCTGAACGAGTGAAGATCGACGACTGGCTGCTGGAGATCCTTGCCTGCCCCAACTGCAAGTCCCCCCTGAGGGCCGATCCCAAGGTGGACGAGCTGTCCTGCACCTCCGCCTCGTGCGGCCTGGTCTATCCGGTACGGGACGACATCCCGGTCCTGCTGGTCGACGAGGCCCGGAAGTCGTGAACTGGGAGCCCGATCGGCTCGACGACCAGAAATGGCTGATCGAGGGCGACCCGGCGGGCATGTTACGGGCGGTGGCCGACTCGGCCGCGCAGGTCCGCACCTCCCGCAGGGCCGCCCTGGAGTCGGGCCTGTCCTCGCTCGCCGAGGACGGCAGGCCCCGGGCGGTCGTGGTCGCCGGTATGGGCTCCTCGGGCATCGCCGGTGACATCCTCGACGTGGTGTGCGGCCACGGCGCCCCGCTGCCGATCGTGACCGTCAGGTCCTACCGGCTGCCCGGCTGGATCGGCGCGACCGACCTGGTGATCGCGGTGTCGCGTTCCGGCAGGACCGAGGAGACGCTCGCGGTCGCCGCCGAGGCCGTACGCAGAGGCTGCCGCCTGCTCGCCGTCGGCGGGCCCGACTCGCCGCTGCACGCGATCGCCAGGCAGGCGGGAGCGCCGTTCGTGCCCGTCGCGGGCGGCGGGCAGGCGCGCGCCGCGGTGTGGGCGACGTCGGTCCCGCTGATCGTCGCCGCCGCCCGGCTCGGCCTGGCCGAAGCCGGGGAGGAGGTGTTCGAGGAGGTGGCCACGCGCCTTGAGGACCTCGCCCACCGCTGCCGCCCGGCGAGCGAGTCGTTCATCAATCCCGGCAAGTCGCTCGCGATGGAGTTCGCCGAGACCGTGCCGATGATCTGGGGATCCTCCCCGCTGGCCGCCGTCGCGGCCCGCCGGTGGGCCGGTGCGCTCAATACGAACGGTAAGTACCCGGCGATGTACGGCGAACTGCCCGGGGCCGGTCACGACCAGGTGGCCGTCCTCGACGGCCCGCTCGCCCAGCGGGACATCTTCGCCGACGAGAGCGGCAGATCGCTCCGGCTGTTCGTGCTCCGCGACGTGGAGGAGCACCCCCGGGTCGTACGGCAGCGGGAGGCGTCGGTGCGGCTGGCGGAGGATCGCGGCGTCCCGGTCACGCAGATCGCCGCGGAGGGGACGCATCCGCTGGAGCGGCTCGCGACACTGATCGCGCTTGGAGATTTCGCGAGTACGTACCTCGCGCTCGGGTACGGGATCGACCCGGCAACTGTGTCGGCCATCACAGGACTCAAGGCCAGGGTTTCGCAATAGGATCCCTTGTCTTGTCTTTCCCTACCAACCAGCTGAGTGGAGGCTGCCGTGAGCGCGGGCGGCGGTACTAAGGCAATCATCGCGGCGTTGGCGGCCAACCTGGCGATCGCCGTGGCCAAATTCGTGGCGTTTCTCTTCACGGGCTCGTCATCGATGATCGCCGAGTCGGTTCACTCGGTGGCCGACTCGGGCAACCAGGCGCTGCTGCTCCTGGGCGGCAAGCGCGCGCAGCGGGCGCGTACGCCCCAGCATCCCTTCGGATACGGTAGGGAGCGTTACTTCTACGCGTTCGTGGTGGCGGTGGTGCTGTTCACCATCGGCGCGGTGTTCTCGCTCTACGAGGGCTGGCACAAGATCCACGCCCCCGAGGAGCTCACGTCGCCCCAGTGGGCCTTCGGCGTGCTGATCTTCGCGATCATCGCCGAGGGGTTCTCGTTCAGGACGGCGATCATCGAGTCCAACCACGTCCGTGGAAAGCAGTCGTGGGTGCAGTTCATCCGCCGCTCCAAGTCGCCCGAGCTGCCGGTCATCGTGCTGGAGGACCTGGGCGCGCTGCTCGGCCTGATCTTCGCGCTCTTCGGCGTGACGATGGCCGTGGTGACCGGCAACCCCGTCTGGGACGGCATCGGCACCATGATGATCGGCGCCCTGCTCGCGGTGATCGCGGTGATCCTGGCGATCGAGACCAAGTCGCTGCTGATCGGCGAGAGCGCGGGGCCCGAGGTCGAGACCCGCATCGCGGACGCCCTGGAGAGCGCGCCCGAGGTGACCCGGGTCATCCACATGCGCACGCTCCACCTGGGGCCCGAGGAGATCCTGGTCGCCGCCAAGATCGCGGTGGACCACGACGACACGGCCGCCGAGGTGGCCCGCGGCATCGACGAGGCCGAGCAGCGCATCCGCGCCGCCGTTCCCGAGGCGCGCGTCATCTATCTGGAGCCCGATCTCGACAGGGCCGGCGTCGCCGACCGCGTCTGAGTCCCACCGGACGGTCCGGGGCCGTGACAGGCTCCGGACCCGTGGGAGTCGTCCGGGATTCGCGGTGTCACCGCTGGGTGCGGCGCTGGAGCAGGCGCAGCGCCTTCTCCTTCTCGAAGTCCAGTGCTCTGCGAGGTGCCTGCAGGCGGCCGATCCGCAGCCCCAGGTCCCGTACGGCCTGTGCGACCGCGGGTTCGCTCAGTGTGCGCAGTGCGAAGGCGAGCTCGGCGGGGGAGACGTCGAACCGCTTCTCCAGCTCGACGCTCTGGGCGACGGCCGAGAGCTCCTCCGGGCCGAACCGCCGGTGCGCGCCCCGGTCCCTGATCGGGGGCAGCAGTCCGAGTGCCTCGCGGTAGCGGAGCATCCGGGGGGACATGCCCAGCTTTCTGGCGGCCTCGGTGATCCGCATGGTGCCCTCTTTCCGGTGATTTCCCAGAAAAGCTTACATTCTTGTGTCAGGTTACCCGCTCAGAGGGTGCGCGGAGCCGTTCCGGCCGCCTAAACTCCCAGACATCGACTGTTCCGATGGAACGGCGGGCCCGGCCCCAGAGCGAAGCACGATCGCGAGACGAGCGCGACGGGCGAGGGTGTGAGGCGAACGCCGCCCATCAACCAGAGGGGTAACCACATGGACTTCAAGGTCGCCGACCTTTCTCTCGCGGCCTTCGGCCGCCGGGAGATCCAGCTCGCCGAGCACGAGATGCCGGGCCTGATGGCCATCCGCAAGGAATACGCCGCGGCCCAGCCGCTGGCCGGTGCGAAGATCATGGGCTCGCTGCACATGACCATCCAGACCGCCGTGCTCATCGAGACCCTGGTCGCGCTCGGCGCCGAGGTCCGCTGGGTGAGCTGCAACATCTTCTCCACCCAGGACCACGCCGCCGCCGCCGTGGTCGTCGGCCCCGAGGGCACCGTGGAGAACCCGCGGGGCGTCCCGGTCTTCGCCTGGAAGGGCGAGACCCTGGAGGAGTACTGGTGGTGCACCGAGCAGGCTCTGACGTGGCCCGGTGACGACGGCCCCAACATGATCCTCGACGACGGTGGCGACGCCACCCTGCTCGTCCACAGGGGGGCCGAGTACGAGAAGGCCGGTGCCGTCCCCAGCGCCGACGAGAACGACCCCGAGGAGTGGAGCGTCATCCTCGACCTGCTCCGCCGCACGGTCACCGACGAGAAGCGCTGGACCAAGGTCGCCTCGCGCATCAAGGGCGTCACCGAGGAGACCACCACCGGTGTGCACCGCCTGTACGAGATGTTCAGGAACGGCACGCTGCTCTTCCCGGCGATCAACGTCAACGACTCGGTGACCAAGTCCAAGTTCGACAACAAGTACGGCTGCCGCCACTCGGTGATCGACGGCCTCAACCGCGCCACCGACGTGCTGATCGGCGGCAAGGTGGCGGTCGTCGCCGGATACGGCGACGTCGGCAAGGGCTGCGCCGACGCGCTCAAGGGCCAGGGCGCCCGCGTCATCATCACCGAGATCGACCCGATCTGCGCGCTGCAGGCCGCGATGGACGGCTTCCAGGTCACCACCCTGGAGGAGGTCGTCGGCATCGCCGACATCTTCGTCACGACGACCGGTAACTTCGACATCATCACGGCCGACCACATGGCCCGGATGAAGCACAACGCGATCGTGTCCAACATCGGTCACTTCGACAACGAGATCGACATGACCGGCCTGGCCCGGATCCCCGGCATCGAGAAGACCGAGGTCAAGCCGCAGGTCCACACCTGGCGTTTCCCCGACGGCAAGCAGATCATCGTGCTCGCCGAGGGCCGTCTGATGAACCTGGGCTGCGCCACCGGCCACCCCTCGTTCGTCATGTCCAACTCCTTCACCAACCAGGTGATCGCGCAGATCGAGCTGTTCACCAAGACGGACGACTACCCGGTCGGCGTCTACGTGCTGCCCAAGCACCTGGACGAGAAGGTCGCGCGCCTCCACCTCGACGCCCTGGGCGTGAAGCTCACCACGCTCACCAAGGCCCAGGCCGAATACATCGGCGTGGACGTCGAGGGCCCCTACAAGTCCGACCACTACCGTTACTGACACCCACGGTCGAGTTTCGCCGGGCCCCCGCTGCTTCGCGGGGGCCTTCCGGCGATTTCGGGGTTCGGGTAGATATGGGGAGAGATGTGGACAGCGCTGAGCGCGCCCTGGGGGCCGCGGGGGAGCTGAGGATCGGGTGGGCGGCGCGGGCGATGCCCGTGCTCACCGCCCTTGGCGAGCGGTTCGCCGCGGAGCGGCCCTTCGAGGGGCTGCGGATCGCCGCGTGCCTGCACGTCACCGCCGAGACCGCCGTGCTCATGGGCACCCTCAAGGCGGGCGGGGCCGAGATCGCGCTGGCCGCGTCGAACCCCCTGTCCACCCAGGACGACGTCGCCGAGGCGCTCCGTGACTACGGCGTCGTCGTGCACGCGCGGGCCGGGGTGACCATGGACGCCTACTACCGCCACATCCACCAGGCGCTCGACATCGTGCCGGACATCGTCCTGGACGACGGCTGTGACCTCGTCAACATCCTGCACACCGAGCGGACCGAGCTGCTGGAGACGGTCTCCGGGGGGTGTGAGGAGACCACCACCGGGATCATCAGGCTCCGGCGGATGGCCGCGGAGAAGGCGCTCAGGTTTCCCGTGGTGGCGGTCAACGACACGCGGACCAAGCGGATGTTCGACAACCGCTACGGCACCGGTCAGTCGACCATCGACGGGATCATGCGCGCCACGAACACCCTGCTCGCGGGCAAGACCGTGGTGGTCGCCGGATTCGGCTACTGCGGCCGGGGCGTCGCCGAGCGGGCGAGGGGCCTGGGGGCGCGGGTCGTGGTGACCGAGATCGACCCGGTCAAGGCGCTGGACGCCTTACTGCAGGGCTACGACGTACGGTCGATGGCGGCCGCGGCCCGGGCCGGGGACGTGTTCGTCACGGTCACCGGCAACCGCGACGTGATCAGGGGTGAGCACCTGGCGGAGATGAAGGACGGGGCGATCCTGGCCAACGCCGGGCACTTCGACGTCGAGATCGACGTCCGCGCCCTGGACGACCTGGCGCACGCCGTCCACCGGGGGGTCCGCCCCAACACCGACGAGTACGTGCTCGCCGACGGCCGCAGGCTCCTGTTGCTCGCCGAAGGCCGCCTGGTGAACCTCACCGCCGCCGAAGGGCATCCCGCCGCCGTCATGGACATGTCCTTCTCCGCGCAGGTGCTCTCGGTGGCGTGGCTGGTCCGCGAGCGGGCGCGGCTGGAGCCGGGGGTCTACGACGTGCCGGGAGAGGTCGACGTGGAGGTGGCGCGGCTCAAGCTGGCCGCGGCCGGGATCGAGATGGACGATCTCACCGTTGACCAGGAGGAATACCTCCACTCGTGGCGGCTCGGTTCCTGACCTCCTTTCCCTCGGTCACAGACGGGATACGCCGCGCACGCGGCCTCGGGCCGGGGAGAAAACCCCTCGTCACGATGACTTCTCCGGCTTGTTGCCGTACTGGGCGATCAGTTCGCTCGCCTCGCGCAGGATCGCGGCCTGCTGCTCGCGGCGCTTGCGGCGCCGGGAAAGCAGCGTCCGGGCGACGAGGAAGGCGAGAACGAGGAGGACGAGGAAGACGAGCTGCGGCCACGGCAACGCCCAGAGCGAGGTGTCGACCGTGGTCTGCTGGGCGGCGACGCCCTGGATCGACTCACCCACGACCGTGGGGGTCGCCACGACCTGCGAGGTGATCGGTCCCAGCGGCCAGACGCCGGTCACCTGTACGGTGAACTCGCGCCTGCCGCCCGGCATGACCTCCCTGGTCTTGGCGTCGGAGGTGTCCTTCCATCCGCTTTCGCCGACGAATCCGGACGTCTGGACATTCGTGTCCGCGGCCACCCGGACATTGCCTTCGTTGGTGACGGTGTAGGTCATGTCGATGGACCCCGAGGAGAACGGGTTCCACGATCCCTTGTACTCGGCCCGCAGGCCGGTCACGGCGACCTTGGCCACGTAGTCGCCGGTCACCCGGAGGTTCATCCGGACCCCCACCCGGTTCTGGACCCTGACCTGGCCGGAGATCGTGTCCACGGACGCCGTGACCCCCGCGGGGTGATCACCCGGCGTCGCGTTCTTCGGCACCGAGACCTTGACCGGCACGACGGCGGTGCCACCGGCGGGAATCGTCACCCGCTCGGGAATCTTGATCCATGCCCCGCCGTCGGTCGGCGTGGCGTCCGAGGGCCGCATGTCGAACAGTCCCTTGGCGGTCAGGTAGCCGTCGTTGGCGTCGATCGCGAAGGCGACCTCCTTGGTGGAGCGATTGGTGACCGCGATGTGCTCGGTCACCTCCTGCCCACCGGCGAGCTCGATGTCGATGGCGCTGCGGCCGTCGGGGCCCTTGGCGTCGGCCGGCGCGACCGACCAGGTGATGTCCCCCGGGCCCGCGGCGGCGGCCGGGAGGGCGTATCCCGTCAAGGTGGTCGCGCCGACAGCGCAGAGGGCGGAGAAGAGGGCGAGTGCCCTCCGCGAACTGCTCGTGAACAACGGTGGTATCTCCTGTTTCATGGTGAACATCCGGGACGTGTGGGTTAGGTTCGCACACGTCCCGGACACGCACAGCGGGGGGTGGCGTTCTGCCCCGCGATTGGTTCAGGACCGGTTGAACAAGATGGCGTTCACTGGTCGGCGTCGGGATCGGGTCAGCCGCAGCTGAGCGTGTTGTAGGTGGTGTCGTAGGTGGAGGTGGCCGGCTGGCCGTTGATGGTCGCGGCGCCCGTGACGGTCACGGTACCGGCGGCGAGTTGCCCGGTCCGGGTGTTGAAGGACTGGTAGGCCTGCTTGCCCGGGGCGACGTCGGCGACGGTCCTGGAGCCGTAGGGGGTCGACAGGGTGATGGTGGCGGGTGCGGTTCCGTTGTTGACGGCCGTGACCGCCAGGTGCGCCGTCGTACCCACGCAACGGGACTCCGCCGTCACGGTGAGCGGGAGCGTCGGGGCGACCGGCACCTCGACGGCCTTGATCTCCTCGACGTTCCCGGCCTTGTCGACGGCGCGGTACCGCACCTCGTGCTGCCCCTGCCCCGAGACGATGACCGTCCCGGTGTACGTCGTCCAGGCGCCGCCGTCCAGGGAGTACTCGATCTTCTCCACGCCGGACGTCTCGTCCGTCGCGGAGAGGGTGACCGGCACGCCGCCGTTGTCCTGCGAGCCGACCGTCGAGGTCGTCGTCGGCGCCGTCGCGTCGATCTTGACGGTGAGCGTCATGGTCGCCTCGACGTTGCCCCCCTTGTCGACGGAGCGGTAGGCCAGCGTGTGCGAGCCGTCGCCGGTGATGGCGACCGGCGCGGTGTACGTGGTCCAGGCGCCGCCGTCGAGCTGGTACTCGGTACGGTCGACCTGCTTCCCGTCCTTCCCGGGGGTCGCGGACAGCGTCACCGACACCAGACCGGTGAACCAGCCCCCGGCCGGCTGGGCCGGGGCGACCGTCGCGGTCGTCACCGGCGCCTTGTTGGTGACCTTCACGGTCTGCTTGCCGTAGTTCGCGCCGTTGCCTTCCGGCTTGTAGTTCCTCTCGACGTTGCCGGCGATGTCGACGGAGAACCAGGACACCTCGGTGGTCTTGTCGACCGTGATCTTCTGGGCCGCCTCACGCATGCCCGCCGCCCGCAGTTTGAGCGAGTCGAACGTCGGCCGCGTGCCGTCCAGCGTGTAGTACACGTTGGCTGGCTCGTTCACCTCGAAGGTGAACGTGGTGGAGCCTTCGGTCCTATCGGTGATCTTCAGGCTGGAGGTGGGGCGCTTCTGGTCCTCGGCGAAGGCACGGGCGACCTCCAGGATGGCGATCTGACCGTTGGCGAACTCCATCGCCTCCTGGTGCCCCTCGCTGAAGGGCGGCTGGAAACCGACCGCGGTGAAGCGCTGGGTGGCCGGGTCGTAGATGTCCGCGCCGACCTCGAAGTCCCAGCCGATGATGCCCCGGTTGTACCAGTGCTCGTCGGCGCTGTTGCCGGCCGCCGAGTAGAGGACGTCGGTGACGGGACCGGTGCGGCCCGGCCAGATCGCCGTGCCGCGGTGGGTCTGCACCGCGGACAGGATGTGGTCGGAAGCGGACCAGAAGTAGTTCTCGGTACCGAAGTCGACCCGCGGCAGCACCTCGCGTCCTGCGGTCTTGTAGGCACCGGGAGGCCACATGAAGTAGCCGCCGTAGGAGTGCGTGTTCATCGCGAACTTGATGTTCGGGTACTCGTTGGTGAGCCACACCTCGTTGCGGGCCTCCGGCTCCGAGAGCTTGGCGGGGCCGGCATAGGTGTCGCTGGTGCAGGTCGCCGAGGCGCCGTTGTATCCGTCGGAGAAGGCGCCGACCGAGAAGTTGCGGTTCAGGTCCACCCCCCAGGAGTTGCGGCGCGCGGGGTCGGACGCGTTGTCGGCGCAGTGGTTGGTCATGTTCCTGCGCTGCATGTTGTAGTCGTACATCGAGTAGTGCGAACCGTCGGGGTTGGTGGTCGGCAGCACGAAGATGTCGAGGTCGTCCACGAGCTTCTTGGTCTCTCTGTCCTGCGCGTAGTTGCGCAGCAGTCGCTCGGCGGCCTCCAGACAGGTGATCGGGGTGACCCACTCACGAGCGTGCTCCTGGCAGTAGAGGAACACGCCGGTCTTGGAACGGTCCCGCTGCTTGCCGATGCGAAGGACCTTCATCTGGAACGGGTCGCGTGACACGCTCGTCGGCGCCGTGAGGAAGTCGGTGAGCCGTACGGCCGCCGCGGCGGCGACCACGCCCGCGCCCGCGTTGCCGCGGTAGGTGTTCGCCGTCACCAGAGCGGATGCCGCCGAGTTGGCGTTGACGGCGTCCACCACCTGCTTGGCGGTGCTGGTGATCGTGCCGGAGGCGTCCGTGGCCAGGTTGACCACGATGTCCTTGCCGTTGACCGTGACCGAGAGCGGGGAGTTCGCGGTGTTCGGGTTGACGAGCGCCGCGGTGATGTCGTTGCCGCCCTCGCTGCCGTAGCTCTTGGAGTTCAGGTAGACGATGGAGGCCGTGGCCGTGCCGAACTGCGCCTGGGCGGACCGGCGGTAGCCGTTCGTCTTGTACGGCAGATCGACGATCTCCGAGATCTTCGGGAACTCGGCGGCGAGACCGACGATCCGATCGGTGATCTCGGTCGGGTCCATGTAGCGGTCGACGAAGTCGGAGACGTAGTGCGGCTTCGGTGCCTTGCGCGCGGCCCCCAGCCACTTGGTCACCTTCGCCGTCACCGAACCGCCGCGGTTGCTGGTGACCGTGACCTGGGACGGCTCCTTGTCGATCGCGAGCGGCGAGGTGAACCGGTGGTACATGTACTGGCCGGCGTCGGTGAAGCGGGACATCGTCGCCGTGCCGCCCGAGTCGGGGGCGGTGTTCTTGCCGCTGTCCCAGGTGGTGGTGAGGACGGTCTGCGCGTCGGTCGCGCTCGACTTCACCTCGACCGACAGGAAGCGCTGGTTGTCCACACTGGTGAACCACTCCGCGCGCAGGACCGTGAGAGTGTCCTCCGCGGCCTCGGCCGCGGTGCTCTTGGCGAGAGCCTTGGACCGCTCGACCTTGTTGGCGGCGAAGTCGCTCTCGTCGGAGATGACGCCGCGAAGATCGAAGCCCTGGTCCCTGAGGCTGTCGGCCTCCTCGGGGCTGAGGACGGCGTGCACCTCGATGCCGTCGTCCAGAGGCTTCTTGTATTCGGCCAGGTCCACCCCCATGTCGGTCAGCCGGTCCACATCGGACTGGTCGGGCACGACGATCCTGATCAGGGCGACGCCGTTCTGCTCGGTGGCGGGCAGCCGATCAGGAGCGACGTCGCTCACCGGCGGGCCCGGATCGGCGAGCACCGGGAGCGAGCTGACAGTGATCGCTATGGGTAGTGCGAGTAAGACGAGGGAACGTCGAACTCGTCTGCTGTAGGCAGCGCCTCTCACTGATCCTCCATCTGGCGTGCTGCCAGGTAGGGGGTCGGCCTGGCGGGGCGCACGCAAGTCGAAGGCAGTCTTTTGCAACGTTCCGTTTTTCGTCAAGCGGTCATATAGCCCGAATTTGGACTTTTAGATAACGGTATGGTTTCTAAGGATTTTTCGGTATATAGCGCCCTAAGGCCGTGTCGATGGTGCCGCACGAACCTCCGTGGACATGGGGGATCGAACGGTGCCCCTGGCCGGTGACCCCGGCTGGTGACTGTGGAGCGCACCCGGGGTGCGGACGGTCAGGTGTCAGGGAAGGCGGTGGCGCCGGTGGAACCGGGGGGTTCCACCGGCGCCGAGTCGTGACACGCCCGTCCAGCGGTGTCGTACCCGCCGGAAGGAAGGGCGGCGGGTATCGCGTCGGTCGTCGTCGGTCGTCATGTGATGGTGTGCCGGCGGGTGTGGGAGCAGGTGCCGGATTCCCCTCTCATGACTCGTCACGACAGTGGACGTGATCTTGCCGCGGCGGGCGGAAACGTCTACCCGTTGGCTCAGGACTGGTTGAACAGCGAGAGCGTGAGGGTGGAGTTGTACTCGCCGGCGGTGACGTCGACGGGGGTGCGCAGGGCGAGGTCGGCGTTGACCT
>NZ_JBIAZS010000007.1:0-366141 GCF_042899335.1 Streptosporangium sp. NPDC000095
ACGCCGGTCACGAGGTGCGGGTGGCGAGCCAGCCGGAGCTCACCGACGTCATCACCGGCGCCGGCCTCACCGCGGTGCCCGTCGGCAGGGACCACGAGCTGCGGCGTCTCTCCCGGACGCGCGAGCACGTCGCGCCCGGCGCGCCCGTCTTCGACATGGCCGAGAACCGCCCCGAGATCCTCACCTGGGAACACCTCAAGTGGGGCTACGGCGGCGTGGTGCCGTGGTGGTGGCGGGTGGTGAACGATCCGATGATCGTGGAGCTCACCGACTTCTGCCGGCACTGGAAACCCGACCTGGTCATCTGGGAGCCGCTCAGCTACGCCGGCGCGATCGCGGCGAAGGCGACCGGGGCCGCGCACGCCCGCTTCATGTGGGGGCTCGACCTGTTCGCCCGCATGCGCGGCCACTACCTGCGCGTCAAGGAGCAGCAGCCGCCCGGCGACCGGCAGGACGTGCTCGCCCAGTGGCTCACCGCCCGCGCCGCCAAGGTCGGCACCACCTTCTCCGAGGACATGACGAGCGGTCACTTCACCATCGACTACACCCCCACCTCACTACGCCTGGACCTGCCCCACACCTACCTGCCGCTGCGCTACATCCCCTACAACGGCACCGCCGTCATCCCCCCCTGGCTCCACACCCCACCCACCAAACCCCGAATCTGCCTCACCCTCGGCACCTCCGCCACCGAACGCCTCGACGGCTACTCCGTCCCCGTCCAAGACATCCTCACCCACCTCGCCGACCTCGACATCGAGATCATCGCCACCCTCCCCGAAAAACAACAGGCCGAACTCCACCACATCCCCACCAACACCCGCCTCGTCTCCTTCGTCCCCCTGCACGCCCTCGCCCCCACCTGCTCCGCGGTGATCAGTCACGGGGGGACCGGCACGTTCCTCACCATGGCGGGGCAGGGGGTGCCGCAGCTGATCGAGCCGTTCATGTTCGACGACGGGCTCCGGGCCGAGCGGCTGGCCGGGCTGGGGGCGGGGCTGGTGGTGCGCGGTGGCGAGGCCACCGGAGCCCGGGTGCGCGAGGACCTGCTGCGCCTGCTCGGCGACCCCTCCTACACCCACGCCGCCGCACGGCTCCGCGAGGAGATGCACACCATGCCCACCCCCAACGACCTCGTCCCCGAACTGGAAAGACTCACCGCCCACCACCGCGGCGGCACGGGGACCGGCTGAGGCCGCGAGGCCGGGGCACCCGGTGGGTGAAGCGTCGGTCCCCGCGCCGCTCGACCGCGACGCGACGGGAGAACCCCGGCCCTCAAGATCTCGTTGCCCGATCACGGTCGGCCCACGTCCGGCATCGTCAGCCGGTTCCGGTGCCGGAGACGCAGGTCGCGAGGATCGAAATCGAACAGGGCGACGGAGGTCCTCAAACCCGGGAGAGGCTCAGAGCAGCCGCAGCGCGGAGGCGATGCCGCGGACGCTCTTGAAGGCCCGGGGATCCATCATCTCGAACGCCACGTCGATCCCCATCTCGTCGCGGATGTGACTCACCAGGATGGCGGTGTTGAGCGAGTTGAGGATCCCCCACTCCAGCAGCGGGGTGTCCTCGTCCAGCTCTCCCTGCGGATCCCCCGACAGGAACCGCTCCCTGATGAAGGCGATCAGCCGGTCCGATATCTCCCGCTCGGACAGGTCGGTGGTGGTCATGATGGTCGTCTCCTTCACAGCCGGCCATACGGCGTGGTCTCCGAGCCCAGTGCGGCCCGGTCGATCTTCCCGTTGCGGGTTCTGGGCAGCTCGCCGACGAAGTGGAACTCGTCGGCGATCATGTAGGGCGGGAGTCGTTCCGCGCTGTGCCGCTTGAGGCTCAGCACGCCCGGTGTCCTGTCGCGTACGGGCACCACGAACGCGTGGAGCCGCGCGTCGGCGCCCTCGCCGCCGACGATCACGGCGACGTCGGCCACCTCGGGGTGACCGCCGAGGACGGCCTCGACCTCGCCGAGCTCCACCCGGTGGCCGCGTACCTTCACCATGTGGTCGCGGCGGCCGAGGTAGTCGAGCGATCCGTCGGCGAGCACCCGCACCATGTCGCCGGTGCGGTACGGGCCGCGCTGCGGCGCGGCACCCCAGTAGCCCCGCATCACGGTGGGCCCCTCCACGACCAGCTCGCCCTCCTCGCCGGGGCGCGCCTCCCCGCCGTCGGGCCGCGTCACCCGAACCGTGTCGCCGCAGGCCGCGCGGCCGATGGGCACCGAGCGGTCGCGGGTCAGGTCGCCGGGGACGACCTCGTGGAAGGTGCAGACGTTGGTCTCGGTCGGGCCGTAGAGGTTGAGCAGCCGTGCGCGGGTCCAGCCCGCCAGGTCGCGGACCCCCCCGATCGGGAAGGGCTCGCCCGCGAAGAGCAGCGCCCGCAGCGCGCCGGGCGCGGGCCTGTCGAGCAGGCCGCCGTCCCGCATCATCAGGGTGAGCGCGGACGGCACCGAGTACCAGACGCTGACGCGCTCGCGGTGCAGGAAGTCCACCATCCTGGCGGGGGCGTAGGCGAGCTCGGACGGGACGAGGCAGACCGCCGCCCCCGCGGAGAACGCCGCGTACAGGTCGAGCACCGACAGGTCGAAGGTGAAGGGCGCGTGGTTGGCGAACCGGTCGTCCGGCCGCGCGTCCAGCTCGGCCGCCGCCCAGTCCACGAAGGCGCGGGCGGCGCGGTGGCTGACACACACCCCCTTGGGAGTTCCGGTCGAGCCGGAGGTGTAGAGCACGTACGCCAGGTCGTCGGGGTCGACCGGATGGTCGACGGGCCGCACCCGGTCACGGTGCTCGCCGGGGTGCTCGTCGGGGTGTTCGCCGGAGTGCTCGTCGAGGTCCACGGCGCGCACGTCCGCCTCCAGGTCCTTGACGAGTCGCCGCAGCCGGTCGCCGGAGCCGCAGACGGCCCGGGGGCGGCAGTCGCGGACCATGGCGGCGACCCGGGCCACCGGCGTCGTCTCGCCGGCCGGCACGTAGGCGGCGCCCAGGCGCAGCACGGCCTGCATCGCCACGACGGCGAGCGGTGACTTCTCCGCCCAGATCACGACGCGGTCGCCGGGCCGCACACCCTCGCGGGACAGCGCGTGCGCCAGGACGTCGGCCCGGCGGTCGAGCTCGGCGTAGCGCATCTCGCCCGCCGGGCCCGCGACGGCCAGGTTGTCGGGGAAGCGGGAGGCGCTGTCGATGAGCAGCCGGTGCAGGCTCACAGTCCGAGCCCTCTCGCGACGAGTTCCCGCTGTATCTCCGTCGTACCGGAGAAGATCGTGCTCGGCACCGCGTCGCGCAGCTGGCGTTCGACGCCCGCGGCGCCGAGATAACCGGTGGCGCCGAATATCTGGATCGCGTCGAGGCTGCTCGCCACGGCCGCCTCCGAGACGGCGATCTTCGACAGCGCCGCCGCGGTGGCGGCGTCGGGGTCCTTCTCGTCCAGCGCCCAGCACGCCCGATAAAGCAGGAGCCTGGCTCCCTCCAGCCGCTGCTTCATCGTGACCAGCCGGTGCGAGACCGCCTGGAAGTCGCCCAGCGCGCGGCCGAACTGGCGCCGCGCACGGGCGTGTTCCACCGCCCGGCGCAGTTGCTCCTCCATCATCCCGAGGTAGACGGCGGGCAGGCACGCCCGCTCCCACGCCATCGAGCCCTGGAAGACGGTGCTTCCGCCGCCCTCAGGGCCGAGCCTGAACCTGGCGGGGACCCGGCACCCGGAGAACTCCACCCGCCCGGCCGGGCAGCTGTCGAGGCCCATCTTCGCCATCGGCTCGCCCACCCGGACCCCCGGCAGGTCGCGGGGCACCGCGAAGGCGCTGATGCCGAGGAAACCGAGGGCGGGATCGGTGACGGCGTACGTGACGAGGACGTCGGCCATCGGGGCGTTGCTGGCGAAGGACTTCACGCCGTCGAGCACGTAGTGGTCGCCGTCGCGCTGGGCGGTGGTGGCGAGCCTGCTCACGTCGGATCCGGCCTCGTCCTCGGTCATCGCGTTGGCCGCGATCAGCTCCCCCGAGGCGAGGCCGGGGAGCAGCTCCGCGCGCACCTCCTCGCCGGCGTTGTCGCGGATCGCGACGCAGCAGGCCAGCAGGTGCGCCGAGACCGCGAAGGCGAGGCCGGTGTCGCCGCACCCCTCGGACAGGGCCTCCAGGCACAGCGCGGTGTCCAGGGCGCCGAGGCCGCCGCCGCCGTGTTCCCCGGGCAGGCACAGGCCGGTGGCGCCCAGTTCGGCGACGGCGCGCCAGCGCTCGCGGGTGAACGGCCGCGACGGCGACTCAGACGGTGGCGCCGACAGTTGCTCCGATGACGGCCCCGACGCGTCGTGGAGGCGCTTGCGCGCGCCGTCGAACATCGCGTCGCGCCGCTCGCGGCGCGCGCCGGTGAGACCGAACTCCATGAACCGGTCCTCCCCTTCCGAGACGGCTCCCCCTAGATCCACGGGGGAGTGCTGAGGATCTCCAGGACCGCGCACGAGATGGTGACGCCGGGACCGATGCCCCCCAGGAGCACGTGGTCGCCGGGGCCGAGCTGCCCGGTCGACAGCAGGTGGTCCAGGGAGACGAGGTGGTCGCTCGCGCCGAGATGGCCGACGGTCCTGGCGTAGTCCCAGCTGGACTTCGACATGGGCATCCGGAGGACCGACATCCAGCGGTGCTCGACGGCCTCGGGGGAGAGGCTGGTGAACACGGTCCGGGTGAGATCGTTCGCCGTGATGCCGGCCTCGGACAGGGTGCGGCCGAGGACCCGCATCATCCGCTGCTGCACGATGACCCAGGCGAGCGCCAGGTCACCGTCGACGGAGCACATGCGGCCGAACTCCTCGGCACGCGCGCTGAAGTCGACGGCCTCACCGGTGGTGGCGCTCGGAGGGAAGAGCGGAGTGCCCGCGCGGTGCAGTTCCTCGGCCTCGGGGACGGAGATCGAGCTCACCGAGAGCAGCCGGGCGAAGCCGGTCTCACGGCTGAGCACCACGGCGCTTCCCGCGTCGCCGAGGACGAAGTCGGGACCCGAGCACCACCGGTCCATCCGGGCGGTGCCGAAGTTGTCGGCCGTGACGATCAGCGCGTCGCGCCGACGCGGATCGCCCGCCATGAACCCCCCGGCCAGCTCCAGGGCACTGAGCACGCCGTTGCACCCCTGACGCACCTCAAGGGCGAGCAGGTCGCCGCCGACGAGATGACGCTGCAGGTAGTACTGCGGCGACCAGCCGTCGGGGCCCTGGTGCCAGACATCGGCGTACAGCAGCAACCCGAGGTCCCCGGCGTCGGCCCCGCCGCGTCCGATCGCCTCCCGCGCCGCCCGCAGCGCCATCTCGGGAGCGGGGATGTCACCGGCGACCGCCGCCCCCAGCATGTCGTGGACCTTGGCGTGCTCGGCGGAGCACAACCCGTCGGCGACCGCCGACTCCACGCTTACCGTCGGGGGGACGAACGCGCCGATCCCCCTGACGAAGACCTCCGGTGTGCGCAATGGCGTACCTTTCTGCTCGCCCGGCTCCTCACGCCGGCCGGCGCGAGGAGCCGGTGGGCCGCAACTCCGGTGACCCGTCCCGCAGCTGGGAGGTCGCCTCCAGATAGCGGTCGATCACGGTCCTGTGGTAGTCGGGACCGAAGTCCATCTCCTTCACCGCGGGCACCAGCCTCCGCAGCTTCTCCACGGATATGTGATGGGACGTGCCCTCGTCGATGATCTGCCTGCGGGCCGTGACGCCCAGGCGCGACTCGAGGTGGTCGACGATCAGCTTGATCGGCACGGACTCGCCGGTGGCGACGTTGACCACCTCCTGGGTGATCCGCTCGGCCAGCAGCATGTCGATGACCCGCACCCAGTCGGTGATGTCGATCAGGTCCCTGCGCGCGCTGCGGTACATCGTGAGGTTGTCGGAGCGGATCTGCTCGATGAGGGAAGGGATCAACCGGTTCGCCGGGACGTGCGGGCCGACGACATAGCCGAGCCGCAGGATGAGGTGGCGCACCCCCGAGTCCTGGATCCGCCGCTCCAGCGCGAGCTTGTGCCATCCGTACGGGGTCACGGGTTCCACGGGTTCGTCCTCGCGGCCACGGCAGCCGGGACCGCCGTACATGCTCATCGAGGCGGTCGAGAAAAAGACGAGTATCCGGTCCTGGCGAAGGCTCTTTGTGATCGTCTCCTCGACCAGAGCGGTTTCCCGTTCGTAGTCGGAATCGGAATTCTTCCACAGAGACACCCCGGCGGCGAGAATCGTCATCTCCGGGTGTGCGTCGCTGATCGGCCGCAGATGTCTCGCGAGAAAACCATTTCCGATGATCTCCATTCCCAGCACCGCTTTCCAGCTCTGGAGGTTAACGTATCGGTTCCGTTCGTCACCATATAGCGACGCGTGTAATAAGAAAGCTCCCCGCTCCCCGCGGCCGGAGGCCGTTTGTCCCGCCAGCGAGACAGATACGGGTTCCGGGGCGGTCAATGGGAATTCCGCGGCCTTCGCCGCGCTTCGGATCGCGTGCCGGGGGCGTTGGCGGAAGTGGTTCCCGCGGGGTCCGGGAGTGCGCGCCCCGGTGGGTCTTCGCACCGGCTGCCGGGGGTGCCGGGGGAGCGCGACGGCGCGTCTTCGCGCCGGGTCCCGGACGGCGCGGTCGTGCGCCTTCGCGCCGGGTCACGGGCCGGCCGGCACGTCCGCGCCGGGTCCGAGGTCCGCGGCGACCGAGGCGGCCCTCTCCTTCTTCAACGGCTCCCACCAGCTGCGGTTGTCCGCGTACCAGCGAGCCGTCGCCGCCAGACCCTCCGCGAAGGGGGTGAGCGGCCGGTAGCCCAGCTCGGCGGTGATCTTCGAGCTGTCGACCGAGTATCGGCGGTCGTGCCCCGGGCGGTCCTCCACCTGCCTGACCATGGACCAGTCCGCTCCGGCGATGTCCAGCAGCGCCCGGGTCAGCTCCCGGTTCGTCAGCTCGGCGTTGCCCCCGATGTTGTAGATCTCACCGGGCCTGCCCCTCCAGGCGACCAGGGCGATCCCCCGGCAGTGGTCGTCGACGTGCGTCCACTCGCGCACGTGCAGGCCGTCGCCGTACAGCGGCACGCGCTCCCCGTCCAGGAGGTTGGTGACGAACAGCGGGATCACCTTCTCGGGGAACTGGTAGGGGCCGTAGTTGTTGGGGCAGCGGGTGATCGAGACGGGGAAGCGGTAGGTCCTGGAGAACGCCCGCGCCAGCAGGTCGGCCGCCGCCTTCGAGGCGGAGTAGGGGGAGTTGGGCTCCAGCGGGTGGCTCTCCACCCACGAGCCCGACTCGATGGACCCGTAGACCTCGTCCGTGGAGACGAGCACGAACTTCCCCACCCCGGCGCGCAGGGAGGCCTCGAGCAGCGTCTGGGTGCCCACCACGTTGGTCGCGACGAAGTCGGCGCCGCTGTCGATCGACCGGTCGACGTGGGTCTCTGCGGCGAAGTGCACGACGAGGGAGACGCCCTTCATCACCCGCGCCATCAGCGAGGCGTCGCAGATGTCCCCCTCGACGAACTCCAGCCGGGGGTCGTCGGCGACGGTGGACAGGCTCTCCATGGTTCCCGCGTAGGTCAGCTTGTCCACGATGACGACCCGGACGTCCTCGAACCCCTCGTAGGCGCCGGAGAGCGTGCGCCGGACGAAGTTCGAGCCGATGAATCCGGCACCGCCAGTGACCAAGATCCGCATTTGCCTGCACCTTTGCTGTCAGTCACGCGAGTGATCGAGCGATGTCCATGACGTACCGGCCGTATGCCGACTGCCTCATCTCGGTGCCCCGGTGGTAGCACGCCTCGGCGTCGATGAATCCCATGCGCAGGGCGATCTCCTCCAGGCAGGCGACCCGCACCCCCTGGCGGCGTTCGAGGATCTGCACGTACTGGCTCGCCTCGAGCAGGGACTGGTGCGTCCCGGCGTCCAGCCAGGTGAAGCCCCGTCCCAGCGGCAGCAGTCTCGCCTTGCCCTGCTCCAGGTAGACCCGGTTGACGTCGGTGATCTCCAGCTCGCCGCGGCCCGAGGGCCGCTGCTCCCTGGCGATGTCCACGACCTGCTTGTCGTAGAAGTACAGGCCGGTGATGGCCTGGTCGGAGCGGGGAACGCTCGGCTTCTCCTCGATGGAGACCAGCCTGCCCTCGGCGTCCAGCTCCCCGATGCCGTACCGCTCGGGATCGCTCACCGGGTAGCCGAACATGACGCAGCCGTCCAGTTCCTCCCGGGCCCTGCGCAGCAGGTCGGGAAAGCCCGCGCCGTGAAAGAGGTTGTCTCCCAGCACGAGCGCGCAGGGATCCCCGTCGATGTGCGAGTCGCCCAGCAGAAACGCCTCCGCGATGCCGCGCGGTTCCCGTTGCGGCACGTAGGTGAAGTTCACCCCCACGTGCGACCCGTCACCCAGAAGCGCGTGCAGTGACGGAAGGGTGTCCGGCGTGGAAATAATGAGGATGTCGCGTATCTGTGCCAGCATCAGCACCGCGATGGGATAGTAAATCATCGGCTTGTCGTAGATGGGAAGCAACTGCTTGGAGGTCGCGAGGGTCAGCGGATGCAAACGCGTCCCGTTTCCTCCGGCAAGGACTATGCCTTTCATCGGAGCTCCTGCGTTTTTGTCTGCGGCGGTGCCTGAGACTACTGTTCGAGCTCCTCAGGAAATCAACCCCCGCCGTCCCGCAAAATGGTATTGCCTTTTGGCGGAACAAATGTGATAGGGGTTGGAGTGTGTCCCGTCGGAAACCTGTCGCGACGGGGCACGGCCTTCGCCACTCCGCGTTCGCGCGCCCGGAAGGACGAGTATGCGTATTCTGTTCGCAACCTACGCTGAGAAGTCGCATTTCCTGGTCATGGTTCCGCTGGCGTGGGCGCTGCAGGCCGAGGGGCACGAGGTGCGGGTCGCGAGCCAGCCGGACCTGACCGACGTGATCACCCGGTCGGGGCTGACCGCGGTGCCGGTGGGCAGGGACCACAGCCTGTGGCGGGCCAACCGGGCGTTCGGCTTCTTCGACCCCCGCAAGAAGCACAAGAGGGCGGTGCCCTTCTTCGACATGGCGGACGACCACCCCGAGCAGCTCACCTGGGAGCACTTCAAGCGGGGATACGCCCAGTTCGTCCCCTGGTGGTGCCGCCTGGTCAACGAACCCATGATCGACGGACTCGTCGAGTACTGCCGGAAGTGGGAGCCCGACCTGGTCATCTGGGAGCCGGTGACCTACGCCGGGCCGATCGCGGCGAAGGCGTGCGGAGCGGTCCACGCGCGGTTCATGTGGAGCCTGGACCTGTTCGGCCGGATGCGCGGCCACTACCTGCGGGCGAAGGCGGAGCAGCCGCCGCAGGAGCGCGAGGACATGCTGCAGGCGTGGATCGCCGCGCACGGCCGCAGGTTCGGCGTGGAGTTCTCCGAGGAGATGACCACCGGTCATTTCACCATCGACTACACACCGCCCTCCCTGGAGCTGCCGCCCGACCCGGCCGCGGGGCCGGAGCCGCACCGGGTCCCGGTCCGGTTCATCCCGTACAACGACCGCGCGGTGATCCCGCCCTGGCTGCGGGTCGCGCCCGAGCGGCCGCGGGTCTGCCTGACGCTGGGGACCACCTCGGTGGAGAACCTGGACGGCTATCTGGTGCCGGTCCAGGAGATCCTCGACGGGCTCGCCGACCTCGACGTGGAGATCGTCGCCACCCTGCCGGAGCACCACCAGGCGCAGCTGGAGCGGGTGCCGGACAACGTGCGGCTGGTGAGCTTCGTCCCCCTGCACGCGCTGCTGCCGACCTGTACGGCGGTGATCGACCACGGCGGGAGCGGCACGTTCTTCACGACGCTGGCGAGCGGGGTCCCCCAGCTCGTCCTGCCCAACCTGTTCGACGAGCCGCTGCGGGCGCGCTACCTCGCCGAGCAGGGGGCGGGCCTGACGATGCACAGCAGCGAGGCGACCGGCGCCGGCGTGCGGCAGGCACTGCTGCGGCTGCTCGAAGAGCCGTCCTTCGCCGAGGAGTCGCGCAGGATCCGCGACGAGATGAACGCGATGCCGGCCCCCGCGGAGGTGGCGGCCGGCATCGAGGCCCTCGTCGAGACCTACCGTGCCGCGGTCCCGGCCGCCGGCCGCTGAGAAGGGGAGGGGCATGTACGAGGCCGAGCTGGCGGACGTCTACGACGCGATCTACGCGGGGCGGGGCAAGGACTACGCGGCCGAGGCGGCGACCGTCGCGGAGCTGATCCGCGAACGGCTCCCCACGGCGGCCGCGCTGCTGGACGTGGCGTGCGGGACCGGGTCGCACCTGAGGTTCTTCGCCGAACTCTTCGACCACGTCGAGGGGCTGGAGCTGTCGGCGGACATGCTGGCCGTGGCGAGGACGCGGATCCCCGGGGTCGTCGCGCACCAGGGCGACATGCGCGACTTCGCGCTCGGCCGCGCCTTCGACGCGGTCACCTGCATGTTCAGCTCCATCGCCTACATGCGCGACGAGCGGGAGCTCGCGGCGGCGATCGGGCGGATGGCGGCCCACCTGGTGCCCGGCGGGGTTCTCGTCGTCGAGCCGTGGTGGTTTCCCGAACGCTTCCTGCCCGGCTACGTGGCCGGGGACGTGGTCACCGTGGAGGGGCGCACGCTGGCCAGGGTCTCGCGTACGGTGCGCGAGGGCGACGCGAGCGTGATGGAGGTCCACTACGTGGTGGCCGACGCGGCCACCCCCGTCCGGCACTTCACCGTCACCCACGTGAACACCCTGTTCACCCGGGAGCAGTACGAGGACGCCTTCACCGGGGCGAAACTGCGGGTGGACTACATCGAGGGCGGCCCCTCGGGACGCGGGCTGTTCGCCGGGACGCTCGTATGAGCCTCGGGCCGGGCGTGCAGGAAGTTCTGGATGAGGGGCGGGAGCCGTTCCTTGGCGTGGGACACGCCGTAGGCCTGGGCCTGCCGCGCGGCGACGGTGAGGTTGGGCAGTTCCGTCTCCAGCCAGTTCCTCGCCTGCTCGGGGCATTCGAAGCGCGGGCGCGGCACCCCCTGGGGTGCGGGGAGGGGTGGGATGACGGGACAGCGCCCCGGATACAGCAGGCGCAGCGCGATGTCCGCGGTCCGTACGTAGTGGCCGAGGAACCGCGAGACGGCGGCCCGCCTCGTCTGGTAGGGCATCTCGGCCACGGCGCGGTCCTTGGCGTACGCGCGCAGCATGCCGTCGTGGAACCGGAGCCGGTTGTCCGGCGTGATCCTCAGCAGATGCCCGCTCAGTAGGTAGTCGACGCTCTGTCTCGCCCGGTGCACGTCGACGTCCGCCGTGACGGCGGCCGTCGTCAGGTCGAACGTCGGGCCTTCGTGCAGGCTCATGAGGCGGAACATCTCCGCGGCGTCGTTGGGCAGCGCCAGGTAGGAGGAGGAGAACACCGAACGCATGGACGACTGCTCGTCGCACTCGACGTCCTGGCTCTCCAGCAGGTCCTCGCGTCCCGGCGGCGTCTGGCCGACGCTGGTGAGCCCGCCGTGAAAACGGCTCGTCATCCGCTCCGCCGCGATCCGCAGGGCGATCGGCAGGTGGTCGCCGACCTGGCAGAGCCGGTGGACGAGGGGATGCTCCGCGTACCCGTTCGCCTGCCTGATGACGTGCCTCACCAAGGTGGCCGCGTCCTCCTTCGGCATGAGGTCGAGCGTCATCCTGAGGGCGCCGTCGCGGGTGGTGAGCCCCGACAGCCTGTTCCTGCTCGTGACCAGCACCAGGCACGACGGGTCGCCGGGGAGCAGCGGACGCACCTGCTCGGCCGACCTGGCGTTGTCCAGCACGATGAGGATCCGCTTGCCCGCCACCAGGCTCCGGTAGCGGCTGGAGCGGACCTGGAGGTCCTCGGAGGGTTTGGGAGTGCTTCCCAGCCCGGCCAGCAGGTGGTCGAGGGCTTCGGCCGGCATCATCGGCTGGGCCGTGTTGGAGAAGCCCCGCAGGTCGAGGTGGAGCTGGCCTCCGTCGAAGCGCTCGGTCAGACTGCGGGCGAAGCGCAGGGCGAGCGCAGACTTGCCCACCCCGGGAGCACCGCTGATCAGGATGAGTCCGGCCTCGTCCAGCCGGTCTGCCGCCGTGACGAACCCCTCCAGCCGTTCCAGCTCCCTGAGCCGGCCGGTGAATCCGGGGATGTCGCGGGGCAGCTGGGCGGGGGGCGGCGCGAACGCCGGTGGGAGGGCGTTGTCGGGGGAGGAGAGTGTCACCGGGGAGTCGGGGGCCGGGGCGGGGGAGCGGAGGGTGCCGTTCAGGATCTGGTCGTGGCACCTGCGCAGGTCCTCGCCGGGCTCGATGCCCAGCTCCCTGATGAGCAGGCGCCGCACGCTGTGGAACTGCTTCAGCGCGTCCGCCCGGCGCCCGCAGCGGTAGTGGGCCACCATGAGCAGGTGGTGGAGCCGCTCCCGCATGGGATGGGTCCTGACGAGGCTGGAGAGGTCGCTGATGATCTCGGTGGCGCGGTCGGCCTCCAGCAGGAGCTGCGCGCGGTCCTCGATGGCGGTGACGCGCAGCTCGTCCAGGCGGATCCGCTCGGTGTCGGCGAGAGGGCCGACCGCGCCGCCGAACGCCGGCCCGCGCCACAGGGCGAGCGCCGCCTCCAGCCTCTTCACCGCCTCGGGCCAGGGGCCGGACCGTTGAAGCTCTCGTACGTCCTCCAGGTGCTTCTCGAAGACCTGGACGTCTATCTTGCGCGCGTCGAGCTGGAGCAGGTAGCCGTTGGCGTCGGCGACCAGGAGTCCGGAGGGCGCCCTTCGTGGCCTTTTCGGCTCAAAAGTACGTCGAAGGCGAGCTACATAGGTATAAATGCTGCTTTCGACAGTTATGGGAGGATTTGGGCCCCATACCGCATTGATTAACTCCTGTCGGCTAAGAGTGGTTCCGGGGCGCGTGGCCAGTGCCGCGAACAGCGCTCGCTGGGTCGGAGACCCCAGGTCAAGTTCGTGATCGCCCCGCGTTGCACGCACCGGCCCGAGCAGGTGCACCTGTACCAGGTCGTTCAACAACGCTCTCCCAGTCTCAGCCCGCCTAGAGACGCGATGAAAGGCCCTCCTGAGTGTGCGCTCAGGATCAAACGGTTGGACCTACGCATATAGCCATATCTGTGGAAACGAAGGGTCGGCAAGGGAGGTTCCTCGGGTGACACTATTGTTACCTGCGTCACAGGAGTTTCTGGACGAACTCAGGTCAATCCCGTAAGCAGATGTCTCGCTGGCGGGACATCGTGTCATGCCAGGCGAAGAACCGCGGGACGGGCGCGCCGCCCGGGAGCGATCTCGCTCATCCCGGGGTCGCGGGACGGGTGTGGACGAGGAGCGTCCGGGGGACGACCGCGCGGCCGGGGCGCCGGGCGCGAAAGGGCGGCCGAGGGAGCACGGGGGAACGAGCGAGAGGGCGTCGAAAGGACGTCGAGGGTGCGGGCCGAGGGGCGTCGAGGGTGCGGGCCGAGGGGCGTCGAGGGTGCGGGCCGAGGGGCGTCGAGGGTGCGGGCCGAGAACGTGCGGGAAGCGGCGGAAATCAGCCGGGAAAACAAGACGGGAAGTGGCCGGGAAACCGCCGGCGGCCCCGCCCTCACCGGCAGGTAAAACCCGGCCGGGTCTTGTGAGACGGCACCTCCGTGTAATAGGAGTTTTTTCACCGCTCGCACCTGAAAAGCGTATCCGAGGCGGTGACGAATCCACTGGTCTCGGTTACCGTCGAGCCCGGCATCGGATTCCCGAACTTCCCGGTGAGGCGCTGGTGGTCATCGACGACATTCGTTCTCCGCGAGGTGCGCCGCTCAAGAGGGTGGTCGTCACCGGTTACGGAGTCATTTCCCCGTTCGGGGTGGGCTGGGAAACCGCGTGGTCGAATCTGATCCAGGGCGGAAGCGGTATTCGCGAGCTTTCTGGAATTGACACCTCGGGGCTCCCGGTGGGCATCGGCGGCCAGGTCCTGGACTTCGACCCCGGGGTGTGGCTCCCGGCCTCGCTGGTGCGCCGCACCACGAGACCGGCGCACCTCGCCCTGGTCGCCGCCACCCTCGCGCTGAGGGACGCCAAGCTCGACGTCGACGCCGGGCTCGCGCCGAGGCTCGGGGTGACGGTGGGCACGGCCTGCGGCGCGAGCGCCGCCGTCGTGGACGCCGGCGCCGCGTTCGCCGAGCGCGGGTTCATGGCACTGAGCCCGTACACCTTCACCTCCACGGGCGTCGTCACGGTCGCCTCCGAGGTGGCCCTGCACGTCGGCGCGCAGGGGCCCGCCGCCTGCACGGCGACCGCCTGCGCGACCGGGGCGACCTGCGTCGGCGAGGCGATGCGGCTGATCCGGCTCGGTGAGGCGGACGTCGTCCTGGCGGGGGGCGCCGACGACACCATCACCCCCTTCGACATCGCCGCCGCGGCCAGGGCGAGGGCGCTGTCGCGCCGCTCCGGAGACCCGCGCGCCGCCAGCAGGCCGTTCGACACCGGTCGCGACGGGTTCGTGATGAGCGCGGGCGCCGGGATCCTGGTGCTGGAGAGCGAGGAACACGCCCTCGCGCGCCAGGCCCGCGTGTACGGGGAGGTGGCGGGATACGCGGCCACCACGGACGCCCACAACCTGACCAGCCCGCATCCGGAGGGGGTGGCCGTCGAGCGGGCGGTGCGTCTCGCGCTCCGGGACGCGGGAGTCACCCCCGCCGAGGTCGGCTACGTCAACGCGCACGGCACCGGGACCCGGATGAACGACACCGCCGAGATCAAGGTGATCCGCCGGGTGTTCGCCGAGCGGGCCACGTCCGTGCCGGTGAGTTCGACGAAGAGCATGACGGGTCACATGCTGGGGGCGGCCGGCGCCGTCGAGGCGATGATCGCGATGGAGGCCGTACGCACCGGGATCGTCCCGCCCACCGTCAACTGCGACGACCCGGAGGACCCGGAGATGAACTTCGTCGCGCACCGGGCCCAGGAGCACGCGGCCGACGTGGCCGTCAGCAACTCCTTCGGATTCGGCGGCCACAACGCGGTTCTGGTCCTGCGCCGCTGGCGGGACTGATCACTCTGACCGGCGTGAAAAGTCAGAAAAGCCGTCCGGTGTGACCGTGAAGGGATTTCAGAAAATGTCTACCAAGCAGCAGGAAATGCTCTCGAATTTGGCCGACATCGTGGAGAGGGTCGCGGGCGTGCCCGCAGAGCGGGTATTGCCAGAAAAGTCGTTCACCGACGACCTCGCACTCGATTCCCTGGCCGTCGTCGAGGTCGCCTTCTCCATGCAGGAGCAGACCGGGGTGGAGATTCCGGAAGAGGACCTGGCGCGCATAAGGACGGTCCAGGACTTTCTTGACTTCGTCGAACTCTCCGCGGGGTCGAATTGACCGCGCAACGAGTTCCCGAACACGGCGGCGTCGTGTCCGCCGACGCCGTGCCAGATGCCGTGCCTCGTGACGTGACCTACGAAGAGCTGACCCCCGCCGAGTTGCTCGGCTCCGGCTTCGCGGCGCCGCGGATCAACGAGAGTCCCTGGCTGGTCCGCTGGGACCTGCTCGGCGACGGCCCCGATGTCGAGAGGTTCGTCCTGGAGGCCCTCGCGGAGACCGTGGACCTGGAGACCTCGGGCAGCACAGGACCGAGCCGGTGCTGGCGCCGGACCCGCGAGCAGATGTGGTCGGAGGCGGGACTGCTGGCCGGCCTGATCGAGCGTGACCGCCCGAGCGCCCTGCTCTCCTTCGCGCCGCCCAGGCACGTGTACGGCGCGCTCGCGAGCGTGCTCGTACCGGCCAGGTTGCGGCTGCCCGCGTGGTACCGCCCGCAGTACTTCGGCGCGATGCCTCCCCCCGCGTCCCGGCGCTGGGCCGTGGTGGCCGTTCCCTGGACCTTCTCCATCCTGCGCAGGCAGGTGGCCTGGGTGCGGGGGACGGAGCACCTGAGCGTGCTGCACAGCACGGCGACGCTTCCCGCGACGGCGGAGTCCGTCGTCAAGGAGGCGGGGACGAGGCGGATGCGCATCGTGGAGGTCTTCGGCTCGACGGAGGCGGGCGGGATCGCCGCGCGGACCTGGACTCCGGACGGGCCGCCGTGGGAACTCTTCGACGACGTCGCGTTCGCCGTCCCCGGCGACCCCGCCGGCGGTCCGGCCGGCCTCCCGCCCGAAGGGCGGCCCGGCGACCCGTACGAGGAGGAGGCGCCGCTGGTGGTCCGGAGCCCCCGGCTCGCCTTCCGGCCGGGCGAGGCGCCCACGGACGTCTGGCGGACCGACGACTACGTGCGGCGGCTCGACGAGCGCAGGTTCCGCTTCGACGGCAGGCGCGACCGGCTCGTGAAGATCAACGGCCGCAGGATCGACCTCGACAGGCTGGAGGAGTCGGTGAGATCGGTGCTCCACTGCGCGGATCTGGCCTTTCTCCCGGTGGAGGACGCCTTCAGCGGCGAGAACTTCGACCTGCTCGTGGTGCAGCAGGACGGCGCACCGCTGTCCGTCACGGAGGTGCGCGCGGCGGTGGGGCGGTTCGACGCCCGGCCGCGCCAGGTGCGCCTGGTCGATCGGATCGACCGCTCCGACACGGGCAAGCTCCGGCGACTACAGCGACCTTCCCTTTCCGACGCGGGAGCAGACACGTGACAGCATTGATCGACGGACGTTCCACCGAGAGCCTGGCCTCGATCGTCAGGAGCGCGCACTGGGACGCCCGGGTGGAGCCGTGCGAACACGAGGACGCCCACCGCATGCGGGCCAGCGTCGACCTGCTCGCCGAACGGCTCTCCGGCTCGGACTCCGTCTACGGGGTCACCCACGGGTTCGGCCCCCTGGTGGCGTTCTCCGCCGCCGACTCCCCCATGGAGCAGGGCGCGGGCCTCATCGCCCACCTGGGCTCGGCCCAGGGCAGGCCGCTGGACCCCGAGGTGTGTCGCCTGATCGTCTGGCTCCGCCTCAGCAGCATGCGCAAGGGCCACTCGGCCGTCTCGCCCGACTTCTGGCAGTCCCTGGCCGACCTGTGGAACGCGGGCTTCACCCCGTCGATCCCGCGTGACGGCACGGTGAGCGCGAGCGGGGACCTGCAGCCGCTCGCCCACGCGGCGATGGCCCACGCGGGCACCGGTGAGGCGTGGGTGCGCGGCGGCGACGGCGGCTGGTCGGTCGTGCCCGCCGCGCGGGCCCTCGCCGACATGGACGCCAAACCGGTCGAGTGGTCGGCCCGCGAGGCGCTGGCCTTCGTCAACGGGACCAGCGTGAGCCTGGCGGTGTGCATACTCAACCACCAGGCGGTGCTGCGGCTGGTCAGGGCGGTGGGGATGCTGACGGCGAGGATCGCCGACATCCTCGGCTCCAACCCGGAGGCCTACCACGCGGGCATCGGCCGGGCCAGGGGGCAGACGGGGCAGCTGACCGTGGCCCGGTGGATCCGCGAGGACCTTCCCGTCGGCATGAAACGCGACCCGCTCCGGCCGCTGCAGGAGCCCTACAGCCTCCGGTGCGCCCCCCAGGTCCTCGGCGCGGTGCTCGACCAGCTGTACGGGGCCGAGGAAATCCTCGTCCGCGAGGCGATGGGCTGCACGGACAACCCGATCTTCTACGAGGGTGAGCTGCTGCACGGCGGCAACTTCCATGCCATGCCGGTCGGCCTGTGCTCGGACCAGATCGGCCTCTGCGTGCAGCAGGTGGCCTTCCTCGCCGAACGGCAGCTCGCCCTGCTGTGCGATCCGACGTACAACGGCGGGGTGCCGCCGATGCTCACCCCCCGCCCGGGGGCGGGCAGCGGGCTGGCCGGGGTGCAGCTGAGCGCCACCTCCTTCGTCTCCAGGATCAGGCAGCTCGCCTATCCCGCCTCCCTCACCGCGCTGCCGACGAACGGCGGCAACCAGGACCACGTGCCGATGGCGCTCAACGGGGCCAACTCGGTGGCCGAGGCCGTGGAGCTGGCGTGGCTCGTCGTCGGCTCCCTCGCGGTCGGCGTGGCCCAGCGGGGCGCGCTCGCCGGGCGGAACGAGACGGCCTCCGGCCTCTGGGCCGATTTGGCCAGAGTGTCCCCGCCGCTGCGGGCGGACCGGCCGCTCGCAGCCGAGGTGCGTGCCGCGAGCGGCCTGCTGCAGGAGGCCGCCGAGGAACTGCTCTCCCGCGAGGGCTGAGGCCTTTTCCCGAGGTTCGCGAATTCACGGGACCGCGCGTCGGCAGGAACCGTGAATCCCGCCGTAAAAGGAACGCCGAGGGCACCTCGGCGAAGGAAAATCATTCCTCCCCGGGGAGGAACGCTCATGAGAACGTGAAATGCGAAAGGTCTGGTAACGACGGTGGCCAAAGCAACACGCCGTGGATTTCTGGGAGCGATGGCCGTCGCGGGAGGGGCGGCCGCAGGGCTGGCCACCGGTGAATCGGCGGCGAATGCGACGACCGCGGGCCGGTCGTCGCACGGGCGTTCCGAATGCGCACCCCCTCCGAACGCGGCGACGATAAAGCCGGACGACCCGAGATACGCGGAACTCATCACCAGGGGCTACAACTCCCGGTTTCTCGCGCAGCCGGAGTCGGTCCGTGTCGTCCACTCCGCGGAGCAGGTCGTGCAGGTGGTGAACGAGGCCGTGCGCGCGGGCAAGAAGATCGTCGTACGCAGCGGCGGTCACTGCTTCGAGAACTTCGTGGACGACCCCGCCACGTCGATCATCATCGACGTCTCGGAGATGAACGACGTCTACTTCGACCCCGCCCACAAGGCGTTCGCGATCGAGGCCGGTGCCACGCTCGGGCAGGCCTACCGTTCGCTCTACCTCGGCTGGGGCGTCACGATCCCGGCCGGTGGCTGCCCGAGCGTGGGGGCGGGGGGTCACATCGCCGGCGGCGGGTACGGTCCCCAGTCGCGCAGGCACGGGCTCGTGATCGATCACCTCCACGGTGTGGAGGTCGTCGTCGTCGACCGCTCGGGCCGGGCGCGGATCGTCGTCGCCACCCGCGAGGCCCGCGACCCCAACCGGGACCTGTGGTGGGCGCACGCCGGTGGTGGTGGCGGGAACTTCGGGATCGTCACCCGCTACCTGATGCGCTCCCCGAACGCCCGAGGCAACGACCCCGCGACCCTGCTGCCCAGGCCCCCCGCGCAGCAGCTCGTGGTCTCGGCCAGCTGGAGCTGGGAGAACATGACCGAGGAGGCGCTCTCCCGGCTGGCGGACAACTACGCCCGCTGGCAACAGCAGAACCACGGCGACCCCGCCTTCGAGAGCATCGACAGCTCGCTGACCATGTACCACCGCTCCAGCGGCAGGATCGAGCTGTTCACCGCGATGGACGGCGACGTGCCCGGCGCGGACGGCATCCTGTGGACCCTGGTGCAGACCGTCGGTGAGGGTGTCGGCATCGAGCCCACCTTCGACTACTTCAGCGTGGCGCCGTGGCTGCGGGTCACCCTCTCCTACGACTCGGGAGCCGGTGCCTACGCGCTCAGGTTCAAGTCGAAGGCCGGTTACCTGAGAAAGCCCTGGACGCCGGCGCAGCTCAAGGTCGTCTACAGGTATCTGACGGAGGGCGAGGGGGACGTCGGGGCCTCGGTCTACCTGATGTCGCTCGGCGGGAAGATCAACGCAGTGGATCCCGCGGCCACGGCGAACCCGCACAGGACCGCGCCGCTCATCGGCTTCTTCGACGTCGGCTGGTGGGACCCGGCGGAGGACGACAGGTGGCTGGCGTCGATCCGCGACGCCTATCGGGAGATGCACGCCGACACGGGCGGCGTTCCCGTCCCCGGCGAGGCCTACGACGGCGCGTACATCAACTACCCCGACAACGACCTCGCCGATCCCGCGCTGAACACCTCGGGAGTGCCCTGGCACAAGCTGTACTACAAGGACAACTATCCGAAGTTGCAGCAGGTCAAGGCGAAATGGGATCCCCGCGACGTCTTCAACCACGCGTTGTCGGTCCGGTTGCCCGGAGCCTCGGACACCCTGCCCTCGCCGCCCCCGCAGACCCGCCCCAAGAACCCCCGCAAGGCCGAGACCAAGAAATACCCCCGGAGGGTTTCTCCGAGGCACGCGAACAACCTGCGTTCGCTCGGCCGCCCCGACTGAGCGAAGGGTCCCCCCGCCGGGACTTTCCTCCCGGTGGGGGCCCTGCCCCGCTCCCTAGCGCGGTGTCAGATAGACGACCCCGAGGTCGCGCCGCCGGATCGCCTCGGCGAGCTCCTCACGGGTCGGTGTGCGGTCGACGTTGACGACGATGCCGAGCCGTTGCCGTGCCTCCTTGAGCCCGATCTTCTCGATCAGGGACTCCATCTCGGCGGCCATGGTGTCGGGATCGTCCATCAGTTCGGCGCGCATGGGGGTGCGCACCCCCATCTCGGTCACCTCGATATCGGCGCCACCGCGCAGGTTCGCCTTCCATCGGGCCTCGGTGTAGACACACGACCTGCCGCTCTCGTCCTGCTTCATGACAGGAATCTCGTATTTTTTCCCGGTCTTTCTTCCGGTGATATGAAGCAGTATGACGCCGGCGACGGAGCTCGATTTACCCTTGCGTATCTGCTTGCGCATCATGGGGTTGAAGAGGCGCATCATGAATTTCATCATGACGGGCGTTTCCTTGATGGTGACCGCGTGGGACGTGTTTTCCGGCATGACTCATTGTTTCATCTTCGCGGGGATTTAAAGAGGGGGTGCGGCCGATTCCTCGGACGGCGGACCGCGCGGTGCACGGACCGCGCGGTGCACGGACCGCGCGGCGAGCGGGGCGGGGGCGGACGAGGTCGGGCCGGCTCCTCCTGGATCAACCAGGTCGTGCGCTGGTTCGGCTTCCTGACCGACCAGATGATCCGGCGCGGAGTGCACAAAAGCCTGCAAGCCCTGGAGAGTGACATCCGCGCCTGGATCGACGACTGGAACGACAACCCACGCCCGTTTGTCTGGAAGAAGACCGCCGAGGAGATCCTCGAATCCTTAGCCCGATATTGCCGACGAATTTCTGACGCAGGGCACTAGCCGCTCTGTTCGGGAACGCGTCGGCACCTACGACGAACTGGATTGAACAGGATCGCCGATGGCTCGCTTCCCATACCCGCTCACAGCCGGCCAGGGTTCACTTCGAACAAGATGATCGCTTTCACCACCCGACCCGCCGTCGCACAAGCGCCGGCGAGGTCACCGCGGTTGACTCCGCGACCGCGGTCCGTCACGTCAGTTCGGCGGGAAGCCACAGCTCGCATGTCGCAGTGCTGAAGTCATCCGCGCGCTCGAGAACCGCGACGATCGAGGGACCGGACCGCAGACGCCACGGGTTGGAGGGGAACCACTCGGTCGCGGTCGCGGCCCAGGTCGTGGCCCGACGGCGTCCACGGACTCACGTCAGCCACAGCACTCGCCGACCGGGGCCGCTTCCGCGTCCCGGTCCGAGACATCTACCCGGCCTACCAGGCGGCACGGGCACACGAGACAGCCACACAACCGCCCCGGCGGGGAAAGGTCGTCCGCGACCTGACCCGTACCGCTTAGACCGCAACCAGCGCGACCGGGCGTTCACCTCCGTCACCGGCGGCGAGGCCTGGCCGAAGGACCTGGACGATCGATAGCCGCGCCCGAATTGATCGATATTAGGGGGTATACCCCCGCATGCTCCTGCAGCCGTCCACAACCGCAACTGGCCGGTTGGCGGGATCGATCGAGATCGGGTGTTCGAGAAGACTTGGCCCTGTTCCACTCGACCGGCACCGCGTCAGAGGCTGTGAGGCGCTTCGCGGCGGCCGTCATCACAAGGATTTCATGATCATGCAGACTTCGTCCCGGCTTCGCCGGGTTGGTATCGCCCTCGTTCTGCCCACTGTCATGGTGGGGGCACTGGCCGCGTGCGGTGACTCCACGACGCCCGCTCCGGCGGCGGCTTCCGGCTCGGCGTCTCCCACCGGCCCGATCGCCTTAACCGGCACGCAGGGACCAGAGCCGTCGTCGAGGGCGTCGCAGTTGCGGATGATCTCCAACAACGGACGTCGGCTGGCGTTTCACGTGACGCCCGGACACCTCCCCGCCATCGTCCTGGACTCCGGCGGCGGCGAGGACTCCTCCTACTGGAATGACCTGGTCCCGCGGCTGTCAAAGGCCACCGGGTCGAAAATCATCACCTACGATCGGGCCGGCCTCGGTGACAGCGACGAGGTGAAAGGCGCTTGGAACGTCCATGGCGCGGTCTCCGACCTGCGGGCCGGTCTGCGTCAGCTCGGCGTCACCCGTGACGTGATTCTCGTGTCGCACTCGCAGGCCGGTGAGGTCGCGACCTATTTCGTCCGTGAACATCCTCGCTGGGTCTCGGGCGCGGTGCTTGTCGACGCGAACCTGCCTCCGTTCTATACCGATGCGCAGATCGCCCGTATCTTGGCTGCCTACACGCCACAGATCGAAGAGCTCAAAAAGCAGCCGTCGACCAAGCGGAACCGCCAGCTCATCGCGACGGCGGCGAACTTCGGCCCCGTGCACCACGCGTACCACCGGGTCTCCTGGCCGAAGAGCCTCCCCACCACCGTCATCGTGTCGGGGAAGACCCCCTTCGAGGACTCGCCGCAAGACGCTCGGCGATGGCGTGACGCGGCGGCCGCGTTCACGAAAGCAGGACCGGAACGTACCCTCATCACCGCCGAGGGCACCTCGCACGACGTCGCCAAGGACAAGCCCGGACTGGTCCTCGACCAGATCAAGCAGATGATCTCCGTACGCAGCTGAGCCCAGCGACACCGGTGATCACGCGGTCTTGCCCCGAAACCCGTGGAACCGTGACCTGAGTGTCCGGAACCCCGGGGCGCCGGTGCGGGTGGGGCAGGGTGCCGTCAAGAGACGTGTCACCAGCCGACCACCGCGACGTCGCCGTGGGCCGGGAAGGTAAGCCTTCATGGAGACATCGGCCTGCCGTCTTCAACGCAAGCCGCCGGCTCACCGCCGGCCCTCGGGGTTACCGAAATTACGGGCCGACGCTTCAGCCTTCAGGTCGGGAGTGAAGGCCCGCGCCCGCTGACGCGGCTCGACCCGCCCGAAGCGGCCCGCCACCCGTGCGAACATCTCGTCCAGGCCCGTCATCCACGCCTGAAGGTCCTCAGCGGTCACCGCGCTCGACATACAGCCGGACTGACTAATCACAAAGCGTTGTTGTAGTACTAGGTCAGGCCAGGCGTCTGCTGTTCGCGGTGCCGGGGGCGCTCGCGCTCTCGTCGAGGCGCCAGTGAGCCCGGCCGCCCACGAAGGTGGCCACGCACCGGCCGGGTCCCTCGTGGAGCAGGGCGGTGTAGGCGTCCCGCTCGCCGGCCTCCACGGCGAAGACGGCGAAGTCGGCCCGGCCGCCCCGTCCCAGGGAGCCCAGGCGGCCGGGCCCCTCGTCCATGCCCAGCGCCCGGGCGCCGCCCAGCGTCACCGCCTCGACCAGGAGGCGGTCGTGGTCCGGGGCGTGCGAGAGCGCGCGGGCGACCGAGAGCGGGTCGCCGCCGGTACGGGTGCCGACGGCGATCGCGCTCCCGCCGTCGAGGAGACCTTCCGCGGCGAACGGCGACGAGATGGCGATCACCGTGCCGCGGACCTTGAGGAGTTTGCGGTCGGCCTCGTCGAGCGGACCGGAGATCGCGATGTGACAGCCCGCGGTGAGCACCCCCACCTCGTCGAGGAAGGCGATCGGGCGGCGGCCGGGCTCGGCGTGCAGCCGGAGCCCGAACGTCCGTGACAGGACGGCGAGGTCCTCCATGACGAGGGGGTCGGGGGAGTGGGCGGCGATGCCGATGACGCCGGGGTGGTCGACCTCGCGGATCGCGGTGATCAGGCGGTCGCGTCCCTCGTCCTCCCACCGCTCCTCGTCCTCGCAGCGGGTCTCCAGGTAGGTCACGCCGTCCAGCCCGGCCTCGCCGAGGGTGGAGGCGGCGTCGAGATCCGCGGCGATGCCTCCCACCGCGGTGACGCCGTGCACGGAGGCCGGGGGCGAGGTCCTCTCAAGCCGGAGATGCGCGTCGATCAGCCCCGGAACGATCATGCCGGGCCAGTGCACCGGGGAGAGCAGGGGGTGGGCGGCCTCGATCTCGGCGCGCGGTCCGACCCGCACGATCCGGTCGCCCCTGACGACGATCGCGCCGTCCCTGACGGGAGGACTCGCGACGGGCAGGACGAGGGGCGCGCAGTGGATGGAGACGACCGCCCGGGCACGCGTGCCGATGGTCCGACCGGCCCGCGTCGACATAGGCACTCCTGTAGGTTCGTCCCCTTTGGAGAGGTTAAGGGGATGAACCGAAGATCTCAAATGCATCTCGGGTAAACGTCTCGTGGACCTCCTTGACAGCGGGTTGTTGATCTATTTGAAAGCTGTCTATACCGTTTTAGCGTGATACGACCCCCCAGGTTGCTGAAGGTACTGCTTGCCGCGATCGTACTGATCCCCATCGGTCTCACCTCCGTTCCCGCCTCCGCCGAGCCCGCTCCCGACCCGGAAAACCCCTGGCGCGTGGACCACTGGCCCCGGACACAGCCCTGGCAGCAGGACGCCCCCGAGACAGGGGCCGCGCGGCGGGCCGACCCCGCCGCCCCGGCACCGATCGACCCGCAGAACTGGAAGAACCCGGACCACATGACGTGGGCGGACTACCGCAGACCCCCCGGCACCAACTGGGCCGACCCCTCGGCGAAAGGGTCCAAGCGGACCTTCCGTGGCGCGCTCGTCCTCGTCGACTATCCCAACCAGCCGTTCGTGGTCACCCAGCCCAAGGGCTCGACCGTGTTCAAGAACCCCAGCGCCGAGGCCCACGACATCCCCCGTGAGAAGGTCGCCCGGTTCTACCAGGACTTCCTCAACACCCCCAACGAGCTCAACCGGGGGCACACCATCCACGAATACTGGATGGAGGACTCCGGAGGCCGCTACGGCGTGGAACTCGCCTCCTTCGGCCCGTACCTGATGCCGGGCAAGTCACACGAGTACGCGATGGAGTTCCAGGGAGGCACGGCCTGCCCGTCCGGGGACACCTGCACCAGGAACATCAGGACCGACGCGCGGGCCGCGTGGGTCGGCTCCGTCGGCCAGGAGGTCCCCGCGGGCTTCGACTTCGTCTTCTACCTGAGCGCGGGGCAGGACGAGTCGGCGACCTGGCAGGAGTTCGGCCCGATCAAGTTCCCCACCAAGGAGGCGGTGACCGACGACTTCGGCCCGCCCGACCCGGCCCTGCCCAACTGGGCCAGGACCCGCTACGTGGAGTGGACGTCCTGGGCCTCGGCCGCGTCCATCTGGCCCAACGCCGGAGGCGGCTCCTCCACCCAGGCCGAGAGTTCGGGGCAGGGCGTCTACGCCCACGAGCTCAGCCACATCCTCGGCATCGGCGACAACTACAACAACCCGTTCGGGGTGCCACCGCGCCGGGCGTACACCGGAGTCTGGGAGATGCTCAGCCGGGGAAGCTTCAACGGCCCCGGCGGCCCGCACAGCCGCTGGCTGATCCCGCCCACCTCGGGCGGCTCGATGGGCGCCCAGCACATGCTCCGCAACAAGATCAAGCTGGAGATGGTGGACGAGGCGAACGTGCTGCGCCTGTCCAGGGAGGCGCTGGCCGACTCCGGCCTGGTGGTGGCCAAGGTGACCGCCCGGGTGGCGCAGCCGGGACCCGGCGGCCTGTCGGGCGTCAACATCGCCTTCGGGAACGGCGACCGCAGCCCGGCCTGCGACGTGAACACCGACCCGTTCTGCGACGGCGGCGGCTACGACAACTACACCGTCGAGGTCGTGGACAGGATGGGCGCCGACTCCTTCACCCCCGACTCCGGCGTGCTGCTGGCCAAGACCAAGAACGAGGACCGCGCGCCCTTCGAGTGGGTGGTCGACGCCAACCCGCAGGACATCGGCATGACCGACTACGTGCTGCCGGACGGCACCGCCGTGCCCATCACGATCGGCGACTACCGTCAGCTGTCGGACGCGCTGTTCCACGCGGGCACCGGCTCGGGCTCGGAGTTCGAGTACGTGGACCGGGCCAACCGGCTCCACTTCTACGTCCTGGACCTCAAGCGCGACCGCGAGGGCGTCCTGTCGTACACGGTGGCGATCCGCTCCCTGGACGGCGCCGGCCCGAACGGGCGCGGAGTGAGGCTGCTGCCGTCCGTCGGAGTCCCGAAGGGGAAGGACCTGATGTCCTGCCGCTTCCCGCTGTTCAACACCGGCAGGGTCGCCCCGGCGCGGGGGCAGCACCCCGAGGACGTGAGCGCATACCTCAAGGGTGACGTCTACCGGCTGTCGGCGAGCGTCGAGGGCCGCGGCTGGACGGCCTCGCTGCCCAACGAGCTCGCGACCGCCGACTCCGGCGGGAACACCCTGGTCACCGTGAACGCGCTGCGCGCGGCGAAGAGCGGCCACCTCGCGAAGGTGACCCTCACCGCCACCTCGGAGAGCGACCCGTCCAAGAAGGCGAAGGCGACCTGCCTCGTGCTGGGACGTTAGCGCCGGGCCCGCGTCCCACCCGTCCCGTGCGGGGACCGGGGCGCGGGTCAACGCGTCGTACCTCTGCTCGTGCTCGTGCGTGCCGTGCTCGTGCCGTGCTCGTGCGTGCCGTGCTCGTGCGTGCCGTGCTCGTGCCCGTGAGTGCAGCGTGCCGTGCTCACGCCGGGGGTGGGGCCGCGTGTCAGGGCTCGGAGGCCGTCAGCAGGTGCCGGGCGGCGTCGCGCGCCTCGTCGATGCTCTCGTGGAACAGCTTCTCGACCTGCCGGGCCTGTTCGCTCAGGCGTTCAAGGCCGGGGATGTCCAGCGTGTCCTGCGCGGTCTCGGCGACCAGCGCCTCGTAGCGCGGGGTCCGTTCCGCGAGTGTCCGCAACTGCTGGTAGGCGCGGTAGACGCCGTCGGCCTTGCGCACCTGCCTGGCGTACTCCTCCAGCGCGCGGACCCGCCTGGTCAGCGAGATCTCGGCGGTCTCCAGGGCCTTCACGTAGGGGGCGAAGGACTCGGCCACCTCGGGTGGGGGTTCGCCGGGTACGAGCCGGTTGTGCTCGGCCCTCATGTCCGACAGGAGCACCAGTTTCCTCGCGATCTGCCAGGTCTGCTCGGGCAGGGTCACCGCGTTGTCGACGGTGTCGAGCAGGTTCGCCCTGTTGATCTCGGAGGTGAGGATCGACTCCTCGGCGTCCTGCGCGCGGCGGAGCAGGTCTCCGCAGTCACGGTCGAGGTCTTCCGGCAGGATGAACCGGTCCTTGTACTCCATGGCCACCCGGACGCGCCGCCGTTCCCGCCGGCCCTCGGGATCGTCGCTCACACCGCGCAGCGTGGAGAAGACGACGAGGACGAGGACGGCGACGAAGCCTCCCGTAGGACTCAGGCTCGCCATGAGCAGCAGGAGGCCGGCGATCGCGACCAGCTTGACGGGGTCGGGTCCCCTGCGCCGGGGAGCCTGCCCCAGCCGGGCCGCGCGCAGCGCCTGCGGACTGGCGCGTAAGACCGAGGAGATCGGGGCCGGCAGGGCCGGATCGACCAGAAAATGCGGGGGACGTCTCCTCTGATCCACGCGACCTCCTTGTGGCGGGGAGTACAGGACCGGTCCTTCCACTGTCACCCATAAAGGGAGAAAAGGCGCACTTACCAATGCCAAACGAGGACATCGACGATTACGGATGCCGACGTCGGCAGTTAACGGTCCGGACGTAAGGCGATGTATAGACTCGAAGGCGATGAACGACTTCACGCGTTGGATCGATCTTGAAGGTGCCGTCAACGTCCGCGACCTCGGCGGGCTCGCCACGGTGGACGGCGGGACCACACGCTTCGGCCGGATCTACCGGTCCGACAACCTGCAAGGGCTGACCGGAAGAGACATCCGGCAACTCGTCACCGCTCTGAAGCTCCGCAACGTCGTCGACCTGCGCTCGGGTCCCGAGGTGCGTCTGGAGGGGCCGGGGCCGCTCACCAAGGTGCCGGAGGTGAACATCCACCACCACACCCTGTTCGCCGAGGGCGGCGTGTACACCGACGTCGAGGCCGACACCATCGAGGCCGACAAGGTGCTGCCCTGGACGGAGGAGCGGCTGGAGGAGGATCTCGCCGAGCTCCGGGTGACCGGGTTCTACTACGGCTACCTTCGCGACCGTCCCGACTCGGTCCTGGCCGCCCTGCGCGCCCTCGCCCTCGACGAGGGGGCCGCCATCGTCCACTGCGCGGCGGGCAAGGACCGCACGGGCGTCGTCTGCGCCCTCGCGCTGGAGGTCGCCGGCGCCACCCGCGAGGCGATCGTCGCCGACTACGTCGCCACGGGCGACCGCCTTGAGGGCATCCTGGCGCGGCTGCGCTCCAGCACCACCTACCGCGCCGACCTCGACACCCGCCCGGCAGACGACCACCGGCCGAGGTCGGAGTACATCGAGCGGTTCCTGAGCGTCCTCGACGACCGTTTCGGCGGACCGCTGGAGTGGCTCGCCTCCCACGGCTGGAGCGAGGGCGACTCGCGTCTCCTGCGCGCACGCCTGCGCGACTGACGGTCAGGAACCGGAGGTTTCCAGAGTGACGACCCGGCGCTCGGCGGCCGAGCGCCGGGCGGCCTCCAGCACGGTGAGCGCCTCGACGACCTCTTCGGGGGCGACCGGTGGCGGGGCGCCCCGGGTGAGGCACGCCACCACGTCCCGGTAGAAGTCGGCGTAGGCGCCGGGCTCGGTGGGGACGGCACGGGCCTCCTCGCCGGGACCTCCGCCCTCCGCGCCGAGGGTGCCCCACCGCTCGGACGGCTCCTCGCCGAAGCCGGGGGAGGCGGGGGTCAGCCCGGCGCGCAACTGCTCCTCCTGCACGTCCAGGCCGTACTTCAGGTAGCCGGCCCGCGAGCCCAGCACCCGGAAACGAGGGCCCAGCCGGGGCGCGACCGCGCTCACCCACAGGTGGGAGCGGGCCCCGCTCGCGTGGGAGACGGCGATGAACGTGTCGTCGTCGGAGTTCACCCCGCGGCGGCGCACGTCGGACTCGGCGTAGACCTCGACGGCCGGACCGAGCAGCCGCAGGGCCTGGTCGACCAGGTGACTGCCGAGGTCGTACAGCAGTCCCGCGACCTCCTCGCTCCCGCCCGTCTCGCGCCAGCCGCCCTTCGGCACCGGCCGCCAGCGTTCGAAACGCGACTCGAACCGGCGCACCTCGCCCAGCGCGCCCTCGGCGACGAGGCGCTCGACGGTGCGGAAGTCGCCGTCCCAGCGCCGGTTCTGGAACACGGTCAGCATCAGGCCGAGATCGCCCGCCAGATCCGCCAGGCCGCGCGCCTGCGCGGTGGTCGCGGCCAGCGGCTTGTCCACCACCACGGGCAGGCCCGCCCTCAGCGCGGCCTGCGCGAGCGGGACGTGCGTACGGTTGGGGGAGGCGATCACGACCAGGTCGACGGAGTCCCACAGCTCGGCGGCGTCCCCGGTCGTCCGCGCGCCGTACTTCTCCGACACCTCGGCGGCCCGCCCGGGATCGCCGGTGACCACCGCGGACAGTCTCAGACCCGGCGTCGTGGAGATCAGCGGGGCATGGAAGAACGCCCCGGCCACGCCGTAGCCGACAAGGCCGACGCGCAGGTCGGTCATGGCGCGGCCGGCGGGTCGGTGGCAGGGGACGGGTGCCCGCTTTCGCGCCCGGCGAGGCCGGCGCGCGGGTCAGTCACCGCGCCGCTCGTCACGCTCGGCCAGGAACGCCTCGAACTGGGCGGCGAGCTCGTCGCCGGTCGGCATCTCCGAGGACTCGGCCATCAGGCTCTCGCGCTCGGAGCCCGCCGCGAACGCGTCGTACTGCTGCTCCAGGCCGGTGATGGCGGTGGACAGCTCCTGGGAGGCCTGGATCTGCTCGGCGATCTCGGCGTCGGTCTTCTCCGCGGCCTCGCGCAGGCTCTCCAGCGGGAACACCAGCCCGGTGCCCTTGGTGACCGCCTCCAGCGCGGTCACCGCGGACGCCGGGTATTCGGCCTGGGCGAGATAGTGCGGGACGTGTACGGCGTAGCCGAGGGCGTCGTGCCCCTTGGCGCCGAGCCGGAACTCGATCAGCGAGGCCACGCTGCCGGGCACCTGGACCTTGCCGAAGGCGCTGGTCTGGCCGGTGACCAGCTCGGGACGGCTGGCGTGGCCGGTGACGCCCAGCGGGCGGGTGTGCGGGACGGCCATCGGGATGCCGTGGGTGGTCACCAGCTTGCCGACCTTCAGCCGGGTGACCAGCGTGTCGACGGCCGCGGTGAACAGCTCCCACTCGCGGTCGGGCTCGGGGCCGCTGAGCAGCAGGAACGGGGTCCCCGTGGTGTCGTGGACCAGGTGGAGCACGAGCTCGGGGCTCTCCAGGGCGACCCAACGATCGGTGTCGAAGGTCATGGTGGGCCTGCGGGAGCGGTAGTCCAGCAGACGGTCCACGTCAAAGGTGGCCACGACCTGGTGCTCCAGCTCGTCGAGCAGGTGGGTGATGGCGAGTTTTCCGGCGCCGCCCGCGTCCACGAACCCGTCGAAGTGGTAGAGCAGCACCGGATCGGTCAGCTCAGGGACGTCTCCGCTGAGCCGGTAGAGATCCGTCGGGTCGAACACCGTTTCCAGCCTTTCGTCGGTCGTCTTTTCAGCTCAACCCGCTGGGGGGCCGCTGAATTCCGCCTGCTCTCGGCGATCACACGGCACCCTACCGGGGCGCGGTGGGTCACATGCAGCCTGACCCTGGGCATGAGGGGTTCGCAACCCGTCCGTCCGCCTCGGCGAGCCGGGGCGGCTCCGAGCCCGTGTAGGAGCCGAGGTCGTGGCGGGCCGCACCGACGACGGGGGACGAACACCTGAAAATGATTCACGTGGTGAATCAGAAGTCCACGATATCCAGGTGTTTCCTGATGTATAGGAAAACAAGCGTCCTTCGGCCATCCTTGGGGAGTGGGAACTACTACTACGCGTAGGTCAGACCTGTCTCTCCGCATCCCTCCGCTGCCCTGTCCCTTCCCCAGCGAGGTCAACCCCCATGTCGAGCGGGTCAACACCGAGACCCTCGACTGGCTGGTGGAAACGGGCATCCTGGAGGATCCCGAGACCGTCCAGCGCTACCGCCAGGCCAAGTACGGCTGGCTGGGAGCCCGCACGTATCCCTATGCCGAACACCACACGCTCCGCCTGGCGACCGACTGGTGCGTGTGGCTGTTCGCCTTCGACGACGCCTTCTGCGAGTCGGGCCGCGGCGCCGGTGAGATAAGCCGGGCCCTGCCCCGGCTGTTCACCGTCCTCGACGACCTTGAGGCCGGGCAGGAGGTGGACGACGTCTTCGCCAGGACGCTCCTGGAGATCAAGACCAGGATCTCCAGGTACGGCGACGACGACCAGCTCGACCGCTGGCGCGCCGTTACCAAGGACTACCTCTTCGCCCAGGTGTGGGAGGCCGCCAACCGCGAGGCCGACATCGTGCCGCAGGTGGACGACTACATCTTCATGCGACGGCGCACCGGCGCCATGCTCACCGTATTCGCCCTCATCGACATCGCCAGCGGATGCAGCCTCACCCCCGAGGAGTGGCGCCACCCCGATGTCAAGGCGATCACCGAGAGCGCCAACGACGTCGTCGTCTGGGACAACGACCTCATCTCGTACGCCAAGGAGAGCGACGGCGCCAACTCGCGCAACAACCTCGTGAGCGTGCTCGCCAGGCACCGGGGCTACTCGCGGCAGCAGGCGATGGAGGCGATCGGCGCCATGCGCAACCGGGCGATCGCCGACATGGTGGCACTGCGCCCCTCGCTGGAGGCGCTCGGTTCCGAGGCGGTGCTCGCCTACGTGCGCGGTCTGGAGTTCTGGATCAGCGGCAGCGTCGACTACTCGCTGACCAGCTCCCGGTACACGTCCGCCTGGCAGGCCGAGGCGCCCGAGCCCTCCGCCCGATGACTCACCCCCGAACGATCTGACCGTCCTCGTGGTCTCCGAGCGCGAGGACGATCAGCTCCTCCAGGTTCAGCTTCCTGCCCTGGGCGAAGGCCTTCTCGTGAGCCTCCTCGCCGAGGATGCGCCTGCACTCCTTGACACAGCGGTCGTGCTCGGAGTTGAAGAACGGGGAGCCCAGCTGCGGCATCCCGAAGGTCCGCCAGTTGGCCTGGCCGCCGCCCATCAGCCGGGCCGCGAGCTCCGCCTGCCCGTCTTCCAGCGCCTGCTTGGCCACCACCTCGATCGCGAGGCCGATCCCGAGCACGTCGTGGAAGTAACGCTTGAGTCGCAGCGCCTCGCGCGCGTTCGACATGGCCTCGGGGGAGCGGCCCATCACCTGGTACACGCTGGCGAGCGCGTAGATGGCGTACGAGCGCAGCCACAGCTCGCCGCGCTGGGTGCAGACCGCGATGCAGTCGCGCAGCAGCACCTCGGCCTCGGCCGGCTCGTTCTGGATGAGCAGCACCATGGACAGCTCGACGATCGAGGGCAGCAGGCCCGGGTTGAGCTCGCGGCCGCTCTTGTGGAACTCGATCGCCACGCCCAGCAGCGCGCTCGCCTTCTGCAGGTCGTTCTGCAGGAACGCGGCCGTGCCGAGCATCTTGGTGGCGAGGATGACCGCGCCGGAGTCCCCGACCCTGACGGCGTCGGAGCTGCACTGCTCCGCGGCCTCGATGGCGCCGGTGATGTTTCCCTGCGCGCTGTTGATGTAGGACAGCACCCACAGCGCCTTGCACCGGTCGGGGCTCGGCTGGCGCGCCAGCTCCAGGGTCTTCTCCAGATAAAGCCTGCCCTCGCGGGCCAGCCCGCAGGCCACCCACATGAACCACAGCGAGGACAGAAGCTTCAGCCCCGCCTGCACCTCGCCGGGAGTGCGCAGGCAGTGGTCGAGCGCGACGCGGATGTTGTCGTGCTCGTGGCGCATCCTGACGTACCAGTAGACCTGACGGGCGCCCGACCAGGCGTCCTCGCTCCGCTTGGCCAGCTGCAGGTAGTAGTCGCGGTGCCTCTCCCTGATCACGGCGCTCTCGCCGAGCTTGTCCAGCCACTCCTCGCCGTACTGCCGCAGGGTGTCGATCAGCCGGTAGCGGTGTCCGGAGGGCGTGCCGTCGCTCAGCAGGATCGACTTCTCCACCAGGCTGGAGATGAGCTCCATGATGTCCTCGGAGGGGAGGTTGTCGCCCGAGCAGACATAGCGGGCGGCGTCGAGCTCGAAGTCCCCCGCGAAGACCGAGAGCCGCGCCCACAGCAGCCGTTCGGCCGGCTCGCACAGTTCGTGGCTCCAGCCGATCGCGGCCCGCAGCGTCTGGTGCCTGGGCAGCGCGGTGCGGCTCGCCCCCGCGAGCAGGCTGAACCGGTCGGCGAGCAGACCGAGGATCTGCTCCACCGACAGGGCGCGCATCCGGACCGCGGCGAGCTCGATGGCGAGCGGTATGCCGTCGAGCCGGCGGCAGAGCTCGGCCACCGGGCCGATGTTGCCCTCGTCCAGCATGAAGTTGGGCACCACCGCGCTCGCCCGCGTGACGAAGAGCTGCACCGCCTCGTTGGTGAAGACGTCCTCGCCCGAGGAGTCGCCGGGAACGGTGAGCGGCGGGATGGTGACCGTGTGCTCACCCCTGCAGTTCAGCGACTGACGGCTGGTCGCCAGGATGGTGAGCCCGCGGGCGCTGCCGAGCAGGTCCTCGAAGAGGGTGCCGCACGCGTCGACCAGGTGCTCGCACGTGTCGATGATCAGAAGGATCTCGCGGTCGCCCAGCCACTCGACCAGCGTCTCGTCCGCCGAGCGGGCGGACTGGTCGGCGATCCCGAGGGCCGAGGTGATCGTGTGACGGACCATCCCCGGGTCCTGGAGGCGGGCCAGGTCGGCGAACCAGACGCCGTCCTTGAAGTCACCCCGCATCTGGTGGGCGATCCGCAGGGCGGTGCGGGACTTGCCGACGCCCCCGATGCCGGTCACCGTGACCAGGCGGTGCTCGCCCAGTCGCTGCCTGAGTGTGGTGAGCAACCTGGTGCGCCCCACGAAGCTGGTCAGCTCGTTGGGCAGATTGCCGTCTCGCCGCCATCCTGCTGGCGTTGTCATGGCGCCTCACGGGGGGATAGCCGGAACCTGCCACCGCATCGTACCGTCTGGGCCTTGGCCTGTCCCCGTACAGCGCGGGCGCGGGCCCTCTCCGGACGCGGGGCGCGGGCTTTCCCGAGAAGGGGAGCGCGGGCCGCGAGGGTGGCTAGCATGGGGCTCGTGACAGTGCCCGAGCCCGATGACCTGCGCCCCGTCGACCTCGCCGACGACGGGCTGCCGATCCTGCCCGACCAGACCGTCGACGACACCGATCTCGGCTGGAACGAGTGGCGTGAGGCCGACGACGACGCCCGTCTGATCGAGGACCGTCCTCCCCACTGGTGACCTTTCCCGCGAGCCGGTCCCCGCGGCCGAGCCCCTTCGCGGGGCTCTCGTCGCGGGGGCCGGCCGGGAGGGCTTCGCGCGGCGGGAGGTCCCGCGGAAGACGCCCCCGCGCGTTCCGCTAGGAGACGACGTCCTTGGCGCGGAAACGGCGGAAGGCGAACGCGATCAGGATGGCCGAGTAGGTGACGGAGACGGCCACCCCCTTGAGCATGCCGTCATACTCCGGCTGGGGGGCGAGGGCGTCCAGCCACGCGGTGTTCCAGAACGTCGGCAGAAACTCCCTGAGCCCGCCGAGCGCCTCGACCGCCTGCAGGATGTTGCTCACGATCACCAGACCGACCGCTCCGCCGACCGCTCCCAGCGGGGAGTCGGTGCTGACCGAGAGCAGGAAGGCCAGCGCCGCGACCACGAACTGGCTGACCAGGGCATAGCCGATCACCACCGCGAACCTGGGCAGCACGTCCAGGGCGGCGATCGTCTCACCGGTCCCCGGCACCCGGACGTCGTTCCACCCGAAGGCGAGGGTCCCGGCGAGCAGGGCCATCACCGGCAGGCAGATCACCGCCGCCGCCGAGTAGCCCATCGCGACGATCAGCTTCTGGCGCAGCAGGCGGTCGCGCGGGATCGGTGCGGCGAGCAGATAGCGCAGTGACGACCAGCCGGCCTCGCTCGCCACGGTGTCACCGCAGAACAGCGCGACCGCGACGACCAGCAGGAAGCTCGCCGACACCGACAGGGCGAACGCCGCGAAGTTCAGCCCGCCCTCGGTGGCCAGGTCGGAGATGCGCAGCGTGGTGGTGGGCTGCCCGGATCCGGCGCCGAGCTTGAAGGCGATCACCAGGATCCACGGCAGCGCGAGCAACAGGCCGAACATCACCAGCGTGCGGCGCCGCTTGAACTGCCTGACGATCTCCACGGAGAGCGGCAGGGTGCGCCCCGGCGCGTACCCGCGCGCCGAACCGTTCTCCGCGACGCCGTTCCGCGGGGTCCCCGCCCGCGCGGGGCCGTCGCCCGCCGGGCCGGTCATGGTGCCACGAGCACCGTCGGTGTCGCTCACGCCTTCTCTCCGATCAGGTCCAGGAAGACGTCTTCCAGCCGGGTGCCGGAGCCGTTGACCGGGGTGCGGCTGCTCAGCAGTTCGGCCACGGTCCCGGCCGTGACGAGACGCCCGCGGTGCATGACCACCACGTGGCTGCAGGTCTGCTCCACCTCCGAGAGCAGGTGGCTGGAGACGATGACCGTACGTCCCCCTCCGGCGTAGCGGATCAGGACCTCGCGCATCTCGCGGATCTGGGGCGGGTCGAGACCGTTGGTGGGTTCGTCCAGGACGAGCAGGTCGGGCAGGCCGAGCATGGCCTGTGCGATGGCGAGACGCTGGCGCATGCCCTGGGAGTAGGTGCGGACCGCGCGGTCCAGGGCGTTGCCGAGCCCGGCGATCTCCAGGGCCTCGGCGAACCGGGCGTCCTCGACGGGGCGGCCGGTCGCCTTCCAGTACAGCTCCAGGTTGTCGCGGCCGTTGAGGTGCGGCAGGAAACCCGGCCCCTCGACGAACGAGCCGAGCCTGGACAGGACCGGGGCGCCGGGCACCACCCGGTGGCCGAAGATCCGGATCTCGCCGCCGTCGGGCTTGATCAGGCCCATCAGCATGCGCAGGGTGGTGGTCTTGCCCGCCCCGTTGGGGCCGAGCAGGCCGAGCACCTGGCCGTGCTCGACGGTGAACGACAGGTCGTTCACCGCGAGCTCGCCGTTCCGGTACGCCTTGGTCAGGCCACCGATCCGCAGTGGCACGGAGTCGAGCTCGGGGTCGTGCTCGTCGGCGGCGCGGCGGCGTCCGGCGAGCAGCAGGACGGCCGCGACGACGAGGGAGAGCAGCGGCAGTGCCCAGATCCACCAGGCGGGGCCGGTCGAGGGGGTGCGCAGGGTGGCGTGGGTGGGGACGGTCACCTCCGGCGAGGCGAGGGCGACCGTGTGGACGGCCGGAGCCGCGGGGGTGCTGTAACCCAGGTCGGTGGTGGTGAACGCGACGCGCAGCCGGTGCCCGACGTCGAACCTGTGGTCGATGGCCGGCAGGGTCACCGTGGCCTCCCCCGAGCCGCCCTCGGGGATCGCGATCCTGATCGGGGCGACGAGCCCTTCCGGCAGGAGCGGTGCCTGGGTCGCGCCCGCGACGTCGTAGAGCTTGGCGAACAGCGTCACCTCGTCCGCCGCCCGCGCCTCACCGCTCCCGGTGCTGCTCTCAGTGTCGCTCTCCGGGCCGCTCCGAGTGCCGCTCTGTGGGCCGCCCTCCGCGACGTCACTGGCCGCGGGGGACCCGGAACGTTCGGGCGTCACCCGCACCCGTACGGTCGAGCTGCCGGTGACCTGGAGCGGGGCGGTGAGCGGGGCGGAGTCGAAGACGGCGCTCTGGCCCGCCATGTCGATCGACAGGTTCGCGGTGGCGGCGCCGCCGAGACCGCCGAAGCCGGGGACCGCGGAGATCGAGGCGGGGGAACCGCCCGGCGGGTTCGCGACCTGCTGCTCGGGGCCGCTGAGCGGCACGGAGGTCTGGCCGGTGCCGCTCAGCCCGGGGTAGCCGTCGGCGACGGCGTGCAACTGGACCGGGCGACGGGTGCCCGGGTCGCGCCCGCCGTCGCGGGTGACGGTGAAGGCGCCCTCCTGCCCGGCCGTCTCGCTCTCCTTCAGGTGGCGGTCGAACCAGGCGAGCGTCTTCTCGTGCAGCCAGTCGACCTCGCCGTTGCCGCCGTCGTGGCCGCCGTCGAACCAGGCGACCTCCACCGGGGCGCCGGTGGCGGCGATCGCCCTGGCGTTGGCGTCGGCCTGCCCCAGGGTGAACAGCGAGTCGCGCTGTCCCTGGAGCAGCAGCGTGGGGACCTTGATCCTGCTGGGTACCGAGATCGGGCTCGACCTGCGCAGTGTCTCCACCGCGTCCGCCGTCGCCCGTCCGCTTTCTGCCACCTTCTGGTACATGTCACAGATCTCCGGCAGGAACCGGCCGCACCGGACCTCCTCCGCGGTGAGCGGCCTGGGCTGGGCGGGCGGCGACCCGTTCCCGGCTTCCGCGTCCTCCTCGCCTTCCCCGGCTCCCGCGCCGGTCTGGCCGAGGGCGGCCAGACCGGCCGCGCCCGGGGTGGGACCGCCCCGGCTGAAGAACAGCCCGGCCCACATGCGCTTGAACACCCCGCTCTCCGGGCCCTGCCCGGTGGCGTTCGGGAACAGCGCGTCGGCCAGGTCGTACCAGGTGATCTGCGGGACGATCGCGTCGATCCTGGGGTCGTGGGCGGCGGCCATCAGGGAGATCGCCCCGCCGTAGGAGCCGCCCGCGATGCCCACCCGAGGGTCGCCCGCCGCGTCGAGCCGGACCTCGGGCCGCTTGGCGACCCAGTCGACCAGCTGGCGCACGTCCTTGACCTCGTAGTCGGGGGAGTTCAACGCGATCTGTCCCGAGGAGCGGCCGAAGCCGCGCGCCGACCAGGTCAGCACGGCGTAACCCTCCTGCGCCAGCCGTACGGCGGCGTCCCGCACGCTCAGCTTGCTGCCGCCGAACCCGTGCGCGAGCAGCACCGCAGGGGCCCTGCCGCCGCCGGCGGGAGGGAAGAAGCTCGTGTCCAGCGTGACCCGCTGGTCGTCCTCCGGCCCGTCGAGCACTGTGATCATCTGGTCCTGGGCCCGTACGCCGGGAGCGGACGGCCACACCAGCCAGGCCGCGGCGCCGACGACCAGCACGACGATCGCAGCGATCCCCGAGATGCGGATGGTCCGTTTTCCCCCACGTTGCATGACGAGAGCCTACTGATTGCAGCTGAAAGGCTCCTGAGACCGTTCTCAGGAGCGTTCCGGCAGTCATTCGCCGACCGGTTCGGTCGCCGGTCGTCGCGGCGGGGACGAACACGGGTGATCCACCCACGTGGAGCAGGGGAGGCGTCCCGATCCTCAGGGTTGTCCCCGATTGCGGACCGAGGTGAAGGAGCGGCATCATTTCGACGCGTGAAGCCAGTAGAGAGCCTTCGAAGAAGAGCCACTCCCGTGATCGAGTGGGCTCTGCCGTATTGGACGCGCGGGGAGGCCGGCAGGGAGACCCCGGAGGATCTGTTCAGGGTCCTCTACCTCGGGTGGCTGGTGGCTTTCTCGTTCAAGGTGCTCGGAGCGTCCTGGGACGTCTCCTGGCACTTCAAGTGGCTTCGCGACGACCTGGCGCCGCCGCACCTGCTCAACAGCGTCGGCACCGCTCTCGCCCTCGCTCTCACGATCATCCACATCTACACCGGCTACGGCGTGGACAAACTCGCGCAGCGTCTCATCGCCTGGGGCACGGGCATCTTCCTGGTCGCCGTCCCGCTGGACCTGATCAACCACCGGATCAACGGGCTCGACATCACCTCGTGGAGCCCGTCCCACCTCATGCTCTACATCGGCACGCTTTTCATGATCTGCGGCGTCATCCGGGGCTGGTTCGTGCGGGCGCTCCCGGGACGGACGCGCACGCTGGTCCTCGGCGGGCTCTTCGTGTTCCTCTTCGAGAACGTCTGGTTCCCGGCCCAGCACCAGGAGTACGGCGTGTACGCCATCTCGGCCTGGGACCGGGGGGCGCCCGAGGCCGAGCCGATCCTGATCAAGTTCGCCGCCGACCAGATCGGCCTGCCGGTGACCGACAGGGCCGTGGCGCTCCACTTCGCGCTGCCCGTGCCCGACCAGCTCTACCCGCTCTACGCGGCGATCGCCGCCGTCCTGGTGGCCGTCTACGCCCGCGCGATGATCGGCCGGATGTTCTCGGCCACCGCCGTGATCGGCGCCTACGTCGTCTTCCGTACGCTGATCTGGCCGCTCCTCGCCGCGGCCGACTTCCCGCGCTCGGCGATCCCGGTCTTCCTCATCGCCGGGGCGCTCGCCGTCGACCTGGCGTTCCTGATCAGGAATCCCGTGGTCAGGGCGCTGGTCGGATCCCTCGGCGCCACCCTCCTGATCGACCAGGCACTGCGCTTCCAGCACGCGATGTTCATGGCGCCGCCGCTGGTGCCCCCCGCGACCATGGTGATCGGGGGGGCGGGACTCGCGGTCCTGTGGCTGGCCGCGGAGTGGTCCTTCGGCCGCCACACGCTGCGGGCTCAGGACAGGGAGGCAGTGGTCAGCGCGACCGCGACCCCGTAGGCGAGCCCCATCACGGCGATCTCGGCGGCCGCCCACGCGACGACCGCCGTCGCCCGCCTCTCGGCGATGTGCGGCAGCAGGCGGAAGCGGATGTGGGCGGCGAACGGGATCAGCAGGGCCACGCACGCGACCTTGGCCAGCACCAGCAGGCCGTACTCACTGGTCAGGAGAGCCCCGGGGAGTTCCACCCCGGGGGTGAGGGCCATCGTGGCCAGGCCGTTCACCAAGCCGGAGGCACTGACCACGACGAGTGCGAGGGTCGCGAGCCTGGAGAACGCGGGCAGCACCCGCGCCAGCAGCTCCCGGTCCCCGGTGACCAGCAGGATGATCGTGAGCAGGCCGCCGGTCCACGCCGCCGAGCCCATCACGTGCAGCTCCATCGAGATCATGATGGGGTCGTGCCAGAGCGAGTCGACCGCGTGGCCGGTGACCGGGATCGGCAGCAGCCCGAAGAAGGCGATCACGATCCGCAGCTCGGCGGGGACCTTCTCGCCGTACCGCACGGCCAGCAGCCCGATCCCGGCGTAGGACAGCGCGCAGGCGGCGCTGAAGAGCATGCCCTGCCCGGCGCCGACGCTGTCGACGTACTCGGCGATCATGCCGGGGGTGGGGACCAGGCCGGGGTTCAGCTCGGCCGTCTGGAAGACGATCACGACCAGCGCCAGCAGTGCCCAGGCCCAGGCGAAGGTCACGGCCGTCGGCCGGGCCCGGCGCATCACCGGCTCCGTGCGGTCGGGGTCGTCGAACCCGAGCAGCTTCGGCAGCAGGCTGAGCCCGACCACCGCCACTGCGGCGAGGTCCAGCAGCACCCGCAGCACCGGCAGCCCGTACTCCACCAGCGGTCCGGGAATGGCGATCCCCGGCACCGCCTCCTGGCGGGAGAGCGCCGTCGCGGTCAGCACGGCCACCAGGGCTCCGGAGACGAGCCCGCCGACGACCAGCCTCCTGGCGGTGCCGGCCTCGGCGGCAGGCTCGGCGGTCAGGGTCATCCCGCGCCCCCCTGCTCCTTCGTGCGGCGCATCGCCACGACGGTGGCCCCGCCCAGCAGGACGATGGAGCCCGCGATCCACAGCACGGCCATCCCGGCACCGCCGTTCTGCGCGGCCTCGGCGGCCTGGGCGCCCAGATCGGGTTCCTGCGGCGCGGCGGCGGAGGCGACGGGGGCGGCCGGGGTGGCCGGGGTGGCGACGGCCGGATCGGCGGAGGACTGGGCGGACGCGCCGGGGCCGGGGGCGGTGAGGGTGAAGGTGATCTTGCTGGAGACCGGGTGGCCGTCGGAGGAGAGGATCCGGTAGCCCACCGCGTACTCCCCGGCGGAGCCGAGGGGTTTCACACCGACGCTCACCTTCGCCCTGTCGACGGTCGTCTTGCCCTCCTCCCAGCGCGTGCCGTCCGGGCCGATCACGCTGATCTGCGCGAAGCCCTGCCGGACGGGCTGGTCGAAGGTGAGTGTGATCTTCTCGGGACCGGTGGCCAGCTCGGTACCGTCCTTGGGGTCGCTGCTGATCAGCACGTTGTGGGCCTGTGCCGGGACGCCCGCGCCGAGCAGCGCGGCGGACGCGAGCAGCAGGACCGTGAGTAGCCGCCTCACCGGTCGTGGCCTTCCTTTGGGGTCGTCATGACGAATGACATGCTCCCACCCCGGCCTCCCGCCCGGGAATCGCGCTCGCGCGTCTCATCTCGTCCGTCCATCCGTGCCCGTGCCCCGGTGAGGGGGCCCGTGCGCCGGCGGACGGGCCGATTCCGGCGCTCCGGCCACCGAGGGGGAACGACGGGGGCGATGGGGGCCGGCGAGGGCTGACGGGAACCGTTGGAGGCGGACGGGACCGGCAGGGACCGATGGGGGCCGCGGGGGCCGATGGAGACGGGGAAGGCCCGGGAACATCCCGGCGGAGAGCAGGAGCCCGGCGGGACGGAGTCAATGACTAAGAGGATGACAAATTTTCAAAGAATGAAGAATAGGTCGATTTATCTGGTAAAAGCCCTGGAGAGATATTTTGTTTAGTTTTATCGGACTGTAAAACAACCGTGAAACCTTGACGAATTCGGCGCGTGATCCTTAGCCTCACTCCAAGCGACGCCACCGATTCGCCGCGCTCGTGCACGGCGAAGAAGTCGCCGTGCCCTCGCACGGTGTGAAGGCGTGACATGTGGTCGGGACACGTCACGCCGGGCGTTCGCGCATCTCGGTGTCGGAGCCGTATTCCGTGCCGCGCAAGTCCTCAACGCCATCGGATCCGCGCGTCCCCTCGGGGCCGGGCCGATCCGGTCGGTCGTCATGGGATCCCCCATTCGGGAGATGCCATTTTCCGCCGTAAGGGAACGCGCCCGGGTTCCCCTCCCGACAGTACGGAGGCGTCGTGACGCGCACCGGCCTCTCGCCGGACAAGAAGGCGGTATCCGCCCGCGCCGGTGTCGAATCAGGGCCTTTCCAATGGAACGCCCCGGCCAGGCGCGAGACGCCCGAGCGCATACCCGTCGTCGGCTCCCCGCCGGCGAAACGGCGGGGAGAAGTCATCACAGGGAGCCGCGGGGGTCGTTCGAGGCCGCCGCGACAGGCCGGACGGAAGGCGCCTGAAATGTCGATGTCGCTGGTAAATGGATGGAACAGGGCGTCCCACGAGGGCGTCGGCGAAGAGAACGGCCGGACCCGATGACGGCCGGCCTCGCGCGGCTGAGCGCGACGTCCGTGGAGTTCACCGGCGTACGGGGCGGTGAGGCGCCGTTCAGCTGGGGCCAGCTCGCCATCTGGCGGCTCACCCGGTGGCTGGACGACGACGACCCCTACTTCAACATGCCCTGGGTGCTGCCCGTCTACGGCAGACGCGACCTCGACACCGTCCTGCGGGCGCTGCGCGTGCTCGTCGAGCGGCACGAGACGCTGAGGACGACCTACGAGGAGACGCCCGGCGGGCTGGTCCAGCGCGTGGCACGCGAGGGCCGCTTCACCGTCGAGGTGTACGACGCGGAAGGCGCCAAACCGACCACCGCGGCGCGGGAGATCTCCACCAGGCTGGCGGCCACCGCGTTCGACTACGCGAGCGAGCTGCCGTTCCGATGCGCCGTCGTGACCGTCGACGGCCGCCCGAGGGCGATGGCCCTCACCCTGTCCCACCTGGCCGTGGACGGCGGGGCACTGGACGTGCTGGCGCGCGACTGGCGGGACCTGCTCGCCGGTGGCGAGCCGCCCGCGCCCGCCTGGCAGCCGATGGACCAGGCCGCCTTCGAGCGCGAAGGTCCTGGCGCCGCCCGAGGCGAGCGGACGCTGCGTCACTGGCGCGCGGTCCTGGAGAGGGCGCCGCTGAGCATGTTCGACTTCCCCCGTACGACGCCGGAGGAACCGAGGTTTGTCAAGGTCGGCATGGAGTCGGCCGCCACCGCGGCGGCGGCCGAGGTGCTGGCGGCGCGCTGGTCGATCAGCACGGCCAGCGTGCTGACCACGGCGAGCGCCGTGCTGCTGGGCACGCTCACCGGCCACGACGAGGTGGTCATGCAGCTCGTCGTGGCCAACCGGCACGATCCCCGGGTCGCGGCGATGGCGGGCAGCGCCGTGCAGGACGGGATCTTCGTCCTGGGCCTGTCGGGGGGCACGTTCGCCGACGCCGCCCGTGTCGGGCACCGGCAGGCGCTGACCGCCTACCGGAACGCGCAGTACCACCCGTACCGGATGATGGCGCTGCGCGAGGAGGTTGGCCGCGAGCGCGGCGGACCCGTCGACCTGTCGGCCTACTTCAACGACACGCGGACCGTCGGCCACTGGCCCCACCTGCCCGCGGTGGAGCCACCGGGCGACCCCGCCGCGATCGCCACGCTCACCGAGCGGACCAGGACCTTCCACGTCGGATCCTGGCCCGAGGTGGACGCCACGGCCCTGTTCGCCACCGGCACCGCCACCAACACCTGCGAGCTGTACCTGACGGCCGACACCGCCTACCTGCCGCGTCCCACGGCCTACGCGCTGCTGCGCGGGGTGGAGAGTCTGCTGGTCGCCTCGGTGGCCGGGGACGTCCCGCTCGGCGAGGTCGCCGGACTGTGCGGCATCGTCCCGGTCGAGCGACCCTCCGTCCACGGCCAGAACGGTTCCTCCGCCGGTTCACCGGGCGGCGGCGGGGCGCGGGCCGCCCAGGATCTCGGCGCGCAGGGTGTGCGGGAGGTGGCCGGTGGTCACGTCTGACCACCGGGCGGGGCCCGACGGCCGTGCCGCGCTGCTCGAACGACTGGCGCGCCTCCCCGAGGCGCAGCGCGCCGCGCTGCTGAGCAGGATGCGGGAACGGGACGGGGAAGGCGGCGGGCAGTGGCCGCTGTCGTTCGGGCAGGAGCGTCTGTGGTTCCTCGGCAGGTTCGACCCCGGCGACACCACCTACCACACCCCCTGGTGCGTGCGCCTGCGCGGTCCCGTCGACGCGGAGGCGATCGCCGCCGCCTTCACCCGGGTGGCCGAGCGGCACCACGTGCTGCGCACCCGGTTCCGGCTGGCCGGTGACCGTCCCGTCCAGGTCGTCGTACCGGCCCGGCCGGTACCGGTGGAGCGGGTGGACGTCACCGGCGATCCGGCTCCGGTCGTGGTGGATCTCATCAACAGGCCCTTCGACCTCGAACACGGCCCGCCGCTGCGCGTGGCGCTGCTGCGACTGGGCGAGCAGGACTTCCTGCTCTGCATCGTCCTGCACCACATCGTCGTCGACGGCTGGTCGCTCGACGTCCTGATGCGGGAGGTGGCCGAGTGCTACGCCGCGCACCGCGAGGGCAGGCCGCCAGGGCTGCCGGAGCTCCCGGCGCAGTACCCGCAGGTCGCCGAGGAGCAGAGGCGCCGCGCCGAGTCGGACGAGGACGCCTCAAGCCTCGGCCACTGGACGAGGACGCTCGCCGGGGCGCCCGCCCTCGACCTTCCCGCCGACCACCCCCGCCCGGCCCGCTGGAGCGGACGCGGAGGTCAGGAGAGCCTGCTCGTTCCCGAAGAGGCGATCGCCCGGCTGGAGAACGTCGCCAGGGGGATGCGCTGCACGCTCTTCATGGCGCTGCTCGCCGCCTACCAGGCGACCCTCGGGCTGGCCTCCGGGCGAGAGGACCTGTGCGTCGGGGTACCGGTCGCGGGAAGGGACCGGCCGGAGATCGAGCCGCTGATCGGCTACTTCGCCACCACGCTCGTGCTCCGCGCCGACCTGTCCGGCGATCCCACCTTCCGCGAGCTGCTCAAACGCACCCGCACCGCGCTCTTCGGGGGACTGCGGCACGCCGGCACACCGTTCGAACGGATCCTCGGCGCGCTGCGCCTGCCCCGCGACCTGAGCAGGCCGCCGCTCTTCCAGGCCATGTTCAACCTGCACAACCTGCCCAAGGGGGACCTGCTGCGGAGCACGATGGGTGATTTGTCGGTCGAGGTCTATCCCGCCCCCGCGGCGGGGCGCACCAAGGCCGAGGTGTCCGTGGACGCCTGGCGGGGCCCCGAAGGTCTCGGCGGCGTCCTCGACTACAGCAGCGACCTGTTCTCCGCCGGAACCGCTCGGCGCCTCATCCGGACCTTCACCGACGTGGTGGAGCGCGCCGGAGCCGACCCGGACCTCCGGCTGTCCGACCTGAGAGGTGTACAACCGTGGTGACGACCCTGGAACCGGCGCGTGAACCGCTGGAGACGACGCCCGACGCGGTGGCGGTGAGCGGACCCGGAGGCACGCTGACCTACCGGGAGCTGTACCGGCGGGTCGACGACCTCGCCGCGACACTCCGCGAGCAGGGGGTGGGCCCCGAGGTTCCGGTCGGACTGTGCATGGAACGCACCACGGGGATGGTCGTCGCGGTCCTGGCGGTCTGGGCCGCCGGCGGCGCGTACGTCCCGCTCGATCCCGCCTTCCCCGAGGAGAGGCTGCGGCTCATGCGCGAGGACGCCGGGATCGAGCTGGTGCTGACCCAGTCCGGGGTGGACCGGCGCCTGCTCGCGGACGTCCCCAGGACGCTTCTCCTCACCCCCGACGGCACCCCCGACGGCGCCGTTTCCCCGCCGTCCCGGTTCACTCCCGACGATGCCGTCTCCTCGGCGTCCCGGCTCGCCCTCGATGGCACGGTCCCACCGCTCCCCGCGCTCGTTCCCGACGGTGCCGCACTCCCCGGGCCGGGCGGGAGCGACTCGCAGCCGCTCCCGCCCGCCCTCGGAGGCGACACCGCCCCGGCCCGCCGCCGCGACATTCCAGGAGGGCCGGGAAGCGGTCTGGCGTACGTGATCTACACCTCGGGCTCCACCGGGCGGCCCAAGGGCGTGGAGGTGCCGCGCCGCGCGGTGGAGAACCTCCTCGGGGCGTTCTCCGGCAGGCTGGGACTCACCCCGGAAGACCGCTGGCTCGCCGTGACCACCCTGTCGTTCGACATCTCCGTGCTGGAACTGCTGCTGCCCCTGGCGTGCGGGGCGCGGATCGTCGTGGCCTCGGCGCGGGAGGCCGCCGACGGCGCGGCGCTGCGGGCGCTGGCGGTCGCGGAGGGGATCACGGTCCTGCAGGCCACCCCGGCGACCTGGCGCATCCTGCTGGAGGCGGGCGGCGTACCGGAGACGATCCGCACCCGGCTCTGCGGGGGAGAGGCGCTGCCGCGCGACCTCGCCGACGCGCTCCTCGCCCCGGGGACGAGCCTGTGGAACGTGTACGGGCCGACCGAGACGACCGTGTGGTCCACCGCCGGGACCGTCGCGCCCTCCCCCACGGGGATCGGCCTGGGAGAGCCGATCTCCGAGACGTCCCTGTACGTCCTCGACGACGGCGGCCTGCCGGTCACGGACGGTGCGGCGGGGGAACTGCACATCGGCGGGGACGGGGTGGCCCGCGGCTACCGGGGCATGCCCGCGCTGACCGCCACCCGCTTCCTGCCCGACCCCTTCACGAGCCGTCCGGGAGCGCGCATGTACGCGACCGGCGACCTCGTCAGGCGCGCCCCGGACGGCCGCCTCGAATACCTGGGCCGCGCCGACAGACAGGTCAAGATCCGCGGGTTCCGCATCGAGCTGGACGAGATCGAGACCGTCCTGCGCTCGGCCGACCAGGTTCGCCAGGCCGCCGTCGGCGCCTGCGAGGGACCCGACGGCCTGCCCGCTCTGGTGGCGTACGTGGTCCCCGCGGCGGGGTCGGCGACGGCGGGGCTGTGGGAGGCGCTGCGCGAAAGGCTCAGGTCGAGCCTGCCCGACTACATGGTTCCGGCGCAGCTCGTCACGCTCGACGCCCTGCCGCTCACCCCCAACGGCAAACTCGACCGCGCGGCCCTGCCGGTACCCGTCGGCGCGCCGGTGAGGACGGTCCCCTACCGGCCGCCGTCGACGGCGGCGGAGGACGAGCTCGCCGCCATCTGGGCGGAGGTGCTGGGAATCGACGAGCCGATCGGGGTCGACGACGACTTCTTCGAGCTGGGCGGCCACTCGCTGATGGCCGCCCAGATCGTCGCGAGGGTCCAGGCGCGCTTCGGCGCCGCCGTGCCGCTCCCGGCCCTCTTCGAGGACCCGACCGTCGCGGGGCTCGCCAGGCGGCTGGACCGTCTGGACGACGACCTGGACCTCGCCGAGGTCGCCGCGCTGCGCGAGCGGCTCGACGGCCTCGACGCCGAGGAACTCGCGGCGATCTTCGACGAACTGGCGCCGGGCGCATGAGGGCGCCCCTGTCCCCGGCGCAGGAGCGGCTCTGGCTCCTGCAGCGCCTCGACCCGGGCAACGCCTCCTACAACGTGTATCTCGTCCGTCTGCTCGGCGGCACCCTCGTCCCGGCCGCGCTGACCCGGGCGTTCACCGACCTGCTGGCCCGCCACGAGAGCCTGCGCACCAGGTTCGCCGAGGAGGAGGGCGTGCCCTGGGCCGTGGTGGAGGAGGCGTCGGCACCCCGGATCGAATGGCTGGACTCCGGCGGCCGCGAGGAGGCGGAACGCCTGGTCACCGAGCGGGCCAACACGCCGTTCGACCTGGAGGCGGCACCGCCGCTGCGCGTCGCGGTGATCCGGGTCGCCGAGGACGAGCACGTGCTCTGCCTCACCATGCACCACATCATCGCGGACGGCTGGTCACTCAACGTCATCCTCGACGACCTGGCCGACTGCTACGCCGCCCGCCTGTCGGGGGAGGAGCCCCGGCTGCGCCCGCTGCCCGTCCAGGCGGGCGACTACGCGCGATGGCACCGGCGCAGGGCCGAGCGGGCCGTGCCGTACTGGCGGGAGAAACTCGCGGAACCGCCACCGGCCGAGCTGCCGTTCCGCCGCCAGGGGAAGGCGAGCGGGCAGGGGGAGGTCCAGCGCGTCCTGCTGCCCCCCGCCACCGCGCGGCGGCTGGAGCGGCTCGCCGCCGAGCACCGCACCACCCTGTTCACGGTGCTCGTCGCCGCCTACCAGACGATGCTGCTGCGGCACACCGGGCAGAGCGACCTCCTGGTCGGCACCGTCGTCGCCGGCCGCGACCGCGTCGAGCTGGAGCCGATGGTCGGCTACGTCTCCCAGACGGTGATCCTCCGCGGTGACCTGTCGGGCGACCCGCCGTTCACCGGACTGATCGGCCGTACCCGCGGCGAGGTCTTCGGCGCGCTGGGCAACCCCGCGGTCCCCTTCGAGCAGCTCAGCCATCCCGCCGAGTCGCTGCTGCCCTCCATGCTCATCCTGCATACCCAGGACGCCAACCCGCGCAGGACGTTCGGCGACCTGAAGGTGGCCGACCTCGACGCCGGATTCCACCAGGCCAAGGTGGACCTCCTCGTCGAGGCGTGGTCCGGTGAGAACGGGCTCGACCTGTCCTTCTGCCACGACACGGGCCTGTTCGAGACCGGAGAGGTCGGCCGGCTGGCCGCGAGGTTCGCCCTCCTCCTCGAATCCGTCGCGGCCGCCCCCGGCACCCCGCTCTCCACCCTGCGGATCTGGACCGACGCCGACCACGCCGAGATCCGCGCCCTGTCCGCCGGGCCGGTCCCGGACATCGACCGTGCGGCGAACACCGGTCCCGTCTCGACCGTCTCGGACCCCGTCTCGGGTTCCGTCTCGACCGTCTCGACCGTCTCGGGTTCCGTCTCGGGTTCCGTCTCGGGTTCCGCCTCGGAGGCCGGTCTGGTTCCCGGGATGATCCTGGAGGCCGCGCGGCGGGCACCGGACGCCGTCGCCGTGGTCTGCGGGAAACAGAGCGTCACCTACGGCGAGCTGCTCGCCCGCGCGGGCGCGCTCGCCGAGGTCCTGCGCGAGGGCGGCGTGCGGCGGGGGGGCGTCGTCGGGGTCTGCCTGCCCCGCTCGGTCGACGCGATCACCGCGCTGCTCGCCGTCTGGTGGGCCGGGGCCGCCTACCTGCCGTTCGACCCGGAGGTCCCCGACGAGCGGCTGGCCTTCTCGATGGCGGACAGCTCGGCCACCCACCTGATCACCCTGCGCGAACCGCCACCGGGCCGCGTCGCCGTCGCCCCCACGACCTCTCCGAGCCATGGAGGCTCCGGGAAGGTCGTCGACCTCCCCGCGCCGTGGGACGCCGCGTACGTCATCACCACCTCCGGATCCACCGGCGTGCCCAAGGGGGTGCTGGTGGAGCACGGCGCGGTGGCCGCGCGGGTGCGCTGGATGCGCGAGGACTACCGCCTCACCCCGGCCGACCGGGTCGTCCAGTTCGCCTCGCTCGGCTTCGACGCCCACGTCGAGGAGGTCTTCCCCACGCTGGCGGCGGGAGCCACGCTGGTGCTCCTGCCGGAAGGCGCGGTGTCGCTGCCCGCCCTGCTCGCCTCCCCCGAGGGAGCGGCGGTCACCGTACTCGACCTGCCGACCGCCTACTGGCACTCGCTGACCGAGGACCCGAGGGAGACCGCGTGGCCGTCCTCGCTCCGCCTGGTTATCCTCGGTGGCGAGCAGGTCTCGGCGGCGGCGGTGGAGCGCTGGCGGGGTCTGCTCGGCGACCGTGTCCGGCTGGTCAACACCTACGGCCCGACCGAGGCGACGGTGATCGCCACCGCCGCCGACCTGGGGGCGGGGGACGTCGCGGGACGCCCTCCGATCGGCCGCCCGATCGGCGGGACCGTCGTCCACGTGCTCGACGGCAGGGGAGACCCCCTTCCGCCCGGCGCGACCGGGGAACTGGTCATCGGCGGAGCCGGAGTGGCCCGGGGCTACCTCGGCAGGCCGGCGCTCACCGCCGCCGCCTTCGTCCCCGACCCGTACGGCGCCCCGGGAGCGCGCCGCTACCGAAGCGGCGACCGGGCGCGCTGGCGCTCCGACGGGCGGCTGGAGTTCCTCGGGCGGCTGGACGCCCAGCTGAAGATCAGGGGGTTCCGGATCGAGCCGGGCGAGGTGGAGAGCCGCCTGCTCGCCCACCCCGGGGTGCGGCAGGCCTTCGTCACCGGCAGGGGGGAGGAGCTCGTCGCGTACGTCACGGGCACCGCGGGCCCGGCCGCCCTCAGGGAGCACCTGGAGCGGTCGCTCCCGCGGCAGCTCGTCCCCACGGCATGGGTGACGCTGGACGCGCTTCCCCTCACCTCGGGCGGCAAGGTCGACGCCGCCGCGCTCCCCGAACCGTCCGCCGCCCTCCCCGCCACGCGCCGCGTCGCGCCGCGTACGGACGCGGAGAGGCTGGTCGCCGAGATCTGGGAGGAACTGCTCGGCACGGGGCCGGTCGGCGTCCTCGACGACTTCTTCGCGCTGGGCGGGCACTCCCTGCTGGCGACCCGGGTGGGGGCGCGGATCAGGCGGGACACCGGGGTCGAGGTCCCGATCCGGACGATCTTCGCCAAGAGTACCGTCGCCTCCCTCGCCGAGGCGCTGGAGGAACTGCTGATCGAGGAACTGGACGCCCTGACCGAGGAGGAGGCGCTGGAGTTGCTCACGGGCACCGACCGTTCCTGAGCCCTTCTCCGGGTGCTCCGCTTCTTCGCCCCGGTTCCTCCGTGGGGACGCCTCCCGGCCTCTCCGGCTTTCCGCCACCGGGAGGCCGTCACCCAGTGCCACCGGGAGGCGTTGAGCCTCAGGACGGCGATCCGTTTCGCGGAGATATCGATCTGTGAGGATGTCGAGACGGGAAACGCTGGACCGTGTAGGCGCCGAGCCGTGAGGATGTCGAACCACGAAGATGCCGAGGCCCACGAAGAGCCGAGCCGCGGAGATGCGAGGTTCCATGAGCGTCGCCCAGCCTGTCCCCGACCCGCGGGCGGCGCTCGCCGAACCGACCCGCAGGGTGGGGCCCTGGTGGGTGGCCGGCATCTCGCTCGCCAACCTCGCGCTCTGGATGGCCTACTTCGGGCCGCTCCAGGTGCTGTTGCCCTCGCAGGTGGCGGCGATCGACCCGGCGGGCAAGGAAGGGTCGCTGGCACTGGTGACCGGGGTGGGGGCCGCCGTCGCGATGCTGTTCAACCCCGTCGCCGGAGCGCTGTCGGATCGTACGGCGGGGCGTTTCGGGCGCAGGCATCCGTGGTCGCTGGGCGGGGCGCTGGCCGGTGCGGGGGCGCTGGTCCTGCTGGCGGGCCAGGGCTCGATCCTCGGTGTGACGGCCGGTTGGTGTCTCGCGCAGGCCGGGCTCAACGCGATGCAGGCCGCGCTCGGTGCCGGGGTGCCCGACCACGTACCGGTCGGTCAGCGAGGTGAGGTCTCGGGCTGGATCGGGATTCCCCAGTCGCTCGGGGTGGTGTTCGCCGTGGTCCTGGTCACCATGGTCGCCACCACCACCGAATCCGGATATTTCTTGATAGCGGCGCTGATCCCGCTCTGCGTGCTCCCCTTCGTCCTCACCACCCCCGACCCCCGCCTGACGGACAGGCCGCCCTTCGACCTCGGAGCCTTCCTGAAGGGGTTCTGGATCAGCCCTCGCACCCACCCCGACTTCTTCTGGGCCTGGCTGACCCGCTTCCTGATGCAGCTGGGCAACGCCGTCGCCACGCTCTACCTGCTGTACTTCCTCGCCGACGCGGTCGGCTACGAGAGGCTCTTCCCCGGTGAGAAGGCCGAGGACGGTCTGCTCGTGCTGATCCTGATCTACACCGTGGCCGTCGTGCTCACCACCGTCGTCGCGGGCGTCGTCTCCGACAGGCTCGGCCGCCGCAGGGCGCTCGTCACGATCTCCGGCCTGATCAGCGTCATCCCCGCGGTGATGCTCGCCTTCTGGCCGCACTGGCAGGTCGCGACGGTCGGCGCCGCGATCATGGGGATCGGCTTCGGCATCTACCTCTCGGTCGACAACGCCCTCGTCACCCAGGTCCTGCCCGCCGCCGAGGGACGTGCCAAGGACCTCGGCGTCATCAACATCGCCAACTCCGGCCCCCAGGTGCTCGGCCCCGCCATCGCCGGTCCGATCGTGGCAGGTCTCGGCGGTTATCCCGTCCTCTACATGACCTCGGCGGCCCTCGTCCTCCTCGGCGCCGTCCTCGTCTGGAAGATCCGCTCGGTCCGCTGAGCGCCGGGCCGCCGTCGGCCCCCCGTCGGAAGGGCACCCACTGAGCGCTGTGCCCCCGTCGGCTCCCGTCGGCCCCGGCGGAAAGACAAGTGGAGGTATGAGGCCCCTCGCGCCGGTGTTGCGTCTTTCACTCAGCGTTGTATCCGTGTCACCCCCGACCCTTTCGGTGACCATTTGGTCGCCGAGGGTGATGCGACCCTTCGGATATGGCAGTGGTAACCCCCCGGCCCGTTCTGGGAATCGTGCTTCTGATCTTCGTCAGCGCCGCATGGGGGTCGGCTTTCCCGCTGATGAAGGATCTCATCGTCCGCGTGCCGGTGGCGGACCTTCTCGCCGAGCGGTACGGCATCGCCACCCTCGTGCTGCTCGCGCTGCGCCCGAGAAGCCTTCGAGGGCTCTCGGAGAACACCTGGCTCACCGGCATCCTGCTCGGCCTGCTGTTCGGCGTGGCCCAGACGGCCCAGGCGGTCTCACTGCACGATCTGCCCTCGTCGGTCTCGGGGTTCACGGTCGGCTCGTACGTGGTGATCACCCCTGTTCTCGGACTGTTCCTGCTCGGAGCCAGGACGTCGGCCCGCGTCTGGGCCTCGGTGGCGCTGGCCACGGCCGCGATGACCGCGTTCGCCCTGATGAGGGAGGCGGAGGGGGACATCGCCCTGCCCGCGCTGGTCGCCACCCTGTTGGCGGCGGTCCTGTACGCGGTCCATACGCTGCTGCTCGGCAACTCCGCCGAGGCGCGGCAGAACGCCTACGCGGTCACGGTGATCCAGCTCGGCACCATCGCCGCCATGACGGGTGCCCTCGCCACGCCGGACGGTCTCACCCTGCCCTCGACGCCGGGCGACTGGGTGATCCTCGGCCACCTGTCGATCGTGGCCTGCGCCCTGGGTTTCCTGGCCCGATCCTGGGGCCAGGTCCACGTCTCGCCGGTGTCCGCCGCGGTGATCCTGTCGACCCAGCCGCTCTGGGTGACCGCCCTCGCCGTGGCGCTGCACGGGGAACCGCTCACCGTGGGCGTCTACCTCGGCGGCGGGCTGATCGCCCTCGCCATGCTCCTGGTCGTGTCGCCCGGGGGACTGTTCAACTCAGCTCGGCGGGGGAGAGGCCCAGTTCCGCCGCCGTGGCCGTCCGGATGAACTCGGTCATCCGCGCCCGCGAGAGCACCCGCCGGTGCACCGTCACCTGCGTGGAAAGGCCGTCGATGAGAGACATGACCCGCCAGGTCGTGCCCTCGGGGTCCGCACAGGTGAAGACCTCCGCCGCGACGCCGTCGTCGATGATCGCGCGGAGCGCCTCCTTCCAGCGCATGTCGATCCTGCGGGACGTCTCCTCAAGCTCGGTGTTGCGTATCGACTCGGCCCAGGCGTCGATCCACAGGGCCCACGACTTGGATTTCCCGCTGGGCGGATAGAACCTGAGCAGAGCCCGCAGCCGGTCGAGGGGAGAGCCGCCGGACTCCTCCACCTTGGTGAGCGCGTCCAGGTCGAGCTGGGCGGCGTAGGAGAAGGCCTGGGCGAAGAGCTTCTCCTTGGTCTCGAAATGGTAGAAGAGCAGCGCCTGGCTGACGCCGGCCGCCTGGGCGATGTCGGCGGTGCGCGTGTGACCGAAGCCCCGGGCCGCGATCACATCGCAGGCGGTCCGGAGCAGATCTTCGCGACGTAATCGCCCAAATCCCCTTGCCACAAGGGAACACTAGCGCGTCAGGAAGCGCCGTCCGGGCCGGGGTGCGGCCGGGGTACAGAGGTATGCACAGGACGAATCGGGCACCCCACGCGCTGTCACCTACCCGTGGGTAGGAACGCTACGGACGGTGAGGAGCCGAGACTCAACGAGGGATTCCGTCGCACCGCGCCCCGTCGCCCGGGCACCGGCCGGGCTCGCTCAGGCGGGCCTGCCCAGTTCGGCGCGGAACAGGCGGTGTACGTTGCCGCCGATGATCTTCGTGATCTCCTCGTCGGCGAAGCCGTGCTTGAGCAGGGCGTCGGTGACCAGGGGCAGCCCACTCGGCCCCGACAGCCCCGGCAGGGCCGCGAAGGGATCGACGTCGTAGTCCATCTCACAGCACGGGGGAGTCACATCCTGCAGCACCTCACGCACGAAATCGGGGCCCAGGCCGACGTGGTCGATACCGCCGACACCCGCGACGTGCGCGAGGTGGTCCACCAGCCGATCCACGGTGTACTCGGCCGGATCCTCGGACAAGAAGGCGGCCACGAAGTTCACGCACACCACCCCGCCGGTCGCGGCGACGGCCCGGATCTGCTCGTCGGTGAGATTACGGTGATGCTCGCGCAACGCGCGGGCCGAGGAGTGGGTGGCCATCACCGGCCTGCTCGCCAACTCCAGCACATGCTCCACCCCCGAGGCACTCAGGTGGGAGATATCGAAGATCACCCCGAGGCGTTCCATCTCCCGCAGCGCCTGGATCCCGGCGCCGGTGAGCCTGCCGCCGGTGGCGTCCTCGCCGCTGCCGTCGGCCAGCGCGGTGCGGCCCCAGTGCGCGATCGAGGCGATCCGCACACCCAGCCGGTGCACGGTGGGCAGCAGCTCGACCGAGGCGTCCAGGCCCGGCATGCTCTCCATCGCCAGGACCAGAGCGATCTTGCCCTCGGCGAGGGCCTGGTCGATCTGCGCACCGTCCAGGCACAGCCGGACGGACTCGGCGTTGCCCTCGGCCAGCACGTGCGCACACTCGATCATGCGCAACGTCTGGCGCAACGCCCCCTCGGGACGGTACTGCTCGTCGACGAACACCGGCAGCACCTGGAGGTTCACCCCTCCCTCACGCAACTGCGGCAGCCAACGCTCCCGGAAGAACGACGCCCAGCGGCGAGGCGGACGAGCGGCGACCGCCATCAGCAGATCGTTGTGGGTATCGGCGACCACGGAGTCGCGGTGGAGGTCGGCGGACACGGGCGGGCCCTTCTGCGCGGACGGCTCTGGTTCGCCACGACGCTATCGGCCCGCCGGGCCTTCGCGTACTCGCCTGCGCGGAGTGGGTGTCCCGCTGGACGAGGAGGGCGCCCGCGAACTCTTCGCGTACTCGCGTGCGTGGAATGGGCGTTGACCGGGAGAGCGACGACGATCTGGGTGACTTCGGGTACCCGCGCACGCGGGTACCCGCGTACCCGCGTACGCGGAGTGGGTCAGCGTGCGAACTGGAAGGCCTCGGGGCGCGGGGTCCTGGTGAGACGGCGGTAGGCGGTCGCGCTGCCCGGCCAGTTGCCGGTGACCCTGCCCGAGGCGTTCTTGTACCAACTCGTGCAGCCCGCCTGCCAGACCATGCCCTCCATGTCCCGGTCGAGGTTCTGCCGCCAGGTGTCCATCGCCTCCGGCCTCACCTCCATCGGCCCGCGCGAGGCCAGCTGCGGCAGGCAGCCCATGATGTACCGGACCTGGCATTCGAGCATGAAGACGATCGAGGTGTGACCGAGGTTGGTGTTGGGGCCGTACAGCAGGAACAGGTTGGGGAAGTGCGGCACGGCGATGCCCAGGTACGCCTCGGCGCCGTCCTTCCACTCCTCGGCCAGTCGCCGCCCGCCGCGTCCGGTGACCTCGATCGTGCTCAGAAACTCCGAGGTCTCGAAGCCGGTCGCGTAGACGATCGCGTCGGCCTCGCGGACTCCGGTGACGGTCTCCACGCCGCCGGGGACGATCCGGGTGATCCGGTCGGTGACGACGTCCACGTCGGGGCGGGTCAGCGCGGGATAGAAGTCGCTGTCGATGACGACCCGCTTGCAGCCGAGCGGGTAGGAGGGGGTCAGCTTGGCCCGTAGCACCGGGTCGGAGACCTGCTCGTGCAGGTGCCCGAGGGCGTACTTGCGCACCAGGTCCGTGCTCCAGCCCCCGGCCAGGGCGGGGTAGAGGATGTGCTCCGCGTACCGGTAGACCCACTCGCGGTAGGCGCGCTGCAGGAACGGCACGAGGCGGAAGGCTGTCCGCACGCGCGGGCTGAAGTCGGTGCCCTGCTTGGGAATCACCCAGTTGGGGGTTCGCTGGAAGAGGTCCAGGTGCCCGGCCACCTCGGCCACCTTCGGGACGAGTTGCGCCGCCGACGACCCGTTCCCGATCACGGCGACTCGTTTGCCCGCCAGGTCGACGGAGTGGTCCCAGCGCGCGGAGTGGAAGGCCGCTCCACTGAATGTCGATATTCCCGGAATGTCGGGCAATTGGGGCCGGTTCAGCTGACCTATCGCCGACACCACCACGTCGAACAACTCTTCTCCGGCCGACGTACGGACCCGCCATTTGCCCAGCGACTCGTCGAAGGCGGCGGAGACGACCGCGGTGTTCAGCCGGATACGGGAACGCAGGCCGTACTTGTCGGCACACCCCCGCAGGTAACCCAGGATCTCCGGCTGCCCGGCATAGCGACGCGTCCGGCTGGAGTATCTCTCGAAGGAGAAGGAGTACAGATGCGAGTGGGTGTCGCAGCCCGCCCCCGGATAGGTGTTGTCGCGCCAGGTCCCCCCGACGTCGGACCCCTTCTCGAAGATCGTGTACGAACGGATGCCGGCCTTCTCCAACTGGATGGCCATGCACAGGCCGCCGAATCCGGCACCGATGATCGCGACATTAGGCCCCATGCGCACGCCCTCCGGGTGTCAGTGTTCACTGACGCTAGGCGATGCCCCCACGCCGTGGAAGCCGCCGGGGCAATCACTGGGGAAATCCCGAGGAGGCCGTTGGCAGACCACCGGGAGCCTGGCGCTCCAGGAGGAGGCCTGACGGTGGAAAGGGCCGATATTCTGCGCACGTGCCTACGCTTGCCGACATCGTCACAGAGCTGGAGTCCCGCTACGACCCGAGATGGGCCGAGTCGTGGGACGCGGTCGGGCTCGTCTGCGGGGATCCCGCCGCCGAGGTGCGCAAGATCCTGTTCGCGGTCGACCCGGTCGCCGTCGTCGCCGAGGAGGCCCTCGACTGGGGCGCCGACCTCGTCGTCACCCACCATCCGCTCTACCTGCGCGGCACCACGAGTGTCGCGGCGACCACCTCCAAGGGCCGCCTGATCCACACTCTGATCAAGAACGACATCGGGCTCTTCACCGCCCACACCAACGCCGACGTCGCCGACCCCGGAGTCTCCGACGCGCTCGCCCGCGCCGTCGGCCTGACCGGCCCGCTCGTCCCCCTCAGCCCAGCCGCCGACGACCCGAGGCGCGGACTGGGCCGCGTCGGCTCGCTGCCCGAGCCCGTCTCCCTCGCCGAGTTCACCAGGCAGGCCGCCCGCGGGCTCCCCGCCACGGCGGGCGGCCTGCGGGTCGCCGGAGATCCTGACCGTGCCGTCCAGCGGATCGCGGTCAGCGGTGGATCCGGAGACTCCCTGCTCGGGACGGCCCGCGCCGCCGGGGTGGACGTCTTCCTCACCGCCGACCTGCGCCACCACCCGGCCAGCGAGTTCATGGAGAACTCCGGCGGCCCCGCGCTGATCGACGCGGCCCACTGGGCCACCGAATGGCCCTGGCTCGCCGACGCGGCGCACCATCTCGCGTCCGCGTCGGCCGCCAGGGGGATTACTGTTGAGACGCGCGTATCCGAGACGGTCACGGACGCCTGGAACACAACAGCAAAGTGCGAGGATTTCACGTGAAAGCAGCCCCTGCGGCCCAGAAGCGTCTGCTTGACCTGGCCGAACTCGACTCCGCCCTCGACCGGCTGGCCCATCGCCGCCGCACCCTTCCCGAGCTGGCCCAGATCGACGAGCTCTCCGGGCGCATCGCCCGCATCGCGACCCAGGTGATCGCCGCCGAGACCGAGTCCGGCGACCTCGCCCGCGAGCAGAGCAAGGCCGAGGCCGACGTCGACTCGGTCCGCACCCGCGCCGAGCGCGACCAGAAGCGCCTCGACTCCGGCCAGGTCACCTCGCCCAAGGACCTGTCCAGCCTCCAGTCCGAGATCGTCTCCCTGAAGCGCAGGCAGGACGATCTGGAGGAGGTCGTGCTGGAGATCATGGAGCGCCGCGAGGCGGCCGACGAGCGGGTCACCAAGCTCGTGGCCGAGCGCGACGAACTCGCCGGCACCCGCGGCTCCGCCGAGGACCGCAGGGACGCCGCCTTCGCCGAGATCGACAAGGAGAAGGACGAGGTCCAGGGCAAGCGCACCGAGGTCGCCGGCGACATCCCGGCCGACCTGCTCGCCCTCTACGAGAAGCTCAGGGAGCAGTTCGGGGTGGGCGCCGCGATGCTCCAGGGAGCCCGCTGCCTCGGCTGCCGTACGAGCCTGTCCATCGCCGAGATCAACCGCATCAAGGCCGCCTCCCACGAAGAGGTCATCCGCTGCGAGGAGTGCCGCCGGATCCTCGTCCGTACCGCCGAGTCCGGTCTGTGAGCCCTGTGACCTCGTACGTCATCGAGGCGGACGGCGGCTCGCGGGGCAACCCGGGCCCGGCCGGTTACGGTGCCGTCGTCAAGGACGCCGCCGACGGGCAGGTGCTGGTCGAGACCGCCGAGTCGATCGGCACCCAGACCAACAACGTCGCCGAGTACCGCGGGCTCATCGCGGGCCTGACCTCGCTCCTCGCCCTCGCCGGCGACGGCGCGCAGGTCGAGGTCCGGATGGACTCCAAGCTGGTCATCGAGCAGATGGCCGGCCGGTGGAAGATCAAGAACGAGGGCCTGCGCCCTCTCGCCCTGGAGGCCGCGGCCCTCGCCAGACGTCTCAGGGTGACCTGGCGCTGGATCCCTCGCGAGAAGAACAAGGACGCCGACCGCCTCGCCAACGAGGCGATGGACGCCGCGGCCAAGGGGCGCCCCTGGCGCCTCTCTGACTCCTCGGCCTCGTCCGGCTCTTCCGGCGCGGGAGCGCCTGGGAGCCGGTCCGCTGTCGGTGAAGCGCCCGGCGGGAGGGGAGTCTCCGGCGCGGGGGGTCCCGGAGGCCGGGCCTCCGCCCCGGAGGCATCCGGTGGCAGAATCTCCGGCACGCGGGACCGGCCGGCGCAGGCGCCGGAGACATCGGCACGGGCGGGCCGGACGGGAGAGCCTGCCGAGGGTACGGCCCAGGCGACTCCGACGATCGCTCCCTCCGGTTCGAGCACTGGCTGGCGTCCACCCACCTCCACCGCGACCTCGCTGTATCTTCTCCGGCACGGTGAGACGCCGCTCTCCATCGAACGGAGGTTCTCCGGGCTCGGAGACCCCGAACTCACGCCCAACGGCGTCGCCCAGGCCGAGGCCGCCGCGGTCAAGCTGGCCGGGAAGCCGTACGACATCCAGGTGATCGTCAGTTCGCCGCTCAAGCGCGCCCGCGCCACCGCGGAGATCGTCGCGGCGAGGACGGGACTTGAGGTCGTCGTCGAGGAGGGGCTGCGGGAGGCCGACTTCGGAGCCTGGGAAGGCTACACGTTCACCGAGATCCAGCGCCGCTGGCCCGACGAACTCGCCGCGTGGCTGGCGGACCCGTCCGCCGCGCCGCCGGGTGGGGAGAGTTTCGGGGTGGCGGCGCGGCGGGTCCAGGCGATCGGGGACCTGCTGATAGAGCGCTACGAGGGAAGGACGGTCCTCGCCGTCTCCCATGTCACGCCGATCAAGATGCTGCTGCAGTCCGCGCTGCTCGCTCCCCTCGGCGCGCTGTACCGCATGCATCTCGACCTGTCAGCCCTGTCCCTGATCGAGTATTACGCCGACGGCCCGGCGGTGGTGAAGACGTTCAACGACACCTCGCACCTCCACTGAACCGCTGGTCTCACCTCGACAGACCGTGAAGGCGATGAGCCCCCCGCTTCGGCGGTCTCGCGTCCACGAAAGGCCGCAGGGGTGGTGGAGCCCTGCGGCAGAAAGGCCGCGGGGGTGCTGAGATCCCCGCGCGGACGGTCTCTCACGTCCATGACAGACCTCGGCCGCGGAGACGGTGAAACACCCGCCCTCCGCGGCGGCCGAAATCCTCACGGCGTGCGAAACCGGCCGCCTCGCCGGTTGTCGGTGCTCTCATCGGTTCCCCCGCTGCTCGTCCGTCACGTCTCGCTTGATCCGTATTCCAGCGCACGCGACTTGCCGCTCGGTTGGAGTCCACTTGGGAGCCGTTAGGCTTGGATCACGGCGGACGAGCCGGCCGGGCGGCCGCGTCGGGTCTCTTGCGAGACCCGCCGAGGAAGGTCCGGGCTCCACAGAGCAGGGTGGTCGGTAACGCCGACCCGGGGTGACCCGCGGGAAAGTGCCACAGAGAACAGACCGCCTCGTCGCAGGACGGGGTAAGGGTGAAACGGTGGTGTAAGAGACCACCAGCGCCCACGGTGACGTGGGCGGCTCGGTAAACCCCACCTGGAGCAAGGTCAAGAAGGGGCGCTCTCCGGAGCGTCCCGCGCGCGACGCCTGAGGGCTGCTCGCCCGAGTCGCGCGGGTAGACCGCTTGAGGCCGACGGCAACGTCGGTCCTAGATGGATGGTCGCCCCTTCACACACGTGAAGGACAAAACCCGGCCTACAGGCCGACTCGTCCGCCTTTCCCGCCCCTGACCTGCGGCGGAACCCTCATTCAGGAAGATCGAATCCTTGAGGGGGCACATCGGGGGCACATTACGCGGACCCGAGGGCCGAGGCGAAGGCATTGTCCAGCGCCGTGCGCGCCCGCTCAGATGCCTCCGGGACCAGATGCCCGTACAGGTCCACGGTCGTGGTGATGGACTCGTGCCCGAGCCACCGGGACACCTCGGAGATGGGCACACCCTCAGCGAGGGCCGTACTGGCGAAGGTGTGCCGAAGATCGTGGAACGTCATGTCCGCCGGTACTCCCGCCGAGAAGATCGCGGGCTTCAGAACTTCGGCGTTGAAGTAGTCGCGACGGATCAGATTCCCGCGTGTCGTTCGGAAGAGCACGTCCTCGGGTTTGTGCCTGTCGATGTACTCGGCCAGAGCATGGGCGAGCCCTGGCAGGTGAAGCGGATTGGGATGATGACGAGGACTTGATCTGGGAGGTACGAGAGCCGGTAGTGCTCTTCGACTCTGCGATCCCCGGCGCTGAGTTGGAGCCCGACGATCTGCTCGTCATCGATCTCGATCCTGGGAGGTACAGGGTCCGGGCCACCTATACGAAGGACGAGGACAACTGGATGATTCTCGTTCACCTCCAGCCGACGGCTTGAACCTAAGCTGACTGCCGGCGTCGGAGTGATGCACCAGACCCGGACCGGCCGGCGTCCCGGCACGGTCGCGCCGCCACAACCCATGTCCAGGGCGTCCAGGATGAGTTTGGCCCGCCTGGTCATCGCCGCCGACCAGCCCACGAACGCGACGTAGACGACCCCGGCCCAGGTAAGGGCGCGCGTTCCAGGTCAAGTGATCTATCCCGGCGAAGTTGCCATTACAGGCACACAATCAGTCGTGATCATCCGTGGTTGGGGCTGGTGACACGTTCGTTAATGGCACCCGCACTGGCCGCAGCCCGGGAGAACAGAGAGGGGCCTCGCTCGCCGGCAGCGCGGCCCCGTGAACAATTCGATGATTGCCGGATTTCCGGTGGCGTGTCGTCAGGACGTCGCCGGCCCGGTCGCTAACTGCCTGGTCTGCTGTGCGGCCCATTGGGCGGCTGCCGCGGCGACCGGGATATTCGGGTCCACCAGCCACGCGGCCTCGATGCCGGAGCAGAAAGCGATGATCTCCATTGCTTTGAGCTGCGGGTCGATGTCCTCCCGCATCTCGCCGCGCTCCTGTGCGGACCGCAGGGTTGCCGTCACGCGGTCGATCGTTGTTCGGTAGCCATCGACCAGCCGTTGGTGGAGTTCGGTGTCGGGGCTGACGTTTTCGCCGAGGACGACGGTGTTCATGCCGAGCAGGCTGGCCACCTTGCTGTCGTGCTGGCTGGGCCAGCTGGCCATGTGCTTGGCGATGATGTCGACGATCTTGATGCCGGGGTCGGGTCCCTCGCCCCACAGCCACTGCTCGGAGAAGGCCAGGTGCCGATCCATGACGGCGTTGAGCAGCGCCTCCTTGCTGCGGAAGTGATAGAGCAGCCCGGTCTGTGACACGCCGGCCTCGGCCGCGATGTCGGCGAGGCTCGTGCCGCGCGCTCCGTTGCGGGCGATGAATCGTACGGCGACGTCGACGATGCGATCCCGTGTCTCGAGGCCCTTCGCTGAGGTTTTGGGCTTCTGGGCAGGGGACACGGTTGATCTCCTCACGATGGTCGGGGCGGGTCATAGGCAAGCATAGACAAACCGACTGAGCACTCGGTAACCTCGGCGAAACCGACTGAGTGCTCAGTCTTAACTTTGGCGAGAGGCGCGATCGAATGAGTGCAGCTTCCCGGCGGGGAATCCCGGCCGTCCGCGGGGGAGACACTCCGCCGCAGCCGCACAAGCAGGTTCAGGCCTTCCTGGACAACTCCGGATCATCGCCCGACCCGTGGGCCGCCGACATCGCGGCCGTGCGGGCGGACGCACGTGCGAAGGTGCTGGCCGTGACCGGTGAGACTGCGCCGGTTGCCTCCGTCGAGTCGGTCGACGCGGACGGCGTACCGGCCCGGCTCTACCGGCCCAAGGGCGGGGAACAGGAGGTGCTGGTCTGGGCACACGGTGGCGGCTGGATTCACGGAGACCTCGACACCGCCGAGGGCGTCGCCCGGGAACTCGCGAACCGGGCCGGGTGCGGGGTGCTGTCCATCGACTACCGGCTCGCGCCCGAGCACCCGTTTCCAGCCGGCCTTGACGACACCTGGACAGCCGTCGCATGGGCACGCCGCAACTTCGGCAGCGTGGCTGTCGGTGGAGACAGTTCGGGCGGCAACCTCGCCGCGGCTGTCGCGCTCAAAGCACGTGACGAAGGTGTTCGACTGGCCGCCCAGCTCCTCGTCTACCCGGTACTCGACAGCTTCGAGAACACCGACTACAAGGTCGCGTTCCGGCGGCGGTACGAGACCTTCGCGGGCCAGCCGGGTTTTGGCCCCAATACCTACCGTCGGCTCCAGCACATCTGGGCGACGTACGTTCCCGACCCGGCACACCGCACGGCGTCGTATGCATCCCCCCTGCACGCTGAATCCGTGCGCGGTGTCGCGCCCGCGACGATCATCACGGCCGAGCACGACTTCCTCCGTGGCGAGGCCGAGGACTATGCCCGGCGTCTGCGGGTGGCCAGCGTGCCGGTCGAGCTGATCGAGTACGCGGGGCAGATCCATGGCTTCTTCGAGATGTTCGCCGTGATGACCGACGCGCACCACGCCGCCGGCAAGGCAGGCGACGCGGTACGCCGCGCGTTCCAGTCAACCCGCACCATCGAGCCTTAAGGACTTCCCGTGCGATCGCTGATCCATTACCGCCGGAACCTCCGGGCGACCGGGGTCGCCGCGGCGGCTGCCCTGCTGCTGGCCGCCTGCGCACCCGGCGGCACCTCCGAAGCCGGCCCGGTACCGTCCAAGCCGGTCTCCACCAGTATCGGAAGCGAACCGGTCACCCTGAAGCTGCTCGTCACCAGCGGCGTCGACGTCCCGTTCTACACCGCACTCGGCAAGCTGTTCCACGCCAAGCACGGCAACGTGACCGTCAAGGTCGAGAACCAGGACTACGCCACCTTGACCACGACCATCGCGCGCACTCTCGCCGGGGACAACGTGCCCGACCTCGTCCGCGTGCCGCAGCTCGGCAACCTGACCAAGGACCACCTGCTGCTCAGCCTCGACCCGTATGTGGAGGCCTATGGGTGGAACGCGTGGCCGCAGTCGCAGTTCGCCTCCACCCGTGTCGGCCCGGACGGCACACAGCGGGGGACGGGCTCGTTGTACGCCGCGGGTGCCGGTTTCGGCCTGACCGGGGTGTACTACAACAAGGCGCTCGCGCAGCGGATCGGGATGACGCGGCCACCGGCGACCGTCGCCGAGTTCGAGCAGCTGCTCGCCAAGGCGAAGGACGCCGGGCTCCAGCCGATCATGACCAACGGCAAGGACGGCGGCAGCGTCTATCCGCTGCAGAATCTGATGATCTCCTACGCCGGTGACGCGCAAGCCGTCCAGGACTGGAACTACACCAAGCCCGGCGCGAGCATTGACAACGCGGCGACAGTCAAGGGCGCCACGACATTGCAACGCTGGGGACAGGCGGGATACCTGCCGGCCGACGCGAACGACATCGACCAGACCCGGGCGCCGGCCGAGTTCATCAAGGGCAACGGCGTGTTCTTCCCGAGCGGCAACTGGCAGGCTCCGAACCTCGACAAGACCGCACCCGGTCAGTTCGGCTTCTTCCTGTTCCCGCCCGACGTCGCCGGTGGGCCGTCGTACGCGATGACCGCCGCCGCCAACCTGGGGATTCCGGCGAAGTCACAGAACGCGGACGTGGCGGCGGCGTTCCTGGACTTCGTGCAGACGGACCAGCAGGCGCGGCAGGAGACGATCACCCTCGGCGGGCTGGTACCGGCGGGACCGACCGACGCGCCGGCTTCGACCGCGCCCGAGGGGTCGGCGGTCGCCGCCACCGTCAACGCGTTCCAGGAGTTGCTGAAGAGCAACGGGCTGGTCGGCTTCATGGCTGATGCGACGGCTTCGATCCACGTCAACAGCCTCGTCCCGCAAACGCAGCTGCTGCTGGCCGGCAAGACGACGCCCGAGGCGTTCGCGGCCAAGGTGCAGTCCGACTACGAACGCGATCTCGGGCGATGATCGCGGCGAGCCGACCCAGGGGTGATGCGGCGCCGTCCGTCCCGGCCCCGGAGGCGATGCGGCAGGCTGCGGCTGTGACCGACCCGTCGAGCGTTCCTGCGGCACGCCGGCGGCGGAGTTGGAGCGCGCTGCTCTGGGTTGTGCCGGCGTTCGGCATGTACGGCGTTTTCGTGCTGTTCCCGATGCTCCAGTCCGTGCAGTACTCGTTCTACGACTGGGACGGCATCGGCCCGGCGACGCCTGCCGGACTGGACAACTGGAAAGCGATCTTCACCCAGCCGGAGCTACTGCAATCGGTGGTGCACGCGTTCGTCCTCGTCGTGTTCTACACGGTCCTGCCGGTCGGGCTCGGTCTGGTCGCCGCGTCGTTCATCCGCGAACTGAAGCCCGGCGCGTTCAGCACCACCGCCCGGGTCGTACTGTTCGTCCCGCAGGTGCTTCCGCTGGTCGCGGCCGGTATCGCGTGGACGTGGATGTACTCCTCGGACGGCCTGGTCAATCAGGTCCTGCGCGCGGTCGGCCTCGATCAGTACACGCGGGCCTGGCTCGGCGACTTCACTTTCGCCCTGCCCGCAGTCGGTGTGATCGGGGTCTGGGTCATGCTCGGCTTCTGCACGGTGCTGCTGCTCGCGGGCATCGGCAAGATCGACCCGGCGCTGTACGAGGCGGCCCGGCTCGAGGGGGCCGGGCGGGTCAGTGAGTTCTTCGCCGTGACGCTGCCCGGGTTGCGGCGCGAACTCGTCGTGTGCACGACGTTCACGATCATCGCCGCGCTGGCGAGCTTCGACGTCGTCCAGGTCGCGACGCAAGGCGGTCCCGGCTACCAGACGATGGTGCCCGGCGTGCAGATCTACCGGTTGACGTTCCTGCAGCAGCACGTCGGCCAGGCCTCGGCGCTCGCGGTGTTCCTGGCCGTCATCGTGCTGGTGGTCATCTGGCCGATCCAGCGTCTCGGGAGGGAGAAATGACCACATCGGGCCTCGCCCATCGAGTAACGCGCACCGGGATCCTTCTCGCGCTGATGCTGTTCGCCGTGGTACCGCTGCTGAGCATGTTCACCACGGCACTGGCACCGCCGGGCAGCACGCCGCAAGGCCTCAGTTGGCCCAGCGACCCGCACTGGCACAACTTCGTCGATGCGTGGAGCGCGGCGAACTTCGTCGCGCTGTTCCGCTCGAGCACCCTCATCGTGCTCGGCGTCGTACCGGCCACGGTCGCGATGGCCACCGCCGCGGGCTACGCCCTCGCCCAGCTGAACGTGCCCTTCGGTAAGGCGATCTACGGTCTTCTCCTCGTCGGACTCACCCTGCCGTTCGAGGCGCTGATCACACCGTTGTACTACGACCTGCGCAGCATGGGATTGCTCGGGACGCGGCTGGCGATCATCCTGCCGCTCATCGGACTGCTCATGCCATTCGGCGTCTTCTGGATGCGCGCACACTTCCTCGGCACCGAGCCCGCGCTCGCCGAAGCCGCGAAAGTCGACGGCGCCAACACCTGGCAGACGTTCCGCCGCATCCACCTGCCGCTGGCCACCCCGGCGTGGTCCGCACTATCCGTGCTCTTCTTCCTCTCCAGCTGGAACCAGTATCTGCTGCCCCTAGTCCTTGTCGACGACCCGACGAAGCGCACCGTGGCCGGCGGGCTGGGCGCCTTCCAGGGGCAGTACGGCACCGACATCGTGCTGCTCTGCGCCGGATCCCTGCTGATCATCCTGCCTTCGCTGGTGATCTTCTTGATCTTTCAGCGCAACTTCGTCAAGGCGCTGATGCAAGGAGCCGTCAAGTGACCGTCCGAGTCTCGCACCTGGAGGTCCCATCGCATCTGGTCGACTGACTGCTTCAACGACCCGACAGGCCAAGCCGCCGCGGCCTTCGACGAGTTCGGGCCGCTGGGCATCCGCCCCACCCCCGGGTCGGGTGGGCGGAGCGGTTGCCGGCCGTTGAAGCGCACCGGCTTGGGTGGAGGCGCTATGGGTTGACTCCAGCCGCCGGTCAGGGGCAGGCCGGATCAGAACCCGGCCTACAGGCCGACTCGTCCGCCCTCTCCCCTTCCGACCTGCGGTGAAGCCTCAATTGCACGGTTGCCCAGGTTAAGCACTAGTGTGATGCGCCGCAAATCCAGAGGGTAAGTTGCTGCCATTTTCGGGTGTCGCATCCTGGGCCTTCTGCCGTGGTGATCTCGCTGTCTGAGGACGAGCGTGCCGAGTTGGTGCGTCGGGCGGGGTCGTGGGACCGGAGAGCGGCCGAGCGGGCCCGGATCGTTCTGGCGTGCGCTGACGGTATGCCGAATGCTGCTGCCGCGCGACTTGTTGACGTGGGTCGCGTCCGAGATGCGGTGTAAAAGAGGGGCCCTCCCCCAAGGCCGGGTAGTTAGAGCCTGGAGCTGCGGCGCAAGGGCGTCTCGCTGAGTGAACGGGGCATGAACGAAGGAGCGGAGCTCCGGTAGAAGGGCTTTCGACCAAGATCGCTCTTCGTGAGGAGACTCCGCTGTCCGCACAGTCTGCCGTCACCCGTCTTGTCACGGTAGCCGAGGGCGTGTTCGCGCTCGGGCACCTCGGGGAGCTGACCGCGCTGGTGCCGTTCGAGCCGGTCGACGCGGTGTTGGACGAGACCCGAACCGTGCAGCGCCGCCTGCGGGACCTACCCTCACGGGTCGGCAGCGTGTCGATGCGCCGATTGTTCGAGGTCGTGTCCGGGCCGTTGGCCGGGCGTCGAACACCAGGTGCGAGGTTCGGCGACCGCCCCGGCCTGGAACAGGAGATGTGGGCCCTGCTCACGCTCTACCAACTGCTGCGCACGGTGATGGTGGACGCGGCCGAGTCCCGCCCCGGCACCGACCCCGACCGCTGCTCCTTCACCATCGCCTTCCAGACCGCCCGCGACCAAGTCCTCCAGGCCACCGGTGTGATCACCGACGGGACGGACCTGGTCGGCGCCATCGGCCACGCCACCTTGACCACCCTGCTCCCACCACGCCGCCCGCGCGTGAGCACCCGCAAGGTCACGTCACCCATGTCCCGCTACAAAGAACGCCTCCCCGACGGCAGACCCGATCGCAGCCGCGCCGTCACCAGCCTCGATATCACCCTCCTCGATCCCCCGCACACACTCCCCACCGCCTCCCGCGACGACCGGCACACCACCTCGAACAAGCGCCGCCACCACCGCGTCCTGACACTGATCCACGAACATCCCGACCGGCTCTGGCACCCCCGCGACATCGCCCTCCACCTCGGCGACATCACCCTGAACACGATGTATCGGCAGCTGTCTCGCTGGGCTGAACGCGGCCTCATCCGCAAGATCGGCCACGGCATCTACACCGCGACCACGGCTTCCCCCCGCCCCTTGCCGGCAGGCCAGAAACCCTAACTACCCGGCCTTGGGGGGAGCGCCGACGAACTTCGCTGCCAGTTCGCCCATCCGAAGCTGGACCAGTTATCTGGCCAAAGCTGCGTGACGGGCCACCAGATCGAGAGTGATCGTTTCCCAGATCGCGATGCACTACACCGTCGGTGAGGCGTCGACCCGTCGGTCATGCTGCTGCTGTCTGCGTGCGTGATTATGCCGATTGGGGAGGACTCGGACGTCGTTGACACCCTCGATCACTTCACGGCTGAACGTGGTGATGCCGCTTCGGGTACGGCTCGGCCGACAGTAACCGTCAGCACCATGAGGATCGCGGTCGCTCCACCGAGCACCATGACGGTCGATGGGGAAGTCGCGTCCACCACGACACCTCCGAGCAGAGCGCCGATGGCGATGGTGGCCTGGAAGGATGAGGTGAAGAGAATGGAGGCCGCCTCCGGCGCGTGGGGGGCCGAGGTGGAGAACCAGGTCTGCGAGCAGACCGGGATGGCGCCGTAGGCCAACCCCCACACAATGAGCAGCACGATCGCGCCGATATATCCCCTGCCAAGGACCGGAAGCAGCAGGGTTGCGCCGGCGAGCATGCAGCCGCTGACGACGAACGTGGCCCGCAGGCCATGTGTCACCGTCACGCCCGCGATGAAATTGCCGATGATGCCGGCGATGCCGTACGCGAGCAGGAACGTGGTGATCAGACCAGGGCTTACCTGGGTGACCTGCTGCAGGAAAGGAGTCACATAGGTGTAGGTCCCGAAATGGGCCATCACTATGAGAAACGTCAGAACAAGCCCGACACGGGCACCGGCACTGCGGAAGAGGTCGCCCAGGACCGTTAACCGCGTCACCTGGACGGCGGGCAGCGGTGGCACCAGCACGATCAGCGCGAGAAACACCCCCACCGTCATCACCCCCATGACGACGAAGGCCATCCGCCAGCCCGCGAGGTGCCCAATGAGGGTGCCCGCGGGTACACCGAGTACGGATCCCAGCGGGACGGCGGAGAAGATCACCGCAGTCGCCGTACCGACCCGCTCCGTTCGCACCAGCCGTACGGCAATACCGGCGCCGATCGACCAGAAACCACCGATGACCAGCCCGACCAGAACTCGGGAAATCACCATGACCCAGTAGGCCGGTGCGGCAGCCGCGAGGAAGTTCGCGATGGCCAAAAGGAGCATCAAGGCGCACAGCATCAAACGCCGGTCGAATCGCCCGGTCGCGACGGTGACCGTCGGGGCGGCGATCGCGGCCAGAATGCCGGGAATCGTCATCATCAGGCCCGCTGCACCGTTGGAGATGTCGAAACTGGACCCGATGGACGTCAGCAGGCCGATCGGCAAGATCTCGGCGGTAACGATCGAGAAGATCCCCAACATCACTGAAATAACAGCCAGCCAACCGATCAGCGGTGATCGTGTCGGCACGGCAGAGGCGGCGGTAGAGGTAGAGGTGGTGGACACGCGCCCAGTCCAGCAGCAATTACGGCCATGGGCTGGCGGGTTTGAGACCTCACCGTCAGATCCCGGAGCGAGTGGCCCTGCATACAACGTTGCCCTGGCCCCTCCGATCGGGAGCAGCACCTGTCCCAAAATAACCCCGCCAACATTCAGAGACGGGTCACTAGTGTCCTGCGCCTGAAATTTGTCGGCAATATCTAGCGAGGGATTCGAGGATCTCTTCCGCGGTCTTCTTCCATACGAACGGACGCGGGTTGTCATTCCACTGGTCGATCCAGGTGCGGATGTCCTTTTCCAGGGCCTGCACGCTCTTATGGGCTCCGCGCCTGATCAGCTGGTCGGTCAGGAAACCGAACCAGCGCTCGACCTGGTTGATCCACGAGGAGCCGGTCGGGGTGAAGTGCATGTGGAATCGAGGGTGACGCGCCAGCCACGCTTTGATTGCCGGAGTCTTGTGCGTGCCGTAGTTGTCGCAGATCAGATGGATGTCCAACCCTGCCGGGACCGTCTTGTCGATCGTGATGAGGAACTTCTTGAACTCGGCGGCGCGGTGCTGGCGGTACAGCTCGCCGATGACGGTCCCGTCTTCGATGTTGAACGCGGCGAACAGGCTGGTGATCCCGTTGCGTACGTAGTCATGGGTGCGGCGCTCGGGCATCCCCGGCATCATCGGCAGCACCGGCTGTGAGCGGTCCAAGGCCTGGATCTGGGACTTCTCATCCACGCACAACACCACCGCGCGCTCGGGCGGATTGTGATACAGCCCGACCACATCAACGACCTTCTCCACGAACAACGGATCGCTCGACAGCTTGAAGGTCTGGGCCCGGTGGGGTTTGAGCCCGAAGTCGCGCCAGATCCGCCCGATCGTCGACCTGGACAGTCCGCTGCGCCGGGCCATCGAGGTCCTCGACCAGTGCGTGGCGCCGGTGGGGGTCTGTTCCAGCGTTGCCACCACGACCTGCTCCACCTGGTCCAGGGTGATCGAGGGGGGCCGGCCCGGCCGTGCCTCGTCGATAAGGCCGTCCAGTCTCAGGCGCAGGAACCGGGTGCGCCATTTGGACACCGTGTCCGGATGCACCCGCAGCTCGGCGGCGATCTGTTTGTTGTCCTTGCCGTCCGCGCACGCCAGCACGATCTTCGAGCGCATCGCCAGGACCTGCGAGGACTTACTGCGCTGCGCCCACCGCCGCAGCGTCACCCGCTCGGTGTCGGTCACTGTCAGCTCTGACTTCGGCCGCCCGGAACGCGTCTCGTCGGCCAAGGCGTCCAGGCCGCCGCGGGCGAACGCCGCACGCCACTTACGCACCGTGGCCAGCGCTGTTTTCAGCTCTCGTGACACCTGCGCGTTACTCGTCCCGGGCTCGGCGCACGCCAGCACGATCTTCGCCCGGATCGCCAATCTCGACGACTCCGCCGACATGGCGCTCAGCCGAGCACGCTCGGCCTCGGTCAGCTGAATCTCCACTGCGGAGGGCCCTGGGTGTGACACGCACATCAGCATACAAACTTATGCGGCAAATTTCAGGCGCAGGACACTAGGTTCCGGGCCTGCTGGACCACCCGAACGGCGGTCGGATCGGCGGTGACGCGGTCATGGTTGCGATGCGTCCGTGCCGACGAGGCGGATCCCGTCACCGAGCCTGAGCTGGAGTGGCATGGTGAGTCTCGCCGTGTTCTGGGCCACCGGAAAGCCCTCCACGCTCCACGTTATGCTCGCCGAGCAGTCGCCCGCGCGCAGGCTCATCAGGCGACCGTTGCGAATGCTCGCCTGGAGCAGGCCGACGCCGAACTCCAGGTCGATGCCGAAGCCGATGCGGGCCACGTACTGACCCTCGATGTACACGTCGACGTAGGGGGCGTGCTTTGACGTGATCGTGTGTCCGTCCAGGCGCACTATTTCGGTGCTTCCGGGTTGTTCGACGCTCCTGCGTGCGGCGAGCCCCAGCTCCCGGTACTGCAGCCAGCCGCCGAGCAGGACCGTGCCCAGTTCGATGCCGCGCAGCAGTTCGCCGCCCGCGTCGGCGACCCTGCCGTTGAGCGCGCCGCGGAAGGCCGACCCCGCTCGCTGGGGGCCGTCCTCGACCCGCTCAAGCGTGCGGTGCGTGTCGAGGGCCCGCGACAGCTCCGCCGTCGCGTTTCTCGGGTCCGGGAAGAGCAGGAGATCGGCAGTGCCCGGCTCGGTTTCGATGTGGACTGTCACGATACGACCTCTCTTAGTTCCTGGCGGCCGGGGTCCGCGAACAGTTCCACCCGAATGTCCGGCACCGGGGCGGACGGGGCCGCGCCAGGCGGCGGAGAGCCGGTCAGGCGAATCTCCAGGCGCGGGGTGGGATCGGGGTGCGGATCGCAGTGGATCGACGGCACCCGCTGGGGCTGGGTTTGGGGCGGGACCTGGGGATACGGCTTGGTTTGGGACGGTGGCCGGGACTGGGCCTGGTGCGGATCGCTTGTTCGCACGGCAGGGCGGGCCCGCAGGGTCCGGGCGACGAGGACGAGGACGAGGGCGATTGCCAGTCCCGGGAGCACGATCCCTACGAGCGCTACGGGGATCAGCGGTGAAGAGGAGCCATTGTCGGTCCCAGGGGGCTCTCCAGGGACCGTCTCGCCCGGGTTCGGCGGCTCCGTCACCGCCTTCTGCAGCGACACCGTCACGGTCGTGCCCTCGGAGACCTGGCTGCCGGCCACGGGATCCTGGCTGCTGATCGACCCCGTCTCGGGCGAATCGGGATCCACGCGGAGCACCAGGCCGACCTCCGAGAGCTGCAGCCTGGCCACTGCCGGGCCGAGTCCGATCAGCGACGGCACGGTCACCTGGGACCCCGGCCTCACTGGCGGTGGTGCAGGAGTGATGACCTCGGGCGGGGGCGGATTCGGGGAGACCAGGTCTATTCGCACGGCCGTGCCGAAGCTCACCAGTTGGCCCGCGGGCGGATCCTGGCCGGCCACCTTCCAGTCGGCGCTCGCGCTCGCCGGCCGCGGGTCCTTGCCCAGGCCAGCGGCATCAAGGACGGTTTCGGCGTCGGCGCGGGAAAGATTTCGCACATCTGGGACCTTCGGGCCGACCTCGAGGATGACCGTGTAGACGACGTTGTCCCGGGCGGCGATGCCACGGTCCGCCGAGCAGTTTTCCACCACGTAGTCGATGACGTAGGACGTCGAGGTCGGCAGGAGGGTCTGGGGAATCACCTGAATGTCGATGTCCGCGTCCGGCACGTTCAGAAGCGTGTCTCTCGCCACCTGGAGCTCCTGACGCCGTACGTCGGGTGGCTCACAGCCGCCGGGCACGGTCGGCGTGGGGGACGGTAGCACCGGGCTTGTGAACACGGCCAATGACACGGCGAGCATCGAGAGGTGGCGAAGCATCGGCTACTCCGCGGGGGGTGCGGTCATGACGCCCGGAACACGGCTGGTGCTTGACATTCGATTCACTCCCCTTGAACGAGGTCACTTACCCAGAGCAATGACGAGGAAGAAGAGCACGATCAGCACGGCCACCGCCACGACCGCCCACTTCGCTTCTCCTCCCGAACCTGCCGAGGTGGCCGGCACCGGAGGCGTGGCAGTGATCGGGGCCGGCGTCACGGCCGACTCGCCCGTCGGCCAGGGCTTCTTGATGAAGCCGTCCACGTTGACGTAGAGCCGCTCCCCGATGACCATCCTCGGCCACACCGCGGCCGCCTCTCGGAGCCGTTCCCGCACACCGGGCGGCGGCAGGGTACGGCTGCACTCGATGAGCGTGTCGGCGAGGGCCGACGGCATGACCCTTCGGAGGACCACCGGATCCGGCTGCCAGGTCTCGACCGTCTCCTGGACGCAGCGAACCACCGCCCAGGCGAACTTGTAGTGGTCCGAGGTCACGTCGAAGGCCACCCCACGCCGCTCCACCGGAAGCTTCCACTGTTCCGGGTCGACAGGAGGCATCGCGCCCTCACCCATGAGCGGCACGCAGGAGTCGCAGTCGAGGAGGTACACCTTGGGGCGCGGATCGATCGTGAAGACGGCGTTGCGCAATTGCAGATCCCCGACCGCGTACCCGTGCTGGTGCAGCCAGGTGACGGTGTCCAGCAGCTCACCGAGCACGGCCAGCTTGTACGGCGGCTCGTAGTACGCCTTCTTCACCTCGTACCGTTGCGCGATCCGCCTCGCACGGTCCGGGCTCCGGGTGAGCTCGTCGAGGTGACGCGGGGTCTCGGTCGCCTCACCCGAGCCGGAGGTCCGCTGTTCGAACATCGACCTTTCGGCGAGCCTGATCAGGATGCCCTCGGCCCTGGCGGGCGTGCCGACGACGGCGATCGGCCAGGCGCACCTCTCGTCCAGCACCGCACGCTCCTCGTCCGGGAGCTCCCTGCGCCAGCGGATCATGGAATGCAGCGCGGGGACGCGCACCTCGTCGGCGGTCTCGGACTTGTACCTCTTGAACAGGTAGGTGCGCCGGTCGGGGGCGATGCAGAGCCGCAGTCCGTCCGTCTGCCCTCCGTCGCGGAGCGCCGGCCCCTCCCCGGTGAATGTCAGCTCGCCGACGTGGACGATCATCGGAAGATCCGTCACGGCACGGCCGTATCGTGGCGTCCGGCCCAGATCGCGACCACCGTCCGGTCGTCGTCGAAGGTGGAGAGGCGGAAGTCGACCTCCCGGACGAAGTCGACCAGGCTCGGCGGGGTTCGCCAGGTCTGGGACAGCCGCTGGGCCAGCGGGGTCCGGCCGCCCGCGACGCCCGCGGCGAAGCCGTCGCTGCTGAGCACCAGCAGGTCACCCGCGCGCCACGAGAACATCTGGACCTGGATGTCGGCGAGGTCGCCCGGGATCGCCGCCGTCACGTTGTCGCCTCCTCCTTCGCCCGCCAACGCCTGCCACCGGCCGCCGGTGACGAGGATGGCCGGGGAGTCGCCGACGGCGGCGCACACGGCTTGCCCCTCTCCCTCCGAAGGGAGGACGGCCACGGTCAGAGTGGTCCCGGGTCGTGCGGAAGGGGTGCGTTCGGTATTGGTGCCCGGCCGCGGCGCGCCCAGGGACTCGGTGGTCCGCCGGACCGTGTCGGACACGTGGGCGAGCACGGATTTCCAGTCCCAGCTCTGCGGGCGTTCACCGGACCGCAACGCGGAGTCGATCCCGTCCAGCGCGGCCCTGACGGCGACCGTGGACGCGATCTCCGCGTGGCGCGCGCTGCCCAGGCCGTCGGCCACGACCGCGATGACCCAGCGCTCGTCGCCGCTGAGCCGCACGCCGTACGCGTCCTGCCGGGTCTCGCCGCGGAAGCTGTGCGTGCGGCCCCGTACCGTGGCGGCGCGCACCGTCGTGCCCTTGACCAGGCCTCCGTCGAGTGCAAGCCCGGCATCGGCCGAGGTGGTGCTCCAGGGCAGGTGCACGGCGATCCGCCTGGGCTCGGGACCGACGACCACGCGGGTGTCCTGCGTGACAACGGACCGCGGCGCGTCGGGGGGCGCCACGTGCGGCCGCCTCCCTCCACGCGCGGCGGTCGCGGGACGCCAGCCGAGGAGGTAGAGCGCGGTGAACGCTGCTGCCCCGCCCAGCAACAGGGCCAGGATCGTCTGTGCCGGAGGGAACCCGGACGACGTCGACACGTTGTCGCCCGCCCAGTCCCTCGCCACGTCGGCCGGTTTCTTCCTGTTGTTCCTCACCTCGGTGAGCAGACGGTCGACGACCTGCGGGGTGAGTACGTCCGTCACCTCCTGGAGCACCCGCTCGGCCTCAGGAGCCCTCTCGGCGACCTGGTCGCCGGCGAACACGCTCAGCGTCCGGGGAGGCAGGATGTTGTCCGGGTCTTCGAGCGGGACGAGGTCCCCCTTCTTCGAGCCGGCCGGGACGATCGCGCCTCCCGTGAAACCGGACTGTGTCAGGGCGGCGGCGTCGAAGTCCGCCTGACCGCTGACGGCGAGTCCCCGGTCGGTCAGTGCCCGGTTGAACACGCTGAACTCCGGCGGGACCAGGACAGTGACCCGGGTCGTATCGTTCTGGTACTTCTGCGCGAATTCGGCAACCGTCCGGACGTCCCGCTGCAGCGAGGGGGACACGGCAAGCACCGCGCGGCTCTGGATCGCCGTCCTGCTCACGAGCGTGTGCCCGGGGAGGGCTGTGGGGAGTCGCTGGTCGTCCGGCGTCGACGGGGCCGGCGACGCGGCCATGAGCACGTCGAGGTCGTAGTCGATGGCGACCCGTGCGTCGCCCGACTGCTTCGTGTAGTCCGCGATCTCGGCCACCTTCTTGGCGACGCCGTCGACGTCGGCCCGGTCGAGCGCGGCGGCGTAGATCTCGGCGACGAGCTGTTCACGCTCTCCCGCCCGCGCGTTGACGATGATCTGCCGTCCCGAGTCGCCGGACCCGCCGCAGCCGGCGACGGCGAACCCGATGACGAGGGTGGCGACCGCGCTGGTACGGACCCGGCCCGGTGGGCCCATCAGGAGCCTCCGCACGGGAGCCGGCGCATGCCGGCCGGAATCGGGATCACGAAGTCGGAATTCCTGATCGAGCTGCCGATGCTGTCCTGGACCGCCTGGGCTATCGCCGCTACCACCTTGACCGCCTGGATCGACTCGTCCGCGACGTACGCCAACGGGTTGTTCCGGAAGGATGTCGCCACCTGGCAGAGTGTCTGCTCGGTGACCTGGCCGAAGCCCATCGCCGTGATGTGCGGGCGGTGCGGGAACGCGGGGTCGGTCAGCCTGGCACGGGCGGGCAACCATACCTCGGCAGGCTGGCGGCCTTTTCCGACGAAGGGCTCGCCGTCGGTGATGAAGAAGACCACCGGGGCCTTGAGCTGGTACTGCCCGGCCAGGCGGGAGCAGTCGGCCTGGATGAGCTGCCGCAGGGTCAGGAACACCTGCTCGTAATTGGTCTGACCGCCCTTGGGCAGCGCGGGGATGTTGCTCGCGTCACAGGGCCGGGTGAGCGGGAGCACCACGTCGGCCCTGTCATGGAAGGCCACGATGGACACGTGCGCGGCCTCGCTCACCCCCGGATCACCGGCCTCGAGCTGAAAGAGCAGCTCCCCGACACAGTTGGAAAGGATGTCGAACGGAGTCTGCCTGCCGTCCTCGCGGGGGGCGTGCATCGAGTGGGAAACGTCGCACGTGATGTAGAAGGGAAACGCCCTTGGAAGGGCATAATTGTAGGTGGGCTCCGGAGAATGCGACACGGCGACTACTCTCCTCAAGATCGCTGACGCGGACGGCCCGAGGTGTGCGATACGGGCCCCCTCACCCCATTAGATACGCCGTGAAGGCCGCAGCATTACTCATTTTTGGGAATTAATAGCTGCGGCACGGTGACAGACTCCGACAACGCCGGTCCGCAGGGTCGGGAGCCGGCGCGGTTCGTCGTTTTTCTTCGATGATCCACTCCAGGTCGAGCGCATGATGTTTCCTCGGTGCTCCCGCGCCGGGTCAGACTCCGAGAGCGTCAATACCTGTGAAGACGACTCCCGTACCGCCTGCTCCGAGACGCCCCACCAGGCGATACGGGCCAATCTGCGGCGGATCTTCAGCGGTGAGCGGTCGGAGAGCGGCGGTTGCCGGCATTTGCTGGTTCACCGGGCTCCGTTCAGGAGGGAAAGCGCGGCGAGTGTCGGCCACTCCTGGGAAAGTTCAGAGGTGTTTTATCCCATCCGGCTCTCTCGTGTCGAGCGAGAATCATGCAACTTGCGAAAATTTGCTAGATTTGCACTATAAGTCCGAAATTAACCTATTTCGTGTATGTCTTCATGGGGCTCTACAATCCACCGGTCAAAGGGGGAGATCTTTATGTGTCCCTCGGTGCCTGCTGTCTCCCGTTGGTGAGCATCCCTGTGAACTGTTGAGGTTGTTGTAAACCAATGAGCCGAGGCGGCTGTCTTCTTGTGGCATGTGTCGTGCGGCGCACGTGGTAGAGGAGGGCGCGACGACGGAATACCGGGACACTCCCGAGGCCCTGGAGTGGCACCAGCCGATTCACGCGAGGGCGGCAGCGGGCTGAGCCGGATCGCGCATCTGGCCGGCGCCGTCACACGATCAAGCCCTCCGTGCCGCAGTTGTTCCGACGTCGCGCCCGATGCGGCACCCGGTACGAACTCCCTCCGCACGCGTCCAAGGCGACCTGTCGCGGAAAGCGGACCGCGTGACTGAGCACGCGGTCCGGGATGTGGCTCATCGCGTCATGCGGAGGCCGCGTCGGAGTGGACTCCCCGGTCAAGCAGGGCGTTGATCATCTCCTGGAGTTGGTCGCGTCCGACGGTGCCGAGTGCGCCGGTCAGGGCCTGGGCGAGCTTGTCGAACGGGTCGTCCATCGGCAACTCCTTCACTTTCTCGGCCAGTTCCTCCACGCTCCACAGCCCGTCCTTGTGGATGTGGCCGCCGAGGGACCAGCCGTGGTTGACCGTGACCGTTCCGCCCCGTACCGACAGCACCTGGCCGGTGAACGGGCAGGCTGTGCTGGCCAGGTAGGCGGCGACAGACGCGCCGGCGGCCGGGTGCAGTGGGTCGAACCGGCCCGGCGGTGGTTCCTGGCTCATACCGGGAACGGCGACGGTGAGACGGGTGCGGGCCATCGAGGGGGAGATGCAGTTGACCCGCACGCCGTATCGGCCGAGTTCGAGGGCGGCCACGGTGGTCACCGCCGCGACTCCGGCGTTGCCCGCCGCATAGGAGACCTGCGCGGGCAGCGGGTTGAGCAGCCCGGAGCCGGAGGAGGTGTTGACCACGGCGCGGTCGGTGTGGACCCCTGCCTGATACCGGTCGCGCCAGTGGCGGGCCGCCCAGTGTGTTACCGCGAAGGTGCCCTTCAGCTTGACGGCCACGACGTCGTCGAAGTCCTCCTCCGACAGGTCGGTCAGGCCCATGTTGCGTTCGATGGTCGCGTTGTTGACCACGACGTGCAGGTCGCCGAAGGACTCCAGGGCCGTCTGCACCATGTGGCGGGCGCCGTCCCAGTCGGCGACGCTGTCGGTGTTGGCCACGGCCTGTCCGCCGCGGGCAGTGATCTCTTCGACGACCTTCGCGGCCACCCCGGCGTCGCCGCCCGTGCCGTCGATGGCGACGCCGGGGTCGTTGACGACGACCTTGGCGCCTTCGGCGGCGAAGAACAGCGCCTCTTCCCGCCCGATGCCGCGCCCTGCCCCGGTGATGAGGACGACGCGTCCGTCCAGACTTCCCATGAACGATCTCCATCCACTCGCTACAGTCTATGCATCAATTCATAGTATGCATCAATGCGGAAGATGAACTAAACTGTCCTGCGTGGTGGAAAAACACGGACTGCGAGAGCGCAAGAAGCAGCGCACCCGGCAGGCACTGATCGAGGCGGCGGTGCTCCTGTTCGAGGACAAGGGCTACGACCACGTGACCGTGGCCGAGATCGCCGACGCCGCGGAGGTGTCCCCCCGTACCTTCTTCCTCCACTTCCAGGCCAAGGAGGATGTGCTCCTGGCCAATGCCGACGTGCGCGTCGATCTGGCGCTGCAGGCGATCGCCGAGCGCCGCGCCGGGGAACGGCTGCCCGAGGTGCTGGTGCGGGCGATGGACCAGATGATCGCCAACACCTGGGACAGCGACCTGCCCAGCGGGCTCGCCGCACTTCGCGCGCGGCTGGCGGCCTCGGTGCCGGCGCTACAGGCCCGGCTGCTGCAGCGTTACCTCTCCGCGCAGACCGAACTGGCCCAGGCGCTGCAGCGGGCGTTTCCCGACAGACTCGACACGATCACCGCCTCCGCCCTGGTCGGCGCGATGGTGGGCGCGATCAGCGCATCCGCACTGACCGCGCTGCAGCGCGGCGACGGTCCCAACGAGGTACGGAACGCCATGCGGCAGGCCATGGCCTTGGTGGCGCGATCCGTCACCTGACCCTGTCCATCCCAGCCGTGATTCGTTCAGAACCGCGCGATCGCCGGTGTCCGACTGCTGGGGGAAGCTCACTTCGTTGCTCCGCGTCAGGGCTCCCTCAACGGACTTGCGTGACCTGTGGAAACGCTAACTGCCCGACCTTGGGGGAAGCTCAGGACGGACAAGAGGAGGGCGCTGGGCGGCGGGGTCAGCAGGCGGTGTCGGTGGCCGGCAGTTCACCGGTGGTGAGGTAGCGGGTGACCGTGGCGTTGAGGCAGATGTTCCCGTAGTGCGGGAACGGGGCGTGGGTGTGGGCGTCGATCGTGACCAGGCGTGACCCGCGGATGCGCGCGGCCACGGCCCTGCTCACAGACGGCGGCACCGCCACGTCCCGCAGGGCCGCGACGACCAGGGCGGCCGGCGCGCGGTTGCCGTCGAGCCGCACCGGTTCGTCCTTGGCGGGCGGCCAGAACGCGCATGGGTTGATGTTGGCGTTGGCCGGGCCGAACAGCGGGTGGCGGTCCCGCTGGGAGGCGATGTCGCGCAGGTAGACACGCGGGTCACGCGGCCAGGGGGCGTCGGCGCAGCGGTAGGCGATGTTGGTGGCGGTGTGGTGGTCGGCGGGCACGCCGGGCACGCCTTCGGGCCGCGGAGGGCGGATGGGGAACGGCAGGAACGGCTCCCGTCCGGCCGCGACGGCGGCGAAGACCGCGGCGACGACGCCGAAGGTGCGCTCGTCGTAGATCCCGGCCACCAGCAGGGCACCCAGCTCGCCGACGGTCCAGGCGTGACCGCCGATGACGACGGGCGCTCGGGTGGCCCGGTCGAGGATCCCGGTGAGCGTGGCGTGCACCTGTGCGGTGGTCTCCCCCAGACCGTATTCGGAGTGCCGCCGGGCGACCCAGGCGGCGAGGGCCACCGTTCCCTTCTCGAACGCAGGGGTGCGGCCCATCTCGTAGGGCCGCCAGATCGTGTCGGCGTTCACCGGGCTGTCCAGTACGAACCGGTCCACGCGACGGGGGAACAGCGTGCCGTAGACGGTGCCGAGCAGTCCCGCGTACGAGCCGCCCAGATAGGAGATCTTCTCCTCGCCGAGGGCCGCGCGGATGAGGTCCATGTCGCGGGCGGCGTTCGCGGTGGTGGCGTGCGGCAGGGCCCAGCCGGAGGCCCGTACGCAGCCTTCGGCGTACCGCCGGGCCTCGGCGGCTTCGGCGGGGAGGCGTCCGGGGGGCGCGGGGCGTACCCAGAACCCGCCGGGCTCCTCCTCGGGCTGCCCGCAGCCGATGGGTGTGCTGCGCTCGACGAATCTCATGTCGAATCCGACCAGGTCATACCGGGCGCGGACCTCGGGGGACAGCGCCGGGGCGAGGCTGACGGGCAGCGGGACGCCCGGCCCGCCGGGGCCGCCGCCGGTGGTGAGCAAAACGCCCCGGCGCCGCGCCGGGTCGGTGGCGGGCAGCCGGGAGATGACGACGGAGATGGTGCGGCCGCGCGGGCGGCGGTGGTCGAGGGGGACGGTGACCCGTGCGCATCGCAGGTCCGGCGCGCTTACCCCGGCGCACGCCTCCCACCGCAGTCCCTTGCCCCCGGTGGCGGTACCGGGTGCGGCGACCGCGGGGGAGGTCAGGGCCGCGGCGGCGACCGGTGCGAGCGCGGCGGCCGTCACGGCACGGACGAGGCGCCCGGACCGGCCCCGCCCGCGTGCCGGGTCGGCCGGGACCGCGCTCGTGCCGTCCCCTCCCGCGTCGCGCGGCTCGGCCGGAGCGCGGCCCTTTGTGCGTGCACGTTCGCCGGTCGGGGCTTTCCTTACGAGCATGGGTCTCCCTGCCGTGAAGGGCGGTTCGCGAGCGCTGCCTCGTGGTCGCGGGCGATGCGTGAAGGGGATTACGTGGGGAGCAGGGCCAGCAGGTTGGCGGGGAAGTTCGCGAAGTCGTCAGGGCGGATGGCCCGCAGGACGGTCGCGGCGAGCACCGGGTCGTGCTGGATCATGAGGATGGCGGTGTTCGGCTGGCTGAAGAATTGCACGGTCATGGACAGCAGCTCGGTGTCACCCGAGGAGTAGACCTTGGCGGGATAGTATTTTCCGCTTCTCGACTGGTTCAGCGGCGTGTAGTACGCCTCGAACGCCGGCATGGCACCGATGTCGAAGGCGGGTTCCGGCTTGTCCGCGTTGGGATAGATGTTAATGAGTCGAGGGCCCACCATGCGCATCCTGAGGATCTGCTGCAGGCGCACCCATTCGACCACGGGAAGGTAGAACTCGACCTGGTGCCCGATCTCGTGCACCACCGTCGAGATCTCGTCCATCACCGAAAGACGCACCTTGTTGCCCACCCGTGCGGCGTTCGCCCGGTACTGCCTCACCCGGGTGCCGATCCAGAACCGGCCGGGTTCAACGGTGTCCTCGGTGACCTCGATGTTCGACACGTGCTTCTCGGGGGGCCTGCGCGACGGCTGCACGAGGGCGGCATAGATGAGCATGCCGGTCGGCGTGTCCTTGTAGAACCGCTCGACGTGCTTGTTGAAGTGCTTCTGGGTCTTGCACGCGTCGGTGACCCTGATGTTGGGCAGAGTGCCGCCCTGGGCGCCGGAGCCGACGGCGAGCTTGTTGGCGTACATGGCCTGGACCACCGCGAGGTTCTCCAGGGCCTGGATCAGCGCCGTCTTCTGGGTCGGGGTGGGATCGTTGGGTGTGTGCACCGCGTGGAGGACCTGCTCGGCGGCCTCCACCAGGGGGTCCTTGAGCGAGCCCGGCGCGTGGTTCTGGATGAGGACCTTCAGGTCGGCGGGGACGTCCGCGTGGTTCAGGTAGAGCCGCCGCTCGCACACGACGACGTACGAGTCGAAGCGCGCGCGCACCGCCGCGTTCACCCGCGTGTTCTCGTCCTCGTTGGCGACGATGTTGTTGGCCCTCGCGTAGGAGGTGGTCGCTCTGATGGCGACCATGGACACGTAGGACAAGACCGAGCACCCGCCGACCAGGGGCGAGCACGCGTGCATCGCCGCGTCGACGTGGTTGTTCAGGACCGTCAGTGCGGGCCCGGCGAGCGTGTCGAGCTGGGGGTCCGCGACCGCCGCGCAGAAATCCGTGACCGCGGCGGTGCACACCGCGTTCTGCGTGATCCCGGCCTCCTTGACGTGGTCTTCCAGGCGCGTCAGCAGCAGCTGGAAGACGGTCGGCGCGATCGCGTCCGGGTCGCAGTTCGTGTTGGAACGGTCCCCGCGCATGCCGCTGTCGGGGGAAGGTTGGGCGGGAAACATGGTGGACCCTTTCGGGAGGGGGCGGTGGTGAGCCGGGGATCAGATCATCGCCAAAAACGGAAATGATATTTCAGCGGAAAGGGTGACTTGTGAAGCTTAAGCCGATCGCGTCGGCTCGACAATTGGCCTCCACGGTTTGTCCGTATTCTGGCTTTTAATCAGAAAATTGCATTTAATGCCACCTTGAAGCTTTTGGGGGGATGAGGTTCTTCCACGTCACGCCCGGCTCTCAAGCATGTCCTCGAAAAGCGGGTGGCATCTCCACATCGCCCTCGCCGAGGGAGGGGCACAGAGAAAGGTCCGTTCGCCGCGAAGAACGCGGGACGAAGCCGCGCGGGCGATGTCGCATGCGGCTTTCGCCTGTGGTGCGGACCTGACTGAAAGTTTCAGCCTTGACGTGCGCGGATGCCTGCCCGCGCTCCGGGCGCTGGTCGGCTCGCTCTGCCCGGTTTTATGGTGACGATCCCGAACCTCCGGCCTCTTGCGAGAGGGACACCATGGAACTCAGCGTTCGTCGTCCTGCCCAGGTTCTGCGCCTCGCCCTCGTCGTCGCCCTGGCGTTGACCGTCGGCGCGGTGCTGTTCGCTCCCGCCGCGCTCGCCGCCACCTTTCGCTCGGCCACCTCCTCGGGCTGGGGCCCCAGCCCGGCGGCGGGGAAAAGCGCCGCGGAGAACAACGCCCGCGCCGAGTTGAACCAGCAGGCCGCCGCGGCGGGCGAGGTCTGCTCGGGCGTGTCCGTCACCACCAGGCACCTCTACACCGCGCCCGACGGTTCGGCGTGGATCTACGAGGCGACCGCGTCGGGCAACTGCGAGGTCCCCTCGTCCACGCCGCCGTCGTACACCGTGCCGCGCACCGAGACCCAGCAGGCCGGTGGCGCGAGCCCGTCCGCCGCCATCGCGAACGGCTCGCAGGCCGCCCGCGCGGCACTCCTGGCGGCGGGCCAGGCGTGCACGGGCTACAGCACGACGTCGTCGCTGGTCTACTCCGCGCCCGGCGGCGCGTGGTGGATCTACAACGTCACCGTCTCGGCCACCTGCACCCACTGACCGGCGGTTCCCGCCACGGCTCGGCCTTCGCCCGGTGGTGGATGGCCGGGCCGTGGTGGATGGGGGCGGTGGCCCCATCCACCACGTGCGCGCGCTTCGCGCTGCCACGCCCGCCCGCTGCCTGATCCCTACCGCCGGTAAAGGTTTCCCTCTCCGAGAGCGCTGTGTATTGACCGGATAACCACACATAAGCATAATCTCCGTCATGCAAGCACAAATTTCCACAGAAGTGGGCAGGCATGCTGCCCGCTGAGCGGCACGCGCGGATCGGGGAGGCGCTGCGTACCTCCCGTGTCGTCAGCACCGACGACCTCGCGCAGGAGCTCGGCGTGTCGGCGGAGACGATCCGCCGCGACTTCGTGGTGCTTGAGCGCCAGGGCAGGCTGTCCCGCGTCCACGGGGGCGCGACGATCGCGCTCGGGCAGGTCGGTGGCGAGGAGGCCCCGTTCGCCGAGCGCACCGGGACCGCCGCGGACGCGAAGGCCCGCATCGGACGTGCCGCCGCCGCCCTGGTGCGTCCCGGCCAGACCGTGGTGATCGACGTGGGGACCACCGCCGTCCAGGTGGCGCGGGCACTGTCACTGGACTTCACCGGGATCGTGGCCACCTGTTCCCTGCTGGTCGCCGCCGAGCTCTCCGAGCGGCCCGGCATCGAGGTTCTCGTCTGCGGAGGCCGGTTGCGGACCGGAGACCTCGCGCTCTCCGGTCCGGTGGCCCAGACGTTCTTCACGGACCTGAACCCGGACATCGCGTTCCTCGGGTCGGGGGGCGTCGACGCCGCGGCCGGTCTGACCGACTACCACCTGGATGAGATCGCGGTGCGAAAGATCATCCTCAGGAACGCGGCGCGCTCGTACGTGCTGGCCGACTCCGGCAAGTTCGGCCTGGTCGCCCGGCACCGGGTCGCCGAGGTGGGCGAGTTCACCGGCCTCGTCACCGAGGCGGAACCACCGTCCGCCATCCAGGACACGTTCACCCGCAAAGGCGGGGTGATCGTGCTTTCTTGAACGTTCCCGACCGTTGAAAGAGCCGGGCGGCGCGGCAACGCCACCCGGCTTCGGACGACCGCACCGATGCACCCTCTGACAGGAAACACAGGAGTTGGGAATCCATGACCCATTATTCACCACCTGCGGCTGAGAGCCGGGGATCTTCCTCCGATGTCGCGGAATTCGGCTACAAGCAGGCGATGAAGCGAGGTACGGGGCGTTTCGCCTCGTTCGCCGTGGCGTTCGCCTTCGTCTCGATCGCCACCGGCATCTTCACCACGTACGGTTCGGTGCTGAACAGCTCGGGACCGGCGGGCATCTGGACCTGGCCGCTCGTGATCATCGGTCAGCTCGCCGTGGCGTTCATCTTCGGCTCGCTGGCCGCGCGCATCCCGGTGACCGGCTACTCCTACCAGTGGATGTCCCGGCTGGCCAACCCCGTACTCGGCTGGATCATCGGCTGGGTCTCGTTCTCGTTCCTCGGCGTCGTGGTCGTGGCGGTCGACTACACCATCGCCTCCACCGTGATGCCCGTGCTGCTCGGCTACGAGGGCAACGCGATGAACGCCTGGGCGATCACCGGCGTGGTCATCCTGAGCCAGGCGCTGCTCGTCGGCCTCTCCACCAAGTGGACCGAGCGGGTCAACAACTTCGCGGTGACGGCCGAGTTGATCGGCATGATCGCGCTCGTCCTGCTGCTGCTGATCGTGGGGTTCATCGCGAAGGAACTGAACTTCGCCAACCTGTTCAGCACCGGCGCCGTCCCCTCCGAGGGCTACCTCAGCATGGGCACACTCACCTCGGCCGGGCCGTGGATGCTGGGCTTCCTGCTCGGCGCGTTCACCATCGTCGGTTTCGAGTCGGCCGCCAACCTCGCCGAGGAGACCAAGGACCCGGCCCGTGTCGTCCCCCGCGCCATGTGGCAGGCGGTGCTGGCCTCCGGTGTGCTCGGCTTCCTGTTCCTGGTCGCGGTCACCCTGCTCGCCGGCGACCCGATCGAGCTGGCCAAGTCCGGCACCCCGGTCGCGGACGTGATCAGCCGGTCGCTCGGCCCCGTCGTGGGTACGGGGCTGCTCGTGCTGGTGGTCATCGCGATCTTCGCCTGCGGCATGGTGATCATGATGACCGGCGTCCGCCTGGTCTGGGCGATGTCCCGCGACCAGCGCTTCCCCGGCTGGCAGGGCCTGCACAAGGTCTCCCCCCGCTTCGGCACCCCGCTGAACGCCACCGTCTTCATGCTCGTCGTCGGCGAGCTGATCCTGGCGATCTTCTCCACCCGGACCGACGCCCTGTTCGGCCTGTTCGCCGCCGCCACCCTGCTGCCGGCGATCATCTACACCGGCACCGTCATCATGTACGTGGTCAAGCGCAGGTCGCTGCCGCCGAGCAAGGGCTTCGACCTGGGCCGCTGGGAGATCCCGGTGATCGTCGTCGCGCTGCTCTGGCTCGCCTTCGAACTGCTGCTCTTCCGTGACTCCTCGTTCGTGGAGTCGTGGGTCTACGTGCTCCTCATGCTCGCCATCGGCGCCGTGTACTTCGCCTACCTGCTGTTCACCAGGGGCGCCAAGGGCCTGGTGATGCCGAAGATGCAGTCCATCGACGCGGAGCTGACCGCCGACGCCTCGGGTACGGCCAAGGGCGGGCACACGGAGGGGGCGCACCGACGGTGACCACCGTACTGGCGATAGATCAGGGAACCTCCGGCACCAAGGCGATCGTCGTCGACGCCCGCGGCCAGGTGCTCGGCCTCGCCGAGCTCCCGGTCCGCCCCACCTACCTGCCCGGAGGCGGGGTCGAGCAGAACCCCCGGGAACTGCTCGACTCGGTGCTCGACGCCGGCCGTCAGGCCGTCGCGCGGGCCGGGGTACGAATCGACGCCGTCACACTGGCGAACCAGGGCGAGACCGTCCTGGCGTGGGATCCCGCCTCGGGTGAACCGCTCTCGGCCGCCGTCGTGTGGCAGGACCGCCGCTCGGAGAGCATCTGCGCGGAGCTGGGGGAGTACGGGGACCGGATCGCCGCGACCACCGGGCTGGTCCTGGACCCCTACTTCTCCGCCCCGAAGATGGCCTGGCTACGCCGGAACGTGACGGAGCAGGGGGTGGTCACCACCTCCGACTCCTGGATCATCCACCACCTGACCGGGGAGTTCGTCACCGACGTCGCCACGGCCGGCCGGTCACTGGTCACCCGGCTGGACGACGGCGAGTGGGATCGGGGACTGCTGGAGCTGTTCGGGCTCGGCGGCGAACGCCTGCCGCGCATCGTCGCCTGCGACGAGGTGGTCGGCCACACCTCCGCCTTCGGCGGGAACGTCCCCGTCGGCGGACTCGTGGTCGACCAGCAGGCCGCCCTGCTCGCCGAGAACTGCCTCAGCGCGGGCGAGGCGAAGTGCACCTTCGGCACCGGCGCGTTCCTGCTGGCCAACACCGGCACCTCCGCCGTACGCTCCACCGCCCGCCTGGCCGCCTCGGTCGCCTGGCGGGTCCGGGGAGAGACCTCGTACTGCTTCGACGGCCAGGTCTACACGGCCGCCTCCGCCGTACGGTGGATTCAGGATCTCGGCTTCATCCGCGGTGCCGCCGACCTGGACACGGTCGCGGCGGCGGACGCCGAAGGGGTGCTGTGCGTGCCCGCGCTGGCCGGGCTGGCGGCGCCCTGGTGGCGTCCCGACGCCAAGGCCTCGTTCTCCGGGCTGACCCTCTCCACCGGTGCGGGGCACCTCGTGCTCGCCGTACTGCAGGGGATCGCGGCGCAGGTCGCCGAGCTCGGCGACCTCGTCGCCGCCGACCTCGGGCAGCCGCTGACCCGGCTGCGGGTGGACGGCGGGCTCACCCGCAGCGCGGTCCTGATGCAGTCGGTCGCCGACCTGACGCGGATCCCGATCGACGTCTACCCCTCCCAGCACGCCACCCCGATGGGGGCGGTGGCGCTGGCCCGCGCCGCGCTGGACCCGTCGCTCTCCCTGGCGGACGCGGTGGACCCGTGGGAGCCGAGCACCACCTACGAACCCCGGTGGTCCGCCGACCGGACGGCCGACTTCCGCTCCCGCTGGAAAGAGGCGGTCGCCACCACCCTGCCCGGAGAGGGAGCACGGTGAACAGCACGTTCGACGTGGCGGTGATCGGCGCCGGTATCGTCGGCTCGGCCATCGCCAGGAAGCTGGCCGGCTACGAGCTGAGCGTCGCACTGCTGGACGCGCGTGAGGACGTCGGTGACGGCACGAGCAAGGCGAACACCGCCATCCTGCACACCGGTTTCGACGCCAGACCCGGCACCCTCGAATCCCGGCTGGTCCGCGAGGGCTACCACCTGCTGTCGGAGTACGCCGAGCGGACCGGCATCCCGGTCGAACGCACCGGGGCCCTGCTGGTGGCCTGGACCGTCGAGGAACTCGACGCGTTGCCGGGCCTGCGCCACAAGGCGGAGCAGAACGGCTACGACCGGACGGAGATCGTCGGCCCCGAGGAGGTGTACCGGCAGCTGCCCCACCTCGGGGAGGGGGCACTGGGCGGCCTCACCGTGCCCGACGAGTCCATCATCTGCACCTGGACCACCAACCTCGCGCTGGCCACGGACGCGGTCGGTCGCGGCGTGACGCCGCTGCTGAACCGGGCCGTCTCCTCGGTCGAGGACCGCGGAGACCACACGGTGCTGCGTACCTCCGGCGGGGAGGTGCGGGCCCGCTGGGTGGTCAACGCGGCCGGACTCGGCGCCGACGTCGTCGACCGGCTGTTCGGCCACGACCGGTTCACGGTCACGCCACGCCGTGGCGAGCTGCTGGTCTACGACAAGGCGGCCCGCCCGATGGTCGACCGGATCGTGCTGCCGGTGCCCAGCTCGCGCGGCAAGGGCGTGCTGATCAGCCCCACCGTCTACGGCAACGTGCTGCTCGGCCCCACCGCCGAGGACCTCACGGACCGCACCGACACCGGGACCTCGGAGCAGGGACTGCGCTTCCTGCTGGACAAGGGCGCGAAGCTGATGCCCGACCTGCTGCGCGAGGAGGTCACCGCGACCTACGCCGGTCTGCGGGCCGCGAGCGACCACCCCGACTACCTCATCGAGGCCGACGCCGGGCGGCGCTACGTGCTGGTCGGCGGGATCCGCTCGACCGGTCTGACCGCAGGCATCGCCATCGCCGAGTACGTCGCCGAACTCGCCCGCGACGCCGGCCTGGCGCTCGTGCCACGGGAGAACCTGCCGGAACCGCCCCGGATGCCCAACCTCGGGGAGGCGTTCACCCGCCCGTACCAGGACGCCGCCCGGATCGCCGCCGACCCCGCCTACGGCCGGGTGGTCTGCTTCTGCGAACGGGTGACCGCCGGCGAGATCCGCGACACCTTCGCGTCGCCGATCCCACCGGCCACCCTGGAGGGGTTGCGCCGCCGTACCCGGGCGATGAACGGACGCTGCCAGGGATTCTTCTGCGGCGCCGAGGTCAAGAAGCTGCTTGAGGAGCACTAATGACACCGCTGACACCCCCGGTGGGGGCCACGTCCGGCGACGTCACCGTCCTCACCCCGGCCGTCGTCGTCATCGGCGCCGGCCCCTCCGGACTGAGCGCCGCCCGCGCGCTCGCGCCGAAGGTCGACGGCGACGTCCTCGTCCTGGAACGGGAGAGCGCGGCCGGAGGCATCCCCCGGCACAGTGATCATCCGGGCTACGGGATCAGGGACATGAGACGCTTCATGAGCGGTCCCGCCTACGCCAGGAGACTCGTCCGGCAGGCCGAGGCCGCCGGCGCGAAGATCCTGACGAACGCCACCGTGACGAACTGGGCCGGGGAACGCGTGATCGAAGCCACCACCCCCGAAGGGCGCGTCCGCGTCGAGGCGCGGGCCGTCATCCTGGCCACCGGTGCCCGGGAGCGCCCCCGCCCGGCCCGGCTCATCCCCGGAGACCGGGCCCACGGCGTCTACACCACCGGGCACCTGCAGAACCTCGTCCACCTGCGGCACGGGAAGGTCGGCAAGAAGGCCGTCGTCGTCGGCGCCGAGCTGGTCAGCTGGTCGGCCGCGTTGACCCTGCGCGAAGCCGGTTGCCGGACCGTTCTGATGACCACCGAGTATCCCCGGCCGGACTCCTACTCCCTGTTCAGCGTTCCCGGCAGGATCCTCTTCCGGACCAGGGTCGCCACCCGCACCCGGGTGACGAAGGTGATCGGCCGGCCACAGCTGCGGGCCGTCGAGATCGAGGACCTCGACACCGGAAGGAGGCGGATCGTCGAGTGCGACACGCTCGTCCTCACCGGTGACTGGATTCCCGACCACGAGCTGGCACGCGCCGCGGGGATCACCCTGGACCCCGGCACGAAGGGCCCGCTGGTCGACAACGCGCTCCGTACCGAGCGGCCGGGGGTGTTCGCGGTGGGCAATCTGCTCCATCCGGTGGACACCGCCGACATCGCGGCGATCGACGGCGCCCATGTGGCACGCTCCGTCATCGACTGGCTGGCCGGACGGAGCGCCCCGGCCGAACAGGTCCGTCTCTTCGCCGACGCGCCCTTCCGCTGGGTGGCGCCGGAGATCTTCCGTCCCGGAGACCCGGCCCCGGCCCGACACCGCCTGCTGCTGTGGAGCGACCGTTACATCCCGTTCCCCCGGATCGTGCTCCGGCAGGGGGGACGGGTCATCGCTCGCAGACGACTGTGGTGGCCCGCGGCCCCGGGACGGGTGTTCCGTATCCCGAGCGGCATCCTGAGGGCGGTCTCCCCGGAGGCGGGCCCCGTGCACATCGGGGTGGAGGGCTGACATCACTCTCTACGGCATTCATCCGGCCGTACCGCTGCCGTCTCTCAGGGGTCCGGCCTGAAGCGCGAACGACTACGCGAACGCGACGACGGCGTATCTCTCGTCCTGGATGGCCCGTCCCCACAGGACGGGATCGGGCAGCGGCTCGACGCGGGCGGTCTCGACCAGCGGCCGAAGCGCCGCCAGGAGACGCTCCGCCTCGACCCCGCCCGCCCACGGCAGCGGCTCGGACCTCCCCTCGTAGAGCTGATCCTCGCTCGGTTCGGCCGACGCCCAACGCCCTTCGATGAGAACCAAACGCCCGCCGGGCCGCAGCAGGCCGATCCACCGGCGCAACGCCTCCCGCGGATCGGGCAGGGTCCACAACAGGTGACGGGAGAGGACCACGTCGAAAGACGTCCCGGCCCGCGCGGGCGGGTCACTCGCGTCACCCACCATCATCGCGGCGTCGAAGCCTGCCGCCGTGAGCTTGCGCCGGGCCTGCTCGATCATCAGCGGGGCCAGATCCACCCCGACCGGCCGGTGCCCCTGCTCGGCGAGCACCAGGGACAACGAGCCGGTGCCGCATCCCAGATCCAGGACGTCGGCGGGCGAGGCGGGCATCCAGGAGCGCAGGCGCTTTGCCCAGGCGGTCCTGACGGCGGGGTCGCGAAGACCGTGGTCGGCCTCCTCGTCGAAGGAGGCGGCGAAGGCATCCCAGAAAGAGGCGATCGAGGCACTTGATTCGCTTTCGGCACTCGTCATATATCGGCTCTTCTGTGTTGGGGGAGTGAATTCCACTGACCGAGACAATACTGAGTCGATCATAATTTCTGGGACTTTGCGAGAAGGCCGGAAGGCGAGTCGTTCCTGTGGGATCGGCAGGCGGACCAGCGGGATCTCCGGAAAATCTCGATGTTTATGATCGCCTCGGTAACTGCTGAGGGTATGGTTCAGCGCCGTCTCATCCGAAAACTGTCGGCATGTCTCGCCCGTATGGAAAACGCCAGGGGGATGTAGCCAAAAACCCCGGGCGTGGGCGAGCCCCGCACATCTAGCCTGAGGGGGGAGAGCCTTCAGGGGAGGCGGGGTCGTATGAGCGACGTCATCACAGGGCACATGATCAGGCGCCAACGTGAAACCAAAGGCATGAGCACCACGGCGCTGGCAACGCGGGCAGGTTGCACAACCCGGCACATCGAACTGATCGAGCAAGGCAAGCGAATCCCCTCGATACCGCTGCTGCGGCAGATCGCCCTTGTCCTTGGCGTACGCACCGCCGTGCTCCTCGGTGAGAGTCCCCGCGACTCCCACGAACCTGGCCGTCCGCAGGTCGGCGACATCGAACGTGCCATGTTCACCTATCGGACATTGGCCGGTGATCTCGAACCACCGGATGCCGAACAGGTCGTCGAGCGGGTCACCGCGGCCCGTGAGGCGTGGTTCACCGCGCCCACCAAGTATTCGATCCTGATGCGGAGCCTGCCCGGCATTCTCGGCGACGCCGAGCACCTGCTGCTCAACACTCCGAGCGGTGAGGATCGTCTGGCCGCGTGCCAGGCCGCGGCGGACGCCTACATCCTCGCGCGCGGCGTGCTCAAGCACCTGGGCCGCGTGGACCTGGCGCACCTGGCAGCAGACCGGGCGATGCGCTACGCCGAGGAGAGCGAAGACCCGTTGATGATCGCCTACGCCCAATGGAACCTCGGGCAGAGCCTTCTCAGCGACGACATGCATGACATCGCCTACGACGTCGCTCGCCACGGCATGGAGCAGATCGAACCCTCGGTCGCCGAAGGCGACGACCGCCACATCAGCGTGTTCGGCGGCCTGCACCTGATGGCGTCGATCGCGCTGACCCGCGTCGGCGACGATGACCGGGCGCGGGAGCTTCTTCGGGGACCGGCCTACGACCTCGCTCGACGCGTTGACGAGCGGCGACCCATGATGGGCCTGTTCTTCGGGCGGATGAACGTGGCGATCCACATGGTCAGCATCGAGTACGAGACGCGGCAGCCTGCGGCGATCGTGCGGCTCGCCGAGGAGATCGACCTCACCCAGACCATCTCGGTGGAGCGCCGGACCACGCATCTGTCAGAGGTCGCGCGAGCCTGCGAGGACCTTGGTGACGACGCGGCCAGTCTCGTTCACCTCCTGCGGATCGAGCGGGAGTGTCCCGAGGAGTTGGATCAGAAGCGGTTGCTGCGGGAGATGGTCTCCTCCCTGGCGCGACGTGCGAAACCCTCCTGGGCGCCCGAGGCACGACACCTCGCCGAGCGCCACAAGATCCTCGTGTAGGCGAACTCAGAGTTCGTTCGCATCTGTTCGGTTGCGGACGGTGACGGCTGCTTACGGTGTGGTCGATCAGTCAGCCGGACATCCGGAGCGACAATGACCTCACGTCCCGAGCAGTGCGACGCCGTCATGGATCGTGTGCTCGACACCGCACGCCGCGAGTTCCCCGGCGTCGATTTCGCCCGTGTGGACGGGCGGTGGCAGGCCACCGTCAACGCGGAAGTCTTCGGCACCCGGAGCCTCGCCGAACTGTGCGCGAAGCTACGCCGAGGGCTCCCGAAGCTCGCCATGGAGCAACTGTGCCGTGCCTTGGCGGAACGCGGTATCCCCACCCGGGACTCCGACGTCATGAAAACGGCCGGTGGCCATTACGTGCTGAGCCTCGCTCCGGGCCTGCTCGTTTGGAGCGTGCCAAAAATGTTCCGTTGGTTCAACACCGGTCGTATGGTCCTGTATCCCTCGGCCGATCCCGCAGGTGCCGCCGACCTGCTGGTGGAGCTGTTCGACCGGCAGCCGTGGCTGCGGCATCAGCGGGAATGCCTGGAGGCGCTCATGGAACCCGCCGACGCATCGCCCATCTGACCCTTCAACTCTGGCGGGTCCTCTACAGGGCGCGGCCTACACCCCACCCCGCCCGGCCCCCGCGCCCGCCAGAGGCGGCCCCGGGACGATCACCGGTTTCCGACGCCGGAAGGCCTCGGGGCCGCTCACCTCCTTCACCGGCTCCCACCACGCGAGAGGACGCACACCATGATTCCGCCACCGGCCACCCCGGCGAGCGACCGCCTCCGACACGTCACGCAGCGGGAACTCGCCATCGCGGCCCTCCAACGGCTGCGGGCCAGGCTCGCCGACCACGAGATCTTCCCCGAACTCGTCCGGGAAGGCGGACAGCCCCGCCTGCTGGTGGGCGAGGCGCTGACCGTGTGGACCGGCTACAGCGGCGAGGTCGTCCACTGGGGACCCGGCCTGGGTGCTCCGGACGCGGACGCCCCGGCCTTCGACCTCGCCGACGTCGCACGCCGGATCGCCGAACGCGTCCACGCCGCCCCGGCCCCCTGATCGCGTGGCGGCACGTGGAGCCAGGTCTCAGCGTGCCTGTCACGACCCATTCCGTACGCGGGGGTGCGACATCGCGCGTCCGGGCCGTACGGGAGAGACGACCGGACCTCCACCCGACGCCGGGCGGGAGGTGGCCGGGCACGACCCCCGTGACCACGGGAGACGCCGACTTTCATCCCATCAGGGGGTGAAAGAGGAGGGCGGCGCTCTCGTGGTCACGGGCTCCACCCGACACGGCATCATAGGCCGATTCCGGCGAGAGGGATCGGCCGATGACGTCCCCGCCTCTGAAGTAGAAGAGGAGACTGACCGTCATGGACTGGCGCCTTCACGCGCGGCGGCTCGCCGACCGCGTCACCCACCCGGGATCACGGTAGCGTGACGCCGTCGCCTCCATTCCCCGCCACCGGTTCGTGCCTGCGTGGTGGGCTTGGAGTAGCGGCCACTGGGAGCTCCGGCACGGTCCGGCCGACGAGGAGGCATGGCTGGAGGCCGCCTACCGGGATCGCACCCTCGTCACCAGGGTCGGCACGCTCCACGCCGACCATGCCAAGGCTGACGGCGGGCCGACCGGGCGGCCCGCCTCCTCGTCCACGCTGCCGGGTCTGGTGGTGCAGATGTATCGGCACGCCCGCATCGGCGATGAGGGCACCGTCCTCGACGTCGGCACCGGCGCCGACTACTCGCCTGGCCCGGCCGGCCTGACGGAGACCGCGAGTGCGGCGGACGGCGAGGACGTCTCGACCGGCCGACATCCCGTGATCGACATCGAGGAGAACGCCTGGGAGCTGCGCTCCATGCTGGAGATCATGGCTCCCGGCATCGAACACGACTACCGCGAGAACGGCGACACCCGGATCGCGCTCATGGTGCACGGGGACGGATCCTGGGTACGCGCCGAGCAGACCGGCCGCGAACTCCCGACCGTGCACCAGGGCGGACCGCGACGCTTGTGGGACGTGCTCGACGAGGCCCGCGACCACTGGCTGTGGGAGGGATCGCTGCCGCTGTACGGCGCGCACGTCCGTATCAGTCCTGACGGGACGATCCACCTGCGGCGCGGCCGATGGAAGGCCACCATCGCCTGACCTTGGGAAGCTCACATCACCCCGTCCTTTTCCAGAAGGGCGGGGTGATGTCGTAGCTCAACCGGGTGCGGGGGAGGAGCGGGTGATGTCCATGTCCTCCGGTCGACTCCACTGTGAACGTCTCGACGGCAAAAAACTTGCATACTAAGTTCACAGAATTTATTCTCGACTTACTTGCCACGATGAGAAGTGAGTGGGGCGGGCTATGAGATCTCTGCGTGACGGACGGTCGATCCACCTTCTGGACATCGAGAACCTGACGGCGTCCTCCGCGCCGACGACGGCCGAGGTGAGGCAGACGATGAACGAGTATCGCGAGCGCGTCCCGATCGGCCCCATGGATCAGTTCATCGTCGCGATGAACCCCCGCTCCATGGTGAACGCGGGGATCGCGATCCGGGGGGCGCAGCTGCTGATCCGCCCGGGGACCGACGGAGCCGACAGCGCTCTCGCGGAGGCGGCGGTGAGCGGCAGGATCGACCTGCGGTTCGAGCGGGTCGTCATCGGTTCGGGAGACGGCTACTTCACCGACCTGGCCGTCTGGCTGGCGGGGGCGGGGCTGCGTGTGAGCGTGGTCAGTCGTCCCGCTTCGCTCAACTGGCGCCTCTACACCGCTACCAGTGACATCACCTACCTGCCTCCGACGCTGGCTCTGGCCGCCTGACATCCGTCGTGCCGACCCGCACCCGGCGCGGTAGTCGGCCCGACCCGCGCACCGAGCCGTCCGGACCGCCGGGGGAGCCGCAGAGCGGGGTTACGGGCGACCGCGCGGCGTTATCGACGGAGTGTGTCAGGTGTTCCCTGAGTCCGTCGGAGCGGAGGCGTTCTGTCTGCGGGCGTACTCCCGCAGGTCCTTCTCGGAGATGACCTCGTCGGCGGGCGGGGCGGCGATGACGAGAGGGCATCCCCAGTCGGTGTAGCGCGTGTCGCTCCGCTTGACCAGCGGCGCTTTCCCCGCTCCCGCGCTGTCGGCGGTGACCAGGCGTTTGGGCAGACCGTCACGGCCGGTCCAGAGTCGCCAGGAGACCTTCCCCTTGCTCTTCTTACCGATGCGCTTGCCCGAGGTCCAGGCGACGGGGGGACTCTTGGAGATCCTGCGCAGTTCCTGGTAGCTCACGGTGCCCCGGTAGAGGAAACCGCCGGAGACGGCCTTGCTCGCCGAGCGCTTCAGTACGGCCCTCATCATGGACGGGTCGTAGACGTCGATCGGCTGCAGGCTGGCGCCCCGGGCCATGTCGCGGTTCATCCGTCCCCGATGCTCGTCAGGGAAGCGGACCCACTTCTTGCCGTCCGGAACGGGCCCGGGGTATCGGGTGGCGTCGTCGTAGGTGGTCTTGCCGACGCGGATCACCCGGTAGGGGTCCGATTTCTTGGACGGGGTCCCCTTCTTCGGCCGGGAGAGGTCCCACCAGGTGAAATCCGCGGCCACTGGACCCGACGGGGACAACTGGAGACGACCTCTGATCAGGATCCCGCTCCCGGAGACCGTCGACTTCTCGCCATAGAAGAAGCGGTTGGTCTCGGAGATCCGAACGCCGTGCTCGTCTCGGAGGTGCTGCTTGAGCGCGCGTACCGGATCGGGGGCGCCCGCCTGCGCGGCGGCGGCGGGGGTCATGGTGCCCGACATGGACGCGATCAGCACGGAGACCCCGAGGGCAGCCCATCGTCTCATCGAAAGTTCGTCCTTTTTTAGGCGTTCGGGGCACCGGACAAAAGTGGAGTTCGGCTTGTTCGTGCGGATTTTCTCACGGTGGCGCCGTGGCTGCCAGAGAGCTGCGACGAACGTACGGACGCCGAAAACCTTTTGCGTGGTGGAGAGGAGGGCCGACACACTCTCGGAGTGGTGGAGAGCAGGAGCATCGACGGGCGCGCGGGCATCGACGCGGGGTTGGTGAGGCGGCTGGTCGCCGCCCAGTTCCCCCACTGGAGCGCCCTTCCCGTGACACCGGTCGAGGTCGACGGGTGGGACAACCGCACCTACCGTCTCGGCGACGAGATGACGGCGCGCCTTCCCACCGCGGCCGGTTACGCTCCCGCCGTCGACAAGGAGGACCGGTGGTTGCCGGTGCTCGCCCCGTCGTTGCCGGTCGACATTCCCGTTCCCCTCGCCAAGGGGGTTCCCGGCGAGGGATACCCGTTCAACTGGTCGATCCGCGGCTGGCTGGACGGTGAGACCGCGAGCCCCGAGCGTGTCGACGACCTGTCCGAGTTCGCGGCCTCGGTCGCCGAGTTCGTCCTCGCCCTGCGACGCGCCGACGCGACCGGCGGGCCGGCGGCGGGCGCGCACAGCTTCCACCGGGGCACGCCACCGGCCTACTACGACGAGGAGACACGCCGTACGCTCGCCGCCCTGGAGGGCCGCGTCGACACCGTCCGGGCGGCGGCCGTGTGGGACGCCGCGCTCGATGCGACCTGGTCCGGGCCGCCGATGTGGTTCCACGGCGACATCGCGAGCGGGAACCTGCTGGTTCGGGACGGGAAGCTGAGGGCGGTCATCGACTTCGGGACCTCGGGCGTCGGCGACCCCGCCTGCGACCTGGTGATCGCGTGGACGATGTTCTCCGGGCACAGCCGGGAGGTCTTCCGTGACATCGTCGCCCAGGACGACGCCATGTGGGCGCGTGCTCGTGGCTGGGCACTGTGGAAGGCGCTGATCACCCTGGCCCAGAACATCGACGGGGACGAGCGGAAGGCCGCGGAGCACCGGCATGTCGTCGACGAGGTCCTGGCCGACCACGAGCGGGCCGGCTGACGCCATCGGGACCGGCGCTCACCCGCCCGCGCGACCCGTGCCTCCAGGCCCGTGCCGCGTCCGCCTTCGAACGCGTGTCGGCCGCCTTCACGTGACGTCTGCGCGGTCACCCGCGCCCGTCGTCGTGAAGGCGGCCGTAGGGGGCACGCTCGCCGCCGCTGGGCACACAGCGGCGGCGAGCGGGTTCCGGCGGCTCACGTGGTACGAGGAGCCGGAGCTTGGGCGTGTTGTGGTCAGGCGCGGTTCCACCGCTGGTTGGCGGCGCCGTTGCACGACCAGATCTGGGTCTTGGCGCCGTTGGCCGTGGAGTTGCCGACGACGTCCAGGCACTTGTTCGCGCTGAGGGCGGTTATGGTTCCGTCGGCGTTGAAGCGCCACTTCTGGTTGTTCTGGCCGTTGCAGTCCCAGATGATGACGGTGGTGCCGTCGGCGGTGCCGTTGTTGTTGACGTCCAGGCACTTGTTGCCGTAGACCCGCAGCTCACCGGCGGCCGTGGCGGTCCACTGCTGGTTGGTCTGGCCGTTGCAGTCCCAGATCCCCACCTGGGTCCCGTTGGTCTGGGAGACGCCGGTCACGTCGAGGCACCGGCCCGAGCCCACCCCCTGGATGCGGGTCGTGGACGAGGGAGTCGGGGAGGGCGTGGGGTTGGGCGTGCCGCCGCTCACCCGGTACACGACGGTGCCGTGGGCGGGAACGCTCGCCGAGATGGCGCCGGTGGTCGAGGTGACGGCGTTCGTCCAGGCGTCGCGCAGGTTGAAGGAGTTACCCGACAGGCCGATCGCGGAGGTGGTGGTGCTGATCGTGGTGGTGCTGCCGCCCTGGTTGAACAGGGCGACCGCGACGTCGCCGTTGCTCAGCCGCTTGGCCAGGATGCGGCGGGTGCCGTCGTTGCTGATCTGGGCGGCCTGAAGGCCGAGGGTGTCCTGGTTGATGGCGATCAGGTTCTGGTTCTTCATGATCGTGGAGGTCGCGTTGTCCATGTTCCGGACGTCGTTACCGGCGATGAGGGGAGCGGCCATGATCGCCCACAGGGCGAAGTGGCTGCGCATCTCGGTGTCGTTCATGCCGCCCCGGCCGACCACCATCATGTCCGGGTCGTTGAACTGCCCCGGTGCGGCGTAGCCGGAGAGGGGGGCGTTGACGTTGACGATGTTCTGGATGCCCATCGGGTAGCCGTTGGTCTGGTTCGTGTTCCAGGCGTTGGTGATGTCCTCGGTGGTGCGCCAGATGTTGGCGACGTCGCCCCAGTTGCGCTGCGGGCCGGTCTTGGAGTGAATGCTGTTGGGGTTGATGCTGTAGAGGATCGGCCGGCCGGTCGCGGCCAGGGCGTCGCGCATCTTGGCGAAGGTGCGCACCTGGTCGTCGATGCTGCCGGTGGGCGAGCACCAGTCGTACTTGAGATAGTCGACGCCCCAGGCGGCGAACTGCCGGGCGTCCTGGACCTCGTGGTTGAGGCTGCCGGTCGCGCCGGGGTAGGAGTTGAAGTACTGGGCGCAGGTCTTGTCGAGGGGGGCCTGGTAGAGGCCGAACTTCAGGCCCCTGGCGTGCAGATAGTCGCCCAGGGCCTTCATCCCGCTGGGGAAGCGCGACAGGTTGGCCTGGAGGTTGCCCGCCGAGTCGCGGTTGGGATCGAACCAGCAGTCGTCGACGACGACGTACTGGTAGCCCAGGTCGCGCATGCCGTTGTTGACGAGCGCGTCGGCCGTCTGCTTGATCAGCGTCTCGTTGATGTTGCAGCCGAAGGTGTTCCAGGTGTTCCACCCCATCGGCGGGGTGCGGCCCACGCCGTTGTTCAACGCCTGCGCGGGGGTGGCCGTGGAGAGCGCCACGGCTCCCATCGCGAGGGCCAGCGTCACGGTGACGACCGGGGCGATTAACGCCCGTAGCCGGTTCTTTCTCATTGAGATCGCTCCTCAGGGGTGGGGGGTGGGCGCGGCGCCAGGGGCCCGCCGGTCGGGGGATCGACGATCGGACCCCTGGCGAGGGGGCCGGTTATTGGAAGGAGGCGTCGTCGATGTAGAGGCCGTCGGTTCCCGCGGCGGTCTCGACGTAGAAGGAGGCGTTGGTCAGGGTGCCGGTCCACGACACGGTCGCGGTACCGGTCAACTGGGTCCAGCCGTTCGCGTTCACCGTTTGCGCGGGGGTGAGTTGGAGGTAGTTCGTCGTGCCGTTGGCCGTGTACGTCAGGGTCGCCTTCGCGCTGGGGGTGCCGCTTTGCGAGCGCACCCAGACGCTCGTGGTGTAGCTCTTGCCGTTGGTGAGCAGCGAGGTCACGTTCTGGTGGGGGCCCTGCCAGGCCGAGGTGCGTCCGGAGTTGAGCAGGGAGCGGCTGCCGGCGTAGGCGACGTTCGTGGCCGACGACAGGGTGCCACCCGAGGCCGTCCACCCGGTCGTGCCGTTCTCCATGTTCCCGTTGGTGAGCAGGTTTCCCCCGGTGCCGCCACCGGCGGTGAACTGCCACCAGTTGAGGTTGAACAGGTTGCCGCTGCCGCCGGTGAAGCGGAGATACAGGTCGCGGGTTCCGGTGGCCCCGCTCACCGGGCAGGTGACGCTGGTCCAGTTCTGCCACCCGCCGGTCCCCGGGACGGAACAGGTGCCGACCAGGGTGCCGGTGGCGCTGCCCAGGCGGAGTTCGATGGTGCCGCCGCTCGCCGCCGAGGCCACCCGGGCGGTGAACGACGAGGCGCCCGTGCCGAAGGCGACGCCCTTGACCTTGATGTTGTCGCCGTTGCTGATGAAGCCGACGTTCATGCCGCCTTCGCTGGAGGGCTCGGTCTCGACGCCGTTCGCCCAGGCGATGGTCTCGGCCTCCTGGCGTACGAACGGGTTCAGCGTTCCCACCTGCGGGGGGCCGGCGGTGGTCATGTTGATGGTCGGGATGGTGCCGTCGGCGTTGTAGGTGAACTTCTCCACGGCGACCGAGCGGGTGTAGCCGCCGCCGCCCGGCAGCGCGCCGTTGTGGTAGAAGAAGTAGGATCCGCCGTTGAAGTCGATGATCCCGGGGTGGTTGGTGAAGCTGCTGCCCTGGCGGGGCATGATCGTTCCCCGGTAGGTCCACGGTCCGGTGGCGCTGGGCGCTGTGGAGTAGGCGATGAACTCCGAGCAGCATTCGGCGGCGAACACGTTGTAGTAGAGGTTGCCGCGCTTGAAGACCCAGGGCCCCTCCTCGTAGAGGGTGGGCCGGCTCGCGTTGCCGTTGCGCGTGCCGAAGCCCGCGGTGGTGAGCGGGATCTGGGTCGCGCTGCCGGAGAAGGAGATCATGTCGGTGTTGAGCCGGACGTACCAGAGACGGGGGTTGCCCCAGTACAGGTAAGCCTGGCCGTTGTCGTCGATGAACGCGTGCGGGTCGATCTCGCCGTTCTCGACGAGCGGGCGGCCCAGCGCGTCGCGGAAAGGCCCGGTGGGGCTGTCGCCGACCGCGACTCCGATCGCCATCCCGCCGGTCGCCCGGTTGCGCACCGGCACGTACCAGTAGAACTTCCCGTTGCGGGGGACGACGTGGCCGGCCCAGGCGTTGGCGTCGGCCCAGGCGAAGGTGGCCAGGCTCATGGGCGAGCCGTGGTCGGTCCAGTTGGCCATGTCGGTGGAGGAGAAGACCCGCCAGTCGCGCATGGTGAAGTAGGTCGAGCCGTCCTCGTCGTGGCCGGTGTAGAGGTAGACACGGCCGTTGTGGACGAGTGGCGCGGGGTCCGCGGTGTAGATGGTCTGGACGATCGGGTTGTCCGCCCTCGCGGAGAGCGGGGACAACGCGATCAACATCAGCAGGCTCAGTGTCCAGAGGACCAGGTGGCGAGCTTTTCTTCTCGCCGTGCGAAGTGCGGGTCTCACCGGTCGTCTCCCTCAGGCGGTGTTCGTTGGGGGGGTGTTGGTGGCCCCGGACGCGGCGGCTCGGCGTCTCCGACGCGTCCGGGGCGGTTCAGAGGGGATCGGTCTCGCGCCGTTCCGGCTCGAACCGGTCCTGATCGCGTGCCGTGACGACGTTCACCCGATGGGGTGTGCGCCTTCGCGGTGAGCGTCGGAGACGTTCGAGCCGGATCGGTGTCATGGTGTTATCGCTGCAGGGTGAGCAGGCCGGGGCGGTAGGGCAGCAGGCCGTAGTCGACTCCGTTGGAGTTGGGGTTGCGGCCCTGGTAGAGCAGCTGCAGGTTGCAGGGGTCGATGGTCATGGTCTGGTCGGCGTTGGTGCGCAGCAGCTCACCGTGGCTGATGTCGTTGGTCCAGGTGGCGCCGCTGTTGGCCTTGCCGGCGAAGGGGTTGCTCTCGGTCGCGGCCTGCGGGGTCCAGTTGCCGCCGAGGCTGGTGGCGGTGAAGGACCGGAAGTAGCGGCCCTGCGAACCGATCGCCTCGACGATCATGAGGTAGCGGTTCTCGTTCTGGATCTTGTAGACCTGGACGGCCTCGAACAGGTTGTTCGTGGTGTCGGTCATGATGGTCGTGTAGTTCGAGCCGAAGTTGCCGGGGAAGTTGCCGATGGGCATGCTGGCCCGGTAGATCTTGCCGTTGTCGCCGGCGAAGAACAGGTACATGTTCTGGCTGTCACCGATGAGCGCCTGGTCGATCGGGCCGGTGTTGGAGCCGGTGATGCTGCCGGTGAAGAGCGTCTGCGCCGCCGACCAGCCGTTGGGGTTGGTGGGATCGGTCGAGGTCTTGTAGGAGAACGCCGCCCCGCCCCACTGGTAGGCGAGCACCCAGATGTTCTTCGGCGCGAAGTAGAACAGCGACGGCGCCACGGTGCCGGAGTTCATCGCGTTCTGGCTGGCCGAGGCCATCTCCGAGTAGTTGGTGAACAGGCTGAAGTTCATCGAACCCCAGCTGGTGCCGAAGTCGTGGGTGGTGGCGTAGACGAGCTGCTTGCCGTTGTAGGGGGCGACGGTGAAGTCCTTCAGCGAGACCCAGCCCGACCTCGGGTTCGCGAGCACGCCCGAGGAGGTCCAGCGGTACGTCGAGGGAAGGGTGCAGGTGCCCGGCGTCGGGGTCACGGTGGGGGTGGGGCTCGGGTTCGTTCCGCCGACCTGGACGAGCTGCCACTGCTGGTTGTTGCCGCCCCAGTCGTCGTACTGGACGATGTTGCCGCCGTCGGCGGTGGAGGCGCCCTGCACCTCCAGGGCCTTGTTGCTGTTGCGGCTGATGAAGCGCACGTAGCCACCCGCCGAGTCGGCGAGGCGCCACTGCTGGTTGGTGCCGTTGAGGTCGGCCCACTGGACGATCGCGCCGCCGTTGGCGGTGGAGAAGTTGTGCACGTCCAGCACCTTGCCGGAGTGGCGGGACTTGATGCGGTAGTAGCCGCCACCGGAGTCGACGAACTGCCACTGCTGCTGGTTGCCGTTGTTACGGGTCCACTGGGTGATGCGGGCGCCGTCGTTGGTGGCCAGGTTGTAGACGTCCAGGGCCTTGCCGCTGTTGCGGTTGACCAGTACGTACCAGGCGTTCGTGTCGACGGTCGCCGCGTTCGCGGTCTGGACGGCCACGAACAGGCTCATCAACAACGTGGCCGCCGCCATGATGACGGCCATGGGTCTGAATCTCAAGATTTACTCCGATTTCATCCGGTGAGGAGCGGAAGGGCTGCTCGGGTCGGTTCTTACGGGGTCGTGAGGTCGAAGCGGCGCACGGTCACCGCGCCGCCGAGGGCCTGGGTGGCGTGGTTGAAGATCCCGAAGCGGTTGCCCATGAAGAACTGCCAGGCGTTGTTCATCGTGAAGGCCGGTCCGAGCGTGGTGAAGTTGGTCCCGTCGGTGCTGTAGGAGAAGCGGGCCTGCCGCCCGGAGCCAGGCCGGATGTCGGCGTTGACCCTCAGCCAGATCCGGCCGCCCGAGACGTTGGCGCTCGCCGCCTCGGTGCCGGTTCCCGTGGTCTGCCAGCTGCTGTTCATGGTCAGCCCGTTGGTCATCACGACGCGGGTCGCCCCGTTGTCGCGTTTGATGCCGATCCAGGCCGACTGGTCACGCAGGATGGCGAGGCCGCTGCGGTCGCCGTTGGCCATCTGCGAGTAGTCGAGTTCGATCGTCGCGGTCGACGACGGCCCCTGGATGCGGTGGGTCAGGGTGTTGCGGGCGTTGTACAGGTCGTTCGTCACGGTCGCGGTCTGCAGGCGCAGGCCGCTGCCGGTCGACCAGCGCGAGTTGTCGGGGTTGTGGTTCCACTCCCACCGGTGGCCGAGCGAGGGGGAGGTGAAGGTGTCGGGGCCGATCATCGACTGAACGGTTTTGTTGGTCTGGATGTTCGGCTTGGGGTAGTTGACGCCCCAGCCGCCGTTCACCGTCTGGATCGTGGGCCAGCCGTCGCCGGTCCAGGTGATCGGCGCGAGAGCGGGCACCCGGCCGCCGGGGTAGGCGTCGACGAACGACATGTAGTACCAGGCGCCGTTCTGGGTCTGCACCAGTCCGCCCTGGTGGGGCACGCCGCCGCCGGAGATCGGGCCGGGCATGTTCAGCAGGACCTGGCGCATCTCGTACGGGCCGAACGGGCTGGTCGAGCGCAGCACGTACTGGCCGTTCGCGGGCTTGGTCAGCCAGATGTAGTAGTAACCGTTCCGCTTGTAGAAGCGGGCGCCCTCAAGGGTGCCGCCGACGCTGGAGGGGGTCTGGAACACCTGCTGGGCGCGCACCTGGCTGAGGCCGTCGGCCGAGAGCTGGGCGACGCTGATCGTGCCGTTGCCGTAGGCGACGTACATCGTGTCGTTGTCGTCGACGAGCAGGCCGGCGTCGTAGTAGCAGTTGTTGATCTGGGAGCGCTTGGTCCAGGTGCCGTCGACCGCCGAGGCGGTGTAGACGTAGGTGCGGTTGAACTCGATGCAGCCCATCCAGTAGTAGGTGCTGTTGCTCGGCCGGTAGTTGAGGGTCGAGGCCCAGATGCCCTTCACGTACGCCCGGCCGCCGTTGAGGTCGTAGGCGTTCGAGTTGAAGTCGAGCCGGGGGACCGAGTGGCCCGCGTACTCCCAGTCGACCAGGTTGTAGGAACGCAGGATCGGCGCGCCCGGCGAGTAGTGCATCGTCGAGGCCGAGTAGTAGTAGGCGTCGCCGACCCGGATGATGTCGCCGTCGGCGAAGTCCTGCCACACGACCGGGTTGGTGTAGTTGCCGCCGGGACCCGGCGTCGGAGTGGGGGTGGGGGTGGGGTTCGGCGTCGGGTTCGTTCCGCCGACCTGGACGAGCTGCCACTGCTGGTTGTTGCCGCCCCAGTCGTCGTACTGGACGATGTTGGCGTTGTCGGCGGTGGAGGCGTTCTGCACCTCCAGGGCCTTGTTGCTGTTGCGGTTGACGAATCTCACGTAGCCGTCAGGTGAGTCGGCGAGGCGCCACTGCTGGTTGGTGCCGTTGAGGTCGGCCCACTGGACGATCGCGCCGCCGTTGGCGGTGGAGAAGCCGCTGACGTCCAGCACCTTGCCGGAGTGGCGTGACTTGATGCGGTAGTAGCCGCCGCCTGAGTCGACGAACTGCCACTGCTGGTTGTTGTTGTTGTTACGGGTCCACTGGGTGATGCGCCCGCCGTCGGCGGTGGAGAGGTTGTAGACGTCCAGGGCCTTGCCGCTGGTGCGGTTGACCAGCACGTACCAGGCGTTCGTGTCGACGGTCGCCGCGGTCGCCGCGGGGCTGGCGAGCGTGAGCAGGGCGCCGGTGAGCATGATCGAGGTGATGGCGGCCAGCAGCATGCGCAGGCGATTTCGCCTGATAAAAGGCATACGTCCTCCCCTGGAGGTCTTTGTTAGCGTTAACATGGCGATCATGACGTCACCCTGAACGTGGCGTCCTGCCGGTCGGAGGTACTCGACGACGCGTTGATCGGGTCGATGCGCAGCAGGTTGTTCTGGTGCCGCAGGTGGTGGGTCGGGAAGTTGTACGACCGGAACGACGACCAGCTTCCGTCGGCGAGCCCGGCCACGCGGTAGAAGGTCGCGTCGGCACGAAAGGTCGTGGAGTTGTCGTTCGGGTCCAGCCGCATCGCGTAGTTGTTGTGGCGCAGGAAACTGCCGGGCACGCTCACCGCCTCGAACGACACCCCGGCCGAGTCGGCCAGACCCGGCACCATCCGCCACAGCTGCTCTCGATACGGGTCGAACGGGTAGGAGTCGATCCGCCCGATCCGGTTGGCGTGCCGCACGAAATAGTCGGGAAGGTTCGACGACTTCAGCCGCACCCAGTTCGGCAGGCCCCACCGGGAGACGAGGGCGTTGTACTCGGCGTCGGTGATCCCGGCGATCGAACCGTGCTTGGAGTTCAGCGGCGGGGTGTAGTCGCGCTGGTTCACCGCCGACCACGCGTTCGCGCCGATGTTCGACGACGACCACAGGTAGTAGTCGTTGTTGACCGGGCTGAAGGAGTCACCCCACAGGCGCCAGCCGCCCTCGTTGGTCTTCTGCAGCAACGGCGCCTCGATGGCGTTGCCGATGCGGATCCCGCTCGTGTAGGTCGTGAAGCTGTTGGGCTGGCCCGTGGAGGAGCGGGATCCGTACAGGTTTCCGTCGTTGAGGTTCTTGTAGTAGAGGTACGTCGTGGAGCCGTCGACCACGATGTCGCCGTCCAGCACGTTGAAGCTGGGGCTGAAGAAGGTCTGCTGCGCGCTGACCGACTGGAAGTCGGCGGTGTAGTTGACCGCCAGGATGTCCCTGCCGCCGGTGTTGAACGAGTAGACGATGCCGTACTGCCCGCGAGAGTTGTCGCGGAAGACCGTCGGGGCCCAGGTATGGCCGCCGGTGGTGTGCATCCGCAGGCGGCGGTAGCCGGTGAAGTCGGTGAGGTTGACCGAGTCCCAGACATGCAGGTACTGGCTGGGCGTACCGAAGTTGAGGCCCTTCAGGTCGGTGGCGACGACGACGAAGGTGCCGTCGAGCTTCCGGAAGATCTGCGGGTCGCGCAGGCCCAGCTGGCCGGCCGTGGGGGTGACCACGGGGTTGTTCTGGTTGAGGGGGGTCCAGTTCAGGCCATCCCGGCTGACCGCCAGGTGCAGGCCGTAGTCGGCGGCCTGCTGGCTCGGGGACTCGGTGAAGTAGCCGAAGACGTACGCGGCGTTCGCCGCGTACGCCGCTCGGGGGAAGCCGACCACGCCGGTGGTGGCGAGGGCGGCCGACGTCAGGGCGGCCTTGCCAAACTGCCTACGGCTCAGTGACACGGCGTTCCTTTCTGTGGTGTTGCAGGTGGGGGGGTGCCCGGTCCCGTCGTCCGGTGGACGACGGGACCGGGGGCGCGGGGTGAGGTCAGGTCACACCGCAGGTCCGGCCGTTGGGGGGAGAACGAGGTGGAGCTGCCGGATTGCCGTTGTGATCGGGCTGGAGGCCGAGGCCGCCGGGTCGCCGGTGGTATGGCCGTCCGCCCGCCGATCCCGGGCGGACGGCCTCTCCCCACCGGGAGGTCAGGCTCGGGAGCAGGTGTTTCCGTTGAGGGTGAAGGAGGAGGGCGCGGAGGTGTTGCCGGTGTGGTTGGCCTGGAAGCCGATGTCGACCGAGCCGCCGGCGGGGATCGAGCCGTTGTAGCTCACGTTGCGCGCCGTCACCTGGCCGCTGGAGGGCGAGTAGGTGGCGTTCCAGCCCGAGGTGATGGTCTGGCCGGACGGCAGGCCGAAGACCAGCGACCAGCCGTTGATCGCGGAGGAGCCGGTGTTGGTGATGGTGATCGACGAGGTGAGTCCGGTGTTCCAGGCGTTGAGGGTGTACGCCACCCGGCACGGCCCGCCCGGGCCCGGCGTGGGAGTGACCGTGGGGGTGGGGGTCGGGGTGGGCGTGGGGGACGGGTTGGGGGTGACCGAGTTGAGGGTGTTCAGGACGGAGGTGTAGGCGGCCTTCTTGTTGCCCGAGGCGTCGAAGAGGAGGGGGTTCTGGCCGGTACGCCAGGAGTCGCTGTCGCGGATGCCCCAGACGGTGATGCCGTTGCAGCGGGCGACGTTCAGGCAGGCGCGGGTGACGGCGGCGTAGGCGTTGGCCTGGTTGGAGCCGGAGATGTCGAGTTCGGTGATCTGGACGTCGACGCCGAGGTCCGCGAAGCGCTGGAGGTTGGCCTGGTAGTCGCTGGGGGCGGAGTTGGTCAGGTGACTCTGGAAACCGACGCAGTCGATGGGCACGCCGCGTGCCTTGAAGTCGCGGACCATGTTGTAGATGCCGGTGCTCTTGGCGTTGATGCCGTCGGTGTTGTAGTCGTTGTAGCAGAGTTTGGCACCGGGGTCGGCGGCGCGGGCCGCGCGGAAGGCGGCTTCGATCCAGTCGTTGCCGGTTCGCTGGAGGCTGGAGTCACGGCGCCCGCCGCCTCCGCCGTCGGCGAAGGCCTCGTTGACGACGTCCCAGGAGTGGATCTTGCCGCGGAAGTAGGTGGCGACCTGGGTGACGTGGTTGATGGCCGCGTTGCGCAGGTCGGAGCCGGACAACCCCTGGGCCCAGCCGGGCATCTGCTGGTGCCACAGCAGGGCGTGCCCGCGAATCGACTTGCCCTGGCCGATCGCGTGGTTCACGATGCGGTTGGCGTTGTTGTAGTTGAAGTTGCCGCGCTGGGGTTCGGTGGCGTCCCACTTCATCTCGTTCTCGGCGGTGACCGAGTTGAACTCCCGGTTCAGGATGTTCACATAGGTGGAGTCACCGAGCCTGCCCGCCGCGATGGCCGCGCCGAAGTAACGGCCCGACTGGGCGGCGGCGGCTCCGAGCGTCGCCTCCGCGGCGGAGGCGGTCTGCTGGACGGCCACCACGACGCCGGCCCCGAGGGCGGCGGCGATCGCGATGGTGATGGTTCGTCGTGCTTTCGAGGCGATGTCTGGGATCGCGGTGAAGAGCATGCCGGTTCCTTGGGGGGGTGATGAGGCGTCAGCGGATGGAGTCGGTCCGGAGGAGCAGGCCGGGCTTCGAGAGCGGGTAAGAGCCGATCAGAGCCGTCGTCGCGAGGTGGGCGGGTCGCCGCCGACACACCGGGAGACGGGCCAAAGGTCCGTCCTGGGCTCGCGTTCGAGGTGAGACGGGCATCCAACGCTCCTTGGCCAGGTCGAGGGGGCAGTGGCCATCGAGATTTGTTATCGCTAACATCTGGGCTTCCAGATCTCCATGGCCTGCTCCTGTAAGTGCGTTGTCGGGGAGTACATCCGACGGTCCGATCCACCGTCAACGAGTCACAACCCTCGCTGACCTGGGCATTGCTAACGAAACGTTTCCCGGCCTGGGCATTCGTCCAGAGGGAGATCGCGTCGCGTTGCCTGCGAATGTGAAAGTTTCACAGAAGTTACCGGTTGGCAACCATGGAATTCTGACCGAATACAGCTGACTTCCTCAAGACCCCTGGTTGACAAGTTGGGGAGGAGGGACCGATCGGTGGAAATCTTCTCGCCCACTCCCGGTGTCCGCCGGATCGACGGTCGTTCCACGTGTCCGGCGGGGGAGGGGGCGCCTCGGCGGAGACGAGAGGCGCGGGCGCCGAGCTCCCGGCTCATGAGGGCGTGCCCCTCTTTTGGGAGGGCCGAAAACCCCGGTGCAGTCCGGGCAGGTTTCTGTGATGTGAACGATTGACGCGGCCGTAACGCGGGCCTTACATTGCTCGCAGCAATGTTAGCGCAAACACCCATATCGCACCGATCGGCCCTCGATGCCCGGCTCGCCGTCGCCCGAGCGGCTCTCCGGCCGTAGGTGATTTCGAGGGCGGTCCGGGACGTTCGCCGACGCCGTCCCGGCGCCAAGATCCTCGGCCTGCCCTGACATGTGCGGGCCGGTTGCCCGCGACAGGCCGGCGCTCCGGTCTTGAGGTCGCGGCTGAAGGCCCGCGGGTCCCTCCACGGCGCGAGCGCGCGTTGCCCCCTTCCGCTTTCGCCGCCCGGCTCGCCGCGCACCGGAGACCGGGACGACGCGAGGCTCGCTCCGGCGTTTCACCCTCGTGTTCGCCGGGGCGTCGGCCGTCTGGACGGTATCGCTCCGCACGCACATCACCCGCGGAGTCTTCGCGGGCGGAGCGAACCGTCTTCCCCTGATCTTTTCCGGCATCGTGACCGCGGGCGCCCGGACGCGTGCCCGCGCGGCCATGGATCCCAGTCGCTCGCGTCGCATCGGAGTGGGCCGTGCGTTACGGAACATCGCAATGATCCATGACACACATTGCAAGAATCTGTGAGGTGTCCGCAGGTATAGAGCAAGATTACGAAACTATTTCACAAGACTCTTGTGGGGTGAGGCGCCGGAGTCCTACTGTCGCCTCACCCTCGTGGCGTTCGCTCCGCCCCGAGCGTTTTCAGGTGTTCCCCCGAGAGAAACGAGCATCCGAATGTCACGGAGCATCACGGAAGCCGCGGCGAGACGGACAGGCGGGCCACCGCGAAGGGCGCCGCGAAGAGGACCGGCGGCGATCGCGGCGGTGATCGTGGCCTTCACCGGCCTCGGCGTCGTGCCCGGTTCCCCCGCCCTCGCGGGCACGGGCGGTGCCCCGGCCCCCGTGGTGACGCGCGCCGCCCTCGACCCGTCACTCGTCGCGGGGCGGGGCGCCGATGTCGCCTTCACCGAGCAGGAGGCCGAGAACGCCACGACGAACGGCACGACCATCGGCCCGGACCGCGACGCGTACACGCTCGCGGGGGAGGCGTCGGGCCGTAGGGCGGTCAGGCTGACGCCGGGGCGGCACGTCGAGTTCACGCTGCCGAAGGCGGCGAACGCGATCACCGTGCGTTACAGCATTCCGGACGCCCCCAACGGCGGTGGTATCACCGCGCCGCTACATGTCACGGTGAACGGCGGCGGCGGGAAGGTGATGACCCTCACGTCGCAGTACTCGTGGCTGTACAACCAGTATCCGTTCACGAACGATCCGAACGCCGACCTGCTGCACCCCGACTGGTGGATCACCGAGTGCGCCTGCGTGCCCAGTGCCACGACGCCCACTCCGACGATCACGAAGCCGTTCCGGCCGACCCACTTCTACGACGAGCAGCGTCTCCTGCTCGGCAGGACGTACCGCGCGGGTGACAGAGTGCGGCTCACGGTCCCGGCCGGGAGCAACGCGGCGTGGACGGTGATCGACCTGCTCGGCTCGGAGCTCGTCGGCGCGCCGCACGTCAGGCTCGTCGCGGCGAACGTGCTGGCGTTCGGCGCCGACCCGCTCGGCAGGCGCGACTCCGCCGACGCGATCGACAGGGCGATCGCCTTCGCCAAGCGCGGCCGCCTCAAGGTCTACATCCCGCCGGGCGTCTACCAGGTGAACCGTCACATCGTCGTCGACGATGTGACGATCGAGGGCGCCGGCAACTGGTACACGATCATCAAGGGCAGACAGGTCGCCCTTCCCTCCCCGGCCCCCGACGGCTCGGTGCACACCGGCGTCGGCTTCTACGGCAAGGACGCGTCAAAGGGCGGCAGCAGGAACGTGCACCTGTCCGGCTTCGCGATCGAGGGCGACGTCCGCGAGCGCATCGACACCGACCAGGTGAACGGCATCGGCGGGGCGCTGAGCGACTCGACCGTCGACGGCCTCTACATCCACCGCACCAAGGTGGGCATGTGGTTCGACGGGCCGATGAAGAACCTGAGGATCACGAACAACATCATCGTCGACCAGATCGCCGACGCCCTCAACTTCCACGGCGGCGTCACGGACTCGGTCGTGTCGAACAACTTCATCCGCAACACCGGCGACGACGGCCTCGCCCTGTGGTCCGAGAAGATCGCCAACGCCCGCAACACCTTCGACCGCAACACCGTGCAGACGCCGACCCTCGCGAACGGCATCGCCGTCTACGGCGGCTCGGACAACACCGTCTCGGGCAACCTCGTCGCCGACCCGATCCGCGAGGGCAGCGGCATCCACGTCGGCTCCCGCTTCGGCGCCGAGGCGTTCGCGGGGAAACTGGCGATCAAGGACAACACCACGGTCCGGGCCGGCACGTACGAGCTGAACTGGAACATCGGCCTGGGAGCCATCTGGCTCTACGCGCTCGACAAGAACATCGAGGCCGACATCCAGGTGGTCGGCAACCACTTCCTCGACAACACCTACAACGCGATCATGCTGGTCAGCGAGTGGGGGGTGAAGGACCTGTACTCGATCACGAACGTCCACTTCAAGGACATCAGGGTCGACGGCACCGGCACCTCCGTGGTGAGCGCCCGGGTGAAGGGATCGGCCTCCTTCGAGAACGTGGACGCCCGCAACGGCGGCGCGGTCGGCGTCAACAACTGCGGTTCGTTCAACTTCCCGCCCACCGGCTCGGAGTTCTCCCTGACCGACCTCGGCGGCAACGACGGGGGCGGCACCACCGGGGCCTGGCTCGCCCCGTGGATGCTGCCCAACACCATCACCTGCGACGACCGCCCGCCGGTGGTCGCGCCGCCGGCGCCCTCCCCGTGGTGATCGTCCGGTCGTAGCGGCAGAGCGTACGTCGCTCTTCGAAACCACCGGCCCCTCCATAGCGGGCGCCGGTGTCACGGCGGCACCGGCCGAACGGTCGGTGCCACGGTTCGCGGGGCCGTCGGACCGCGGGGAGATCCCTCCCCGCGGTCCGGGTTCCGGTACGGGCGGTGGTCACCGGAGACAACCGAATGCCAAAAGGCGCGCCCAGCACGATAAGTGTGATTTTCGACAAAAGTGCATTTAATAGTGAAATGCCGCAGAAACTGCTGAGCCAGGAGTGGAAGTCGGTCTCTTTTTCATCACATGGTCTGATATGGCAGCGTGGACCGTTCCCACCTGCCACTCTTGTCGAGCCGCACCACGGCCTTCCCTTCTTTCCTGGAGTTCCATATGCGTTTCAAGACGCCTCTGGCGATCGCGGCTACCGCGGTTCTCGCGGTCGGCATGTCCAGCATCACCACCGCCTCCGCCGCCCAGACCTCAGGCGCCGACCTCATCTACGCGTGCAAGCTGAAGAGCACCGGTCTGGTGCGTCTGGTCTCCGCCACCACCAAGTGCAAGCCGACCGAGGTCAAGACGTGGTGGGCCAAGCAGTCCGCCCAGGGCCAGAGCACGGTCGCCGGCCCCGGCCCCCAGGGACCCGCCGGGCGTGACGGCAAGGACGGCAGGGACGGCAAGGACGGCGTCGGAACCCAGGGGCCGGCCGGACCTCGCGGCTACCAGGGGAAGACCGGCCCGCAGGGACCCGCCGGGCCGAAGGGCGCCCCCGGTGAGACCGGGCCTGAAGGACCCCAGGGTCCCGCGGGGGAGGACGGCGGGCTTCCCGCCGTCTACGCCTACAAGGTCGGTCCGGTCTGGACGACGTGCAAGCTGCTGCCCGGGTACGCCATCGCCGCCTACGACTGCAAGGTCACCAAGGAGCCGGCGAAGGAGCGCCCCGCCCCCACTCCGACGCCCACCGCCACGCCCTCGCACACCCCCACCCCCCAGTAGTCGCGCACCCCGAAGAGCCCCGTCCTTCATCTCGAAGACGGGGCTCTTCGGCTTTCCATGCGGGTCGAGGGCGGGCCGGGCCGGCTCGCCCCCGACCCGCGCGCAGGGAACCGGCCCGGCCTCGGTGCCCGCTCCCGAAGGCGCCGAGGTCAGATGCCGCGGCGCATCGACCTGGTGCCCATAGCGAGACCGACCGCGGCGACGGCGCAGGCCCAGAGCGTTCCGTACAGCACCGAGGCGTCCGCGAAACGGCCGGAGAACAGCGCCCGCTCCGCGTCGACGATGTGGGTGACCGGGTTCAGCGTGGCGGCGACCTGGAGCCACGCCGGGCCGAAGTCCATCGGCAGCAGCACGCCTGAGAGCAGAATCAGCGGAAACAACACCAGCTGGGTGACCCCGTAGAACAGGTTGCCGCTCGGAGCGGAGGCGACCGCGAGGGTGAAGGAGAGCGCGCCCAGGCCGATCCCGAACACGGTCAGTATCACCAGCCCGGTCAGCACACCCGGCAGGTGCGGGCGGAAGCCCAGCGGCACCGCGAGAACGATGATCAGCACGGCCTGGGCGAGCAGGATCACGAACTCCTTCATCGTCCGGCCGACGAGCATCGCCGTGCGGTTCAGCGGGGTGACCAGCATGCGCTCCATCGAGCCGCCGATCAGCTCCACCAGCAGCGAGTATCCGGCCATCATCGGCCCGGACAGGCACATCATGATCAGGATGCCTGGCACGAACCACTGCCACGGCGAGCCCTCGAAGCTCCGCGTTCCCCCGAGCAGCGGGCCGAACAGGAACAGGAAGAGCAGCGGCTGGCCCATGGTGAACAGGAGGCCGAGGGGTTCGCGCGGCACGGGGGCGAACTCGCGGGAGAACACGGTCACGGTGTCGCGGAGGAAGGATCGTACGCGCACGGGGCGGCCTTTCTTGCCGGCGGGGAGAGGGCTGTGGGGGTGAGGGCCGCGTGGGTCGTGGTCGTCGGGCGCGGCCGGTCGGTGTGAGGGGTTGTGCGGGCAGGGATGTGCGGGTCACGGTCATTGGGCGTGGCCGGTCGGTGTGAGGGGCGCGGTGCCATGGGTCAGGCGTCGTGCGGGCCGGCCGAGTCTGAGCGAGGGCTCTCGTCGCTCTCGCGCAGGCTGCGGCCGGTCAGCGCGAGGAACACGTCGTCCAGGGTGGGCCGGGCGGTCTCGGCGGTGGCGACCTTCACCCCCGATGCCTCCAGGTGGCGCAGATACTCCGGCAGCGCCGCGCCCGCGTGGGGGACCCGCAGCCGCACCGTCCTGCCTGCGACGGTGACCGCGTCCGATCCCGCGATCCGCGCGGCGACCTCGGCGGCCCTCGCCGCCTGTGGCTCGTCGTGGACGGTGACCGTGACGCGGTCACCGGCCAGATCGCCCTTCAGCCGATCGGCGGTTCCGTCGGCGATGATCCGGCCGTGGTCGATGATCACCACCCGTTCGGCCATGGTGTCGGCCTCCTCCAGGTAGTGGGTGGTGAGGAAGAGGGTCGTGCCGTGCAGCTCACGCAGCCGCAGGATGTGCTCCCAGATGTGGGCGCGGCTCTGCGGGTCGAGGCCGGTCGAGGGCTCGTCCAGGAAGAGCAGGCCGGGCCGGTGGATGAGCCCCAGGGCGATGTCGAGGCGGCGGCGCTGGCCGCCCGAGAGGGTGCCGGGTTTGCGGGTGGCCAGGGACTCCAGGTCCAGCAGGCCGAGGACCTCGTCGGCCCGCCGGTGCGCCTCGGACCGGCGAAGGCCGTAGCAGCGCGCCTGGGTCACCAGCTCGTCGCGGACCCGGAAGTTCTCCCCCGAGCCGTTCTTCTGGCCGACGTACCCGATGCGGGCGCGGACCCCCGCCGGATCCGACACGACGTCGCGGCCCGCGACGATCGCGGTTCCCGACGTCGGCGGGAGCAGGGAGGTCAGCATGCGCAGGCTGGTGGACTTGCCCGCGCCGTTCGGACCGAGGAAGGCCACCAACTGGCCCTCCTCCACATCGATGTCGAGGCCGCGCACGGCGTCGACGACTCCTTTCCCGACCTTGAATCGCCGGGTCAGCCCTCGGGCATGGATCATCGTCCCCTCCTCGGGGTGGGCGGTCGGTGGCATGCCGAAGAAACCCCTGGTCGGGGGCCCGGCTGGAAGATGACTCATCCTTACCCATGCGATCGGGGCGAGGCAAACGTGAAAGATACATTCACATTTGCTCTGACCTGCGGAAACGCGGGCTCACTCGACCGGTGGGAATCTTCTCTCCGAAACTCCTCGGAATAAGGACCCATGGGCTGGCCTGGGCTTTTTCCCCATCGGGCCGGGGCGATGGGAAACGGTGTGATTTTTTTCTTTCCGCCGGAGATTCCGGGACCCGGTGCCGCCCTCCGGGCCGCTTGAACGCGAGAGAGCCCTGGGCGCCGGATCGGTGCCCAGGGCTCGGTGGTCAGGTCTCCGCGCGGTCGTGGGCCGTCGGCCGGGGTCCGCGGGAGGCGAAGGTCAGGAGTCCTGCCACGACAGGGCCAGGGTGGTGTGGCGCTTGCGCAGAACCAGTACGCCGGGCGGAGGGGCGCCCCGGTAGGCGTCGATGTGGAGCCCTGTCGTCATGGGCCGGTCCGCCATGTCCCACGCCTGGATGTGGGCGACCATCTCACGCGCCAGCCGCACCCTGTCGGGCCCGTGACCGCGCGCGATCAGGGTTCCGTCCGGTGACGGCTCCAGCAGACAGAGATTGTCGCCCTCGACGATGCCGACGGCCATCCTGAACCCCGTCGTGTCGAGCGGGGGCGAGGCCAGCCACCCGGGCCGAGCCTCCGAGATCGTGCACCAGCGGGGCTCGTGCACCGCGAGCCACAGGCTCAACCCGTCGAGGAGCTGGGGGAGGCTGACGCTGATCTCGGTGGACAGCTCGACCACCGGTCCGTCGAGCGCCCCCAGCACGTCACCGATCTCGCCCGCCTCGGGCAGTGAGATCATGAGGTCGGACTCCCGGTCCAATACCAGGGTCGTCTCGGGGCCCGCGAAGGGGCCGCGCATTCGCATGAACCCGCAGGGCAGCACCGAGCGGCTCGTCCAGTGTCCGTTGTCTCGTTCCATCGCCACCGAGCGCTGCACCCCGCGCAGGTCCAGTGGAACGACGAGGCGTCCGCCGGGCGCGAGCTGCTCCAGCCAGGCCGGGGCGAGGTCCCACACGCCCACGGTGGCGATCACCCGGTCGTAGGGCGCCCCCGGTGCGAACCCCTCGGATCCGTCGCCGCACACGAGTCTCACCTCGGGGTGTCCCGCGGCCGACAGGTGCTCCCCGGCGAGCGCCACCAGGTCGGGGTCGATGTCGACGCTCACCACCTCTCCCTCGGGCCCCACCAGGTGGGCGAGCAGGGCGGCGTTGTATCCCGTCCCGGTCCCGATCTCCAGCACCCGCTGTCCCGGCTCCACCCCGAGTTGGTCCAGCATCAGAGCCATGATCGCCGGCTGGGAGGAGGAGCTGATCGGAAGGCCGTCCGCGTCGCGCTTGGTCACGATCGCGTCGTCCTGGTAGACGGCCTGAGCGGGAAGCTCGGGCAGGAAAACGTGTCGTGGCACCGCCAGAAACGCGTCGGCCACGGCCTGGCTGATCCCGCGGGCGCGTACTCGCGAGACCATTTCCTCCCGTAACGCGTGCCACCCAGTCATCGTTGACCTCCGTGCCGTATGCGTATGTGGCGGCCTGAGCCGTATGCCCCGTCAGGTGAAAAGCGTCCGTTTGTTAGATGTCGTATGAGAAAACGAAGCCTGAGGGCCGTGACGGTACCTCGCATAGGGGAGCCACGCAACGTCCACGCGGGCGGGAAATTCTGTTGCCCGACCGGCTGGGAATGTCGTGAAACGGCTTTAACATCTCAGCATGAACAGTGATTTCGACTTCCTGCACGGCACCTGGGACATAGACAACCGCAGGCTCCTCAAGCCGCTGAGCGGGGACGACGAGTGGGAGGAGTTCCCCAGCGTCGCCGTCTGCCACGGCTTTTTCGACGGCGCGGGCGTTTTCGACGAGATCACCTTCCCCACGAAGGGCTTCAAAGGGGCGTCGATACGAACCTTTGACGTCGAACGCGAACTTTGGGCGATTTACTGGGTCAACAGTGAGACCGGCGTCCTCCACAATCCCGTCTTCGGCCGGTTCATTGACGGGAAGGGCGTGTTCTCCGGCGACGAAACCTACGAGGGCACACCCGTCCGGATGCGATACACCTGGTCGGAGATCACGCCGACCTCGGCCCTGTGGGAGCAGGCGTTCTCCGCGGACGGAGAGAAGACCTGGGAGACCAACTGGACGATGAGGCACACCCGCCGCGCATGACACGGCACGGGTGAAGGGGTGGTGGAGGGCGGAATCGGCCGCCCTCCACCTGTGGCCCTGGAAACGTGGACCGCCGTCCGGCATTCGGGGGACGGAGCCGGACAGCCATGAATCTATGCGTCCACCAGCATGATGTATGCGTAGAAATGCACGCTTATTGCAGGCAGAACTCGTTGCCCTCCGGATCGGTCATGACGCTCCAGTATTCGCCGTTCTCCTCCGCCGTGCGGACCTCGACGGCGCCCAGAGCGACGAGCCGTCCCGCCTCCGTCTTCACGCGCTCGCGGCGCTCCTCCAGCGACGTGCCGGGTGAGCCCCCCACGTTGACGTCCAGATGGACGCGGTTCTTGGCGGTCTTCCCCTCGGGCACGCGCTGGAAGTAGAAGCGAGGCCGTCCCTCGGCCGGGTCCACGATGGCCGACCAGTTGGAGCGCCGCTCCTCGGGGATGCCCTCGGCCTCCTCCCATGCCTCCCAGCTGCCGAACCCCTCGGGGGGCGGCTGAAGACGGTAACCGAGGGCCTCGGCCCAGAAGGCGGCGAGCGACGGCGGGTCGTTGGCGTCGAAAGTGATCTGGATCTCCATGGGGATCCCTATGCCCATTCGGCGAGAATCCTGGCCTCCTTCTCGGGATCGATGCCGTGGTTGCGGAACGAGCGCTCCGCGGGAGGGACGTCGCGGAGCCACGCCCAGGTGTCGCGGACGGTCTCGGCGACGGGGCGGCAGGTCAACCCGGCCGCGATGGCCTTCGCCGACGACGGCAGCCAGACCGCGGCGAAGTCGGCCCCGGCCGGCACCCAAACCGGGAACTCGCTCCACGGCGCCACCTCGCGGTCGAGCAGGAACCGGTCGTCGACCCAGACGAACTCGGCGTCCGAGCCGGTCGCCGCCCGGCACTCGGCCAGCCAGCCGCCGTAGGTGATGTTGCCCCGCACCCCGGAGGCGAGGAAGCGGTCGGCCTTGCCGGCCTCGGTGCGGTCGAGGACGAACGCGGCGAGGTCACGGACGTCGATGAGCTGCATCGCGCGGTCCGGGTCGCCGGGCGCGAGCACCCGCCCGCCCCGGGAGATCCGGTCCAGCCACCAGGGCAGGCGGCCCACGTCCTCGTACGGGCCGAGGATGAGACCCGGCTGGACGATGAGCGCCTCGCCCTCGAAACCCTCCTCCACCGCCCGCTCGCACCCCGCCTTGAGCGTGCCGTAGTCGCCGTCCTGCGGGCCGGCGTCCGGGGCGCACTCGTATCGGGGCGAGCTCTCGTCGCACTCCCGCACCGGGAAGTCGGCGATCGCCGAGATGCTGGAGATGTACGTGTAGACGCCCGCGTGGCCGTTGAGCCTGCGCACCGACTCACCGACCACCCTCGGGACCCTGCCCATGACGTCGACGACGGCGTCCCACTCCCGGCCCTCCACCAGGCGGTCCAGGTCTTCCGGCACCTCGCGGTCGCCCCTCACCGCCTCCACGCCCGGCAGGTCCACCCCGCTGCGCCCCCGGTTGAACGTCGTGACCTCGTGCCCGCGCCGCAGCGCCTCTTGAGTGATGGCCCGGCCGAGGAAGACCGAGCCACCGATGATCAGGATTCTCATGCGCCCCATCCTGGGCGCCCGGCAGGTGCGCGGCTACCGGCGTTCACCCCCGGCGCAAGCCGTCCGCTCAGAGCAGACGGCTCGCGATCGGGGGGTGCTCCAGCAGGTGCACCCGGGCGGTGCCGATGTCGAAGTACAGGCCGACCAGTTCCAGGTGCCCGGCGCGGAACAGCCGGTCCACCTGCGGGTAGGTCCGCAGGTTCTCCAACTGCTGGATCACGTTGACCCGGCAGAGACGGTCCAGCGGTCCGTCGTCCTCACCGGCGCTCTCACCCGCGATGAACCGCGCCAGCGTGTGGTTGCCGTGGCGCAGCCAGCGGCCGAGCGCGGGCAGATCCGCCGCCTTCTCGCCGCCGCTGAGCATCGTGGCCATCGCCCCGCAGCCCGAGTGCCCGCAGACCGTGATGGTGCGGACGTTGAGCGCGTTCGTCGCGTACTCGATCGTCGCCGCCACCGAGTCGTCCGCCGGTACCGACCCCAGCCGGGGCACCAGGTTGCCGATGTTGCGGACGGTGAACAGGTCGCCGGGGCCGCTGGCGGTGATCAGGTTCGGCACGATGCGGGAGTCGGCGCAGGTGATGAAGAGATGCGAGGGCTCCTGCCCGCGGGCCATGTCGTGCAGAAGAGGGCGGACCAGCGGTGCCGTACGCCGGTGGAACTCCCGCGCCCCGGCGAGCAGATTGGGCACGGCGGGACTGTCGCCGCGGGGCGCCTGCCGGGCGGCGGCCTGCGGCCCGCGGCCCGTCCCCTGCCCGTTACGCCGGTGCGACCAGGGCAACCACCACCGGTCGGGGGCGCGCGGCGGGGTCTTGGCCGGGAACACCCTGGCCCCGCTGGCCGCCATGGCGTACCACTCGTCATGGATCTCGTCGATGTCCACGGTCCCGCCGCCGCGCTCGTGCTCGTTCCGCCAGTTGTGAATGGCCTCGAAGGCCGCGTTGTCCATGAAGTCGATGTTCAGATCGAGGTCGACCGCGGTCCCCGCGGGGATGGCACGCAACTCCGAGGTGAGCGTGGGCACCCCCAGGAAGGTGAGGGAGCCGCCGATCACCACGTGCCAGCGGCCGTCCGGCTCGGCCGTCGCCCGCACGGTCACCCGGGTGAGGCGGCGCAACGCGAACAGTGCGGCGAGGCCGAAACCGACCAGCACGCCCTCGGCGAGGCCGAGCAACACCACCCCGGCCATCGTGACGACGTACACCGGAACCTCGCTGTGGCCGCGCAGGTTGCGCAGATGCCCCATGTTGACCATCTGCACACCGATGAAGACCAGCAGCGCGGCCAGCGCCTCCATCGGGATCAGCGCGATCATCCATCCCAGCCCGACTGCGAACAACAGGATCCAGAACCCGTGCATGATCGTGGACCAGCGGCTTCGGGCACCGGCACGGACGTTGGTGGTGCTGCGGACGATGACCCCGGCCACGGGCAGTCCGCCCAGCGCGCCGGTCACCATGTTGGCCACGCCCTGGCCGGTGAGCTCCCTGTCGAGGTCGGAGCGCCTGCCGTCGTGCAGTTTGTCGACCGCCACCGAGCAGAGCAGTGACTCCACCCCGGCCAGCAGGGCCACGAGCAGCACCGCCCCGATGATCCCGTGCCAGTCGCCCTTGGGCCAGACGGGTCCGGCCCAGGCGTCCAGGCCGGCCGACAGATCGATCCTGGTGACCTCCCAGCCGAGCGCCCAGGCGGTCACCGAGGAGGCGAGCAGGGCCGCCAGCGGCGCGGGGATGGTCCGCAACTGCTGCGGCAGGCGCGTCCAGGCGATCAGGACCGCGATGGTGAGCAGGCCGACGAAGACGGCGTGCGTGTGGTTGTGGATGATCTGCTGGGGCAGCTCGATCAGGTTCTCGATCGCGGAGCGCTGCGGGCTCCCGCCGAGCACCACGTGCAACTGGGCGAGGGCGATCACCACCCCCACCCCCGCCAGCATGCCGTGGACCACGGCGGGGGAGACCGCGAGCGCGGAACGGGCGACCCGGCAGAGACCCAGCAGTAGTTGCAGAACGCCCGCGAGTAAAGTGATCATGCAGGTGGCCCGCCAGCCGTACGTCACCACAAGATCGGCGACCACCAGGGAGAGCCCTGCCGCGGGCCCGCTCACCTGCACGACGGAACCGCCCAGGAAACCCGCCACCACGCCGCCCACCACGCCGGCGACGAGGCCCGCCGCCAGTGGCGCTCCCGAGGCGACCGCGATGCCCAGTGAGAGGGGCAGGGCCACCAGGAAGACCACCAGGGAGGCGGGCAGATCATGCCTCAGTACGGCGCCAAGGCCACTCTTTGTCAGAACACCGTCGCTCTTCGTGTCCGTCTCCATGGGGCAGACCTTACGGTGCTGCCCCGCGACACCTGGGTGTTTACCCGAGGCCTTTACGGAGGACGGAAAGAATCAGCGGTAATAGTCGGGGAAGTCGGGCTCCTGGACCCGGTGGTGGTTGCCGCGCGAGTTCGCCCGGCCTCGTGCGTCGGTGCCGGTGGCCCCCGAGGCCGCGGCCTCGGGGGCCGGTGCCGTGCCGTAGAGCTCGCCGTAGCTCGGCCAGCTCGTCGCGTCGCTCCCGTTGGGGGTGCCGGGCTCGGGCCACGCGGCCGGGCTGGCCGGGGTGGCGGGCCGGGGCTCGTAGCCGTATCCGCCCGCCGCCCCGCCCCGCGGGTCGGCCGGACGCTCAGGGGTGGGGGAGAAGGTCTTGGAAGGACCGGTGGAGGTGGAGACCGCCGGGCTCGGGCCGGTGACCGCGTCGTCCTCGAAGGTGGCCCAGCCCGAGCTGACCTCGTACGAGCCCGCGGGCGGAGCGCCGTACACCGGTGTCTGGTACGAGGAGTAGGACGGGGCGGGGTCGTCGAGGATGTCGGCGGTGTTGGCCGCCGGCCAGCCCCCCGACGAGGGGTTGGTGGCCTGCGCCCACGCGTTGTCCGTCACGTTGTCGACGGGCTTGGGCGGCTGCGGCGGGTTGCGGTAGGAGGCGGCGAGCGGGTCGGTCGCGGCGGGGAAGCCGCCGCTGGTCGTGGGGCCCATCGGGGGCATCGGGGGAGGCGTCGGGACGCCGCCACCGGCTGGACGGCCACCGGCGGGACCGGAGCGGGCGCCGGGGGTGCCGTTTGCCGGGGAAGCCGGGGAACCGGCGCCGCCGGGCCGGGAGGCCGCGTTCGCCGTGGAACCCGCGCCACGGCGGGAGTAGGGGCCGCCGAGAGGGTCGTTCAGCGGGTCGGGCCGGGACGGGCCACCGGCCGGGGTGGACCGGGATGTGCCGCCGCCCGAGGTGGGCCGGGGCGAGCCGCCGCCCGGGGTGGACTGGGCCGCCGGCTGGGAGGCCGCCCTGCTGCCGCCGCGACGGGAACCGGACCGGGAGGAGCGGGACTCGCCGAAGGCGCCGGGGGTGGGAGCCGCGAAGGTCACGGTCTTCTGCTCGGCGAGCGAGGCGGCCGTCGGAGCCGGGTTCGGCTGGACCGGGGCGACCAGGTCGGAGAGACCCGAGGGCAGGGAGGAGGAGGCGATGGCCGGCTCGGGGGTGGGCCTGGCCGGTGCGGCCGGGGGCCGCTGCGGGGTGTTGCGGGACGGCTGGGGCCTGGTCGGCAGCGGAGCCTGCACGGTCACCGCGTCGGCATCGACCTTCTGGCCTTCCTGCTCGACGGGACGGCTCGCGCCCATCCGGGCCGCCAGGGATCCTCCGAAACCACCCTCGTCGGCCTGGAGCCGTGTCCAGTAGTCGTCGTCGTAGTCGTCCACCTGGCCGAACTCGTTCATCCCTCGCTTGCCCCGAGAGCTCGGCGGCCGCGGCTGGCGCGGCGGCTTCGGCTCGTCGAACGGGGTCAGGTCGGGGGTGAAGTGGTTCATCTTCGGTTCTCTGGTGGCGAAGTCGTCGCTGGACATGGTCTGGGTCAGCGCCTCCTTCTCCGCCATCTCCCGCAGACGCTCCGGGGGAAGGGCGCTCTCTCTGCGGTTCATCGACCGCATTCCCAGTGCCACGACGACGAGCACGAGGAGCACGACGGCGACCAGGCTTACTACGACCGCGATCATTGCACCACCCTCAAGGCCATGGCCTTACAGCGGCGCCGGTGAGGTCGCGCGGCCATCGACGCGACCTTCCCCCATGCATCACCTGCGCTTGGACATTGGATCTGATTGTGTCGGACCACTATGAGCGTTGTCACACCCTAAGTGAAGAATTGGTAACCATTACTACCTCCGGTGTTTGGCCGGTCACTCGATGTGCGCCGCGGTGAGCCGTCCCCAGGCGATCGTCTTGTCCGCGATGCTCTTCAAGGTCTCCTCGAGGAGGGCTCCCTTACGAAGCTCGACCTTGCTGGTGAGCGCGTAGACAGTGAAACGATAGTTCTCCTGGGCGTCGCACGGAGGGCTATAGCCCACCTTGCCGTTCGTCGTGCTCCCTTCGACGGCGCCCACCGGAACGCTACCCTCTGGTAACTCGTTGGTGCGCGGATCGATGTCGAAAACGACCCAGTTCACCTCGCCACCCGTCCGGGAGTTGCTGTCCACCACGATCGCGACGGACTTCGTGCCCTCCGGCACACGCGACCAGCGCAGTGGCGGGTTGCCGACCGAACCCTTGCACGAGTAGTCGGACGGCAGGGGGCCACCGTCTCTGACCTGAGGACTGGAGACGCTGATCGGCTCCAGTTGCAACCGTTCGGCGGAGGCCATGCCGCAGCCCGAGGACATGACGACGAGCGCCGTGGCCACCGCCACTCTCGGGGTGTGCCACGGGCGGCGCGTAGACGTTTTCGGCTGCCCCATGCCCGATGATGCTACGCGTGTCTGGAAGATGCGCAGACCGGATCGCGAGGTTCGGCGGCGGGAAAAAAGCCGGAAATCAGGGTAAATCGAGGGATGGAAGGGGTTGGAGTGACTTCCAAAACGAGTTTCATCGGACCGCTCGAGGGCCACGGTGACTCGTCGGCGTCCCACCGGTGGCCCATCGCTGATCCGAGGTGAGCCCTGAGGGCCTCAGTCGCCGCCCAGCTCTCGGTAGGGCTTCCTGAGCAGGTCGACCAACGGGATGTGCCGCACCTTGACCGCGGGTGGTTCAAGTGCCCGCAGCAGCAGGTCGGCGGGGGCTCCGGTGCTGTCGGGCCGGGGGCGCAGGCGGTGCAGGGAGACGGCGGGGGAGTAGAAGTCCCCGATCCGCTCCTCGAAGGTCCGCTCGCCGAACGGCCTGTCGCCGGATCCGGAGTCGTTCACGTCAGCTCACCGCCCCGGGACCGAGCAGGAACAACTCGCGCAGCTGGTCGGTGGACAGGTCGGTGATCCAGTCCTCGCCGGCGCCGACCACGCTCTGGGCGAGGGCCTTCTTGCGTTCGATCATCTCGTCGATCCGTTCTTCCAGGGTGCCGAGGCAGATGAACTTTCTGACCTGGACGTTTCTGGTCTGGCCGATCCGGAAGGCCCGGTCGGTGGCCTGGTCTTCGACGGCGGGGTTCCACCAGCGGTCGACGTGGACGACGTGGGTGGCGGCGGTGAGGTTCAGGCCGGTGCCGGCGGCCTTGAGCGATAGCAGGAACAGCATCGGCTCGTCGTCGTTCTGGAAGCGCTCGACGAGCGCCTCGCGCCTGTTCTTGGGCAGTGCGCCGTGCAGCCACAGCACCGGCCGGTCCAGGTGGGCGGCGAGATAGGGCTGCAGCATGGCGCCGAACGCGGCGTACTGGGTGAAGACCAGGGCCTTGTCGCCCTCCTGGACGATCTCCTCGGCGAGCTCCTCCAGCCGGGCGAGCTTGCCCGACCGGCCCGCCAGCCGTGAACCGTCCTTGAGCAACTGGGCGGGATGGTTGCAGACCTGTTTGAGCTTCGTCATGGTCGCGAGCACGTTGCCCCGCCGCTCGATGCCCCTGGAGGCGTCGATCCTGTCCAGCATCTCGCCGGTCACCGCCCTGTACAGCTCGGCCTGCTCGGGGGTGAGCGTGCACCAGACCTTCATCTCCTGCTTGTCCGGCAGGTCGGAGATGATCGACCGGTCGGTCTTGAGACGCCGCAGCACGAACGGGCCTGTGGCCCGCTTCAGCGCCGCGGTGGCGTCGGGGTCACGCCGCGTCTCGATCGGCTCCTGGTAACGGGTCCTGAAGCGCCTGGCCGGGCCGAGCAGGCCCGGGTTGCAGAATTCCATGATCGACCAGAGCTCCGCCAGATGGTTCTCCACCGGCGTGCCGGTCAGCGCGAGCCGGGTGCGGGCCGGGATGGAGCGCACCGCCCTGGACTGCCGCGCCGAGCTGTTCTTGATCGCCTGCGCCTCGTCGCAGACCACCCGCTCCCAGCCCAGGCCCGCGAGCGCCCCCAGGTCCCGCAGCGCGGTGCCGTACGTGGTGACGACCAGGTCGGCCTCCCGCACGGCGGCGGCGAGCTCCTCGTCGCGCCTGCGCGCGCCGCCGTGGTGGACGTGGACACGCAGCGAGGGGGCGAATCTGGACGCCTCCTTCTGCCAGTTGCCGAGCAGCGACATCGGGCAGATCAGCAGCGTCGGGGCGGGCGTACCGCTCTCGCGCTCGGAGAGCAGGAGCGAGAGGGTGGAGACGGTCTTGCCGAGCCCCATGTCGTCGGCGAGGATTCCCCCCAGGCCGAGCCCGGAGAGGAAGCTCAGCCAGGACAGGCCGCGCTCCTGGTAGGGGCGGAGAGACCCGCGCAGCGCCCGTGGCGTGGGCACCGGGGTGAGGCGGCGGTCGGCCTCGCCGGAGAGAAGATCGCCCAGAAGGCCGTCGGCGTCGACCGCGATCAGCGGCAGCCTCTCGTCGCCGCCCTCCACGACCTCGCGGATCACCTCGCCGACGGTCCTCTCGCCGCCGCCACGCTCCTCGATCACCTTCAGAGCCGCCTTGACCTGCTGGTCGTCCAGCTCCACCCAGCGGTCCTCGACCCGCACCAGGGGGATGCGGAGCCCGGCCAGCTCGGCCAGCTCCTCCGCGCCGATCGTATGGTCGCCGACGGCGACGTCCAGTCGGACGCTCACCCGCCCGCCGAGCCCGGCCCCCTCGCCCTCGCCGCCGGTGAGCGCGCGGGTGGTCAGCTTCAGGCCCAGCCCTTGGCGCCCTGCCCAGGAGGGCAGCCGTACGCCGTATCCCGCGGCCCTGAGCATGGGCGCGCCGTTGCGGAGGAACGAGAACGCCCACGCCGTCTCGACCGTGAGGGTGACCGGCTCGGGTGCGCGCAGCGCGATGTGGAGGTCGGGATGGAGACGCACGGCCCGGCCGAGATCGGCGCGGATCAGCTCCTCGGGCCGCTCGGGCAGCCACGGCGCCCGCTCGCCGGCGCGGATTCGCTCGACCGGCAGGTAGGCGTCCGGGTCGCCCGCCGGTGCGAGGCCGAACTCGACCCTCCAGGAGTCGCCGTCGCCGGCGGGCTCGATCAGCCGGAAACAGACCCTGACCGGCCCGCCCAGCTCGTGTGCCGCGTCGAACCAGCCGGTCAGGGCCTTGCCGAGCGCCGCCACCTCGTCCGGCCTCGCACCGGGGAGTGAGGCGTCCTCGGCGGTCAGTGCGTACAGCCAGCGATCGGCCAGGGCGGTCTTGGGGCCGGGACGGTTGCCGAGGATGAGCCGGCCGGGCAGCGACAGCCGCGCCGCGCCGTCGACCAGGGCGTCCAGTGCCTCGGCCAGCACCTCCCTCGGAGGTCTCTCGTGGGCCACGGCCCTGCACACCGGTGGCATCGCGTCGGCGAGGCCGGGCAGCGCGGCCAGGTCGGCGCCGGTCAGCACCGGGCGCCAGCGGGCCGCGTGGACGTCCCCCTCGAAGGCGAGCTGAGGCAGAATCCGGCCGCGCCTGACCAGGCCGCGAGCGTGCTCGGCGACCACGGCGAGGTAGCGCAGGGAGAGGGCGGGCTCCCACACGGGCTCCCACGTGGGGTCCTCCGCGCCGCGTCCGCTCCCGGAGACGAGATCGGAAGGGGTGGGGCCCGGATCCGGCAGCGAGCCGAGCAGACGGAGCGCATCGGCCGGATGGAAGAGCAGGGCGGGCACCCGCCAGGCAGAGATCCTGGGTCTCCGCGCCCGGCTCGCGAGGCCGGACTCGGGAGAGGGCAGAGGGCCCGAGGCCGAACCGGGAAGCAGGACGACGAGTTCCCCTTCGACGGCCGTGGTGTTGGTCAGGACCGTGACGGTCCCGGTGCCCGTGACGCCTGGGAGGTGTGCGGCGGCGGGGACGCCCGCGACGGCGGGGATGCCCGAGATGCCCGGGACGGCCCCCTGAGGCGCCGTCCCGCCCCCGCGGGCCCCGTCGGCACCTCGGGGAAGGGGGGCGTCCGAAACCTTGCTCAGAGTGGCATTTAGCGCCTCTCCGTAATGATCACCTGGAATTCCGCCGATTCCGCTCAGGGCCGCGGCCAACGCGGCCGTGGACGCCGCGAAGGGATGCGGGCGAAGAGCGGCGCGGGAAACGGACGTCGAGGTCTGGGCGGTGTCCTCGGCCCAGACACCCACGAGCCCGTTCACCCACGCGCCATGGACCACGAGCACCTGACCACACCCCTGGTTCTGCTGATTCCGGTTCGTCACCATGTGGCGGACGCGAACACCCCCGCGAGTCCGGCCTGCCGACAGATTAGACGTGGCTGCGGAACGCGCGGATCGCCAGAGGCGCGAAGACCAGGGCGAAACCCGCGGCCCAGAGCAGCGAGAAGAGGGTGGCCTGGCCGATGTCGCCACCGATGAGAAGACCGCGGATGGCGTCCGCCAGGTGCGTGACGGGATTGATGTCCGACCAGGTCTTCAGCCAGGACGGGAAGGTGGCGGAGGGCACCAGCGCGCTGCTAGTGAAGGTGAGCGGCATCATCGTGGAGAAGGCGATCATCTGCACCTTCTCGGGACTGGAGGCCTTCAGGCCGATCAGCACCGACATCCAGGACATGGCCAGGGCGACCACGACCAGCAGGGCGAGGGCACCCAGCAGGCCGAAGACACTGGTGGTCACCCGGAAACCCAGCACCATGCCGAAACCGATCAGCAGGGCGAACGCCCACATCTGCTTGACGGTGTCGGCGATGATGCGCCCCGACAGCGGCGCGGTGCGGGCGATGGGCAGGCTGCGCAGCCGGTCGAAGACCCCCTTGGTGATGTCGGTGTTGAGGCCGATGGCGGTGGACAGGGTGTAGAACAGGGCGTTCTGCACGAGCAGGCCGGGCAGGGCGAACTGCAGGTAGTCGCCGGTGGACCCGGAGATGGCGCCGCCGAAGACGTAGGTGAACAGCAGCAGGAACATGATGGGCTGGATGCTCAGGTCCAGCAGCTCCCACGGGTTGTGCTTGATCTGGACCAGACTGCGCCAGGCGAGCGTCATGGTCTGCTGCAGCGTGGCCAGGGGCGTGACGCGCTTGGCGGCCACCTGCGGGATGGTCGTCGTCAGCGTGGTCATGCGAAGGCCTCTTCCTTGCGCGGGCTGTCCTCGCCGTCGGGGGCACCGTCCTCGTCCGGCAGGTGGCCGGTGAGGGACAGGAACACCTCGTCCAGGCTGGACTTGCGCAGCGCGAGCTCCGAGGCGGTGACGCCCCGGTCGTCGAGGAGGCGCACGATCGCGGGGACGACGGCGGGGTCGTGAACGGCGGCGGTGGCCTTGCCCCCGCCGAGGTCGGGCATCTCACCGAGCACGTCGGCCATGATCGTGCCGACGAGCTGGAGGTGCTCGGTGAGCATGGGGCGCACCTCCAGGACCTGGGCGCCGGTGGTCGCCTTGAGCTCGTCGGAGGTGCCGGAGGCGATGACCTTGCCGTGGTCGAAGACGACGATGTCGTCGGCGAGCTGGTCGGCCTCCTCCAAATACTGGGTGGTGAGCAACACGGTCACGCCGTCGGCCATCAGGCCGCGCACCACGTTCCACAGATCGGTGCGGCTGCGCGGGTCGAGCCCGGTGGTGGGCTCGTCGAGGAAGAGCACCTGAGGACGGCCGACCAGGCTGGCGGCGAGGTCAAGGCGGCGGCGCATGCCGCCGGAGTAGGTCTTGGTGGCACGTCCTCCTGCGTCCGACAGGTCGAAACGCTTCAACAACTCGCCGGCGCGCGCCCGGGACTCGGCACGCGTCTGGCCCAGCAGGCGGCCGATCATCATCAGGTTCTCGACGCCGGTGAGCATCTCGTCGACGGCGGCGTACTGCCCCGTCAGGCCGATCAGCGAGCGCACCTGGTGGGCCTGGCGCGTCACGTCGTAGCCTCCGACGCTGGCGGTGCCCGCGTCGGGACGCAGCAACGTCGCCAGGACGCGCACCGCGGTGGTCTTGCCGGCCCCGTTGGGGCCCAGCACGCCCAGCAGACGTCCCTGCGGTACGACGAGATCCACCCCGTCGAGCGCGCGGGTCTTCCCGTAATGCTTCACCAGGCCCTCGGCCTGGATCGCGTAGGTCATCGTTCACGCCTCTCCGTAGTCACGGATCTCCAGCATGCCCTGTGCCACCGACACTTCTTCGACCTCCGGCCGGGGCGAAGGCGGTGAATCGCCCCGCCTTCGCCCCGGTGTCCGCGGGAGCCCCTTCCGTGACACGACCGGAACGCCCTTCGGGACAGGAGCGTTTAGGCTGACAGCGTGAGCGACCGAGTCGATGAGCACAGCGCGACCCTCGGGGGAAGCGAGAGGGCCGAGGCGGGCGATCCGCCGGGTGGGCGCCGCCTGGGTGTTCCCCTTCGCGCCCCCGCCAACCCGGTCTCCCGCAAGGCCATCGTTCTGTGGCTGCTGGACGGGCTGTTCTGGTCCGTGCTTCTGGTCGTGGGCTCCTTCACCCTGGCCGGGTGGATCGCCGACGATCGGTGGCCCTGGCTACCCGGCTGGGTGCTCGAGAACATCGGGTGGCTGCCGTGGCTGATGGTGTTGCTGCTGATCCCCGGCACGCTCGTCGAGCCGTTCTGGCGGTACGCCGTGCACCGCTGGGAGCTCAGCGGGGACGTCGTCTACGCCCGTTCCGGGTGGCTCAGCAGGGAGTGGGTGTTCGTCCCCGTCAGCAGGATCCAGACGGTCGACAAGGCACAGGGCTGGTTCGAGCGCATGCTGGGGCTGGCCACGGTCGAGATCCGCACCGCCTCGCACGCGGGCTCGTCCACGATCAAGGGTCTTGAGTACGGGGTCGCCGCCGAGCTGGCCGAGGGCCTCGCCCGGCGCGCCGAGGAGCTCAGGGACGACGCGACGTGACCGACTCCTCCCCCGATTCCCCCGATCGTCCACCGGCAGGGCGTACGCCCGGCGAGCGCCCACCGGCCGGATCCGGTCCGCGGACCGGGCCGGACGGTCCAGAGGCGGGCGCGTGGGTCGCGCCCGACGGAGGCGGGCCGGACGCGCCGCATTCGCCGCCCGTCCGAACCGGTGCGGGACCGGAGCATCCACATGTGCCCGACGGTGACATGGGCGATGGCAAGGACGGTGGCGCGGCAGGCGTCCCACCTGGCCGAGACGGTGGCGGGCCGGTTGGCCCACACCTCCAGGGTGGCGCCGGGCCGGGTGGCCCACACCTCCAGGGTGGCGCCGGGCCCGGTGTCCCGCACGGCCGGGCCGGCGGCGGCCCGGGTTTCCCGCGTGGGCCGGGCGGTGACATGGCCGGACCGGGAGCAGGACCGGGAGTCCCGCCGACGGAGAGACCTCTGAGGCTCAGCCCGAAGGTCCTGCTGACCGATCCGATCCGGATGCTGCCCTCGCTGCTCCTGCCGCTCGCCGGTCTGCTGTTCCTCGGCGGCTTCTCCCCGGGATCCTTCGGGTGGGCCGGGACGGCGGTCGTCGGCTCCGTCGTGTTCGCGGCCGCGCGCTGGCTCACCTTCACCTACCAGATCGTCGGTGACCGGCTGGAGCTCACCCGGTCACTGATCAGCAGGTCGGTGCGGACGATCCCTCTGGAGCGGATCCGTGGCGTCGACGTCAGCGCCCCGCCGCTGCACCGTCTGCTCGGCATCGCCGTTCTCAGGATCGACACCGGCGCGAGCGGCGACGAGAAGCAGGAGGGCGAACTCGACGGGGTCACCGTCGAGGAGGGGGAGCGACTCAAGGCCGTGCTGCTCTGGCACGCCCGTGCCCGGACGGCGAGACGCGTCCAGGCGCGTGGAGCGGCGTCGGCGGCCGGTGCCGGCTCCGATGAGCTCGCGGCAGGTGCGCCCGATCCATCCGGTGTGTCCGCCGGGGTGCGGGAGGAGCCGGCCGGATCCTCCACCCGCCACGAGGTGGGCGACACGACCCCCGAGCGGGTGTTCTTCGTGATGCCGAGGAAGTGGCTCGTGTACGGCCCTCTCTCCGGCGCCTACCTGCTCACCCCCTTCGCGCTGGTGGCCGGTGCCGTGGGCGCGGCGTTCCAGTGGGGCAGCGAGCTCAGAGTCGACAGACGGGTCGTGCTGGACTTCGGGGAGTGGCTCTGGGGGCATCCGCTCCTGCTCGTCGCGGCCCTGATCCTGCTGTTCCTGGCGATGCCGGTGATCGCCGCGATCATGTACGCGGTGTTCAACTGGAACTTCACCCTCCGCGCCGCCGAGGGATACCTGATCGCCGGGCGCGGTCTGGTCACGCACAGGAACGTCTCTCTGGAGCGGCGCAGGGTGCGGGGATTCGAGTTCGTCGAGGGGCCTGCCGAGCGCTGGGCGGGGCTGGGCCGCGCGTGGGCGATCGTGACCGGTCTCGGCGACTCGGAGACCAGGGGCCAGCTGATGCCCGTCGCCCCGAGGGACACCGTGCTCGAGGTGGTGGGCGAGGCGATCGGCCCGATCGCCTCGGGGCTGCGGCCACACCCGCCGGCGGCGCGCAGGCGCAGGCTGTTCAGGGCGATCTTCCCGTGGCTGGTGATCGCCGCGTGTGCGGTGACGGCCGCCTGGACGTGGTCCGGGTTCTGGTGGGCGCTCGCGGTGCCGGCCCTGCTTCTCGCGCTGCTGGGCGTCCCGCTCGGTCTCGATCGCTACCGCTCCCTCGGGCACACGTACGACGGGAGCCGTCTGTCGGTCCGGTCGGGGTCGCTGCGGCGTTCCCAGGCGGTGGTGGAGCAGCGGGCCGTGGTCGGCTGGACCCTGAGGCAGACCTGGTTCCAGCGTCGCGCCGGTCTGCTGACCGTGATCGCGGGCGTGGGGGCGGGCACCGGTGGCTACCCGGCCGTCGACGTCGGCGAGGCGGAGGGACCGGCCTTCGCCGCCGAGGTCACCCCCGCCTGGCTCGCCCCGTTCCTCGTCCCGCACGCGCCCGCGACTCCGGGGACCTCCGGCAGCCCGGAGCCCTCCCCGTCCGGCGGGCGGCTCTCGCCCTGAGGGGGCCTTTCCGAGGCCTTCTCGTTCTTGCGGCGGGCCGGGGTCTCGCGGCGCCGAAACCCGGAAGGCCCGCCTCTCGGGGACCTCTCACCCCCTCGTGTCCACGACCGTCGCCGAGGTCGTGGGGGCGGCCGCACGCATCCGGCGTCCCGGGTCGTCGCCGAGGTGGACGGCCCCTCGGGTCCAGGGCCTGCGACGACGAGGCGGGGGTGACCGGGAACCCCGGTCACCCCCGCCTCGGTGCGGTGCGGTTCAGTCCTGGCGGCGGGCGCCGAACATGATCTCGTCCCAGGTGGGCACGGACGCGCGCCGCCCCCTGGACTTCTTGGCGGGCCGGGCCGGAGCCGGTGCGGGCTTCGGCGGCTCCGCGGGCTTCTCCGCGGCGGGCTTGTCGGCCTTGGTCTCCTGCATCGCCCCCGTGTCCCCCTGTGTCTCCTGCTTGCCAGGCGCGGTCTTGGCCCGCTTGTCCACGCTGACGCGCGCCGCGGGTACGGCTATCGAACCCTCCTGGGCCGTTCCGGTCTCGGGAACGGGTTCGGAGGCGGGGGTCTCCTTCTCCGCTTCCGAGGGGACCTGCTCGGTGGCCCTGCCGGTCGCGGGGGAACGCTGGTCGGCGGGGTCGGACAGGGCGGCGGCCGGAGCGGTCACGGCCGGTTCCGGCGCGGCGGAGGGCGAGGGGTTCGCGCTCTCGGTGCTCTCGGGGGCCTCCGGAGCCTTCGCGACCTCCTCGGGCTCTTCGGCCTTCGTGGCCTCCGGAGCCTTCGCCGCCTCGGGAGGCGGCGTGACCTGCGACTCCTTCGTCGTCTCGGGAGCACGCTCGGTCTCGGCGGCCCTCATCGCGGCGGGCTCGGCCGTACCGTCCTGCCCCGGGATCGCCTCCTCGGGCCCCTGGGGAAGGAGGTCTCCCCGCGCGGCGGCGGATCCGCGTGCGGCGGTCGCCTGCTCCGGCGTGGTCGCCGTGGACGGCTCGGACGCCGTCACGGAGGGCTGCGAGGTGACGGCGGGTGCCGAGGGCTCCGGAGCGGACAGCGGCTCGTACGAAGCCGGCGCGACCGGCTCGTACGGAGCCGGGTACGCGGCGGGAGGTTCGGGCAGCACGGGCTCGGGAGGCTTGACCCGCGTGACGGGACCGGAGTCCTGGGCCACGGGCTCCGGCGCCCTTTCCTGCTGGTATCCGGCGGGGTCGGGGGCGCGTAGCGGCGGCACCGTCACCCTTGGAGCCTCGTATCCGGCGGGGAGCGGGGGCATGGGCGGCTGCTGGTAGGCGGCCGGGGACGCCGGAGACGCAGAGGGCGCAGAGGGCAGGGCAGGGGCCGCGGGCGAGGGGGATGCCTGAGGCGGCTGAGGTGTCGGGGACGCCGGGGACGCCGAAGACACTGCGGGGTCGGCCTGCGCGTAGGCGGGCCGGGGCTGGGCCGGGGTCTCGTGCCGCAGAACCGAGGGGAAGGCCACCGGAGGCTGGTTCAGCGGCTCCGGCGCCAGCGACGGCACCGGAGCGAGCTTGGCCACGCGCGGGACGAACGGTGTGACCGTGGTGTCCTCGAACGGCTCGACGTCCTCGCCGCTGGACAGCCGCAGCGCCTCGTCGTCGTGGGGCGTTATGTGACGCCGGCGCGGGTCGAAGAGCCACTCGGCGTTGCGCGTGTGACCGTTCCACACGAATCCGAGCTTGATGCGCCACATGTTGTCGTCCCGCTTGGCCGAATCCCATTCGATCTCGTCGGCGGGAACGCCTCGGCGGGTCAGCCGCTCGGCGACCAGGTCGCCGAGGGTGGGACCTGGAGCGGAGTCGCCCGGCAGGCGTACGGCGCAGCGCTGCGCCTGCTGTGCCATGTACTCACGTTCCTGGAGCACGGGGCCCTCGAACCACCGCACGCGCTCGACCGGGATGCCCGCCGTGTTGGCGATCTCCTCCGCGGTCTCGCCGGCACGGATCCGGGCCTGGATCTCCTTGGGGCGCAACGGACTCTCCACTTCGATCTCGTACTGGCCGAGACGGGAGAAGTTGCCGCGGACGGCAGCACGGAGCCGGTCGTCGACGGGCAGCGTGAACCGGGTACCCCGGCCGGCTGTCGCCAGCACGAGATAGGTCCCGTCCTCACTCACCGCGACGAGTCGGAGCTCCTGCATGCGAGTCCCTTCGTCGTCGTGCTCAATCTTCCCCCGGACCCTTGAGTCTCTCGCGTGTGCCGGTTGCCTGCCAGCACCGTACCCGGCATGTCCGAACATCGCCTTCCTGGATGGGGCTCGCAGCGATGTGACGCCGGTCACATTTGCTCCATTCATCTATTACAGGGCACCGGTCTGGAGCAGCGACTTCCGGGCCCTCAGGGGATTCTCACGGATAACTCCGGGAACCGCTGCGGACTTCCACCAAGAACCGGGAGATGGCGGTGAGGCCGGTCCGCCGGTTCGGGTGGGATATGCCGCGATCGCGGTGTTGTGCGGGAGCCGGTCGTCGCGCTCCGTGACGACGGGACGCGGCGGCGGCTGACATGGACGGCGGGAGAAGGTCATCTCCGGCGGACTCCCTCGGGGTCGAGCGGCGCGGGCGTCTGCGAATCTGCCCCTCGTACGCCTCGGGGGAACGACGGGACACGCGGACGCGTCACTCTTCGAGCGAGCCTTTGCGACATCCTTTACCGAAAGCCGGAGAGAAGCGGCCGATTGGGGGGAACGGTGCCCGGCCGACGGCCGTACGGTCACCAGAGGTCCGGGGAAGGTCACCCCAGCACGGTGTCGAGATGGTCGTTGGAAAAGACGCGCCCCGGGTCGAGGGCGTCCCGTACCGCGAGGAAGTCACCGAATCGGGGATAGACCCCGGCCAGGTAGGACGCGTCACGGGTGTGCAGCTTGCCCCAGTGCGGGCGGCCGCCGAGCCCGATCATGATCTCCTCGACGCCCTCGAAGTAGGCGGGGTTCGGCGTCGGCCGGTAGACGTGGCAGGCGATATAGGCCGAGTCCCTGCCGTAGGCGGTGGACAGCCAGGCGTCCGAGGCCGGGGTGACCCGCACCTCGACGGGAAAGCTGATCTTCCAGTCTCGCCGTTCCAGCAGGTCGCGAACCTCGTGGAGGGCCTGGCCGAGGTGCTCGCGCGCGACGGCGTACTCCATCTCCAGAAAGCGCACCTCCCGCACGCTCGTGAAGATCTTGTGTGAGGCGTCGACGCAGGACGAGGCCGAGAGCGTCGCGGCCGAGAGCGCGTTGAGCCGGGGGATGGCGCGCGGGTAGCGTCCGCCGACGCCGCACACCGCGCCGAACAGGGTGTTCTCCATGAGGTGGTTGTCGAGCCAGTACTTCAGCGCGCTCGGCGGCCTGGCCGGTCCGGGGCTGCGGTTGTTGCGCTTGGTCAGGCAGGTGTCGGTGTGCGGCAGCCAGAAGAAGTCGAGATGCTCGTTGCCGGTGACGAGCGTGTCCAGGGAGTCGAGGATCGAGGTCAGCGCCATCGGCTCCCGCACGCTGCGCAGCAGGAAGGCCGGCTCGACCCGGAAGGTCACCGCGGTCACCACGCCGAGCGCGCCCAGGCCCACCCTGGCGGCGTCGAACAGGTCCCGCTCGGCCACCCCCCGGATCCTCCCCTCGCCGTCGCCGCGAACCGTGACGATCTCGCCGTCGGCGAGCACCATCTCCAGCGCCAGCACCTGGTCGGCGAGTCCGCCGACGTCCCTGCCGGTGCCGTGGGTGCCGGTCTGGATCGCCCCGGCCACGGTCTGGGCGTCGATGTCGCCCATGTTGGCCAGGGCGAGGCCCATCCGGTGCAACTCCCGGTTGAGTGCGCCGATCGTCGTCCCGGCCTCGGCCGTCACCCAGCCGTCCCCGGTCTCGCGGATCCCGGTCAGCGCGCCGGGCCGCAGCAGGAGGCCGTCGGTGAGCGCCACCGCGGTGAACGAGTGGCCGCTGCCGGTCATGCGCACCCGGCGGCCCGCCGCGGCCGCCTCCCGCACGGCCCGCGAGACCTCCTCGGCGGAGGAGGGCGCCCGGACCTCCGCGGGGGTGGCGGCCTGGTTGCGGGCCCAGTTGCGGAAGGTCTCGCCCATGTTCACTCCTGCCCGGCGGGCGGCATCCCGCCTGCCGGGGGCGCCGACGCCCCGTTCGCGGGGGAGTCCCGCCCACGCTCAGGTGGGCCGCCGGTTCGTGTTCGCGTGCTTCTCCAGCGAATATGAACGATACTCACGATTGCTGCTGTGCGACAGGGGTTCGCAGCCAGGCGGAGCCGCCGACGCCGACCGCGACGGCGAGCAGGGCGCAGGCGAAGGAGAACCCGTAGGCGTTGGAGGCTCCGAACGTGTCGGTGAGCCTGCCCCCCGCCCAGGCGCCGATCGCCACGCCGAACCCGACCGACGTCGAGATCCACGCCATGCCCTCGGTGAGCAGGGCGGCCGGGACCAGTTGCTCGGTCAGGCTGTAGCCGGTGATGACGGTCGGGGAGATGGCCAGACCGGCCAGGAACAGCGCGCCCGCCATGACCCTGATGTCGCCGATGAGCATGACCGGGGTGATACCGGCCGCGAACGCCGCGAGCGAGCGAACGAACCTGCTGCTCAGCGGGATGCTCCACTGCCGCGCGCCGTACCAGAGGCCGGAGACGAGGCTCCCGCCGGCGAACGAGGCGAGCAGCAGTCCGGCCGCGGCCCGGGAACCCCGCTCCTCGGCGAACGCGACCGTGATCAGGTCGACCGAGCCGAACACCGCACCCATCGCCAGGAAGGCGCACGACATCAGGGCCACGCCGGGAATGGTGATCGGGGTGCCGGAGCGCGCCTCCCTGCGGCGAACGGGCGGCTCCGTGCCGCGCTGCAGGGCGAAGGCGATGGTGCCCACGACCGTGCAGGTCAGAGCCACGACCAGGCCCGCATACGGGTTGATCATGGTGGCCAGGGCGGTGACCAGCGCCGGGCCCGCGACGAAGATGATCTCGTCGGCGACCGACTCGAAGGAGAACGCCGTGTGCAGCCTCCCCGACCCGGCCAGCAGGTGCGACCAGCGGGCGCGCACGAGCGAGCCGAGTGACAGCGCGGTCGCGCCGACCATGACGCCGGTGGCGAAGAGCGTCCAGAGGGGAGCACCGTACTCGGCGCAGAGCATCATCGCGGTCAGCGTGGCGCCGTGCGCGAGCGTGAACGGGATGACTATTCTGGCCTGGCCGAACCTGTCCACCAGGCGTCCCGACAGCGGGGCCGCGACGGCGAAGGAGACGCTGACGGTGGCCGCGACCGCGCCCGCCGTCGCGTAGGAGCCGGTGAGTTCTTTGATGAGCAGCACGATGCCGATGCCGAGCATCGACATGGGCATCCGCCCGAAGAACCCGGCGACGACGAACCCCTTGGCGCCGGGCATGCTGAACAACCCTCTGTACGGCCCGACCACCGATAATCCCCTTGCTGATCTTCACGCGTGGAACATGCCGACGATTTCGCACGGAACCGCCGGTCGGCAAGTGATTTTTTCCGTCAACGGCTCACGGAGCGGTCCGTTGGAGCTAACGTGAGCGCGGTGTCACGTCTTCCCGGGTTGCGGCTGTTTGTCCCAGTAGTGGTCGCGATCACCGCCCTCCTCGCCCTCGGCGGCGTCGCCCTCGCGATGATCAACGCCGGTCGCCCCGCCGCTCCCGCCACCTCCGCGGGAGGCGCCGTGGTGGAGTCCCGCGTTCGCGACCTGGCGGCGATCGCGCCGGTGGCGAGCCCTCCCGCGGTCCCGGTGAGCCCGGCGGACCCCGACCCGACGGCCCAGGTGGTCCCGGCGGAACCCGACCCGACGACCCCGGCCGTTCCCGTGGGGGACGGCCAGGCCCCGCGCGACCCCGTCTCCCAGGGGACAGGAGGCGGACAGGGCTCCGCCCCCGAGCCGGGCGCGACGGGCGCCTCCGATCTCACCCTCACCCCGCCCCGGCTGCTGGTCATCTCCCCCTCGACGCTGACCGAGCAGACCAAGGAGGACATCTCCCGGCTCAAGCACGTCCAGAAGATCGACTCCTTCGACGGCGGGGCGGTCAAGGTGTCCGGGGTCGGGCTCAACCTCATCGCCGTCGACCCCGCCCGCTTCCGCACCTGGGCACCCAAAAACATCGCCGACCAGCAGAGGATCTGGGACGCCCTCGCCAAGGGGGAGCTCGTCGCCGACAACTCGGCGGCGCGCCGCCTCGGCCTGGTCCTCGGCTCGGAGTACCAGGTGGACGGCGGTCCCCGGCTGCGGGCCGCGGCCTCCGCCTCGTTCGGCCTGCCCGGCGTGGACGGCATCGTCGGGGAGGAGACCGGCCGCAGGCTGGGGCTGCTGCCCGGCGTGGCGCTGCTCGTGCACGGCCCCGAGAAGGCCTCCACCGTCCTCAGGACACGGGTGGGCAGGCTGCTGAGCCCGGGTTCCCAGGTGGTCGCCGTCGGCGGTGCCAGGAAGAGCGTCCGCGAGCCCGCCGCGAAGACCGCCGGCGCCAAGACGGCGGGAACCGGCAAGGTGCGGCAGGTCACGGTCGGCAGGCCAGGTAGCTACCTGGAGCTCTACCGCAAGGCGGCCGAGGTCTGCCCGGGGCTCTCCTGGACGGTCCTGGCCGCGATCGGCCAGGTGGAGAGCTCACACGGGCGAAACAACGGCCCCTCCTCCGCGGGCGCGCTGGGACCGATGCAGTTCATGCCCGCCACCTGGAAGGCCTACGGCGTGGACGGAGACGGCGACGGCGTCGCCGACATCTGGAACCCGTACGACGCGGTCCCCGGCGCGGCCAACTACCTGTGCGCCAACGGGGCGGGCAAGGGCGGCAAGAAGCTGGAGAAGGCCATCTGGTTCTACAACCACTCCTGGTCGTACGTCGCCAAGGTCATGGGCATCTCCCGCGGCTACGCCGCTGCCTACCCCTGAGGCCCCGGCGAGGCACCCGGGACCGGCCGCGGCCCCGGGGACGTCCACGCCCGTGATCACCGGCCGTCCCGTGGACGCCCGCACCGGTGATCTTCGGGGTTTGGCGGCCGTTCCGTGATCGGCCCGCGCCCTCGTGGCTACCCGCGGCGGCGTGGCGGGGCCGGGCAGCAGGTGGCCGCGCACGCCACGGGCTCCGGCTCGGCGAGCAGCTCTCCGACCATCGAGACGAAGCGCGGGTGGGTCCCGGCCGTGGTGGCCCTGACCAGCGGCAGGCCGATCTTTTTCGCGGTCTCGGCGGCCTCGACGTCGAGGTCGTAGACGACCTCCATGTGGTCGGAGACGAAGCCGATCGGCACCAGCACGACCGCGGGGGCGTCGACCGCGAGCAGATGGTCGCAGACGTCGGGTTCCAGCCACGGGATGTGCGGGGCGCCGCTCCGGCTCTGCCAGACCAGGTCCCACTGCCTGCCGCCGCCCACCTCGGCGGTGACCAGCTCCGCGGCCCGGCGCAGCTGCGCCTCGTACGCGCCGCCGCCGGGACCGGCCGTCGCGGCCATCGAGGTCGGGATGCTGTGGGCGGTGAAGACCAGCCGCGCGCGATCCCTGAGCTCGGCGGGCAGCCGGTCCAGGGCCTCACGGGTGTGGTCGGCCATCGCCGCGACGAACCCGGGATGGTCGAAGTAGTGCCGGAGTTTGACGACCTCCGGGGCACCCTCGACCGCGGCCCTGGCGAGCGCGATGTCGTCGATGTACTGACGGCAGGCCGAGTACGAGCTGTAGGCGGCGGTGACGAAGGCCGCGGCCCTGCGCACCCCGTCCGAGGCCATCTGGCGAAGCGTGTCCTCCAGGTAGGGATGCCAGTTGCGGTTGCCCCAGTAGACCGGGAGGTCGATCGTCGGCTCCACGGCCGCGATCAGGTCACGGCACTGCTGGTTGATCGGGCTGGCGCCGCCGAAGCGCTGGTAGTGCGCCTCGACCTCCAGCAGCCGCTCGCGCGGGATCCCCCGGCCCCTGACCACGTTCTCCAGGAACGGCATGACGTCATCTGGTTTCTCCGGCCCCCCGAACGAGACGACGAGAAGCGCGTCGTAATTCCCCATGGCATTTATCAAACCGCATGCCGGGGTGTCCTCTTGCATGGTCACCTTGAGGACTTCGTTATCAACAAGGTTTGTGGATGCGTGTTCGGAGGCGTGTTCGGAGACGATCGCCGAGGTAAGTTCGAAACCGTGACCCCATTTAACGACATCCGCGATTATGTCGGCGTGCCGCGGGTGACATCCCTGCGGCTATCCCCCGATGGAGTACGCCTGGTCAGCGTGGTGCAGGCGCTTAATCCCGACGGAAGATCCTACGGGACCTCCCTGTGGGAGATCCCTCTCGACGGCCGCCGGCCGTACCGGCTGACCAGATCCGTCAAGGGCGAGACCGGGGCCGAGTTCACGCCGGAGGGCGACCTGCTCTTCGCCTCGCGCCGTCCCGACCCGACCGTGAAGGAGGCGGACGAGGAGGTTCCCGCCCTCTGGCTGCTGCCCGCGACGGGAGGAGAGGCCCGCCAGATCGCCTCCAGGCCAGGAGGCGTCGCCGGGTTCGCGATCGGCGGCGGGACCGTGGTCTTCTGCTCCGACGTGCTCCCCGGTGACGAGGCGGGCGAGGCCGAGCGGCGCAAGACACGTAAGGACGCGGGAATCAGCGCGATCCTGCACGAGAGCTACCCGGTGCGCTACTGGGATCACGACCTCGGCCCCGGAGAGCCTCGGCTGTTCGCCGGCACCCTGGGCGACGGCGAGCGGCTGACCGAGGTGAGGGACCTCACCCCGCAGCCGGGCAAGGCACTGTCGAGCCACAGCGCCTGCGACGTGGCGCCGGACGGCTCCACGGTCGTGACGACCTGGGGCGTGTCGATGCCGCAGGGCGAGCTCCGCTTCGAACTGGTCGCCATCGACACCGCCGACGGCGGCGCCCGGCGGGTCCTGGCCGCCGCCGACGACCACGACTTCGACGGGCCGGTGAGGATCTCTCCGGACGGGCGTCTGGTCGCGTGCGTACGGAACAACCACGCCGACACCGAGCGGATCCCCGAGAGCACCCTGTGGATCGTCGACCTGGCCACCGGGGAGGGCCACTCTGCGGGCGGCGGGCTCTGGCCGTCCGACATGGTCTGGGCGCCCGACTCCCGCTCGCTGTTCGTGGTCGCCGACGACCACGGCCGCCGTCCGATCTTCCGCGTCCCGGCCGACGGGAGCGCGCCGGAGCGGCTCACCCTCGACAACGCCGCCTACAGCTCGCTCAACGTCGCGCCCGACGGCGCCGTCTACGCGCTGCGCGGGGCCGTGGACGCGCCCGCGGCCCCGGTCAGGGTGGCGCGGGACGGGACCGTGGAGAAGCTGACCTCTCCCGTCCCCGACCTGGAGCTGCCGGGCACGCTCACCGAGGTCACCGCGACCGCCGACGACGGCGCGGAGATCAGGGCCTGGCTGGTGGTGCCCGAGGAGGCCTCCGCGAAGAACCCCGCACCGCTCCTGCTGTGGATCCACGGTGGCCCGCTGGGCAGCTGGAACGACTGGTCCTGGCGCTGGAACCCGTGGATCATGGCCCAGCACGGGTACGCCGTGCTGCTGCCCGATCCGTGCCTGTCCACCGGCTACGGGCCGGACATGATCCGGCGCGGCTGGGCCGACTGGGGGCCGCGCACCCACGCCGACCTGATGGCGATCACCGACGCCGCCCTGGAACTCCCCGAGCTCGATCCCACCAGGACCGCGGCGATGGGCGGCTCGTTCGGCGGCTACATGGCCAACTGGGTCGCCGGGCACACCGGCAGGTTCAGGGCGATCGTCACCCACGCCTCGCTGTGGAACCTCGACCAGTTCGCGGGGACCACCGACGCGTCCATGTACTGGCAGCGGGAGTTCGGCTCCCCGGGCACCGGCCTGTACGCGAAGCTCTCCCCGCACCGGTCACTGGAGAACATCTCCACCCCGATGCTGGTCATCCACGGCGACAAGGACTACCGGGTCCCCATCGGGGAGGCGCTTCGCCTGTGGTGGGACCTGCAGCGCTCGGAGGTGGAGTCGAAGTTCCTGTACTTCCCCGACGAGAACCACTGGGTGCTCAAACCGGGCAATGCGGTCGTCTGGTATGAAACGGTTCTGGCCTTTCTCGATCAGCATGTCCTCGGGCGCGAGTGGAAGCGCCCGGAGTCGCTGTCGTGAGCCCGTCTGAGCTCGTCGCGAACCCGTCGTGACCCCGGCACGGCGGGCGATCACCGCCCACCGTGCCGAAAACGACGAGGATGGACCCAGATTTCGGCGGGGCGGCGAGGACTGCCGTACGTCCGGCCGGGCATGTGGGAGGGCGGGTCCCGTCAAGGAGGACCCGCCCGAATGAGCGAGAGTGGTGAGGGGATCGTGGACAGCGCCGTGACCTTCGGGCGGCTGACGGAGGAGATCGCCAGAGAGGCCGGTGAGATGCTGCTGGCCAAGCGGCCGGCCCGGCCCGAGGTGCTGGTCACCAAGTCCAGCCCCACCGACGTGGTGACCGCCCTCGACCGGGCCTCGGAGGAGCTCATCCGCGACAGGATCAAGGCCGTCAGGCCCGACGACGCGATCCTCGGCGAGGAGGGCGGCGCGACCGGCGAGGGCAGGATCCGCTGGATCGTCGACCCGATCGACGGGACGGTCAACTTCCTGTACGGGGTGCCCGAGTGGGCGGTCAGCATCGCGGTCGAGGCGGACGGCGAGGTGATCGCGGGAGCGGTGAACGTCGTGCCCCGCGGCGAGGTGTTCACCGCCGTCAAGGGCGGGGGAGCCTGGCTGGCCGGAGAGCGGCTGAGCTGCAACACCGGGGTGCCGCTGGATCGGGCGCTGATCGCCACCGGGTTCGGCTACGAGAGCGGGCGGCGCGAGGTGCAGGCCGAGGTGCTCCGCCACGTGCTGCCGCGCGTGCGCGACATCCGCAGGGGCGGCTCGGCGGCCTCCGACCTGTGTTCGGTGGCGGCGGGGCGGGTGGACGGCTACTACGAGCGCGGTCCTCAGTACTGGGACTACGGGGCCGGCGGCCTCATCGCCGCGGAGGCCGGGGCGAGGGTCGGCGGGCTTGAGGGCAGGCCGGCCAATCCCGGTCTTCTGCTGTGCGCGGCCCCCGGCCTGTTCGAGGAGCTGCACGACCTGCTGCTCCCGCTCGACCCGGAACGCGACGCCTGACCTTCACGAGGGCCGGTCCCCTCGGATGAGGTGGGCCGGGTGAGGACGTGAAAGAGCCCTCCGGCGGTAGGCCGGAGGGCTCCTTCCCATCAGCGCTGGACGGGGACGCCGTTATCTGTGGCCAGACGGCGGAGATCCTCGATCTCGGCGGTGAAGGTGTCGGCGAGGTAGTCGTCGCCGGAGGACCTGGCCTCCTGCAAGTTCTTGTATGCCTGGTCGAGGCGGTGTTCGATTGTGGCGGTGAACTCGCCCATCTTCACCTTCTTTCTCACGGGCTCATGGGGAACGGAGGATACCGTTATGGAGACTGGAACCGGCTGTACCCAGGGTGAACCAGGCGCTAAACCTGCGTGTTTCCGACATCACATGGAGTGCCCCCTCCTGTGAAGGGCTTACCGTGTGCTTACGGGTGGTGAGGGGAGAATGGGGAGGCCGTCCCAGCGGCTGCTCTGGGAATGTGACGGGAGGTGCCATAGGCCATGCGAGTGCTTGTGGTCGAGGATGAGCGGGTGCTCGCCGACGCGATCGCGACCGGGCTCCGGCGCGAGGCGATGGCCGTGGACGTGGCCTACGACGGTGCGGGGGCGCTGGAGCGGACGGGTTACATCGACTACGACGTGATCGTCCTGGACAGGGATCTGCCCAAGGTCCACGGCGACGAGGTCTGCCGTCGCCTGGTGGCCTCGCGCACCGCCTCCAGGATCCTCATGCTGACCGCCTCCGGCGACGTCGACGACAAGGTGGAGGGGCTGGGGCTGGGGGCCGACGACTATCTGGCCAAGCCCTTCGTGTTCGTCGAGCTGGTGGCGCGGGTGCGGGCGCTCGGCCGTCGTTCCGCCCCGGCGCTGCCGCCGGTGCTCGAGCGCTCCGGGGTGCGTCTGGATCCGGGCAAGCGGCTGGTGACCAGGGACGGCGCGGAGGTCGCGCTCACCAAGAAGGAGTTCGCGGTCCTGGAGGAGCTGATGCGCGCCGAGGGCGCGGTCGTCAGCCAGGAGGACCTGCTGGACAAGGCGTGGGACGAGAACATCGACCCGTTCACCAACGTCGTGCGCGTCACCATGATGACGCTGAGGAAGAAACTGGGCGAGCCCCAGGTGATCGAGACGGTGCCAGGGGTCGGGTACAAGCTGTGAACGCTCCGGCAGGTGGGGGAGAGGAACGCCCGACGTTCGTCCCGGTGGGAGAGAACCGCGACACGGTGCCGACCCATCCGATGATCAGCCCTCACTCCGAGCGGGGCGCCTGGAAGAACGAGCGGCTGGAGTCCGGGCCCGCCGGAGAGCGGAGGCAGGACGAGCAGCCCCCGCCGCCGACCGGCCCGCCGGCCTGGGACGGGCCGCCCCCGGCGGGCGCCGCCCCGATGGAGAGGACCCCGCTGGAGCGGCTGAGGTCGATCATCGACCGGATCAGCATCCGGTGGCGGCTCACCATCACCTACGCCGTGCTGTTCTTCACGGCCGGCGCCCTGCTGCTGGCCGTGATCTACCTCCTGGTGGGCTGGGCGCTCTACGGGGCGTGGCCGCCCTTCCCGTCCGACCTGGACGGGCTTGTGGGGCCGCAGTTGGCGACAGAGATCAAGCGGCAGTGGTACTGGCAGCAGCACGTCGCGATCACCGGGGCGCAGCGGGAGCTGCTGGCCCGCTCGCTGCTCGCCCTGCTGGGGGTCGGCATCCTCGCCGTCATCATCGGCTACATCGTCGCCGACCGGGCGCTCAAGCCCATCCAGCAGATGACCGCCACGGCACGCAAGCTGTCGGGCTCCACGCTCGCCCACGAGCGGATCGACCTCAAGGGTCCCGACGACGAGCTGAAGGAGCTGGCCGACACCTTCGACGCGATGCTCACCAGGCTGAATGTGGCCTTCGACACACAACGAAGATTCGTGGCCAACGCCTCGCACGAGCTGCGCACCCCCCTGACGATCAACCGGACGGTCCTGGAGATCGCCCTGGGCGATCCGGAGGCGTCGGGTGACCTGAAGGCGCTGGGCCGCACGCTCCTGGAGGTGAACGCCCGCAACGAGCGCCTGATCGAGGGCCTGTTGCTGCTCGCCCGCAGCGAGCGCGAGCTGAGCGTGCGCAAGCCGGTGGACATGAAGGACGTGGCCGAGACCGTCGTCGACCAGCTCGCCGCGCGGGCCGACAAGGCCGGGGTCACGGTGATCCCCGACCTTCGGGGCGCCGAGACCGTCGGGGATCCGGTGCTGCTCGAGCGGTGCGTGGCCAACCTGGTGGAGAACGCGATAAAGCACAATCTCCCTGATTCCGGACGCCTGTGGGTGAGGACGGGAATGGTGGAGGGGGCGTTGGTTGTTCAGGTGGCCAACACGGGGTCGCATGTGCCCGCGTACGAGGTGAACAGCCTTTTCGAGCCGTTCAGGCGGCTCAATGCCGACCGGGTCGACTCCGACAAGGGGGCGGGGCTCGGGCTCTCCATCGTGCGCGCGGTCGTGCGCGCCCACGGGGGCAACGTGACCGCCGTACCCAGGGACGGAGGGGGTCTCGTGGTCACCGTGCGACTTCAGTCACGTTGATCCGGCGGGGGGCGTCTCGTTCACGCCGTACATGTGGTTGGATGTGCCGTCGAACACGGTGGTGCATGCCGCCGATGCTGTGGTTTACGCCATATTTGGCTAACCGTGGCCATTGGCAGTACGTCCCTCACGTGTAGGGAGGTTCAGTGACCATTCCGGCGGGGTACCGAAGCAGGAATCTCTCTGGCGGATCGGGCACAAGTCGTGCCTCCCAAGCGTTACACACGCGCGAGTCAGCGCAGACAGATAGATGAGGGGGATGGATCAGACCGATGGCTACCGATTACGACAGCCCACGCAAGACCGACGACGACCTCAGTGAGGACAGTCTTCAGGAACTGCAGGCCCGCCGTACCGACAAGTCCTCGGGCAGTATCGACATCGACGAGACCGATCTGGCCGAGTCGCTCGAACTGCCGGGCGCGGACCTGTCGAACGAGGAACTCTCGCTCCGGGTGATTCCTCGTCAGGCCGACGAGTTCACCTGCGCGCGCTGCTTCCTGGTGCACCACCGCAGTCAACTCGCCGTTGAGAAGAACGGCCAGCAGATATGCCGGGAATGCGCGGCTTGAGATGATTCCGATGGCCTGTCCGAGGTGTGCTCTTCCAAGTACGGGTAGGGCCCCAGGACAGCCTTGAGGAGGTTCCGAGACATGACGTCAGAGAACAGGCAGAGCGGTGCCGCGCCGGACGACTCCACGGCCGAGGAGTCGGACGGCGCGCCTGATCACAGAGCGGCCCCCCGCGACGAGGCCGGGCGGGAGGCGACCCCGGAAGGCGGTCCCGATCGCAGGACGACCCCGGAAAGCCGTCCCGATCACGGAGCGGCCGCGGCCGACGGCACCGGCCGATCCGACCAAGAGGTGGCCGAGCTCGTCGGCAGGCTCGCCGAGCCGGGCGACATGGACGCGGCCGAGCGGCGAAAGTTGCTCGGCCGCCTCACGAGATCACTGGCGCGAGGGGCGAAGAGGGCCAAGGCGTCGGGAGAGAACCGGGGTCGCTGGCTGACCGACGTGTTCATGGCCGTGGCGCCCCGCATCCCCATCCGCGACCTGCAGACCCTTTCCGAGCATCACCGCGGCCTCACCTCCGAGGCGCTCGCCGACGACCTGGTACGCACCGCGACCAAGGGAACCATGACGGTCGGGGCGATCGGCGGGGCCGTCGCCGCCGCCGAGTTCGCAGCTCCCCCTCTCCTGCTCTCCGCCCCCGCCCAGCTCGTCGCCGAGACCCTTGTCGTGGCCGCGATCGAGGTCAAGCTCATCGCCGAACTCCACGAGGTGTACGGGATCCAGGTGCCGGGCACCGGCTCCCAGCGCGCCATGGCCTTCGCGATGGCCTGGTCCAAGCAGCGCGGCGTCGACCCCATGGCGCCGGGGACGATGACCGTCGCCCTGGGCACCGCGGCCAAGACGGCCCTGCGCAACAGGCTGATGCGCACCCTCGGACGCCACCTCACCACCTTCGGCCCGTTCCTCACGGGCGCCGTGGCCGGAGGATTCCTCAACCGCGCCGCCACGAAGAAGCTCGGCGAGGTCGTACGGGCCGATCTGAGGGTTCACCGACCCCTTCCACCAGGTAAGCCATAGAAACCTCGCAAACGGGTAGTTAGTTCAGTAAGCCCCCGACTACCTGGAGGAATTTGTGCTGGGCCGCAGCGCATTTGTGATCGTCGCCAACCGCCTGCCCGTCGACCGCGTCGGGGAGGACATGTGGAGGCGTAGCCCCGGCGGCCTCGTCACCGCGATCGCCCCCGTCCTGCAGCGCAGGGAGGGGGCCTGGGTCGGCTGGCACGGCGCTCCCGACGAGACCCTCGAACCCTTCGAGCACGACGGGATGCAGCTCGTCCCCGTCCCGCTGTCCAGGTCCGAGGTCGAGCTCTACTACGAGGGCTTCTCCAACGCCACCCTCTGGCCGCTCTACCACGACGTGGTCGCCACGCCCGTCTACTCCCGGGTCACCTGGGACGCCTACCGCGCCGTCAACGAGCGCTTCGCCGAGGCCGCCGCGCAGGAGGCCGCGGAGAACGCCGTCGTGTGGATCCAGGACTACCAGCTCCAGCTGGTCCCGGCCATGCTGCGCAAGCTCCGCCCGGACCTGCGCATCGGCTTCTTCCTGCACATCCCCTTCCCGCCGGTCGAGCTGTTCTCCCAGATGCCGTGGCGGCGCGAGATCGTCGAAGGGCTGCTCGGCGCGGACATGGTGGGGTTCCAGCGCCCCGGCGGCGCGTCCAACTTCATCCGGCTCTGCCGCCGCCTGCTCGGCCTCCAGCACCACAAGCACGAGATCTACGTGGGAGACCGGGTGGTGCGCGCCGGGGCGTTCCCCATCTCCGTCGACTTCGGCGAGCTCGACTCCCTGGTCAGGGAGCCGCACATCATCTCCAGGGCGAGGGAGATCCGCGCGGAGCTGGGTGATCCCGAGTGCCTGCTGCTCGGCGTGGACAGGCTCGACTACACCAAGGGCATCGGCCAGCGCCTGAAGGCGTTCGGCGAGCTGCTCTCCGAGGGGGCGATCAAGCCGGGCGAGGCGGCGTTCGTACAGATCGCCACGCCGAGCAGGGAACGGGTCGAGGAGTACGTACGGCTGCGCGACTCGATCGAACTCCAGGTCGGCCGGATCAACGGTGAGCAGGGAGAACTCGGCCAGCAACCCGTGCAGTACATGCACCAGTCGTACGGCAGGGACGAGCTCGCCGCGCTCTATCTCGCGGCGGACGTGATGATGGTGACGCCGCTGCGCGACGGGATGAACCTGGTCGCCAAGGAGTACATCGCCTGCCGCAACGACCTGCGCGGCGCGCTGGTGCTCAGCGAGTTCGCCGGGGCGGCCGACGAGCTGCGCCAGGCGTTCATGGTCAACCCCTACGACGTCGACGGTCTCAAGCGGACGATGCTGACCGCGATGCGGGCCACCCCGCACGATCTGTCGCGCAGGATGCGGTCGCTGCGCCGCAGGGTGGCCACCTACGACGTGGACCGCTGGGCCAAGGAGTTTCTCACCTCACTGGAGTCATCCGGCTCCCAGGACTCACCGGAACCCTCCGAAGTCTCGGAGTCCTCCTGACGGCGACCTCGCCGCCCTCGGGCAGGGCGAGCGGCGCGGCGGGTCCTTGACGGCGGCCGGGGGCGACGGGTCCTGAAACACCGGGGCAACGCCGGTGACCCCGGCCGGGGTCACCGGCGGGGCACGGTCTCGCCGTCAGGTGGTGACGTCCTTGGCCGCGTCCTTCATGGCCTTCCAGGCGTTGTAGCGCTTCTTGGCGGTGCGGGCGACCACGATCTGCGTCACCTGCATGCCGACCCCCATCACCACGGCGTAGCCGATCGCCTCGCCGAGGCTGATCTCCAGGGACTCGTTGTCGACGGGAGGCTTCTTACCGGTGGTCTTCTCCCAGGCGAACCCGATGACCTTCTTCGCCCCCCACGCGGTGGCGAGGCCCAGGAGGCCGCCGATCGCCCTCCACGCCATGTCCTGCTTCTCGCTCTTGTCGGCCATAGGGTCCTCCCGTTTCGTGGCTCGCCCCAAGAACACTAGTCTCCCCGAGCGTCGTATCGCGTGAAGCCATACCATAGGGAGGCATGACACATCAGCGCCCGCGCCCTGCGACCATGCCCGAGAAACCGACTCTCGACGGCCTGGAAGTCGTATGGTCGGGCCGTTGGGAGACCGGGGGAACCTACCGTTTCGACAGGTCGCGCACGCGCGAGGAGATCTACTCGATCGACACCCCGCCGCCGACCGTCTCCGGTTCCCTCCACGTCGGCCACGTCTTCTCCTACACCCACACCGACACCGTCGCCCGCTTCCAGCGCATGCGCGGGCGCGAGGTCTTCTACCCCATGGGCTGGGACGACAACGGCCTGCCCACCGAGCGCCGGGTGCAGAACCACTTCGGCGTGCGCTGCGACCCCTCCATCGCCTACGACCCCTCGTTCGAGCCCCCGGCCAGACCCGATCCCAAACGGCAGATCCCGATCTCCCGCGGAAACTTCATCGAGCTGTGCGAGCGGCTCACCGTCGAGGACGAGAAGGTCTTCGAGGAGCTCTGGCGCCGCCTGGGCCTCTCGGTGGACTGGTCGCTGACGTACGCCACCATCGGCGAGGCCGCGCGGGCCGCCTCCCAGCGCGCCTTCCTGCGCAACCTCGCCAGGGGTGAGGCGTACGTGGCGCAGGCGCCCACGCTGTGGGACGTCACCTTCCGCACCGCCGTCGCCCAGGCCGAGCTGGAGGACCGGGAGTGGCCCGGTGCCTTCCACCGGCTGGGCTTCGGCCTGTCGGAGGAGCAGCGGGCCAGGGGGTTCGGCGATCGGGTCTGGATCGAGACGACCCGCCCCGAACTGCTTCCCGCGTGCGTCGCACTCGTCGCCCACCCGGACGACGAGCGTTACCGGCCCCTGTTCGGCACCACGGTCAGGACACCGCTGTTCGGCGTCGAGGTGCCGGTGCTCGCCCACCACCTGGCCGAGCCGGACAAGGGCTCGGGCATCGCGATGATCTGCACCTTCGGCGACGTCACCGACGTCGTCTGGTGGCGCGAGCTCGACCTGCCCACCCGCGCCGTCATCGGCTGGGACGGCAGGCTGCTGCCGGACGCGCCCGAGGGCGTGCCGGAGGAGCCCTACGCGGAGCTGGCGGGCAGGACCGTGCACGGCGCCCGTGAGCGGATCGTGGAGCTGCTGCGCGCCTCGGGTGACATGGAGGGCGAGCCGCGGCCCACCAGGCGCGCGGTGAAGTTCTACGAGAAGGGCGACCGGCCGCTGGAGATCGTCACCACCCGCCAGTGGTACATCCGCAACGGAGGGCGCGACCTCGCCCTGCGCGACGCGCTCCTGGCACGCGGCGCGGAGCTCTCCTGGCACCCGCCGCACATGCGGGTCCGCTACGACAGCTGGGTGCAGGGCCTGGCGGGCGACTGGCTGATCTCCCGGCAGAGGTTCTTCGGCGTGCCCATCCCGGTCTGGTACCCGCTGGACGACGAGGGCGAGCCCGACCGCTCCGCGCCGATCATGCCGCCGGAGTCCGCGCTGCCGATCGACCCGTCCAGCGACGTTCCGCCCGGCTACACCGAGGACCAGCGCGGCAAGGCGGGTGGTTTCATCGGAGACCAGGACGTGATGGACACCTGGGCCACCTCCTCGCTGACGCCGCAGATCGCCGGGGGCTGGGAGCGCGACCAGGACCTGTTCGAGCGGGTCTTCCCGATGAACCTGCGCCCGCAGGCCCACGAGATCATCCGGACCTGGCTGTTCTCCACCGTGGTCCGCGCGCACCTGGAGCAGGGCACCCTGCCCTGGAGCGATGTCGCGATCTCCGGGTGGATCCTCGATCCCGACCGCAAGAAGATGTCCAAGTCCCGGGGCAACGTGGTCACCCCGCTGGGCCTGCTGGAGCAGTACGGCTCCGACGCGGTCCGCTACTGGGCGGCGAACGGCCGCCCCGGCACCGACACGGCGTTCGACACCGGTCAGATCAAGGTCGGTCGCCGCCTGGCCATCAAGATCCTGAACGCCTCCAGGTTCGTCCTCGGCCTGGGCGAGGAGGGCGGGGAGGTCACCGAGCCGATCGACCTGTCGATGCTGGCCCGGCTGTCGGAGGTGGTCCACGAGGCCACCGAGGCGTTCGAGGGCTACGACTACACCCGCGCGCTGGAGCGGACCGAGCGGTTCTTCTGGGAGTTCTGCGACGACTACCTGGAGCTGGTCAAGGCGAGGGCCTACGACGACGCGAACACCGGGACCGGAAACGGCGGGAACGGCGGGAACGGCGAGAACGGCGAGAACACAGCGGCGCGTTCGGCGCACGCGGCGCTGCGCGAGGCGCTCGACGTCATGCTCCGGTTGTTCGCCCCCTTCCTGCCCTTCGTCACCGAGGAGGTCTGGTCCTGGTGGCGTGAGGGTTCGGTGCACCGGGCCGCCTGGCCCGAGGCGGGTGAGCGCGGAGGCGACCCCGAGTTGCTGCCCGTGGTGGCCGCGGTCCTCGGCCGGGTCCGCAAGGCCAAGTCCGACGCGCGCCTCTCCATGCGCGCGGAGGTCTCCCGGCTGACCGTCACCGGTGCGCGGGCCGCCCTCGTGCGCCAGGCGCAGGACGACCTGTGCGGCGCGGGCGTCATCGACGAGTTCGTGCTCCACGAGGGCGAGGGGGATCTGCTCGTGGAGGTCGCTCTCACCTGACAGTGGGCCCGAGGTGCGGAGGTACGCCTCCCGGTGAGGTCCGGCTCCTCGCCCGGCCGAGGGGTCCCGGGCGGGATCCGTGCTCCGGGCGCGCACGCGAATCTGTCCTTCCCGTCGGGGCGTCCTGCCGTACGGTCGAGGCAGGACAGGTGAGAGGAGGACAGGCATGCCGCCAGGATGTGGCAACTGCAGCTGCTACCTCGAAGACAGGGTGATCTCGCGCCCGCCGGATGAGCGCTGACCCCTGCCGGTGAGCGCTCATCCGGTGAGTGGTGACCGGGGGGCGTCGGCTCGGGATCGGTGGGCGTCGGCCCGTGACCAGGGCGTCGGCTCCCGGTCACGGGCGGAGGCCGATCTCGCCGGGGTGTGTCGCCGACCAGGCAAGGCGGGTGCCCACCCCGGCGGGATGGGCACCCGCACGCCCGCCGGGTCGGCGCGGGACGGGCGCCGGCACTCGGCGCACGGACGAACCATCGCGTCTCGTGTTCCTGCGATAACCCCCGCGCATTCACCCTCCCGGCGTGACAGTCTTGAACATGTGATATCCGACCGGGAACGCCTCACCAACCTGGTGCCTCGCACGCTGCTGCGCATCGCGATGTGGAGCCTCTGCCTGATCATCATCGGCTGGGCGGTCCTCTACTTCGCGCAGTTCATCGCGACGCTGCGCATCGTGGCGCTGCCGGTGGCCGTCGCGCTCCTGCTGACCGCGCTGCTGTTCCCGCTCACCCGGAGGTTCGGCGCGATGGGCATGCGGCCCATCTACGCCACCTGGCTCACGATGATCATCGCGCTCGCCGTGCTCGGCGGCACCGGATGGATCATCGGGGTGCGTGCCAACGACGAGTTCCCCGGTCTCCTCGACCAGTTGCGCGTGACGGTCAAGAGCGTCGAGAACTGGCTCTACACCGGCCCCCTGCACCTGCAGCCGACCCAGATCTCCAGCTGGGTCGACGAGATCGGGCGGCAGATCACCACCCAGCGCAACCAGATCACCCAGACGGTCCTCACCGGCGCCACGGTGGCACTGGAGGTGCTCGCCTCCATCGTGCTGCTGCTGTTCGTGACGTTCTTCCTGCTCAAGGACGGCGACCAGATCTGGTCGTGGTTCCTGAAGGGCTTCGGTGACGTCGCGCCCCGCGTCGACAGGGCCGGCCGGGCCGCCTGGGTGACGCTCTCGCACTACGTGCAGGGTACGGTCGCGGTGGCCGCCGTGCACGGTGTGGTCATGGGCATCGTGCTCGCGGGGATGGGCGTGCCGCTCTGGGCGCCGCTCGCGGTGCTGATCTTCCTGGCCAGCTTCATCCCCATCGTCGGAATCTTCTTCGCCGGTGCGGTGGCCACCCTGGTCACCCTCGGTGCCAAGGGCCCGATCTACGCTCTGATCTTCCTCGGCATCCTGGTCGTGGAGCAGCAGCTGGAGAACCACGTGCTCCAGCCGCTGATCGTCGGCAGGGTGCTGCACTTCCACCCGCTGGCGATCATTCTGGTGCTCGCGGTGGGCGGCATCCTGGCGGGCATCGCCGGGGCCGCCGTGGCGGTGCCGGTGGCCGCGGTGATCTACCGCGCGCTGCCGGAGCTCCTCGGGGGTGGTTCCCGGCCCGCCCTGCCACCTGCCCCGCCACACCCCGATCCCGGGGAACCTCACGGTCCCGGCGGTCCCGAGGGCTCCGGTGGTCCCGAGGGCTCCGAGGGTCCCGGTGGTCCCGGGGAGCCGAGCAGCGGTTCCGGCGGGCCGGGGGCCGGTGCGGAGGGAAAGCCGGCGAATGAGGAATCACCGCAGCCCAGGCGGTAACGTTCTGCCCCGTGACCCGTTCCGCCCTGACCACCCCTCCGCCGGACGCGACCCGCCCGGCGCCGCATCCCGGCGCCCCCGCTCCCGGCACCCCGCTCGGTTCCCACTACAGCCGCTGCTTCGGCTGCGGTGCCGACCACCCGAACGGCCTGCGCCTGACCGCTCTCACCCCAGACGGGATCACGGTGGTCGCCGAGTTCACCGTGGAGGAGACCCACCAGGGCGCGCCGGGCCTGGCGCACGGCGGTGTGCTCGCCGCGGCGATGGACGAGGTCATCGGTATGTCCGTGTGGCTCTTCCAGCGCCCCTACGTCACCGCCCGGCTGGAGACCGACTATCTCGCGCCGGTTCCGGTGGGCACCGCCCTGCATTTGCGCGCCTGGTGCAACGGTATGTCCGGCAGGAAGGCGTACCTTGAGGCTGAGGGCCGGATCGGTTCCCCGGACGGTCCGGTCGCCGTGCGGGCCGCGGCCCTCTTCGTCGAGGTGGGCATGGAGCATTTCGCCAAGCACGGCGACATTCAGAAGATCGCCGACGAGCACCACGAGTACGAGGTGAACCCGTGACCCACACCGTCGAGGTGTTGATCCACCGGCTCGATCCCGACCTGCCGCCGCCTTCGTACGCCCATCCGGGCGACGCGGGCGCCGACCTGCACGCCGCAGAGGACGTCGAGCTCCTCCCCGGAGAGCGAGCCGTGGTCGGCACCGGGCTGGCGATCGCCCTGCCCGACGGGTACGCCGCGTTCGTCCACCCGCGTTCGGGCCTGGCCTCCAGGTATGGGGTGACGCTCGTCAACGCGCCCGGCACCGTCGACGCGGGATACCGGGGGGAGATCAAGGTGACACTGATCAACACCGACACCAAGAGCGTCGTACGGCTGCGCAGGGGAGACCGGGTCGCGCAGCTGGTGATCCAGAAGGTGGAGAAGGCGGCGTTCCACGAGGTGGACCGGCTGCCGGGTTCGGTGCGAGGCGCCGGCGGGTTCGGGTCCACCGGCCACTGACAGGAAGTGACCCCGGCGAGGTGGACGGAACGGCCGGCGATCCGAGGGCGGGGCATCCTCCCGGCCCCGGAGAGCGACCGCCGCCGTCCCCGGCGGGTGACGAGTGACGAGTGAATCTTCAAGGAGCGTGAGAGAAGTGTTCGGACGCAGCCGTCGTGAGAAGTCCCCGGCCGCCAAGGCCGCGGTGGAAGAGGTCGAGAGGGTACCGACGCGGGAGTCGGGGCCGTGGGACGCGGACGAGCCCCACCCCGAGCGCGAACGGGTCGACCTCGGAGGCATGCGCCTGCCGGTGGACGCCGGTTTCGAGGTGCAGCTCAACCTGGCCGGCGACCAGATCGTCGGTGCCGTGGTGCTGTTCGAGGGGAGTGCCCTGCAGGTGCACGCCTTCGCGGCGCCCAAGCGCAGCGGGATCTGGGACGAGGTCAGGGCCGAACTGGCCGAGGGGGTCAAGGGCGCGGGAGGCACCGCCGAGGAGCGGGAGGGGCCGTTCGGTGTCGAGCTGGCCGCGAGGATCCCCGCGGAGGGTGGCGAGCAGCCGGTCCGCTACATCGGGGTGGACGGGCCGCGCTGGTTCCTGCGCGCGGTGATCAGCGGTAAGGCCGCCGACGAGGCCGGGGCCGCCGAGACGCTGGAGGGTGTCGTCAGGGACATGGTCGTGGTACGCGGCGACGAGCCCATGGCTCCCAAGGAGGCGATCGAGCTCCGGCTGCCGCCCGAGGCCAAGCAGGCCGCGGAGCAGCAGGCCGCCGGGGGAGAGGTGCCCGATCTCAAGCCGTTCGAGCGGGGGCCGGAGATCGCCGAGATTCGCTGACGGGCCGGATCGCGTACGCTGGTTCGACTCGGGTGTGAAGGAGAGGTCCGTGGGTTCTCAGGAGCCGCACAAACAGGGCGGTCTGCGGGGATTCTTCCGTCGGTTGACCGCCGGTCAGGACGAACTGGAGGCCGACGAGCTCCAGCAGGACCTCGATCGTCACGGTGCCACGCCCATCGTCTCCTGCGGTATGCGCCGCCGCTCCTGCGTCACCGGCACGCTGCGGACGGTGACGCTGCGTCCTCGCGGAGGCGCTCCGGCACTGGAGGCCGAGCTTTACGATGGTTCCGATGTGATTGACCTGATATGGCTGGGCCGCAGGAAGATCGCCGGTATCGAGCCGGGGCGCCTGGTGCTGGCGGAAGGGCTCGTCAGCGTGCAGGATGGCCGCAAAGTCATGTTCAATCCGAGATACGAGCTGCGCCCAGCGGGCGGTGCGTGAGTGATTGACGATCCCAAGACGGTGAGCGAGAAGATGACCACCACCGGTGAGACCGCCGCGCACGACACGGTCGAGGCCGCGATCCGCAGCCAGCTTGCCAAGGCCTTCGGCGGAGTGCGAGGCGTGATCGAGGCCGCCGTGCCCACCATCGCCTTCACCGTCATGTGGATCACCACCTCGGAGCTGAGGCCGTCCCTGACCGTGAGCATCTCGGCCGCGGTGCTGCTGCTCGTGGTGCGGCTGGTGCAACGCTCGACGCCGCAGTTCGTGATCAACAGCTTGATCGGCATCGGCATCGGCGCCTTCTTCGCCTCCCGTACCGGCCAGGCGGAGGACGTCTTCCTGCCGGGCATCCTCTACAACGCCGGATACTCCGTGGTCATGCTGCTGTCGATCATCACCCGGTGGCCGGTCGTGGGCTTTCTCATCGGATCCGTCACCGGCGACCCGACCGCGTGGCGCGCGGATCCGGCGGTGGTGAAGTTGTGCATCAGGCTCACCTGGCTGCTGATGATCCCGTGCGTGATCCGGGTGGCGGTGCAGCTCCCCGTCTATCTGATCGGCAGGGACGACGCGGTCGCCCAGCTGGGCATCCTCAAGATCGCGATGGGCTGGCCGCTTCAGGTCGCGGCGCTCGCGGCCATGGTGTGGCTCCTCGCCCGCGGCAGGACCCCGGTGCGGCCCGCGGCCTCCTGACCGCCGTGCCGGCCCTCGCCTTCGCGAAGAGTTTCTCGGTCCGCCGGGCGGCGACCCGTCCGGCCCTCAGGAGGTCACACACGGCTTCCCGGCGCCGATCCCCCGGCACGCGGTGCGGGAGGACCGGCTCGCCCGGTGCGCGGGAGCGTGGGTTCAGCGGGGCGTGCGGTGCGGGGACAGGAGCTCGGCCAGCTCCTCCTCGACCTCCTGGCTGGCCACGAACATCAGCTCGTCGCCGGCCTCCAGCGGGTCGTCGGCGGTGGGCACCAGCACCCGGCCCTCGCGCAGGATCGCGACCAGGGCGGTGTCGTTGGGCCACGGAACCGAGCCGGCGCGCTGGCCGACGACCGGCGCGTCCTCGGGCAGGGTGAGCTCGACCAGGTTGGCCTGGCCCTGGCGGAAGGTCATCAGCCGCACCAGGTCGCCGACGCTCACCGCCTCCTCGACCAGCGCGCTCAGCAGGCGCGGGGTCGAGACGGCCACGTCGACGCCCCACGACTCGTTGAACAGCCACTCGTTCTTGGGGTGGTTGATCCTGGCGACCACGCGAGGCACGCCGTACTCGGTCTTGGCGAGCAGTGACACCACCAGGTTGACCTTGTCGTCACCGCTGGCGGCGATGACCACGTGGCAGTCGGCGAGGCCCGCCTCGTCCAGCGAGGAGATCTCGCAGGCGTCGGCGAGCAGCCACTCCGCCCGCGGCACGGTATCGATCTTGATGGCCTTGGGGTCGATGTCGACGAGCAGGACCTCGTGGCCGTTCTCCAGGAGCTCGGCGGCGATCGACCGGCCGACCGCCCCCGCGCCGGCGATGGTGACGCGCATCAGTGCTCCTTCTCCGGCGCTCCGGACAACACCTTGTTGATGCGGTCCATGTCGGCCTCGACCGCCATGACGTGCAGTATGTCGCCCTCCTGCACCACCGAGTCGTTCCTGGGCAGCAGGGTGTCGCCGATCCGGTTGACGAACGCCAGGCGGGTGCCCGCCGCCGCCTCCAGATCCCTCGTCAGGGTGCCGATCCAGCCGGGGTGGTAGGCCACCTCCGCCAGCACCACGCGCCCGCTGGGGTCGCGCCAGAGCGGCTCGGCGCCCTCGGGCAGGACGCGGCGCAGGATCTGGTCGGCGGTCCAGCGGACCGTGGCCACGGTGGGGATGCCCAGCCGCTGGTAGACCTCGGCGCGCCGGGAGTCGTAGATCCTGGCCACGACGTTGTCCACGCCGAACGTCTCGCGGGCGACCCTGGCGGAGATGATGTTGGAGTTGTCTCCGCTGCTCACCGCCACGTAGGCTGCCGCGGCCTCGATGCCCGCCTCCTCCAGGACGTCCCTGTCGAAGCCGACCCCGGTCACCCGGCGACCCCTGAACCCCGCCCGCAGGCGGCGGAACGCCTGCGGGTCATGGTCGATGATCGCGACCGAGTGGCCGCTGTCCTCAAGAATGTGCGCCAGGGTCGAACCGACCCGCCCACACCCCATGATCACGATATGCATGCTCCCCCGCCGGTCGCTGTGAGGCGGATCTTGTTCCCGATGTATTCAGCCAGTATGGACCGCCCCGGGAGTGCCGCGTGAGTGGGGCCGAGGAATAACGGCTAGCATCTGCAGACGTGTCGAAGGTGACGGACCTTGTCAAACGCCTTTTCATCGGGCGGGCGCTGCGCAGCACGCAGCTACACGAGCAACTGCTCCCCAAGCGCATCGCGCTACCCGTTTTCGCGAGTGACGCCCTCTCCTCCGTCGCGTACGCCCCGCAGGAGATCCTGGTCATCCTCTCCCTCGCGGGACTCTCCTTCTACCACTTCAGCCCCTGGGTGGCCGTCGCCGTCGTCGTGGTGATGCTCACCGTCGTGGCGTCGTACCGGCAGAACGTGCACGCCTACCCCAGCGGGGGCGGCGACTACGAGGTCGCCACCGTCAACCTCGGCCCGAACGCCGGTCTCACCGTCGCCAGCGCCCTGATGGTCGACTACGTGCTCACCGTCGCGGTCTCGGTCGCCAACGGCGTCGACTACGTGGGCGCCACCATCCCGTACGTCGCCGAGCACAAGACGCTGGTCGCGATCGTCATCGTCGTGCTGCTGACCGTGGTCAACCTGCGCGGTATCCGCGAGTCGGGCGCGGCCTTCGCGATCCCCACCTACACCTTCATGTTCGCGGTCCTCGGCCTGATCGCGTGGGGCGGATTCCGGGTGCTGATCCTCGGTGACGAGCTGCACGCGCCCACCTCCGGGTACGAGATCATCGCCGAGCAGACGAACCTCACCTCCTTCGCGGCGGCCTTCCTGATCCTGCGCGCGTTCTCCTCCGGCTGTGCCGCGCTCACCGGCGTCGAGGCGATCAGTAACGGCGTGCCCGCCTTCCGCAAGCCCAAGAGCAAGAACGCCGCGAACACCCTGCTGATGATGGGCCTGATCTCGGTGACGATGTTCGTCGGCATCATCACCCTCGCGCTCGCCTCGGGCGTCAAGGTCGCCGACCCCGCCGTCGCCTACCGCGACATCCTCATCGACGGCCGGCCCGCCGGGCCCGACTACTACCAGCAGCCGATCATCGCCCAGGTGGCGGACGCGGTCTTCGGGAACGGCTCGCTCCCCTTCTTCTTCATCGCCGCCGTCACCGCGCTGATCCTGTTCCTCGCCGCCAACACCGCCTTCAACGGTTTTCCGGTGCTCGGCTCGATCCTGGCCCAGGACCGCTACCTGCCCCGTCAGCTGCACACCAGGGGCGACCGGCTCGCCTTCTCCAACGGCATCGTGATCCTCGCCGCCGGGGCCTGCCTGCTGCTGTGGGGCTTCGACGCCGATGTCAGCCGCCTGCTCAACCTCTACATCGTGGGCGTCTTCGTGTCGTTCACGCTGAGCCAGATCGGCATGGTCAGGCACTGGAGCAGGCATCTGAGAACCGAGACCGACCCCAGGGGCCGCCACCAGATGCACCGCTCGCGGACGATCAACTTCTTCGGCGGCGTCATGACCGGCCTGGTGCTGGTGGTGGTGCTGGTCACCAAGTTCACCCACGGGGCCTGGATCGTCTGCGTGGCCATGCCGGTGCTCTTCCTGATGATGAAGGGCATCCACCGCCACTACGAGAACGTGGCGGCCGAACTCGCCGTCGCCGAGGACTCCCAGGTGGACGAGACGATGCTGCCCGCGCGCAACCACGTCATCGTCCTGGTCTCCAAGATCCACAAGCCGACCCTGCGTGCTCTCGCCTACGCCCGCGCCACCCGTCCCTCCACGCTGGAGGCGATCACCGTGGGCGTGGAGGGGCCGGAGGCCAGGGCGCTGCAGGAGGAGTGGGAGCGGCGCGGCATCCCGGTGCCGCTGAAGATGCTCGACTCGCCCTACCGCGAGATCACCCGGCCGATCCTGGAGTACGTCAAGTCGCTGCGCCGCCGTTCCCCCCGGGACGTGGTGAGCGTCTACATTCCCGAATACGTCGTCGGCCACTGGTGGGAGCACCTCCTGCACAACCAGAGCGCGCTGCGTCTGAAGGGCCGCCTGCTGTTCCAGCCAGGCGTGATGGTGATCAGCGTGCCCTGGCAGCTGCACTCCTCCGACCGGCTCAAGGGCCGCCCCGAGCCCCTCGCGCCGGGCGCCGTACGCCGTCCGCCCCAGGAGGCGGCGCGAGACGAGGACGTCAAGGCATAACCTTTCGTAGGTGCTCCTGACGCGAGGAGGCTCGACCGACGACGATTTACTCTTGGGGGCGACGGCCATGGCGATCGAACTGACGGTTGGACCGGTTGCGCACGGTGGCTGGTGCGTCGCCCGCCATGACGGACGGGTCGTCTTCGTGCGGCACGCGCTGCCCGGCGAGCGCGTCGTCGCCGAGATCACCGAGGAGACCTCCCGGTTCCTGCGGGCCGACGCGGTCGAGATCCTGGAGCCCTCCACCGACCGGGTGACCCCGCCGTGCCCGTTCGCGGGCCCCGGCCGCTGTGGCGGCTGCGACTGGCAGCACGCCTCCCTCGACGCCCAGCGCCGGCTGAAGGCCGATGTGGTGGCCGAGCAGCTCAAGCGGCTGGCCTCGATCGACTGGAAGGGCATCGTCGAGGAGGTCCCCGGAGCCCCCGACGGGCTCGGCTGGCGCACCCGCGTCCAGTTCGCCGTCGAGCGGGACGGGAGCCTGGGCCTGCGCCGCCACCGCTCCCACGACATCGAGCCGGTGGACGCCTGCCTGATCGCCCACCCCGAGGTGGAGAACGTCGGCGCCGAGGTGATGAACTGGCGCAACGCCTCATCGGTGGAGGTCATCGCCTCCAGCGCCGGTGACCAGGCGGTCGTGGTCGCCCCCAAGCCCAGGCGCACGGTGGCGATCCCCGACCTCGACACGAGCGTGGCCGTCTTCGTCGACGAGGGCAAGGGCCGCAGCCGCGTCGTCCACGGCCGCAACCATCTCGTCGAGCGGGTCGCCGGCCGAGACTTCCAGGTCACCGGCAGCGGTTTCTGGCAGGTGCACCCCGGTGCCGCGGCCACCCTCCTCGACGCCGTCATGGAGTTCGCCGCCCCGCGCCCCGGCGAGTGGGCCCTCGACCTCTACTGCGGCGTCGGCCTGTTCGCCGCGGGGCTGGCCGAGGCGGTCGGTCCCGAGGGAGCCGTGTTCGGCGTCGAGTCCGAGTCCGTGGCGGTCCGCGACGCGGAACGCAACCTCCGCGACCTGCCCCAGGCCCGTTTCGCCAGGGGACGCGTGGAGAACGCCCTCGACCGCTTCGGCATCGAGCGCGCGGACCTGGTCGTCGTCGACCCGCCCAGGGCGGGCCTGGGCCGCGACGTCGTCGAGAACGTGACCACCCTCCAGGCGACCCGGATCGTGTACGTCTCCTGCGACCCGGCCACCCTCGCCCGCGACCTGGCCTGGTTCGCCGAGCGAGGCTACCGCCTCGCCGACCTGCGGGCCTTCGACGCCTTCCCGATGACGCACCACGTGGAGTGCGTGGCGCTGCTGGTCAGCGAGTCGATCTAGGCTCTGCCCCGCGGTGATGCAACATGTCATGTGTCAGCGTGAGCCGGCGTTTTCCGAGATCTTCGCGCATGAGATGCGCACGATCACGGTCGCTGCAAACCCTCGCCTCGACTGGACCGATGCGTACCGAGAGGTAGACCGTAACCCTCTGATCACATAGGGACCCAGTACGGTCGCGTAGGAGAGTCGCCCTCGCCGCGCGACCGGGCCGAAGGCATCCGCTCCCTTCCAACGGTCGGGGCCCTTCCGCCCCGGCCGTCGCGGCTGCCGGCCGTGCGTTACGGCCGGCAGCCGCAGGGCTTCGCCGGAACGGTCTCCGGCGAAGCCCGTGATGCGAGTTCCGGTTCCGCTCTGGATCGATCAGGGCGTCTCAGATCACCAGCATCGGTTGGCCACGCAGAGCGGCAGGCCCCCCGGCGGCGGCGGTTGGGGGTCGTTCGGCATGGGGCCGGTCGTGCCGGTCGTGCCGGCGCCGTTGTTGAACCAGGCCTTCACACCGCCCCGGCTGTCGTGGACGAGGTAGTCGGCCCGGCGGTCACCGTTGATCTCGGCCAGGCCGATGTTCGTGCGGGCCACGCCGACGCCGGAGGCGACCTCGCCGGCCGACAGCCAGGCCGACCCGGAGCCGCCCCGGTTGTTGATCCACGCGCGGATCTGGCCGTGGTCGCCGAGGACCAGGTAGTCGTCACGGCGGTCGCCGTTGACGTCGGCGAAGGTCACCGTGGGACCGGTCGCGCCGACGCCGGAGGCGGCCTCGCCCTGACTGACCCAGGAGACGGCATCGCGGGTGCCGGTGTTGCGCCAGAGCCGGACCCTGCCCTGGTCGTCGACCACGAGGTAGTCGTCGCGGTTGTCGCCGTCGAGGTCGGCGAACCTGATCTGGTCGCGGGAGGCGGAGCCCGAGGCGAGCCGGCCCTTGCTCGTCCAGGCGACGGCATCACCGGTGCCGCTGTTGAACCAGGCGTCGACCTGGCCCTGGTCGCCGACCACGAGGTAGTCGTCGCGGTTGTCGCCGTTCAGGTCGGCGAAGCGGATGTGGTCGCGCGGACCCGATCCGGACGCGACCACGCCGCGGAAGTTCCAGCCGACGCGATCGGCCTCCCGGACGTTCAGCCAGGCCTCCACCCTGCCGTTGTCCTTCACCAGAAGGTAGTCGTCGCGGCCGTCGCCGTTCAGGTCGGCGAACCTGACCTCCTGGCGGGGCGCGTCGGTGGAGGCGATCTGACCCTGGTAGTCCCAGGGGTCGGCACGGCCCCAGCGTTCGTTCAGCCAGGCCGCGACCTCGCCTGCGGCGTTGACGGTCAGGTAGTCGTCGCGGCCGTTCCCGTCGATGTCCGCTATGACCACATCGTCGCGGGAGGCGCCCACGCCACCGACAACGGCGCCTTGGTAGATCCACGGCCGGTTACCGCCGACGTTGTTCAGCCAGGCCTTGGTATAGCCCGTGTCGTCGAACACCAGGTAGTCGTCGCGGCCGTCACCGTCGAAGTCGTGGAATCGTACCTGGTCACGGGTGGCGCCGACGCCCGAGGCGATCTCGCCCTGGTACGACCACGCCACGCCGCCGCCGGTGAACTGGTTCAGCCAGGCGCGCACCCGGCCCTGGTCGTCGACCACCAGGTAGTCGTCGCGGCCGTCGACGTCGACGTCGGCGAACCGCACCTGGTCACGCGTCGCGCCGACATCCGTGGCGACCACGCCCTGAGCCACCCAGCTGACGGCGTTTCCGGTGCCGGCGTTGCGCCACATCGAGACCTGGCCCCGGTCGCCGACCGAGAGGTAGTCGTCGCGGCCGTCGCCGTTCACGTCCGCGAATCGCACCTGCTGGCGGGGGGCCGCTCCGGTGGCGATCTCGCCGATGTAGTTCCAGCCGCCGCCCTGACCGGCGCGGTTGTTGAGCCAGGCCTTGACCTGGCCCTGCTCGCCGACCAGGAGGTAGTCGTCGCGGCCGTCGCCGTTCAGGTCGGCGAAACGGACCTGCGCACGGCTCGCGTCGGGAACCGAGGCGATCTTGCCGACGTAGTTCCAGCCTGCGGGAGCGGGGCCCGTGGGGGGCGGTGGCGGCGGGTTGGCCGGTGCCGGGGTGCACGGCCGGTTGTCGCCGGGAAGCGCGGGCATGATCAGACCCTCGTTCATCGCGGCCTTGATCGCGTTGTGGTAGGCGTTGGCCATCTTGCGGTAGCCGTCGTTGTTGGGGTGCAGCGAGTCGGCCAGGTCGGCCGTGGTGACCCCGAGAGCGCCGTTGTTGACCAGACGGACTCGCTTGCCCTCGGCGCGGAGGTTGTTGACGATGGTCGGCAGCCTGACGTTGTACCTCGCGATCAGCGTGTTGTCCCACTCGTCCTTCGCCGGCACGAGGCTGGAGACGAGGACCGTGGTGAGCGGCGCGATGTCCGTGATCCTGTCGACCAGCCTGCTGAGGCGGATGTGGGCCGTTTCGGGCTCCTCGTCGTTCGCCAGGTCGTTGGTCCCGATGTGCAACACGACGACGTTGGGCCGGTAGCGGGCGATCACGCACTCGGACGCGAGGCTGTCGAGCCGGCTGATCCGCCAGCTGGGATGGCCTTCGTGGTCGGTGTCGGGGATGTTGCCGTGCCCGGAGTCCACGGAGCCGACGAAGTCGATCGCGTTCGCGTCGTCCTGCAACAGGTCCCACAGGCGGCCTCGATAACCGACGCCGCCAGGAGTCCCGCCGACACCGTGGGTGATGGAGTCGCCCAGCGGCATCACCCGCAGGAGCTCGGGGGGCGCGCCGCGCCGCAGGGCGGCGCGCTCGATCGCATCCATGTACCGCGGGACGTTGTGTTGAATGGTTCCGCCCACGTTTTCCATGGCCAGGCCGAGGTTGCCCGCCCACCACCAGGACTTTATGTTCCTGCCGGCATCCCGCACATTTCGCGCCATGTTCGAGAACCACTGCGCTCCGGAGGTGTTGAGGGCGGGCGCGAAGTAGCCCTCCCATACAGCCGCGGCCGCGCCGAGGACGAAAGAGGTGATGAGGAGGTTCCACCAGGCGTCCGGATCGGGGTTGTCCTCGAAGGCGATCGTGAGCGCCCCTCTGGCGAAAACCGAAAGGAACGTCGCTATCCCTGAGCATGCCGCGCTGGCGAGAGGCGCCAGCGGACCCGATTCGGGAAGGAAGAACAACGTGCAGGTAATTAGGATGGAGAAGTAGACCGCCACACCGGCGATGGCGATGCCGAGGGCCCCCCACGGGGACACCTCGCTGAGCGCGATGTCACTCTCCAGCGTGAACGCGAGTTTGGAACCCCTCACCGCGATGGTTCCGTCGAAGTCGACCCAGTCGCCCAGTACCGTAACCGGCAAGGACCCCCTGTTGTTCAGCCATTCCTCTTTGATGGCGTCGCTGAGCAGGCCGTCGCGGTCGTTTATTGTGTCGACCCACTCGTCGATCTCGGTACGCTCGGCCCCCTGGGGGAGGTCGAATTCCATCGACACCGTGGTCGCGGCCTTCGCGGTGGGCTGGAAACCCACCTGGAGCAGCAGTGACAGGGTGACCAGCAGGGTCGTCAGGACCCTGCCTCTTCCTCTTGGTCGGGTGAACATCCTGCCGCGGGATGCGGGCACGGTCCCTCCACCTGTTCATCCGCCGGCGGCTCGCCGAGCGGGTGGGTCGATCAAAGATGCTTGCCGGGATACTGGGCGGTCAGGGCCCGCGCCCGGCGCAGGGCATGTGAGGCTCCGCTTCCGGTCACGTTGGTCGCGGGTGCGGGACGAGGCGCATCGACGACCGCGGCCCCGCCGGCGGTGGACGGGCGGAGACGACCTCCTTCCGCAGCCTCTCCATTTCTCTTGAACCCACACACAACCGTGACAAAAATGCCATTTGATGTACGCCGGGTGAACAATTTATTTTTTTAGGGAGTGACAAAGAGCGCCAATGGCTGTGATCTCGCGCCGAGTCGCTGTTCGATCGCACTTGGTGATCATGTTTCCAGTGTGTTGAAAGAGTGTGGCCAGACCGTTTCGGTCGCCAGATGAAATGAATGCCGAGATGGCGTGGGAATTCATTTCACGCGGTGAACGAGCCGCGCGTCCTTTGGGTGTGGCGACCGTTGAACCGACGTCCCGTTATGCAATCCGTTCTCATCGCATGCGGGACATCGGAGCCGGCTTTTCGGTGACTCGCCGGAGCCGTGCAGGTCGACCGGCCTTCGGTGCGGGCATTGTGTTCATGCGAGGGCGAACCGTTGGACGGAGAATCGGCCCAGGCGAACGAACACGGCCGAGGTGGGGTTTCGCCCTTCGGGTGAGCCGGGGCGACGTGAATTCGATGTGGTCCCGATGATCCACCACGTGGAGTGTGTGGCGCTGCTGGTCGGCGAGTCGATCCAGGCTCTGACCGGCGGCGGTCTCACAGGTGCTCCGACGCGCCCGCGTCGTGGACCAGGAGGGCGATCTGGACCCGGTTGTTGAGATCCAGCCGGGTCAGGATCCGCGACACGTGCGTCTTCACCGTCGGCAGCGCCAGACGCAGCTCCCGCGCGATCTCGGCGTTGGAGCGGCCGCGTCCGACCGCGAGGGCCACCTGTCGCTCCCGTTCGGCCAGCAGCGCCAGCCGGGCACGGGCGGCGGCGGCCCGGTCGCCCTGCCCCGAGCCGTCCGCCACCTGCTCGATGAGCCGGCGGGTGACGGCGGGGGAGAGCACCGGATCTCCGGCGGACACCGTCCGGATGGCCGTCACGATGTCCTGCGGCGGGGTGTCCTTGAGGAGGAACCCGGCCGCGCCGGCGCGTAGTGCCCGCAGCACGTGCGCGTCGGTGTGGAAGGTGGTCAGGACCAGCACCTCCGGGGCGCCGGGCCCGGCCCGGAGCCTCTCGGTGGCGGCCAGCCCGTCGACGCCCGGCATCCGGATGTCCATCAGCACCAGGTCGGGACCGTGCGCGGCGACCAGGGCGGGCACCTCGGACCCGTCGGCGGCCTCCGCGACGATCTCGATGTCCGGGGCGCCACCCAGCATCAGGCGCAGCCCGGCCCGTACGATCGCGTCGTCGTCGACGAGCAGGACGCGGATCACCTCATTCCCCCTTCCCGCTCGCGGAACTCCGGTACGCGGGGGACGCGACGCCCGTCGTGGACCAGGGCAGCCAGGCGTGGACCAGGAACCCGCCGTCGGCGGGGCCGGCCGTCAGCTCGCCGCCCGCCAGCCTGGCCCGTTCGGCGAGTCCGATCAACCCCTGCCCGCCCGCGCTCCCGCCCCTGTTGCTCCCGTCTCCGCCCTCACCCAGGCCACGGACCGAAGCCGGTCCCGGTGGCGGTGCGTTGCGGACCTCCACCGTGAGCCGGCCGTCAGGGGACCCGCTCACCTCCACCGTCACCGCCGCGCCGGGCGCGTGCTTGCGCGCGTTGGTCAGCGCCTCCTGCACGATCCGGTACGCCGTGCGCCCCACCACGGGCGGCGGTATCCGCCCGTCCGGCGGCCCGGTCAGCTCGATCCGGCCGCCCGTCGCCCGTGCCTCCGCCACCAGCCGGGCCAGGTCCGCGAGTTCCGGCTGCGGTCGCTCGCCCTCGTCCGGCCCGGCCCGCAGTATCCCGATCACCTCGCGCAGGTCGCGCAGGGCGAGGTGGGCGCTCTCCCGGATCACCCCGGCGGCCCGCGCGATCTCCTCCCGGGGCGCGCCCGGGTTGAACTCCAGCGCTCCGGCGTGCACGCTCAGCAGTGACAGCCGGTGGCCGAGCACGTCGTGCATCTCGCGGGCGATCTCCTCCCGCGTCTCCCGCCGTGCCCATTCGGCCCGCAACTCCGCGTCCGCCTCGGCCAGCTCCGCGCGCTCTCGCAGCGAGGCGATCAGCTGCTGCCGGGAGCGCCGGAACAGTCCCCACCCGATCGCCCCGGCGATCAGCGCGAAGTACGTCAGCGCCGATCCCGTACGTTCCCCGGACAGCTCCGCCATCTGCCACAGGAAGACGGGCAGCGGTGCGAAGGCCAGCGCCGCCACCCACGCGGTGACCCGCCACGGACGGGTCGCGGCCACCGTGAACACCGCCACCATCGCCGGACCGGTCAGGTAGTGCGCCCAGGTGCCCGCCACCAGCAGCACCACCGCGAGCGGTACCGGCCATCTCCGCCGCAACAGCGTCGCGGCGCACCCCAGTCCGCCGACCACCTGGTCGACGTCCCGCCACACGGGGTCGAGGGTCTCGGGGACCGGTATGGACTGCGAGCTGACGGCGGCGAAACAGGCGGCGAAGAGGAACAGCGCCACGTCGGTGACCCAGTCGCGGCGGGTGCGGTGGATGCGGCGCATACTCCAGGAATTTACGCGGCCCTCGCCCGCGCCCTCGCGTTCGCGCCGCGACCGGATACTTAAGTACCACCGAAGGGCCCGCCGACGGCCATCCTTGGTCACCGCCCGGCCATCCTCGGCCCGATCCCGAGCCGGGCACCGCGCGCCTACCGTCGGGGTCATGACCTCCACCACCCCGCCGAAGTCCCCCCTGGCGGCACTGTCCGGCCTGATCTGCTTCGTCCTCGTCGTCGGCGGCGCGAGCGGCCTTCTGCACGAGTGGTTCGGCTGGATTCATCTCATGGGATTCGTCCGGTTCCTCGCCCCCGGCGGTTACGAGATCTACAGCTACGTCATCATGATCGTCCTCGGCCTCGCGGTGGGCGCGGCCGGTGACGCGGTCACCCGGCGAGGCCGCGGATGACCGCGCGGAGCGGGGAGACGACGGCCCCCGGCCCTCCGAGGCGGCTCGTCGCGCCCTCGGCGGGTGGGGTTTCCTGCCGGCCCGAAAATCCGGGTGGCGCAGGGGTCGCGCGAACCCCGGGGTAGAGCACCGCTCGAGAAACGGTCTAACCTAGGACGACGAGGGGAGTACTTCCCAAGAGCCGACCCGGTCAATACGGACGTTTCATAACGGCCCCGGGCGGCCGCCTGCGAAAACAGGCGAAGGAGACCTCGAACAGCCGAGCGCGCGTTCGAGGAGGGTCATGTCCGCTGAGACAGTCCTGTCGGTAGCCAGTCTTGAAACCATCGGTTCGCCGCAACTGTGGGCGATCACCGTAGCCGCCCTGATATTGCTGCTGGCCGTGGACTTCATGATCACCCGGCGCCCGCACGAGGTGCGGATGCGCGAGGCGGTGGGCTGGTCGGTCTTCTACCTGGTGTTGCCTCTGATCTTCGGCTTCTACGTGTGGGGGGCCTTCGGGTCCGGGGTGGCGGTGGAGTTCTTCACCGGATACGTGGTGGAGAAGTCGCTGTCGGTGGACAACCTGTTCGTGTTCATGCTGCTGCTGTCCGCCTTCGCGGTCCCGCCCGCGCTGGCCCAGCGAGTCCTGCTGTACGGCATCGTCGGGGCGCTGGTGCTGCGCGCGATCTTCATCGCGCTGGGGGCGGCCGTCCTGCAGAGCGGCACGTGGGCTTTCCTGCTCTTCGGCGGGATCCTGCTCTTCACCGCATGGAAGATCTTCAAGGACGCGCTGAGCGGGGAGGAGCACAAGGTCGACGTCTCATCCATGCGCTCGGTGCGGCTGCTGCGGCGCTTCATGCCGGTCACCAACGACTACCACGGCTCCCACCTGGTTGTTCGCCAGGACGGCCGCCGGGCCCTGACTCCGCTGGCGTTGGCCATCGTGGCCGTCTTCGCCACCGACATCGTCTTCGCGGTCGACTCGGTGCCCGCCGTGTACGGCGTGACCGAGGACCCGTTCATCGTCTTCGCCACCAACGCCTTCGCCCTGATGGGCCTGCGGGCGCTCTACTTCGTGCTCCAGGGCGTCCTGGCGAAGCTGCGGCACCTGAACCACGGGCTCAGCATCATCCTGGCCTTCATCGGGATCAAGCTCGTCCTGCACTGGGCGCACGGTGTCTGGTCGTGGGTCCCGGAGATTCCCACCCCGCTCTCGCTGGGGGTCATCATCGGGGTCCTGGCCATCGTCACGATCACGAGCATGTACGCCAACCGCCGCGACCCGAAGCCCGTCCCCTCACCTGCCGAACGAGAACCCCAGCCGGGGCCGAAACCCTAGGCGTACCGCCCGGTCCGTCTCCACGACGGCCACGCTCGGACCTCGGTCCGAGCGTGGCCGTCGTGGGTTTTTCGGGGACGGCGACCGTGTCTTCCCGTCCGCTCCGTTCTCTTGATTCACAGTTTGCGCCTCCTTGCCCGGTGGTCGCCGCTTCCTCACGCGGCACGCGTTTAGCGTGATCGTCAGGGATGGAGGACGGTGAACATGCGGCGCGACTGGTCCGTGCGGGCCCGGATGACGGTGCTGGCCGCTGTCGTGATGGCACTGATGTGCGCGACCTTCTGCGCGTTGATCCTGGTGGGCGCCCACCAGGACGCGACGGAGGACCGTGCCGACCGAATCCTTCGGGTGAAGCTGCGCGTGCTTCCTCTCCTCCTGCGCGACCGGCTGCCCCCGGTGCTCCCCGACCTGGGCATCGTGGCCCTCCAGGTGGTGGGACCGACCGGCCGGGTCGTGGCGGCGAACTCCCGGATGACCGGCAAGCCGCGGATGGCCTCCTTCGTCCCCCCGGAGGAGTTCTCGCCGAAGGGCGGGGTCGTCTGTGGCACGCCGAACCCCGACGCGTGCGTGATCGTCGTGGGCCTGCGGGTCCACGCGCACGGAGGCCACTGGATCATCTACGGCGCCGAGCCCGTCGTCCCGCCGTACGTTCACCATTTCCTGCTGGCCGCGCTGCTGGGCGGATCCGCGCTGCTGGTCGGAGTCACGGCGGTCGGCACCTACCGCACGGTCGGCAAGACCCTCGTCCCCATCGAGGCGATGCGCACCGAGCTGGCCGAGATCACCTCGACCGACCTGGGCCGCCGAGTGCCGGTGCCCGAGCACCACGACGAGATCCGGCAGCTGGCCGAGATCGTGAACCAGACCCTGGATCGGCTGGAGGCGGCGCTTCAGCGGGAACGGCGTTTCGCCTACGACGCCTCCCACGATCTGCGCAGTCCCATCACCGCGATGCGCGCCCAGGTGGAGGAGGCGCTGCTGCATCCGGAGGAGGCCGACTGGCCCGCCACGGCGGACGCCCTCCTGGACAGCCTCCACCGGCTGCAGGCGATCGTCACGAACCTGCTCGAACTCGCCCGGGTCGACGCCGGCGGCGTCGACTTGGGGGAACGGGTGGACCTGAGTGAACTGGCCGATTCCGAACTCGCTCGCCGTGTCCGCCGGGCGAGGGTCGTGACCGACCCCCAACCGGACGTGGTGGTCACCGCGGACCGGCTCCAGCTCGCCCGGCTGATCGCCAACCTCCTGGACAACGCCGAGCGGCACGCCACCTCCACGGTCACGGTCTCGGTCCGCCGGGAGGGGGACGACGCCGTGCTGGAGGTCGGCGACGACGGGCCCGGGATCTCTCCCGACCAGCGGGAGTACGTGTTCCAGCGCTTCGCGCGGCTGGAGGCCGCCCGCACCAAGGACCAGGGAGGCACCGGACTCGGCCTCGCGATCGCCAGAGGGATCGCCGAGCGCCACGGCGGGACGCTGACCATCGAGGACTCCGAACGCGGCGCGCGCTTCGTGGCCAGGATCCCCATCCGCGACCCCGAGGAGAGCGGGTAGCGATCCCGGGGCACCGATGATCCTTCGCCCCGCTCCGGGCAACGGCCCTTCGACGGTGTCACTCCGTTGGCTCGTGGGAGGACGGGTGTGGAGTTGCGAGCATCCCGCCAGGTGTGAGCAGGTGTGAGCGATGTCGGTCGGCCGGTCATCGAAGGGATCTTCGGTGCCGTGCCCTCTCCGCGTACGGGAGGCGCACGAGCATGCCCGCGATCATGCCCGCCGGCACCCCGGCGAGCACGCCGGAACCCATCCCCACGAGCACGCCGACGGTCACCCCCGTGACCAGCCGTGCGATCACGCCCGCGGCCAGGCAGAGGACCGGGTGCACGGCACGGGGGGTGGCCGCGGACGGAGACACGGACGGAGACGCGGTCGCGTGGGTGGGCGTGTCCACGACTACGCCTCGTCCGCCGGGCCGAGGCGCTCCTCCAGTCGTTCGAGCCTGAGCAGGACGGGGCGCAGCTCCTCGCGTACGGCCGCCGACAGGGCGCTCGCCGCGTCGGCGGGCAGGACCGGGGGAGTGACCGGGGGAGCGGTGGTGGCCCGGGTCTGTGCTCTCAGGTGGACGTATCCGGCGAGTGCGGCCGAGACCGCGTGGCGGGTCAGCCGGTGCTCGGCGCCCAGTTCCCGCAGGATGCGCCCGGCCGCACCGTCCGGTTCCGCGACCAGCCCGAGGAGCAGGTGCTCGCAGCCGACGTAGTTGTGGCCGAGCGAGGTGGCCTCGGTGACGGTCATCTCCAGGGCCGCCGCCGCGGGCCCGCCGAAGGCGAGGGTCTCGGAGGAGCCGGAGGAGGTGGTCTCGGCGACAGGGGCCGGGGCGTCGAGGCCGAGCCGGTCCAGGCGCCGCCGCACCTCCTCGGGGTCGATCTCCAGGGCACCGAGAACCTGGAGCGCTAGATTGCCTCCTTCGGCGAGCATGCCGCCCAGCAGGTGCTCGGTGCCGACCTCCGTCGCGCCCAGTGCCCTCGCCTGCTCCACCGAGAGCTTCACCACCTCCCGGGCCCGCGGGGTGAAGTGGGTGAGGCGCGCCGTCAGGTCGTCGAGGCCGGAGGCGCCGAGCGCCGTCTCGCGGATGGCGGTCACTCGCCGTACCGCCTGTTCCAGAGCCCGCTGGCAGACGGCGGAGACCGGCACCCCCGCCTTCTTCACCGCCTCGGCCAGCTCGTCCGGCAGGTAGACATTGATCTTCGGCATCAGGTCGCCCCTTTGGGGTTAGAGAAGGGTTATAACCCATTCATAACCCCAAAGGGGGCGCCTGTCTAGCGCGTCGCGCCGATGAGGAACCTGGCGATGCCGGGGGAGAGGGCCGCGCCCCTGGCGGAGAGCCACGCCAGATGGTTGCGGCTGCTGAAGGCGGCGAGCCTGCGGGCCTCCAGCCGGGTGAGGTCGCCGGACCTGGCGAGCACGGGCGTGAGGGCGATCCGATGCCAGGCGGTGCTCTCGCCCAGGGAACGGGCTATCTGCGGATGCGCGGCACGGACGGCCGAGGCGATCGGGCGCAGGCGGCTCTCGGTGACCGGGGCGGTGCCGAGGGGTGCCAGGAGGTTGACGGCGGCGATCTCGGCGCCCGCCGACCGGGTGGCCCGGAGCATCTCCTGGTCGCCAGGGGACAGGCCCGCTCTCGTGATCGGGAGGGTGAAGCTCACTGTGAGGGAACGGCCCTCGCGGGCGGCCTCGCGCTGCAGGGCCGCGATCGCCCTGGCCCGCCGCAGCACGACGGCGTCATCCCCGGGGCCGGAGACCTCGAAGTCGATGTAGGTGGCACCGAAGACGCCGATCGCCCGGCGGTAGGCGGCGGTGAGCCTGGCCGGATCGGAGCAGGCCGCGGCGAGCTCGCGCCCCTCGGGGCCGCCGAAGGCGATTCCCGCGTTCCCGCCCGCGGCGCGCAGCGGGGCGAGCCGATCGGCGAGCGGGTCGCCGACCCGCGCCCCGAGCCCTCCCCACCTGGGCACGCAGCCTTTCTGCCCGGCGGTGAGGTGGCCCAGCGTGAACCAGCGCACGTGGCCCCTCCGCACCTCCCTCGACAGGTTGAAACGCGGCCCGCGGGCCGCGTCCACGAAGGTCACGAAGCCCGACGGGCGGACGACGGCAGGTGCGGGCGACGGCGTGGCCGTCGGCCGCGAGACCGGCCCCGAGGACGTCGCACTCGGCCCGGCCTGCCCGACGACGGCCCACTCGCCGTGCGCTCTGGAGGGCAGCAGCCAGACCGCGGCCCCGGTGCCCGCGGCGAGCGCGATCGAGGCGAGCACCACGAGGGGCCGGGGTGGAGTGCCGGGCTCGCGGGTCCTGCGGGTGCCGGGGCGTTCGGTCGCCACAGACATGTGATCCCCTCCTCGACGGCCAGGGGGACGATCGCTGTGAGTCGTCGGCCCGCTACCCGTTGCGTCAGAGGCCAGAACGTTAGCAAGCGTTCCCGCCACGGCGCGGGCTTTCAACGGATGCCGTCCGGAGTGCCCGGATAATGGCTCTCATGAAGTTGAGGATCTTCACTGAACCGCAGCAGGGTGCCACCTACGACGAGTTGCTGGCGGTAGCGCTGGCCGCGGAGCGGCTGGGGTTCGACGCCTTCTTCCGCTCCGACCACTACATGCGGATCGGCCCCGGCGAGGCGGGGGCCGGCTCCACCGACGCCTGGACGACCCTGGCGGGCCTGGCCAGGGACACCTCCACGATCCGTCTCGGCACCATGGTCACGCCGGTCACCTTCCGGCTGCCGGGCCCGCTCGCGATCAGTGTGGCCCAGGTCGACCAGATGAGCCGCGGGCGGGTCGAGCTGGGCCTGGGCACCGGCTGGTACGACGCCGAGCACATCGCGTACGGCATCCCGTTCCCGCCGGTCGGCGAGCGGTTCGGGCGGTTCGAGGAGCAGCTGGAGATACTGGTCGGGCTCTGGACCACGCCGGTGGGCGAGACCTTCTCCTTCGAGGGCGCCCACTACAGGCTGGCCGACTCGCCCGCGCTGCCCAAGCCCGCGCAGAGCCCGAAGCCGCCGATCATCATCGGCGGCACCGGCGCCAGGCGCACCCCACGTCTGGTCGCCCGGTTCGCCGACGAGTACAACGTGCCGTTCCGCACTCCCGAGGACACCTCGGAGGCCTTCGACCGGGTCAGGAAGGCGTGTGAGGCGGAGGGCAGGGAGCCGGTGCTCCTGTCCGTGGCGCAGACCGTCTGCGTCGGCTCCGACGACGCGGAGATCGAACGGCGGGCCGCGGCGACCGGGCAGGACCTCGCCGCGCTGCGGGCGGCGGGCCTGGCGGGCACCCCCGCCGAGGTCATCGAGAAGATCGGCCGGTTCGCCGAGCTGGGCGCCGAGCGGATCTACCTGCAGGTGCTGGACCTGGACGATCTCGACCACCTTGAACTCATCGCGGACGAGATCCTGTTCCGCGTGTAGGTCACCGGCCTTCGCGTCGTCCACATCCACGTCACCGCCCGTGGACGGGGTCCCCCTTTCCCGTTCCTTCCTGTCGCCAGAGGTCACCGCGTCACCGGCGGACCGGCCGGAGCGGGGCGGGGCACGGCTCACAGGAGATGGGGTGCGCGCCGTTCACGGGCGGGTCGGCCCGCCGTTAACCGATGGCCGTCCAGGAGGGCGTGCGGCACACTGGGCCGGGTGTTACTGACGATCTCCACCACCGTGCGGCCCGCCACGGACCTCGGCTTCCTGCTGCACAAGCATCCCGGCCGGGTCCAGGAGTTCGGGCAGTCGTACGGCGTGGCACGTGTCCTCTACCCCGAGGCGGGCGAGGAGCGTTGCACGGCCGCGCTGATGCTCGACGTCGACCCGATCCGCCTGGTGCGCTCGCGCGACCGCGCCACGCCCGACTACACGCTGGGTCAGTACGTCAACGACCGGCCCTACGCCGCCTCGTCGCTGCTCGCCGTGGCGCTGGCCGACGTGTTCCGCACGGCGCGCACCGGGCGCTGTGCGAGCCGTCCCGAGCTGGCCGCCGGGCCGATCCCACTGGAGATCACCTTGCCCGTGCTGCCGTGCAGGGGCGGTCCCGGGCTCGCGCACCGGTTGTTCGAGCCGCTGGGCTGGCGGGTCGAGGCGACCGCACTCCCGCTCGACGAGGAGTTTCCCGAGTGGGGCGACTCGCGCTACGTGCGGCTGGTGCTGCGCGGTGAGGTCCGCCTGGCCGACGCGCTCAACCAGCTCTACGTGCTGCTTCCCGTGCTCGACGACGCCAAGCACTACTGGGTGGCCCCCGACGAGGTGGACAAGCTGATCAGGGCGGGCGGGTCGTGGCTGGCCTCCCACCCCGACCGGGGTCTGATCACCCGCCGCTACCTCGGCCGCCGCTGGGCCCTCACCCGTACGGCCTTCGCCCGCCTCGCCGAGATCGGCGACGACGTGGAGGAGGACCTCGAACCCCCGGTCGAGGAGGACCCCGCGGCCGAGCTCGCCACAGAGGATCACGCCGGGAAAGACGGGAAAGACGGGGAGGACAGGGAGGACAGAGAGGACGGGGAGGGCAGGGAGGACGGGGAGGACAGGGAGGACGGAGAGGACAGGGAGGACGGGGAGGACAGGGAGGACAGGGAGGACGGGGAGGACACTGCCGAGGAGAGGGCCGTCGAGGAGGGCTCCGCTGCGGAACGTTCCTCGGGGGAGGACCCCGCCGCGAAGGAGTACGCCGGGCGGAGCGGTCCCGCGCGTGGGGCCTCACAGGAAGGTTCCGCGCCCGCCGACGCCGTCAGGCGCCCGTTGAACACCCTGCGTCTGGAGGCCGTGCTCGCCACCCTGGAAAGGCTGGACGCGGGCACCGTCATCGATCTCGGCTGCGGTTCCGGCCGGCTGGTCGGGGCGCTGCTCGAACGGCCCCGCTTCACCAGGGTGACCGGGGTGGACGTGTCCTCCCGGGCGCTGGCGTTCGCGGCCAGGCGGCTGAAACTCGACCGGATGCCGGAGCGACGGCGAGAGCGGCTGGAACTGTTCCAGGGAGCGCTCACCTACACCGACGCCCGGTTCGCCGGATACGACGCCGCGGTGCTGATGGAGGTCGTCGAGCACGTCGATCCACCGCGCCTGGACGCGCTGGAGCGGGTGGTCTTCGGAGCGGCGCGGCCGGGGCACGTGATCGTCACGACCCCCAACGTCGAGCACAACGTCCGCTACGAGTCCCTGGACGGCATGCGCCACCCCGACCACCGCTTCGAATGGACTCGCGCCGAGTTCCGCGCGTGGGCGGCGAAGGTGTGCGGCGAGTACGGCTACCGCGTCGACTTCCTGCCGATCGGCGACGACGACCCCGAGGTGGGCCCACCCACCCAGATGGCCCTGTTCGGCCTCGCGGGCGCGTCGGGCGGTTCCGGAGGCACCGAAGGTTCCGCGGGCACGGACGGGTTCGTGAGCGTCGGAGGCGCTGCGGGCCATACGAGCGTGAGAGGTCCCGTGAGCGCGGACACGGATGGGCGCGCGGGCACGGGAGACGCGGGAGACGCGGGAGGTGGAGATGACTGAGATCGCCGTACCGGAGATGTCGCTGGTCGTGCTCGTGGGGGTGTCCGGCAGCGGCAAGTCGACCTTCGCCGCCAGGCACTTCGCGCCGACCCAGGTGATCTCCTCCGACTTCTGCCGGGGCCTGGTCGCCGACGACGAGAACGACCAGGCCGCCACCCCCGACGCCTTCGACGTGCTCCACTACATCGTCGGCACCCGGCTGCGGCGCGGGCTGCTCACGGTCGTGGACGCCACGAACGTCCAGTGGGAGGCGCGCAAGCAGCTGGTCGAGCTCGCGAAGTCGCACAACGTGCTGGTCGACGCGATCGTCCTGGACGTGCCGGAGGATCTGGCGGTCGCGCGCAACGAGACCAGGCCCGACAGGGACTTCGGGGCGCGCGTGGTCGTCAGGCAGCGCAAGGAGCTGCGCCGGTCCATGAGCAGGATCTCGCGCGACGGCTTCCGCCGGGTCCACGTGCTGCGCGGGGCCGAGGAGATCGAGGCCGCCACGGTCGTCACCGAGAAGGCGTGGACCGACAGGCGTGAGCTGACCGGCCCGTTCGACATCATCGGCGACGTGCACGGCTGCCGCGCCGAATTGGAGGCGCTGCTGCGCGACCTCGGCTGGAAGATCGAGCCCGGCGGCGCGGGGGCCGTGCACCCCGAGGGCAGGACGGCGGTGTTCGTCGGCGACCTGGTGGACCGGGGGCCCGACTCGCCGGGCGTGCTCCGGCTGGTCATGGGCATGGTCGCGGCCGGGACCGCGCTGTGCGTGTCGGGCAACCACGAGCAGAAGCTGGCCCGCGCGCTCAACGGCCGCAAGGTCAGGGTGGCCCACGGCCTTCAGGAGTCGCTGGACCAGCTGGCCGCCGAGCCGGAGGAGTTCAGGCGCGAGGCGCTCGCCTTCATGGACGGGCTGATCAGCCACTACCAGCTCGACGGGGGCAGGCTCGTCGTCGCCCACGCCGGGCTCAAGGAGGCCTACCACGGCCGAGCCTCGGGCAGGGTCCGCTCCTTCGCGCTGTACGGCGACACCACCGGTGAGACCGACGAGTACGGCCTGCCGGTGCGCTACCCCTGGGCACGCGAGTACCGGGGCCTGGCCATGGTCGTCTACGGTCACACGCCGGTTCCCGAGCCCGAGTGGATCAACAACACGCTCTGCCTGGACACCGGGGTGGTCTTCGGCGGGAGGCTGACCGCGCTGCGCTACCCGGAGCGGGAGATCGTCTCGGTACCCGCCGAGCGCGTCTGGTACGAGCCGGTCAAACCGCTCACCGCCCCCGGCCACCGCGACCCCGGCCTGCTCTCCGTCGACGACGTGCGGGGCACCCACCACATCGAGGTGCGCCACGGCGGTGGCCGCGTCAAGATCCGGGAGGAGAACTCGGCCGCGGCCCTGGAGATCATGAGCCGGTTCGCGGTCGATCCGCGCTGGCTGGTCTACCTGCCGCCGACGATGGCGCCCCCGGAGACCTCCCGCCTGGACGGCTACCTGGAGCACCCGGCCGAGGCGTTCGCCGAGTTCGCCGCGGCCGGGGTGACCCGGGTGGTGTGCGAGGAGAAGCACATGGGCTCGCGGGCGGTGGCCGTGCTGGCCGCCGACCCCGAGGTGGCGGCGGCGCGGTTCGGGATCACCGACGGCACCGCCGGAACGGTCTACACCCGTACGGGAAGGCCGTTCTTCGCCGACACCACCGAACTGGTCGACAGGCTCAGGCGGGTGTGCGCGCCGCTGATGGAGGAGCTGGGGTCGAACTGGCTCGCCCTCGACTGCGAGCTGCTGCCCTGGTCGGCCAAGGCCGAAGGGCTGATCCGCGGCCAGTACGCGTCGGTGGGTGCCGCGGCCCGTGCGGTGCTGCCCGAGGCGGTCACCGTGCTGGAAGCGGCGGCCGGGCGCGGTTTGGATGTGGGCGATCTGTTGGACCGCACCCGACGCCGTTCCAGCAACGCTGCCCGTTTCAGGCAGGCATATGCGCGTTACTGCTGGCCTATCTCCGGGGTGGAGGACCTTCGCCTGGCACCGTTCCAGATCCTCGCCTGCGAGGGCCGGGCGACCGCGGTCCAGGAGCCGCACTCCTGGCACCTGGACCTGCTGTCCCGGCTCGACGACCCGCTGATCGCGCCCACCAGGCACGTGTTCGTGGATCTGACCTCGCCGGAGTCGATGGAGGCGGCCACGGCGTGGTGGTCGGCGCTGACCGCCGAGGGCGGCGAGGGGATGGTCGTCAAGCCGGTGGACCTACCGGACGGGCGCAGCCGGGTGCAACCCGGGATCAAGGTGCGCGGGCGGGAGTACCTGCGGATCATCTACGGTCCCGACTACACCGAGAGCCTGGACGTCCTGCGCCGCCGCTTCCTGGGCCGCAAGCGCTCGCTCGCCCTGCGCGAGCACGCGCTGGGGCTTGAGGCGCTCTCCCGGCTGGTCGAGGGGGAGCCGCTGTGGAGGGTGCACGAGGCGGTCTTCGCCGTCCTGGCGCTGGAGTCCGAACCGGTCGACCCTCGTCTTTGATCTCCCTGTCCGGGGTGAAGGCCGAGGTTCTCCCGTCACGGGTGAGCGGGGCGGGGGTGACGCTTCACGGACCGGGTACCCCCGAGGTCTCCCCGCCCCTGCCCCCCGCGTTCCGGTAGCCCTCCTCCTCCGGAGAAGGACGAAGCGCTCGGCTTTTCCGCCGGGGCGGGGGAGGAGATGGGTTAGGTTCGCATCGTGCCGTCCAGGAAACAGCGGAGTGCCCCGCCCGCGAGACGCCCGCCCTCCGAAGGGCGGGCCGTCGCGCGGCCGAGCCGTGCCGAGCTTGAGGCGGCGGGGGAGGCGACGATCGAGGACGTCCTCGGGCCTTCGCTGGAGGTGCTGTTCTGCGGGATCAATCCCGGCCTGTACTCCGCCGCCACCGGCCACCACTTCGCCCGGCCGGGCAATCGTTTCTGGCCCGCGCTGTACCGCTCGGGCTTCACCCCCAGGCTGCTGTCCCCGGCCGAGCAGGACCTGCTTCCCTCCTACGGGCTGGGCATCACCAACGTGGTGCGGCGGTCCTCCGCGCGGGCGGCGGAGCTGTCCGCCGAGGAGTTTCGCGCGGGCGGGGAGCGGCTGGCGAGGCTGGTCGCCGAGGTCCGGCCGAAGGTGCTGGCGGTGGCGGGGGTGACCGCCTACCGGCAGGCGTTCGGCGTTCCCAAGGCGGTGATCGGGCCGCAGGAGTCCGGGATCGGCGGCGCGGCGGTGTGGGTGCTGCCCAACCCGAGCGGTCTGAACGCGCACTGGACGCTGGACGGGATTGCGCAGGAGATGCGGCGGCTGCGGGAGTCTCTCACCTGACGGGCCGGAGCCCCTCGTACCGGTCGTTACGAGTCGAGACGTTTGGCCGGCTGCGCGGCGGCTTCTTCCTGTCGGGCTGTCGGGGCCCCTCGTACCGGTCGGTACGAGGGGCCCCGAGGAACGGCGGGCCGCCCGCTCGCCCGGAGCCGATCGGGGCAAGGGCGGAAGCGCCCGGGAGGAGATCAGAACGAGGCAGGGGGGCCGATCCGGTCGTGGCGCCTCCCGGAGCGTCCCCGTCCGCGGCGGAGCATTCCCAGCACGGCGATCACCAGCCAGGCGAGGAAGACGAACTTGAGCACCCCGAATCCACCGATCAGCACCCCGGCCACCAGCACCAGGAACATGAGGGGGAAGAGCGGAGGCCCGCCACGGTGGCCCAGGTGGTGGCCCATGCGGTGGTGGCTCCAGCCGGGGTGGTGACGGCGGCCCCCGTGCCGGGGAGGGCCCCAGGAGTGGGCATGCCCGCGGCGCCCGTCCGGCCCCCACGGCCCTCCGCCCGGCCCCCAGGGCGATCCGGGGCCCCAGGGGGCTCCCGCGCCCCAGGGACCCCGGGAGTCTTCGGGCTCCTCCTGCCGCCAGGCGTGCGGGCCGGGAAGGTCCGCGCTCACCCGGGCCAGCTCGCCGCCGGTCCGCGCGGCCAGGGTCAGTTCGAGGCGTTCGTCGAGCTCATCACGGGTCAGGCGGCCCTGCGCGTAGTGCTCGCGCAGGGCCTCCATCGCCACGTCGCGCTCGGCGTCTCCGATGCGGAGGTCGTCTCGGGGGATCATGGTCAGGTCACTCCTCGCCGGTGTCGCCGTCGGCCAAGATCTGGTAGAGCTTGCGGCGCGTCTCGATCAGGGTCTGCTTCGCCTGCCGGATCTGCGCGTCACTGCCGGTCTGCAGGATCTGGAGCATGGCGAACCCCGACTGGCGGGTGATGTCCATCAGCTCCCAGGTGCTGTCGTCGACCTCGGGCGTCATCTCCTCCCACGGGGCGCGCACCTCCTCGGAGTGCTCGGCCACGTAGGCGCGTCCGGCGTCGGTGAGGCTGAAGGTCTTGCGGCCCTCGTTCTCCTCGGCCAGGACCAGGCCCTCGTCGGTGAGCTGCTGCAGGGCCGGGTAGACCGCTCCGGGGCTCGGCTTCCAGCCGCCCTCGCTGCGCCGTTCGATCTCCTGGATGATCTGGTAGCCGTTGCGGGGGGACTCGGTGAGCAGGGCGAGGATCGCGGCGCGGACGTCGCCGCGCTTCGCCTTGCGTCCGCGTCCGAACGGCGGCCCGCCGCCGAAGGGCCCCCCGCCGAACGGGCCTCTGCCCCCCCTGCCACCCCGGCCGAGGTCCCAGGGGAACCCGGGGCCGAAGGGGAAGGGGCCGCCGCGGTGGCCGCGGTGCCGGTGCTCGCGCGGCCCGCCCTCGTGGTGTCCGTGGTGTGGCGTGCGGGGGCCGTGCTCCGGGCCGCCCTCGTGCCATCCGGCGGCCATCTGCCGCCATGCCTCCCTGGCCGCGCGCTTCATCTCGCGCCTGACCTCGTGGGATCCGAATCCGGCCCAGGGGCCGCCCATCGCGCTCGACGATGTCATGTCGTACCTCCGTACCGCGATCGTCTTTTGATCGCTCTCGATGCTTCAAAGATATATCGCGAACATTCTGACGACAACCCCATGTCGCGAAATAGGGGATTTGTCCGATGATTACACAGAGTGATTTTTGATTACCCTAAGTAGAAGTGAGGCAGATCACGTAATTCTTGCCGGATTCTGGAACAAGTCCTGAGACCTGCACGTTACAAAGGACGTAGACGGGATCCGTTCCGTACCGGAAGGGCTGGGGGGTGCTTTCGGTACGGAACGGTCCCGTCTGTCGTTTTCGCATGTCCGTACTTGATCGCGACCCTCCCGGGTGCGTGTTCCGCCCTCCGGTGAAGACTCCCCGGAGGGCTTCTCGCGTGAGACCCGCCTCATGGGAACGACCACTCCGCCGCGAGGCTTCCCGATCGCCGTTCCAGGCACTGTTCGCCCGTTCCATCCGTTCCCCATTCGTAGGAAGATGCGGATGGCGGTCATCTTTCGTGGAGGGGCGGAGAGATCGAAACGGGCCATCGTCGCCTTCGGGCGACCCTGGAGTCGACGGAAAACGATCAGTGTTCGCGTGCCGGGGCCGTTCCGCCCCTGCGACACGCCGATGGTGTGCAATGGCACGGTCCTCCATCTGGGGGAGGCTTTGACGTACAGTCTCCCAGGGTGATCTTGATGGGGGTGTTTGACCGATGATGGGGCATACGCATGCGCTGACGGGTGCGATCGCCTGGCTGGGTGTGGCGCCCGCGCTGGCCGCGCTGCCCTTGCTGACCGAGACGTCCAGGTTCATCGAGACCGGCGTCATGGTGAACGCGCTCAATCCGGCCGAGTTCGTCGCCGGAGCCATCGTCTGCGCCGGTGCCGCGATGCTGCCGGACCTCGACCATCCGAGCGCGACGATCGCGCAGACGTTCGGGCCGGTCACCTGGGGGCTGAGCAAGGCGGTCTCGTGGCTCGCCGGTGGCCATCGCAACGCCACCCACTCGCTGGTCTTCGCGATCGCCGCGGGTTTCGGTGCCCACTACCTGGCCAACACCTATCCGATCGGCCGCGACATCCTGGTGGTGCTGCTCATCGGCCTCGCGCTGCGGGCGATCGGCATCGGCATCCCGGGCAAGAAGTTCGCCTCGGCGATGCTCAACATCGGTATGACGGCCGGGCTGTTCGTGGTGTTCCGCAGCGACAACGTGGGATACGCCTGGCTGGGGCTGGCGGTCGCGATCGGATGTCTCACCCACGTCGTGGGTGACTGCTGTACGGAGAAGGGATGTCCGGTCCTCTGGCCGATGCGGCAGAAGTGGCTGCTGCCATGGAAGATCGGCATCAAGACGGGGCGCGCCTTCGAGCAGAAGTTTCTCGCCCCGGTGCTTTCCGTCGTCGTTCTCGGGCTGCTGTACCTCCGGCTCGCTCCGCAGTGATCATACTGGGGGTAATTTGATGTCGAGATACCCGGAGGGATATCTTGATGTCGAGACATTTGTCGCGGCCTGTCGGTGACCTGGAAGTTAGGCAGACCTAACAGTTCGGGGCACTCGGGCGGTGCGGCAGGATTCAAGCGCGCCCTATGTGCCGGCGCGGCAGACATCAGGTGATGAGGGAGGCGAACCGTGTCCGCGAACAGCTTTGGCAGCCGTGACACGCTCCGCGTCGGTGACGCGGAATACGAGATCTACCGGCTGGACGCCGTGGAGGGCTCGGGGCGTCTCCCGTACAGCCTGAAGATCCTTCTGGAGAACCTTCTCCGCACGGAGGACGGCGCGAACATCACCGCCGACCACATCCGCGCGATCGGCCAGTGGGACCCGAAGGCGAACCCGAACGTGGAGATCCAGTTCACGCCGGCCCGCGTGATCATGCAGGACTTCACCGGCGTCCCGTGCGTCGTCGACCTGGCCACCATGCGCGAGGCCGTCCGCGACCTGGGCGGCGACCCGGCCAGGATCAACCCGCTCGCCCCGGCCGAGATGGTCATCGACCACTCGGTCATCGTCGACTTCTTCGGCGGGGCCGACTCCTTCCAGCGCAACGTCGAACGGGAGTACGAGCGCAACCGCGAGCGCTACCAGTTCCTGCGCTGGGGCCAGACCGCCTTCGACGAGTTCAAGGTCGTCCCGCCGGGCACCGGCATCGTGCACCAGGTCAACATCGAGCACCTCGCCCGGGTCGTGATGACGCGAAGCGTCGAGATCGACGGCGAGACCGTGCTGGCCGCGTACCCCGACACCTGCGTCGGCACCGACTCCCACACCACGATGGAGAACGGCATCGGCGTCCTGGGCTGGGGCGTGGGCGGCATCGAGGCCGAGGCCGCGATGCTCGGCCAGCCGATCTCCATGCTCATCCCGCGCGTGGTCGGTTTCAAGCTGACCGGCAGGCTCCCCGCCGGAGCCACCGCCACCGACCTGGTCCTCACGATCACCGAGATGCTCCGCAAGCACGGTGTCGTCGGCAAGTTCGTGGAGTTCTACGGTGACGGAGTCTCCAGCGTGCCGCTGGCCAACCGGGCCACGATCGGCAACATGAGCCCCGAGTTCGGCTCGACCTGCGCGATCTTCCCGATCGACGGTCAGACGACCGAGTACCTCACGCTGACCGGCCGCTCCGCCGAGCAGGTCGCCCTCGTCGAGGCCTACGCCAAGGCCCAGGGCATGTGGCTCGACCCCGAGGCCGCCGAGCCGGTCTTCTCCGAGTACATCGAGCTCGACCTGTCCACGGTCGTCCCGTCGATCGCCGGCCCCAAGCGTCCCCAGGACCGCATCGCGCTGTCGGACGCCAAGAGCGCCTGGCGCGCGGCCGTCAAGGACTACGTCTCGAGCGTCCAGGGCCCGCTCGACGAGGCGACCGGCGAGTCGTTCCCCGCCTCCGACCCCCCGGCCGTCTCCCGCCAGGACAACGGCGACAAGCCGAACCCGGCCGGCCACGACGGCGACCGGCCGCACAAGGTGGTGCGGGTCACCCTCGCCGACGGCACCGACTTCGAGATCGACCACGGCGTGGTGACGATCGCCGCGATCACCAGCTGCACCAACACCTCCAACCCGTACGTCATGATGGGCGCCGCGCTGCTCGCCAGGAACGCGGTCGAGAAGGGCCTGACCCGCAAGCCGTGGGTCAAGACCTCCCTCGCCCCCGGCTCGCAGGTCGTCACCGGCTACTTCGAGCGCTCCGGCCTGCAGCCGTACCTCGACAAGATCGGTTTCAACCTGGTCGGCTACGGCTGCACCACCTGCATCGGCAACTCGGGCCCGCTGCAGGAGGAGATCTCCGCCGCGATCCAGGACAACGACCTCGCGGTCACCGCCGTGCTGTCGGGCAACCGCAACTTCGAGGGCCGGATCAACCCCGACGTCAAGATGAACTACCTGGCCTCGCCGCCGCTGGTCGTCGCCTACGCCCTCGCGGGCACCATGGATCTCGACCTGAACAACGAGCCGCTGGGTGTGGGCTCGGACGGTGAGCCGGTGTTCCTCGCCGACATCTGGCCCGCGCCCGAGGAGATCGCGGCGGTCGTCGCCTCCTCGATCGACCAGGAGATGTTCCTGCACGACTACGCCGACGTGTTCAAGGGCGACGAGACCTGGCGCTCGCTGCCGATCCCGACCGGCAACACCTTCGAGTGGGACCCGGACTCGACCTACGTCCGCAAGGCCCCCTACTTCGAGGGCATGCCTCCCAAGCCGGAGCCGGTGACCGACATCTCCGCCGCCCGGGTGCTCGCGAAGCTGGGCGACTCGGTCACCACCGACCACATCTCCCCGGCGGGCGCGATCAAGGTCGGCACCCCCGCCGCCGACTACCTGAAGGAACACGGCGTCGAGGTCAAGGACTTCAACTCCTACGGCTCGCGCCGCGGCAACCACGAGGTCATGATCCGCGGCACCTTCGCGAACATCCGGCTGAAGAACCTGCTGCTCGACGGCGTGGAGGGCGGCTACACCCGCGACTTCACCGCCCCGGGTGGTCCGCAGTCCTTCATCTACGACGCCTCGGCCAACTACCAGGCCGCGGGCATCCCGCTCGTCGTCCTCGCGGGCAAGGAGTACGGCTCGGGCTCCTCGCGCGACTGGGCGGCAAAGGGCACCGCCCTGCTCGGCGTTCGCGCCGTCATCGCGGAGTCCTACGAGCGCATCCACCGCTCCAACCTGATCGGCATGGGCGTGCTGCCGCTGCAGTTCCCCGAAGGGGAGACGGCGAGCTCGCTGGGCCTGACCGGTGAGGAGACCTTCGACGTCATCGGCGTCGAGGCACTCAACGAGGGTGGCGTCCCGCAGACCGTGACGGTGCGGGCCGACGACAAGGAGTTCCAGGCGATCGTGCGCATCGACACCCCCGGAGAGGCCGACTACTACCGGCACGGGGGCATCATGCAGTACGTCCTGCGCTCCCTGCTCGCCAAGAGCTGAGCAGGGGGGCGGGGCCGCACGCCGGCCTCGCCCACTCGGGGGCACACCCCGGACGAGAACCGCTCGGTGGGACACCATCCCGCCGGGCGGTTCCGTGCTTTCAGAGCTTCCACCGCTGAGCGGGGCCGGTCACGCCGCTTCCGCGCTGAGCGCCCGCGCCACGGGACGGCGGGCAGCCAGGCGTGCGGGCAGGGCGGTGAGTGCCGCCGTCGCCAGGAGAGTCGCGAGTGTGGCACCGAGCAGCCAGGAGAAGGGGGGGTCCACCGCGTTCCCGGCGGCGAAGAGCGAGAGCAGGCCGATGCCCGCGGGGACGCCGACGACGGCACCGCCCAGCGCGGGCAGGAGCTGGGCGGTGGACAGCCCCGAGGCGACCTGGCCGGGGGTGGCGCCGAGCGCACGTGCGACGGCCATGTTCGCCCGGGCCTCCATGGCGGTGGTCCAGGTGAACGTGACGGTGTTCACGACGGTGAGGGCGATCACCAGGATGGTGACGGCGAGCATCAGCCGGCGGTCGTGCTCGCCGCGCAGGTTGGGCAGGATGGAGGAGCCGTCCAGACCGTAGCCTCTCTCCGGCTGGGCGTAGAGGGTCAGCAGGGCCACGATCGCGATCACCGCGGTGGCGGTGGAGCACGCCTGCAGCACGGCGCGGCCCGGCCGGCGGGCGGTCAGCCGCAGCCCGAGCAGCAGCGGCGTGGGCAGCAGCGCGGACAGCGCGGTGAGCCAGGGGCGGTGACGGGGCTGGTGCGCGGTGGCGGACAGCGCCATGACGGTCGCCGTGCGACTGGCCCGCAGCGTGGGACGCAGCGTGGACAACACCGCCACCGCCACGGCGAGGACGGTCGTCGCTGCGACGGTGGCGCCGCCGGGCCCGGCCACGTCGCCGATCCGGCCGGCGGTGGGGCCGGCGACGGCGGGCACGGCCAGGCGGGCGATCACCAGCCCCAGCGCGTCGCCGGCCAGCGCCAGTGCCAGATACTCGGTGAACAGGACGGTGGCGATCAGAGCCGGGGCGGCGCCCACAGCCTTGAGCAGCCCGGCCCGGCGCGTCTGCTCGACGGCGCGTCCCGCGGCCAGCGCCGCCACTCCGGTGACGGCCAGGAAACCGAGTAACCAGCTGCCGACGACCAGGATCGGCCGGCTGTTCCTGAGGACGACCATGTCGTGCTCGGCCGTGAACTGCCAGGAGTGGATGTTCACCCCGAGGGCGGCGACACGGGAGGCCTCCAGGAATGCCTCGGTGGCGGCCGGGTCGCGCAGCTTGAGGTCCAGGGCCGTGGTCACCGGGAGATCCTGGGACGACGCCAGGGCCCGGGCATCCGACCGGGTCATCCAGGCCAGGCCGCTGTGGTCGCTGGGACCACCGTACGGGCCGATCTGCGCAGCCCCGGGGTAGATGGAGGTGGCCGCGGTGACAGCGATCCCGACGACGGGGTACGACCGGCCGGCGATGACGACGCGGTCGCCGACGCCGACGTCCAGCGCGGTGGCGAAGCCGCGTTCGAGGACCGCGCCGCCGGAGCGCACCCACTGCCCCGAGGTCACCAGCGGCCGGTTGAGCGTGCCGGGCCTCTCGGCGAAGCCGTGCACCACGACGGGGGACGAGGTGGAGGAGCGCGCGGTGAGAGTGGCGTAGACGATGCGGTAGGGGCCGTGGTGGGCGACCACTTCGGGATCGTTCTTCAGCGAGGTCAGGGCCGAGGTCACTGCGGGGCCCGTGTCACCGGAGAGCGCCACCACGTCCGGCCCTGCGGTGGCCGCCCGGGTCTGTTCGTACAGCGTGTTGCTCGCGCCGCGCAGGGACAGGCCCAGGGCCATCGTGGCGGTGGCCACGGTGACCGCGAGCAGGAGCATCAAGGCCTGGACCTTGTGCCGGCGCACGTCGGCCGGCACCAGGCGCGCGACGAGCATGATGTGGCCCATGACGCTCAGCCTTCCAGCCCGATCAGTCCGCCGAGCCCGCGCGGGTGGGAGCCGGCCAGCCGGGTGTCGTCGACGAACATCCCGTCGCGCATCGAGATCAGCCGGTCCGCGGTGGCCGCGACCCGTTCGTCGTGCGTGACGACCACGAGGGTCTGCCCCCCGGCACGCAGATCTTCGAAGATCCTCAGCACATCGAGGGTCGCCGCGGTGTCGAGGTTGCCGGTCGGCTCGTCGGCCAGGACGACCAGCGGGTCGTTGACCAGCGCACGGGCGACGGCGATCCGCTGGCGCTGACCGCCGGACAGTCGTGAGGGCAGGTGGCGGGCGCGGTCGGCGAGCCCGACCCGTTCCAGCAGCAGGCTCGCGCGCCGTCTGGCCTGGCGGCGCGAGTGCCCGGCCAGCAGCGCGGGCAGCTCCACGTTCTCGGCCGCCGACAGTTCCTCCACCAGGTGGAAGGCCTGGAAGACGAACCCCACCGACCGGCGCCTCATGCGTGCCAGAGTTCGTTCGCTCAGCGTGTCGATGCGCCGCCCGGCCACCCACACCTCTCCATCGGTAGGCCGCTCCAGGCCACCCAGCAGGTGCAGCAGGGTCGACTTCCCGCAGCCGCTGGGCCCCATGACGGCCAGTGTCTGTCCCTGCGGCACCTCCAGGTCGACCTCGTCCACCGCGCGGACCCGGCTCTGCCCCCGACCATGCGTCTTCACCAGGGCGCAGGTCCGGACCGCGGCACTTGACACGTTCATCCACCCTCGATCTCGTCATCGGCCCTGGACCAGGCCCGTTCACAGGCATCCAGCCAGCGCAGGTCCGCCTGCAACCGCAGTACGACCCCTTCCAGCAGCAGGCCGGCGCCCGACCCCGCAGGCTGGGCCAGCGCCGCCTGCTGCGCCTCACGCAAGCGGCGCAGCAGCTCACGGCGCTGCGCCGCCACCAGTTCCACCGGGTCGGCCAGCCGGGCAGCGGCGGCGGCGGCGAGCTTGAGATGAAACTCCGCCAGGTCTGGTTTCGGCCAGCCCACCTCGGCCAGCCAGGCGGCCACCCGTTGCTGCCCGTCCGGCGTCAACGCGTAGACCTTGCGCTCCGGCCGCTCGGGCAGGCCGTCCGTCCGCTCGCAGACAACGAGCCCCGCTCGCTCCAACCGGGCCAGCGTCACATAGATCTGGCCACGGTTCATCGACTCGCCCAGCGGGCCAAGACTGCGCCGCAGTCGAGCGTGCAAGTGATATCCGTGCGACGGCTCCTTGGCGAGCATCGCCAGCACTGCGTCCTGCATGTCACCCCTAACGGTTGGCTAATAGATAGCGGTTATCCATGCGGGGTGTCAAAACGGGTACCCGGCGATCTTCTGGACCGGCTCGCCGTCGGCTTCGGCCGAGAAATGAAGGGAAAGGCCGATCGGACCAACGGGCGATCCTCGGCGATCACGGACGAACAGGTGCGCTCGCGGCTGTCACGCGTGAACCGTGGGGGCGTCCTCCGTCGCGGGCCACGGCGCGACCCGGTGCCGGTTTGACGGCGACGATCGTGGTCAGGGGGCATCTGACCTGGCGGGTCGCACGCGGTCCCGAGACGGTTAAGGGTGCGTTTCTGGATTGTTACCGGCCACAACAAACTTTACCTCTGGAGGGTCTGGCGCTCCAGGCCAACGGCGGAATACGTTGCCGCAAACAACATTCAACGGAATGGTGAGCCGAGACCCGGCACAGCCGTACCCGCGAATTCGGCATGCCGCCCGTCCGTACCCCCCGTCTTTCTAAGAGAAGAAAGGACCCGTGCACCATGCGCAAGGGGATCCTCAGCCTTACCGCCGCCGCCGCGGCGATGACCCTCGGCCTCACCGCTTGCGGGAGCGACAGCCCCGACACCAGCGCCGCCCCTGCGGAGAGCACGGCACCCGCCGCCGAGGGGAAGGTCGGCGTCATCCTTCCTGACAGCAAGTCCTCGGCCCGCTGGGAGACCGCGGACCGCAAGTACCTGGAGGAGGCCTTCAAGGCCGCGGGTGTCGCCTACGACATCCAGAACGCCCAGGGCGACAAGACCCAGTTCCAGACCATCGCCGACCAGATGATCACCAACGGGGCCACGGTCCTGATGATCGTCAACCTTGACAGCGGCACCGGCAAGGCCGTGCTCGACAAGGCCAAGGCGCAGGGCGTGGCCACCATCGACTACGACCGCCTCACCCTCAACGGCGGCGCCCAGTACTACGTCAGCTTCGACAACACCAAGGTCGGCACCCTGCAGGGTGAGGGTCTGGTGAAGTGCCTGACCGACAAGAAGGCCGAGAAGCCGATCGTCGCCGAGCTCAACGGCTCGCCGACCGACAACAACGCCACGCTGTTCAAGAACGGCTACGACGGCGTGCTCAAGCCCAAGTACGACTCGGGCGACTACGTCAAGGGCCCCGACCAGTCGGTCCCCGACTGGGACAACGCCCAGGCGGGCACGATCTTCGAGCAGATGCTCACCGAGCAGCCGAAGATCGCCGGCGTCCTCGCCGCCAACGACGGTCTCGGCAACGCCGCCATCTCGGTACTCAAGAAGAACAACCTGAACGGCAAGGTCCCGGTCACCGGCCAGGACGCCACCGTGCAGGGCCTGCAGAACATCCTCGCCGGTGACCAGTGCATGACGGTCTACAAGGCGATCAAGAAGGAGGCCGACGCGGCGGCCGAGCTCGCCATCGGCCTGGCCAAGGGTGAGAAGCCCGCGGCGACCGGCTCGGTCAAGGACACCGAGAGCGGCGCCGACGTGCCCGCCGTCCTCCTCGACCCGCAGCCGATCTTCTTCGACAGTGTCAAGGACGTCGTCGCCGACGGCTTCGTGACCAAGGACGAGCTGTGCACCGGCGACTTCGCCGCCAAGTGCACCGAGGCCGGAATCCAGTAGGGCATGGAGGGTGCGGCCGGTCGTTCTCCGGCCGGCCGCACCTTCGCGCTCGACCGCGGCATCCCCCACCCTGTGACACCGAGAAGACACCGAAAAGACGCGGCAGGCGAAGCGTCTCCCGGCGACGGCGACGGCGACAGGGCGGGGCGCCGCTCGCAGGCGCCCGACCCGCGCGAACTTCGCCGCGCGAAATGAACACAGGGAGCACAACCCCATGACCCCCGCACTGGAACTCCGCGGGATCGACAAGAGTTTCGGTCCCGTACAGGTCCTGCACGACGTCTCCCTCTCCGCGTACGCCGGAGAGGTGACCGCGCTGGTCGGCGACAACGGCGCAGGAAAGTCCACTCTCGTCAAGTGCGTCGGCGGCATCCACCCGATCGACTCCGGTGAGTACTTCTTCGACGGCAAGCCGATCCAGATCGGCAGCCCGCGCGACGCGGCCGAACTGGGCATCGAGATCGTCTACCAGGACCTCGCGCTCTGCGACAACCTCGACATCGTCCAGAACATGTTCCTCGGCCGCGAGCACAAGCGCGGCATCGTCCTCGACGAGGACACGATGGAGGAGATGGCGGCCAAGACCCTGGAGAGCCTGTCGGTCAGGACCGTCAAGTCCATCCGCCAGCTCGTCGCCAGCCTGTCCGGCGGCCAGCGTCAGACGGTGGCGATCGCCAAGGCCGTGCTGTGGAACAGCAAGGTCGTCATCCTCGACGAGCCGACCGCCGCCCTCGGCGTCGCCCAGACGGCGCAGGTGCTGGAACTGGTCCGGCGCCTGGCCGACCAGGGCCTGGCCGTCGTGCTCATCTCCCACAACATGAACGACGTCTTCGCCGTGTCCGACCGGATCGCCACCCTCTACCTCGGCCGGATGGCGGCCCAGGTCAAGACCTCGGACGTGACTCACGCGCAGGTCGTCGAACTGATCACCTCTGGCCGCAGCGGGGACCTCGGCCTCACCAACGGAGTCACCGTATGACCGCCACGATCTCGCAGAAGACCGTACCCGAGGCACCCTCGATCAGAAGCAACGTCCGCGGCTACGCCGAAAGGGTACGCGGAGGCGACATGGGCGCGCTGCCCGCGGTGTTCGGCCTCGTGGTGCTCTGCACGGTCTTCGCCATCCTGCGCCCCGCCTTCCTGACCGCGGGAAACTTCGCCAACCTGTTCACCCAGGGCGCCGCGGTCACCGTGATCGCCATGGGCCTGGTGTTCGTGCTGCTCCTCGGTGAGATCGACCTGTCGGCGGGCTTCGCCAGCGGGGTCTGCGCCGCGGTGCTCGCGATCATGCTCAGTAGCCAGGGGCTGCCCTGGTACGTGGCGGTGGGCGCGGCGATCCTCACCGGTGTGGTGATCGGCACCACGATCGGCTCCATCGTCGCGAAACTCGGCATCCCGTCGTTCGTGGTGACGCTCGCGGCCTTCCTCGCCTTCCAGGGACTGGTCCTGCTGCTCGTCAAGGGCGGCACCATCATCGCCATCCGCGACGAGACCATCCTCTCGATCGCGAACAAGAACCTGCCGCCCACGCTGGGCTGGATCCTGCTGGCCGTGGGCGTCGCCGCCTACGCCGGACTCCAGCTGGTGCGCTCCCAGAAGCGTGCCGCCCGAGGGCTGACCTCCGACCCGATCTCGCTGATCGCGGTGCGGGTCGGCGCCCTCGCTCTGCTCGGCGGCCTCGCGGTCTACTTCCTCAACATCGAGCGCAGCCGCAACGTCGCCGTCGTCTCCCTGGCGGGCATGCCGCTCGTGGTCCCCATCATCGTGGTCCTGCTGCTGGTCCTGACGTTCGTGCTCCGCCGCACGGCGTACGGCCGGCATCTGTACGCGGTCGGCGGTAACGCCGAGGCCGCGCGCCGGGCGGGTATCAACGTCGACCGGATGAAGATCAGCGCCTTCATGATCTGCTCTTCCATGGCCGCGGTCGGCGGCGTCATCGCCGCCTCGCGGGCCAGTTCCGTCGACCCCAACACCGGTGGCAGCAACGTGCTGCTCTACGCTGTCGGCGCAGCCGTCATCGGCGGCACCAGCCTGTTCGGCGGCAAGGGCCGGGTGCTGGACGCCATCCTCGGCGGCGCCGTGGTCGCGGTCATCGAGAACGGTATGGGCCTGATGGGTTACAGCTCCGGTGTGAAGTTCATGGTGACCGGCTCTGTCCTGTTGCTCGCCGCCGTGGTGGACGCCCTGTCTCGCAAGCGGGCGGCCGCCACCGGCCTAAGGTGACCAGCGACTCCGATTCACCGAAGGAACACCACGCCATGCGGGCAGGTCCCTCCCAAGAGGAGATCAGGCGTCACAACCTTGGGGCCCTGCTCCGGCACGTCCATCTGAGCGGGCCCACCTCGCGTGCGGAACTCACCAACCGGATGGGCCTCAACCGCAGCACCATCATGGCCCTCACCGCCGATCTGACCGCCGCCGGGCTGGTCAGGGAGGAGCTCCCCAGGGAGACGGGCAGGGCGGGACGTCCGTCCCTGGTGGTCCGCCCCGAGTCGGCGCGGGTCTACGTGTTCGCCTTCGACGTGGGCGTCGACCGGCTGGTCGCCGCCCGCGTCGGTCTGGGCGGCACCATCCTCGACCGCCGCGAGACGGTACGGCGGCGCGGGGACTTCTCCCTTGAGGAGATCGTCGGTCCGCTCGCCGCCTTCGCCCGGCAGATGCACCGCAAAACACGGCCGGACACGGTGTGCGTCGGGGTGGCGGCGGCGTTCTCCGGGGGAGTGGGCCGCGGCGACGGGGTCGTCAGGTTCGGTCCCAACATGGTCACCGTGGAGGACGTGCCGTTCGCCGACGAGATGGCCCGCCGGCTCGCTCTCGGCCTGCCGGTCACCGTCGGCAACGACGCCAACCTCGCCGCCCTCGCCGAGCAGACCCGAGGTGTCGGTGTCGGCTGCCGCGATCTCGTCTACCTCCACGGTGACGTCGGCATCGGCGGGGGAGTGATCGTCAACGGTCAGCTGCTCGGCGGCCACCTGGGCTTCGGCGGCGAGGTCGGACACATGATCGTCAACCCCGACAAGGGCCGCCTCTGCGGGTGCGGCTCGCACGGGTGCCTGGAGGCGGAGGTCGGAGAGCGCGCCTTCCTGGAGGCCGCCGGCCGTTTCGGCTCCCAGGTCGGCAGGGACGCCGTCCGCGCCGCGGTCGACGCCGCCGACCGCGGAGACGTCGTCGCGCAGGCGGCGCTGAGCCGCGTCGGCGACTGGCTCGGCCTGGGCGTCTCCAACCTCGTCAACCTGTTCAACCCCGACATGGTCGTCTTCGGGGGCACGCTCAGGGAGATCTACCTCGGCTCCGCCGCACAGGTGCGCAGCCGCCTCGCCCTCGACGCCCTGCCTCCGTGCCGTGAGCAGTTGCGCCTGCGCACCTCGGCCCTCGGCGATGACGCCACTCTCGTCGGCGCCGCCGAACTGGCCTTCTCCCAGGTCCTCGCCGACCCCCTCGAAGTCCTCGCCCGCGCCGGTTCCTGACCCCACGCGGGTTCCCCTCTCCGAGCGAGATCGGCCGACGGACCCGTTGTGCGGAAAACTGGCTGGTCAGGCGGTGGAGCAGGGGGTGCCGTTGAGGGTGAAGGCGGTGGGTCTGTCGTTGGCGGTTCCGGTCAGGCTCGCCAGGAAGCCGAACTCGGCGCTGCCGCCGCCCGCGGCGAGGGTGCCGTTCCAGGAGGCGTTGGTGACGGTGACGGCCGCGCTGTTCTGGGCGTGGGTGCCGTTCCAGGACTGGGTGACCCTCTGGCCTTCTGCGAAGGTCCAGCCGACCTTCCAGCCGCTGACCGGGGTGGTGCCCAGGTTAGTGATCTTCACGCCGCCCTGGAAGCCGCCCTGCCACTGGTTGACGACGGTGTAGGTGACACTGCAGGAGGCCGAGGGGGTCGGGGTGGGCGTGGGCGTGGGGGTCGGGGTGGGGGTCGGCGTGGGCGTGGGGTCGGTGCCGCCCGGCGGGATGACGACGGTGGTGATGGAGTTGGCAGGGAAGGTGCCGGTGAAGCCGTCCGCGCCCACAGGCTGGTCGGCGGCCCGCTGGATGGCCGTCAGGTCGGCGGCGCCGTAACGGTAGACCTGGGCGGTCGACGAGCCGGTGCGGCCGGCGATCGCGACGTCGCTGGTCAGCTCCTCGCCGGTCTTGTTGACCACGACGAGGGTGAGCGCCTCGTCGGAAGCGCGCTCGGCGGCGTAGACGGCCAGCCTGCCCTGGTCGGCGCTGGCCGCCCTGACCGAGGTCTCTCCGAACGCGCCGCCCTCGCCGTCGTAGTTGCGGTACATCCGGAAGGCGTGCGCCACCGGTTGGGTGGGCTCGGGCGCCGTCCACAGCGTGGCCAGGTCGAGACGCTCGCGGCCGAAGATGCCCAGGATGTCGGCCTGGGCCAGCGCGCCGTTGATGTGGCCGTAGGCGCCCCAGCTGTACTCGGTCATGGCGACCTTGGTGCCCGGGTAGTGCTGGGCGGCCAGCTCGCGCATCCGGGGGATCATCCGCACCGGCTGGTTGATCCAGCTCTCGTCGACGTAGGCCGGGTCCCACAGCTGCCGGGTGGAGCGCAGCCGACGCTCCTGGGTGGCGGCGTCACCGGCGTCCTGGTTGTGCACGCCGGCCTGCTGCGGGTAGATGTGGATGTCGAAGTAGTCGAGGATGCGTGTGCCGTGCTTCTGCTCGTAGGCCCTCATCTGCTGCAGGTACCACGGGCCCAGCTGGACGCCGTCGTGTGCCGCCCGGTCGGGCGGGTCGCTCCAGCAGCCCGTCCTGCTGCAGGTGTCCTGGTCGAGGCCGGAGTAGAAGATCGAGTTCAGGCCCCAGCCAACCGGGCCGAGGGTCTTGGCACCCGGGTCGGCTTCCTTGATCGCGGCGGCGTACTCGTAGGTGCGGTCGCGCAGCTCGTCGTAGCCCAGTCCCGTGGAGCGCACGTCCCGGTGGGTGGAGTGCCACAGGTCGGGCTCGTTGTCGAGGTTGTAGTACTTCACCCCGCCGGTGGCGGCGGAGCCGTACCTGCCCTTGAGGTGGGCGATCCAGTCCTTGACGTACTGCGGGCCGACCTCGACGGAGGTGTCCTCCGGGTCGTTGCCGGTGATCGGCGTGCCGTCGGGCTTCTTGCCGTCGCCGCAGTCGGTGGCCCACGGGTCGACGGACTGCTGCTCGCCGTACTTGGCGACGCTGAACCCGCACGCCTTGGCCCGTTCCTTGGCCACCCAGCCCAGCAGCGGCACGGTGAGGATGCTCTGGGTGCCGGTCGCCTTGTTCCGTTCGACGAACCTGTCCGTCTCCGAGCCGTCCGGCAGGTCGTCGGGGCTGGGGTTGTCGTTGGGGATGTTCTCGAAGTACCAGTCCGAGGCCCGGTTGGTGGTGTCGTTGCGGAAGTTGTAGCGGGTTGTGTGGTTGCCGCCCCAGCGGTGGATCGGCAGCCGCAGGTCGCGGGCGAGCGACTCGTCGGCAAAGTTCATGCCGTAGATGTCGGGGCTGATCGCGTGCCGGTCGGCCAGGTCGACGCTCAAGGCCGGGCCCGTGACGGCGGCGCCGGCGAGGCCGGTGAGGTGGCCCAGGCCGAGGCCCGCGACCAGCACCCCGGCCGTGGCCGACAGCAGCGCTTTTCTGTGGCGCACGTTGGTTCCCTCCGATGCGTGTGGGAGCTCATGCGCGCCCCCACACGCCATGGGAGCGCTCCGCGCAGCTTTGGGTCCGGGGCCCGGGGTGTCAAGCAAGCGCTTTCCGGGGTGGGGAAACGCCAGGACGGCACTGAAACTTTCGGCCCCCATCCGAACTGCCGGGGAAACCGCCACCGGGCGCCGCGCCGTCGCGGGCTTGCCTGGGTGCCAGGAACTACTGTCGCGGGCATGGTTGAACACGATGTCCTCGATGCCACCCGTGCGGCCTACGATGCCGCCGCCCCCCTGTACGCGCAGCTGTTCCGCGAAGAGTTGCGTGACAGGCCCATGGACCGCGCGATCCTGGGTGCCTTCGCCGAGGTTGTGGGCGCGAGCGGCGACGGTCAGGTCGCGGACCTGGGGTGCGGACCCGGCCACATCACTGCTTATCTGGATGAGCTGGGACTGGCGGTGTTCGGTGTTGACACGTCCCCCGCGATGATCGAATTGGCTCGGCACGCCTATCCGGGCCTGCGGTTCGATGTGGGCTCGATGGCCGCGCTGGACATCGCCGACGGCGTGCTGGGCGGCGTACTCTCACGGTGGTCCGTCATCCACACGCCACCGCGAGAACTCCCCGTCATCTTGGCGGAGTTCCACCGCGTGCTGGCACCCGGCGGTCACCTTCTGATCGGCTTTTCGGCGAGCGATGATCCGTCTCACCCGACACAGGTCTTCGACCACGCGGTCGCACCGGCCTACCGGTGGTGGCCGGATCACCTCGCCGCGACGCTGCGCGAGTCCGGGCTCGCCGAGGTGGGCCGGATGGTGCGTCAGCCTCAGCCCACCGACCGACGGCAGTTCCAGGAGATCCACCTGCTCGCCCGCAAAGGGTAGAGCGCCGGTCGTGTGACCCGGGGTGGGGTCGGATGACTCACGGAAGCCGGGCCGCCGGCACCCGGGGCCACGGGTGCCGGCGGCGGTGCGGGTGTTACTTGACGAGGTCCGCGACCAGGTGGCGCAGCTCGATGTGACCGGCCTTGAGCTCGGCGACGTCACCCTCGACGCGCTTCATGGAGAGCTCGAGGTTTCCGACGGAGCGCTTGACCACGGAGATCTCCTCGCGGAGCTCGGCGTGGCCGGTGCGCATCTCGGCGCGCAGTTCGTCCTGGCCGGTGCGGAGGTCGGTCATCTCTGTACGGAGGTCGGTCATGTCCGTGCGGAGCTCGGCCATCTCCGCCCGGAGACTGTCCTGGCCGGTGCGGAGCTCGTCCAGTTCCGTGCGGAAGCCTGTGAGTTCCGTACGGAAGCCGGTCATCTCCGTCCAGAGTTCCGTTGTCACGGTTCGCAGGTCTTTCAGGACATCCAGGATCCCTGCGTTGATCACCTTGCTCTCCTGGCTCTGCGCGCGGAGCGCGGCCACGTCTGTCTCCAGGACGCGCAAGCGGATGTCGGTCGTGTCCAATCGTCTTTCTCCTTGCCCTGTGTACCAGCGGGGGGACCGGACCTGGCTCCGTGGCGTGGAGGGCGCTCACGGGGAGGGGTGTTCAGGCGGCGTCGCCAGACTACTGAACGTCATGGGTTCGTCGCCACTCGTGTTCGCGTTCTGCGGTTGTCTCGCGTCGGCCGGTGGCGGGGGGTGGGTTTCGCACCCCCGGAGGATGTGGCTTACACCGGGAGGAAAAGAACGACCACCCGTCGCGTGTTCGCGGGAACGGCGGCGGGTGGTCGCGAGAAGAAGGGGGAGGGGGTCAGGCGACCTTGGACCTGGGGGCGGAGAAGGTGTTGCAGGAGCCGGGGGTCTCCTGGTCGAAACCGCGGGTCACCCAGTAGGCGACGTTCTTGGCGGTCCCGTGGGTGGCCGTGCTGTAGGCGGCGCTCAGGACGTACTTGAAGTCCGACTCCTCACGGTTCAGGGAGTGCCAGATGCTGCCGATGAAGGCGCCGCTCAGGCACTCGGCCTGGAGCTCGATCTTGCGCAGCTCGCGCAGCACCGCCTTCTCGTTCTTGTAGTCCCGTGAGGCGAAGGCCGTCATGATCCCGGAGAGCTGCTGGACGTGGTGGCCGTACTCGTGGGCCAGGGTCTGCAGCAGGAACAGCTCGGTCGCCTGGGAGAGGATGTCCTTGTTGAGGTAGAAGGTGATCTTCTTGTTCGCCGGGCAGTAGACCGCCTGGGCGTCCTTGGGGAACTTGCCGCAGCCGGTCGGGACGCCGATGCGCGAGGTGACCGCGAACCTGGGCTTGGAGAAGGGCAGCTTCACCTTGGCGAACTGGTACTCCCAGCCCTCGTTGAGGCAGTCCAGGGCGAAGTCGAGATAGATCTCCGCGCTCTCCCGGTCGTCGTTGTAGACCGGCTGCTCAGGGCAGGCGTCCGGTTCGAGCTTGCCCGTCTTGTAGATCGGGTTGGCGGTCAGGGCGGCCTGGCCCGTGGGCACGGGCGCGAGCCGCCCGCCGCTGATCTCCGCGCCCGCCGTACCGGCGAGCAGCGTGCTCACGAGCACGCCGGAGAGCAGTGCGATAAGGGGGATGCGCATGATGCCCAACCCTAGGGAAGGTTCAAGAGGGGGTAAAGCCGATATGCGGCCATGCTTGGAAAGCATGGCCGCATATCGCGGGGTTCGTGCCGAGGGTCAGGAGGTGCGGAGGCGCTGAAGATCAGGTGGTGCGGGGTGTGCCGGGGTCAGGCGACGCGACCGGTCGGGGCCGACCAGGTGTTGCAGGCGGAAGGGGAGCCCGCGTTGAAGCCGCGCTCCATCCAGTAGGCCTGGCTGCGGCCCTTGCCGTGGTCGTTCTTGGGCCAGTTCTTGTGCCCGTTGTCGCGGACCCAGCTGACCATCGCGTCCCAGTGCGCCGGATCGACCGGGAGGTCGTCGGCGGCCTGACGCAGGAAGGCGGAGCCGAGGCAGTCGGCCTGCAGTTCGAGGCGGCGGGAGAAGGCGAGCTTGGTGGACGAGGAGGCCCGCCAGATGCTGCTGCTGTAGTAGTTGATGATCCCCGCGAGGTGTTGCACGTGGTGGCCGTACTCGTGGGCGATGAACTGGGCGTGGTTGGGCACGAAGGGGTTCTTCAGGACCTCACGCGTGACACCGATGTAGATGGTGCGGTTGCTGGAGCAGTACATCCCCCCGGCGCTGCTGGGCCACCGACCACAGGGGGTGGTCACCTTGGTGGTGGAGGAGAAGCGGAGGTTGGGGTGGGAGAACGACAGGTTCGTCTTCTTGAACTGGGTCTTCCAGGCCCGGTTCAGACAGCGAACCGTCTTGGTGACGAAGGTCCGGTAGGAGGCCGCGCTCCCCGCGCGGATCTGTCCGGCCTGGCAACGCATCGTGGGCAGGGTGCCGGTGCGGTAAAGAGGGCTCGCCGTCGCGGCGGCCCGGCCGCGCGGGGGCGCCTGCCTCCCCGCGGAGGTGGCCGTACCCTGCGCCGTCTCGACGGTCGGCGCGACCTGCTGCGAGGCCAAGGTCGCGGTGGCCGACGAGGCGGAGGCGCCGGCTGTGTCCAGGGTCATCACCAGGGCAAACGTCAACGAGACGGCAACAAGCGATGATAGTTGCCTAAAGGGGAGAGTTTTCATGGTGAGGCAAAGGTTATTGCAACTGTGGATAAAACGTGCAGAATCGCCGCTCCTGGGGGTTGCGTCCCCCATCGCAACTAGACTCGTCGTGACGTTGACTGGACAGAGGGGATGATTCCGTGAGCGAGCGGACCGGGCAGCCTGGAAATCTTCTGGAGTCGGTCAAGGGGCCAGAGGACCTCAAGCGCCTGGCGGCGGACGAGCTACCGGTCCTCGCCGCAGAGATCAGGGACCTCCTGATCGCCTCCACCGCCCGCAGCGGCGGCCACCTCGGTCCCAACCTCGGCGTCGTCGAGCTGACGATCGCGATGCACCGGGTCTTCGACTCGCCGCACGACCGCATCCTGTGGGACACCGGTCACCAGGCGTACGTCCACAAGATGCTCACCGGCCGGGCCGGGCAGTTCGACACGCTCCGCCAGGAGGGCGGCCTGTCGGGTTACCCCAGCCAGGCCGAGTCCGAGCACGACATCATCGAGAACTCCCACGCCTCGACCGCGCTGTCGTACGCCGACGGCCTGGCCAAGGCGTACCGGCTGCGCGGCGAGGTCGACCGCACGGTCGTCGCGGTGATCGGGGACGGGGCGCTCACCGGCGGTATGGCCTGGGAGGCGCTCAACAACATCGCGGCGCGCAAGGACCTGCCACTGATCATCGTGGTCAACGACAACGGCCGCTCCTACTCGCCGACCATCGGCGGACTCGCCTCGCACCTGGCCTCCCTGCGCACCGATCAGCGCTACGAGGACGTGCTCGAGTTCGTCAAGGGCAACCTGACGAGGGTCCCCGTGGTCGGCGCCCCCGTCTACGACGCCCTGCACGGCGTCAAGAAGGGCCTCAAGGACGTCCTCGCCCCGCAGGTCATGTTCGAGGACCTCGGCCTGAAGTACATCGGCCTCGTCGACGGCCACGACGAGCAGGCCGTGGAGTCCGCACTGCGCAGGGCCCGCGACTTCCGCCGCCCGGTCATCGTGCACGTGCTCACCAAGAAGGGCTTCGGCTACTCACCGGCGGAGAACCACGACGAGGACTGCTTCCACTCGCCGGGCGTCTTCGACCCGCTCACCGGTGAGGAGAAGCCGAAGCCGCACGGCTGGACCAACGTCTTCGGCCAGGAGATGGTGCGCCTGGGCGCCGAGCGGCGCGACATTGTGGCGATCACCGCCGCGATGCTCGGCCCCACCGGCCTCATCCCGTTCTCCGAGGCCTACCCCGACCGTCTCTACGACGTCGGTATCGCCGAGCAGCACGCCCTGACCAGCGCCGCCGGTTTGGCGCTCGGCGGTCTGCACCCGGTGGTGGCCGTCTACGCCACCTTCCTCAACCGGGCCTTCGACCAGCTCCTGATGGACGTCGCCCTGCACCGGCTCCCGGTCACGGTCGTGCTCGACCGGGCAGGCGTCACCGGCGACGACGGCGCCAGCCACAACGGCATGTGGGACCTGTCGATCCTGCAGGTCGTCCCGGGCCTGTCGGTCGCCGTTCCCCGCGACGAGCCCCGCCTGCGCGAGCTGCTGGCCGAGGCCGTGGAGATCGACGACGGCCCGAGCGTCGTGCGCTACCCCAAGGGGGCGGTGGCCGTCGAGACCGAGGCGGTCGGACGCCTCGGCGGGATGGACGTGCTGCGCGCGGGCGACCCCGACGTGCTGCTCGTGTCCGTGGGGCCGATGGCCGAGCTGTGCCTGGAGGCCGCCGACCTGCTCGACGCCCAGGGCATCTCCGCCACGGTGGTCGACCCGCGCTGGGTCAAGCCGTTGGACGAGGCCCTGGTGCCGGCCGCCCGCGCTCACAAGCTGGTCGTGGTGGTCGAGGACAACGGCAGGGTCGGCGCGGTCGGCGACGCGGTCGCCCGCATGCTGCGTGACGCCGACGTGGACGTGCCGGTCCGCACGTACGGCATCCCGCAGCGCTTCCTCGACCACGCCAAGCGCCCGAAGATCCTCAGCGAGATCGGCCTGACCTCGCAGGACATCGCCCGTCAGATCACCGAGGCGATCGCGAAGCGCTCCGCGGACCTGGAGGAGCACCCGAGCCGCTGAACCGCGTCCCCTCCGTCCGCGCGGTACCTCCACCGTGCGGATCCCCGGTAGCCCGCGCCGATCCGGGTCAACCGGGGATCCGCTCGCTCGCGTCGCCGGAGCCGGTCGTGTGGCCCGAGCCGTCGGCGTCACCCGTGCCCGCCGCCTCGCGCGCCGGGCGGGCACGGTGGTTGATCACGACGAGGCTCGCGACCACGACCGCCACGCACCCGAGGATCGGCACCAGCAGATGCCGGTTCTGCTGCAGGGCCTCACTCGCGAGGGAGCCCAGCCACAGGTAGACGGTCACCCAGGCCGCGCCGCCCGCGAGGGTCCAGCGGATGAAGCGCGCGTACGGCACGCTCAGGGCCCCGGCGACGATCGGGGTGAGCGAGCCGGTCACGGGCAGGAAGGGGGCGGCCGCCAGGGCCGGGCCGTTGCCAGTGCCAGTGTCGGCACCGGCGCTCGTGGCCAGCCGCTCGGCCCGCGACCAGCGCCGTTCGCCGATCCTGCGTCCGAGGCCGCTCAGGCGCAGCCGCGATCCGTACCGGCGGCCGACGAGCCAGCCTCCGGTGGCGTACAGGGCGTACCCGGCGCACCCGGCGGCCGCCACCGCCGCGATCTCCCACGGACCTGTCAGCGCCGCCCCCGCCACGAGGATCGCCGCGACCCCGGGTATCAGCGAGCCCGCCACCGTCAGCACCGCGAGGAGTATCGAGCCGACCAGGTACGGAGACGACGACTGCAGCATGTCCAGGAGCATGTCCCCAGGATCGCGGCCGGGAGCGGCGGACGGCATCGGGGACCTTCCCCTAGACAACCCCGACTTTGAAACAACCTTGAGGTTCGCCGTTCGTCCGCCGATCCAATGGGCATGTGACCTGCGACACAGAACCGGCGGTCGAGGAGGGGCCATGGGGGTCTTGCGCGTCAAGTCGGTGGAGCAGTCGATCTCGGACACCGAGGCACCGGAACACCGGTTGCGCAAGGACCTCAGCGCGCTGGACCTCACCGTCTTCGGGATCGGCGTCGTCATCGGCACCGGCATCTTCGTACTCACCGGCCGGGTCGCGAGGGAGATGGCAGGGCCCGCGGTGGCACTGTCCTTCGTGGTCGCGGGCATCGTCTGCGCGCTGGCGGCGCTCTGCTACGCCGAGTTCGCCTCCACCGTCCCGGTGGCGGGATCCGCCTACACCTTCGCGTTCGCCACCCTCGGTGAGTTTCCCGCCTGGATCATCGGCTGGGACCTCACGCTGGAGATGATGCTCGGCGCCGCGGTCGTCGCGGTCGGCTGGTCGGGATACCTCACCTCGCTGCTGGCGTCCCTGGGGATGACACTGCCGGAGACGATCGCGGGGGAGGGGGCGGCGTTCAACCTGCCCGCCGCGCTGATCGTGCTGGTTCTCACCGCGATCCTGGTCGTCGGGATCAAGCTGTCGTCCCGGTTCAACCTGATCATCGTCACGATCAAGCTCGCGGTGATCCTGCTGGTCGTCGTGGCCGGGCTGTTCTTCGTCAGGGGCGCCAACTACTCGCCGTTCGTCCCGCCGTCGAAGGCGACCCCGGCCGTGGAGGGGCTGTCCGCGCCGCTGATCCAGGTGCTGTTCGGGATCAGCCCGGTGGCGTACGGGGTGCTGGGCATCTTCAGTGCCGCGGCCATCGTGTTCTTCGCCTACATCGGCTTCGACGTGGTCGCCACCGCGGCGGAGGAGACACGCAACCCGCAGCGGGACCTGCCCATCGGCATCCTGTCCTCGCTCGCCATCTGCACGGCGCTGTACGTCGCGGTCTCCCTGGTCGTCGTCGGAATGCAGCCCTACGGTCAGCTCAGCGAGGCGGCGCCGCTCGCCGACGCGTTCAAGGCGGTCGGCCAGACGTGGGCCGCGTCGCTGATCAGCGTCGGCGCGCTGGCCGGTCTCACGACGGTCGTGATGATCCTCATGATGGGCATGTCGCGGGTGATGTTCGCCATGTGCCGCGACCACCTGCTGCCGAGCGGGCTGGCCAAGGTGCACCCCAAATACCGGACCCCCTACGTCATCACCATCATGATGGGCGTCGTCGTCGCGGCCCTGGCCGGGCTGGTGCCGCTGTCCACCATCGCCGAGCTGGTCAACATCGGCACGCTCTTCGCGTTCGTGATGGTCTCGATCGCGGTGGTCATCCTCCGCCGCACCCGCCCCGACCTGCCGCGTTCCTTCCGCACCCCGCTGGTGCCGCTGGTTCCCGTCCTGTCGGTGCTCGCCTGCGTCTACCTGATGCTCAACCTCCCCGTGGAGACCTGGCTCAGGTTCGTGGTGTGGATGCTGCTCGGGATCCTGCTCTACTTCGGGTACGGCTACCGGCACAGCAGGCTCTCGGAGCACTCGCGGTGATCTCCTTCTCGCGGCCCGTTCCCGAGGGAAGGGGCCGCGAGAAGGAGACGTCAGGCGGGGACCGAGGCCACGCCCGGCGGCAGGAATCGCGGCTCGGCGATGCCCGTCCGGTCCAGGTACGGGGTGACGCCGCCCAGGTGGAACGGCCAGCCCGCACCGAGGATCATGCACAGGTCGATGTCCTGGGGAGCGGAGACCACACCCTCCTGGAGCATGAGGCGGATCTCCTCGGCCAGCGCCCGCAGCGCCCGCAGCCGCACCTCCTCCGCCGTCGACGGGGAGGTGCCGCCGGCGAAGAGGGCGACCGCCTCGGGGTCCAGCGAGAAGTCCGGCGCGTAGACACCGGGCCTGCCCGCCGCGACGAGCCGGGCGAGGTTCTCCGACACCCCGTAGCGGGCGGGGAAGGCCTCGTGCATCGTCTCGGCGACGTGCAGCGCCACGGCGGGGCCGACGAGTTGCAGCAGCGCGAACGGGGTCATCGGCAGGCCCAGCCCGTCCAGCGCGTGGTCGGCGACCTCAAGCGGGGTGCCCTCGTCGACGGCGCCGATGACCTCGCCCATGAAGCGCGTCAGCAGGCGGTTGACCACGAACGCGGGCGCGTCCTTGACCAGCACGGACGACTTCTTCAGCGACCGTCCGACGGAGAAGGCCGTGGCGAGCGTCGCGTCGTCGGTCTTCGCTCCCCGCACGATCTCCAGCAGCGGCATCACCGCGACCGGGTTGAAGAAGTGGAAGCCCACGACGCGCTCCGGGTGGCGCAGCCCCGAGGCCATCTCGGTCAGCGACAGCGAGGAGGTGTTCGTGGCGAGCACGCACTCGGCGGAGACGACCTCCTCCACCTCGGCGAACACCTTCCGCTTGACCTTCATGTCCTCGAAGACCGCCTCGATGACGAAGTCGGCGTCGGCGAACGCGTCCTTGGTCAGCGAGCCGGTCACCAGGGCCTTGAGCCGGTTGGCCTGGTCGGCGGAGAGGCGCCCCTTGCCGAGCAGCTTGTCCACCTCGGCGTGGACGTATCCCACGCCCTTGTCGAGGCGGTCCTGGTCGAGGTCGGTCAGCACGACCGGGACCTCCAGGCGGCGCGCGAACAGCAGCGCCATCTGCGAGGCCATCAGGCCCGCGCCGACGACGCCGATCTTGGTCACCTTGCGGGCCAGCGCCTTGTCGGGGGCGCCCGCGGGCTTCTTGGCCCGCCGCTGGACCAGGTCGAAGGAGTACAGGCCGGCGCGAAGCTCGTCGCCCATGAGGAGGTCGGCGAGGGCCTCGTCCTCGGCGGCGAACCCCTCGTCGCGCGACGCGGTGCGGGCCAGCTCGACCAGCTCCAGCGCCCGATAGGGGGCCGGGGAGGCGCCGTGCAGCCTCATGTCGAGCAGGAAGCGCGCGTCGGCGACCGTCTTGGCCCAGTCGTCCCCGGTGTGGTCGGTGCGGGAGACCGTCACCTCGCCGCGCAGCACCTGGGCGGCCCAGCGCAGCGACTCCTCCAGGAAGTCGGCGGGCTCGAACATCGCGTCGGCGACGCCGAGCGCGAACGCCTCCCCGCCCTTGATCATGCGGTTCTGCGCGAGCGGGTTCTCGACGATCAGCTTGACGGCCGCGGCCGGGCCGATCAGCCGGGGCAGCAGCTGGGTGCCGCCCCAGCCGGGGACCAGGCCGAGGAAGCACTCGGGAAGTGCCACCGCGGCCACGCCCGAGGAGATGGTCCGGTAGGTGCAGTGCAGCGCGACCTCCAGGCCGCCGCCCATGGCCGCGCCGTTGACGAACGCGAACGAGGGCACGTCCAGCTCGCCGAGACGGCGGAACACGTCGTGCCCCAGCCTGCCGATCAGCAGCGCCTGCTCGCGCTCGGAGACCAGCGCGGCGCCCTTGAGGTCGGCGCCGACGGCGAAGACGAACGGCTTGCCGACGACACCCACGGCCGCCAGGTCGCCGCGTGCGGCGACCGCGTCCAGGGCCTCGCCCAGCGAGGTCAGCCCGGCGGGGCCGAACGTCGAAGGCTTGGTGTGATCGAAGCCGTTGTCCAGCGTGATCAGGGCCATGGTGCCCGCCCCGTAGGGCAGTTCCACGTCGCGCACGGCCGCCCGGGTGACGACCTCGTCGGCGAAGAGCCGCGTGATGTCCGTCTCGCTGTTCGTCTTGTTGTCCGTCACTTCTCGCCCTCCCAGCCGAGGTTCTCCCAGATGACCGTTCCGCCCATGCCCAGGCCCACGCACATCGTGGTCACGCCGTAGCGGACGTCGGGGCGCTCCCCGAACTCGCGGGCGAGCTGCGTCATCAGACGCACCCCGGAGGAGGCGAGCGGGTGGCCGAAGGCGATGGCGCCGCCGTAGGGGTTCACCCGGGGGTCGTCGTCGGCGATGCCGAAGTGTTCGAGGAACGCCAGCACCTGCACGGCGAACGCCTCGTTGATCTCGAACAGTCCCATGTCGGAGACGGAGAGCCCGGCCAGCCGCAGGGCCCGCTCGGTGGACGGGATCGGCCCGACACCCATCACCTCCGGGTCCACGCCCGCGAAGGCGTACGAGACCAGGCGCATCTTCGGCGCGAGGCCGAGCTCTTCGGCGACGTCGGCGGCGGCCACGACGCAGCCGGTGGCGCCGTCGTTGATGCCGGAGGCGTTGCCCGCGGTGACCCGGCCGTGCGGGCGGAACGGGGTCTTCAGCCCGGCGAGGCCCTCCAGCGTGGTGCCGGGGCGGGGGGCCTCGTCGGCCATGGCCAGCCCCCAGCCCTTCTCGGCGGACCTGGTCGCCATCGGGACCAGGTCCTGCTGGATCCTGCCGTCGGCGTACGCCTTGGCGACCTTCTCCTGGGAGGCGAGGGCGAAGGCGTCCGCGCGGTCCTTGGTGATGGAGGGGTAGCGGTCGTGGAGGTTCTCCGCGGTCATGCCCATGACGAGGGCGGATTCGTTCACGAGCCGTTCGGCCAGGAACCGGGGGTTGGGATCGACGCCCTCGCCCATGGGGTGGCGGCCCATGTGCTCGACGCCACCGGCGATCGCGACGTCGTAGGCGCCGAAGGCGATGCCGCCGGCGACCGAGGTCACCGCGGTCATCGCGCCCGCGCACATACGGTCGATCGAGTAGCCGGGCACGGTCTTGGGCAGCCCGGCCAGGATCGCGGCGGAGCGGCCGAGGGTGAGGCCCTGGTCGCCGATCTGCGTGGTGGCCGCGATGGCCACCTCGTCGACGCGCTCGGGAGGCAGATTCGGGTTTCGCCGGATCAGCTCGCGGATGACGCGGATCACCAGGTCGTCGGCGCGCGTCTCGGCGTACAGGCCCTTGGGGCCCGACCTGCCGAATGGTGTGCGCACACCGTCGACGAATACGACGTCACGAGACGAAGGCACGGGTTCGCTCCTCGTTGCTGGATGGCTTCCCCACCATGCTACTCGTCAGTAACAAGGTTTGGTGCGGCCGGGTGGACGGGAGGTGGGTAAGTTGTCCCCAGGAGTGTGCGGGCTCACGCCCCACCTCGCGGGCCCGTGTCCGGGGTGCGGGGCGAGGGTAACTCTGACAGACTTTGGAAAACGCTTTCCAGGAGGTTGTCGGTGGTCACGCTTGAGGATGTCGCCCGGCATGCGGGCGTCTCGCTCGCCACGGCGTCACGGGTGCTCAACGGCAGCACCCGGCAGGTGGGCGCACCCCTGCGGGCCAAGGTGGAGCTGGCCGCCGCCGAGCTGGGATACCGCACCAACGTGGCCGCGCAGACCCTCGCCAGGGGTGCGAGCAACGTGATCGGCCTGGTCGTCCACGACCTCACCGACCCCTACTTCGCCGCGATCGCCGACGGGGCGATGCGGGTCGCCGAGAGCCAGGGGCTCATGGTCATGATCGGCACCACCCACCGTGACCCCGAGCGGGAGATCGCCTATGTCTCGACGCTCAACGCGCAGCGGGTCCGTGCCGTGCTGCTCGTCGGCTCCCGGGTCACCGACCCGCGGACGACCCAGAGGCTCCGGGCGGAGCTCGACCGCTACCGGGAGTCCGGGGGCCGGGTCGCCTGCGTGGGCCAGGATCTGCTCGGCGTCGACACGGTGGTGCCGGACAACCGCCGGGGCGCCGCCGAACTGGCCCGCGCTCTCGCCGGGCTGGGGCACCGGAACTTCGCGATCCTCGCCGGGCCCGACTGGCTGATCGCGCCCAGGGACAGGGTGGAGGGCTTCGCCGGCGCGCTGGAGGAGCTCGGCCTGCCCGCGCCGCGAGTCCTGCACGGCACCTTCGACCGGGAGGGCGGCTACGCGGCGGCCACCCGGACCTCCGGGGTCACGTGCGTCTTCGCCGTCAACGACGTGATGGCGGTGGGCGCCCTCGCCTCCTTCAGAGACCGGGGCGTCCGGGTGCCCGAGGACGTGTCCGTGGCCGGGTTCGACGACATCTCCACCCTGCGCGACCTGGTTCCCTCGCTGTCCACGGTGCGGCTGCCGCTCGCCGACATGGGCGCCCGTGCGCTGGAGCTCGCCCTCGGCCCGTCCGAGGAGGTCCGGGCCGAGGCCGTGACCGGTGAGGTGATCCTCCGGGAGAGCAGCCGCGGCCTGGGATGACATGACAGGCGGTCGGGAGCCGGGACGACATGACAGGCGGCCACGGCCCGGAGAGGTACGGCAGAGGCCACGGCCCGGGGTGACACGACAGGTGGCCCGGACACCCCTGGGGCGGTCCGGGCCGATCGTGTGTCGCGGGAAAACGCGGCGAAACGTGGGGAGAAGGGAGACGCGGGGGAGCGGGGTCAGCGCATGCCGGGAACGGGGTTTCCCCGCTCGTTGACCGGCGGGACCATGATCTGCCCGCGCAGCCAGCGGATCGTCCTGATGACCCCGTCACCGTATCCGGGAGAGTGCTGGCGCCCCCGGCCGAGCTGCCGGGACACGTCCTCGGCCGCGCTCTCCTCCATGCCGAGGTTGAGGCCGGTCGGTCCGTGCATGGGGCGAGGCGTGTTGCGGACCGGGGACTTCCTGCGGGTGCCGAGCACCCATTCGCACACGGCGACGGTGCCCGCGCACCACTCCTTCTCCCACTCGCCCGCGGCGTTGGGTCGGCCCTGGCGGGCCAGCTCGGCGACGGCGGCGATCTCGTCCTCGGTGCGCAGGATCACGCCACGCCCGCCGACCAGGTGTCCCCAGCCTTCCGAGGAGCGGCGGCCGGGGATGGGCAGGCCGTCCTTGGCGCCGATCAACCAGTTCAGGGTGCTGATCACCCCGTCGGCCGGCAGGACCCGGCCCTCGCGCGGAACCCGCTCGGCGGCGTCGATCTCGGCGCGCGCCTCCGCGAGGGTGGGCGGGGATCCCGAGGAGGGACGACCGCTGATCGGCGCCTGCTCCCGCTTTCCCAGGGCCCAGAGAATCGCCTCTCCCTGGCCCGAGGGGGCGGAGTCGGGGTTGGCGGCCTCCCACTCCCTGATCGTCTCCAGCACGGCCATCACGTGTTCCGGCGGCCGCTGTATGGCGGGGCGGGCTTCGCTTTCTGCGGTCGTCATGTCCCTACCGTACGAGTACCTGACACGTCACTCCACCGTGAAGCGGTAATCCGGGCTCGGCGAATACGTTTTTCCTCCCGCTGGAACGGTCCTTCGCTCAGAAAAATCGTGGCGGGAGAGTGCCCGTCACCCCCCGACGAACTCGGCGAAGGCGGCCTTCACCCTGGACAGGATCTCGTCGGGGTCGGCCGCCCACACCTCGGCGTTGAAGATCTCGACCTCGACGTCCCCCGTGTAGCCCGCCTCGGCCACCGCCCGGGTCATCGGGGCGAAGTCGATGACGCCCTCACCCATGATCCCCCGGCCGAGCAGCACGTCGGCGGGGAGCGGCGACAGGAAGTCGCACACCTGGTAGCTCGCGATCCGGTCCGAGGCCCTCGCGATCTGCTCAAGCACCCGCGGGTCCCACCACACGTGGAAGGTGTCGACGACGACGCCCACCTGTTCGCAGGGGTGCGCCTCGGCGAGGTCGAGTGCCTGGGCGAGGGTGGACAGCACGGCCCGGTCGGCGCAGTACATCGGGTGCAGTGGTTCGAGGGCGAGCCTCACCCCGCGTTCGCCCGCGTACGGTGCCAGCACGGCCAGTGCCTCGGCGACCCGCTCCCGCGCCGCGGGCAGGTCGCGGGAGATCGTGCCGGGTGGCTCGCCGGGCACCACGCCGGGCAGGCCGCCGACCACCATGACCAGGCAGGCGGCGTTCAGCGCCGCGGCCTCGTCGATCGCCCTGCGGTTGTCGTCCAGGGCGTTCTGTCCGCCCGAGGTGAGGAAACCGCCCCGGCACAGCGACGACACCCGCAGCCCGGCGTCCGCGACGAGCTTCACGGTCTCCTCCAGGCCCGCCGCGGCGACGTCCTGCCGCCACAGGCCGATGGCCTCGACGCCGTGCCGCACGCACCCGTCGACGGCTTCGGCAACCGACCACCGTTTCGTGGTCCACTGGTTCAGCGAGAGACGGCTCGTTCGCGCGATCACAGGCCGTTCACCGCCAGCAGGGAGCGCATCCGGGAGACCGCCAGCTCGGGATCGGCCAGCAACCCGGCCCGGTCGGCCAGCCGGAACACCTCGGCCAGGTGGGGCAGGGATCTGGCCGCCTGAGCGCCGTTGACCATGCTGAAGGCGTCCTGGTGGCCGTTGAGCCACGCGAGGAGGACGATGCCCGTCTTGTAGTTGTACGTCGGCGCCTCGAAGATCTTCCGCGAGAGCGGGACCGTGGGCTCCATGATCTCGTCGTACCGTCGCAGGTCGCCCGCGTCGAGTGCCTCCAGGGCCGCGGCGGCGGCGGGGGCGATCGCGTCGAAGATCCCCAGCAGCGCGTGGCTGCCCGACGCGATCAGCGAGGGGTAGTTGAAGTCGTCGCCGGTGTAGAGCCGTACGCCCTCGGGCAGTGCCGCGCGCAACCCGATCTCGTGCTCGGCGTCCAGCAGCGAGACCTTGACCCCGTCCACCTTCGCCGCGTGGTCGCGGATCAGGGAGAGGAACGACGCGGTCGCCTCGGCCACGTCGCGCGAGCCCCAGTAGCCCGCCAGGTTCGGGTCGAACATCTCGCCCAGCCAGTGCAGGATCACCGGGCGGTCGACCCCGGAGAGCAGCTCGCCGTAGACCCGGTGGTAGTCCTCCGGACCTCGCGCGATCGCGGCCAGCCGGCGGCTCGCCATCACGATGACCCCGGCGCCCGCGTCCCGCACGGTCTCGATCTGCTCGGTGTAGGCCGCCACGATCTCGTCCAGGGTCCGGGCGTGCGGGGCCTGGTCGGTGCCCGCGCCGCAGGCCACCAGCTCCGCCGGGTCGCCGAAGGCCTTCGCCTCGGCGGCGCTGCGCCGGATCAGCTCGCGGGTGGCCGTCCAGTCGAGCCCCATGTTGCGCTGGGCGGTGTCCATGGCGTCGGCGACGCGCAGCCCGTACGACCACAGATGGTGGCGAAAACGCAGGGTGGCGTCCCAGTCGACGGCGGCGGGGGAGCCCGGGGTGTTGTCGCCGAGGGGATCGGCGACCACGTGGGCGGCGGCGTAGACGACGCGGCTCACGGCGGGGCCCGCGGGCCTGCTCCAGGTGACCGGCTCGCGCAGGGTGTGCTCCCCGCCGGGCAGCGTGATCCGCGCGATCCTCGGCGCGGCCATCACGGCTCCACCGGCAGGCGGCGGCCCTCCGCGGAGGAGCGCAGGCCCAGCTCGGCGAGGCGGACGCCGCGCGCTCCCGAGGCGAAGTCGTAGGGGAAGGGCGCGTCCTCGGCCACGTGGCGGACGAACCGCTCCCACTGGATCTTGAAGCCGTTGTCGAACTCCGTGTTGTCCGGCACCTCCTGCCAGCCGTCCCTGAAGCGGGCGGTGGCGGGCAGATCGGGGTTCCACACCGGCTTGGGAGTGGCGGCGCGGTGCTGGATCCGGCAGTCGCGCAGACCGGCGACCGCGCTGCCGTGCGTGCCGTCGACCTGGAACTCCACCAGCTCGTCGCGGTTCACCCTCACGCTCCAGGAGGAGTTGATCTGCGCGATGATCCCGCCCTCCAGCTCGAACACCCCGTAGGCGGCGTCGTCGGCGGTGGCCCGATAGGTCTCACCCCGCTCGTCCACCCTCTCGGGGATGTGGGTGACGGCCTGGGCGTAGACCGAGGTGACCCGGCCGAACAGGTTCTCCAGCACGTAGGCCCAGTGCGGGAACATGTCGAGGACGATGCCGCCGCCGTCCTCGGAGCGGTAGTTCCACGACGGGCGCTGCGCCTCCTGCCAGTCGCCCTCGAACACCCAGTAGCCGAACTCGCCGCGCACCGACAGGATCCTGCCGAAGAAGCCGCCGTCGATCAGGCGCCTGAGCTTGAGCAGGCCGGGAAGGAAGAGCTTGTCCTGCACGACGCCGTTCTTCACCCCCCTGGCGGTCGCGGCCTCGGCGAGCGCCAGCGCGTCCTCGTACGTCTCGGCGGTCGGCTTCTCCGCGTAGACGTGCTTGCCCGCCTCGATCGCCGCGAGCACGGCCTTCACGCGGGCCTGGGTGACCTGGGCGTCGAAGTAGATCAGGTTGGCGTCGTCGGCGAGGGCGGTGTCGAGGTCGGTGGTCCAGGACTCGATGTCGTGGTGGTCGGCCAGCCTCTGCAACTTCTCGGCGTTGCGGCCCACCAGCACCGGTCTGAGCAGGACCCTCTCGCCGCCCGACAGGGGCACGCCGCCCTGCTCGTTGATCGCCAGGACAGAGCGGACCAGGTGCTGGCGGTAGCCCATGCGGCCCGTGACGCCGTTCATCACCACGCCGATGCTTTGCGGGGACATCTTTCTCCGACCTCTGAGGAAAGCGCTTTCCTTTCCACCGTACGACAGTCGTCCCGCCTGCGGCAAGCGCCGGGCGATGTCCGGATGAGCGGGATGCCGGCCGGTGCCCCTCGGAGTCGCGGGGCGGGAACGCCGGCCGGGGCCGGGGCGAGGTCGCCGAGGTGGTCCTGAGGTCCGGACCGGAGGATTCCCGGCGTTTCCCGGAGATATTCCGGCGTTCACGAGATCTTTACAACACGTTCGCGAGAAAAGGGCGGGTGAAAGAGAGCCTCGCGTTTTCCGTGTCCCACGTCATCGCAGCTGAAACGCGTCCGAGCGCGCATCAGGGCAGTATCCGACCAAGCACGTCCTGACTCGTCGTCAAAGCATGACATTTCCGTATTTGTCATGAGTTGAGACGTTCCGTCTGTCCTCCTCTCGCCGTGCCCAGACCCCTCGACTGGCCGAGGTGGAGCGACAGAAGGGGCCACTCGTGAAACGAGTCGTCACCGGGATTTCCGCTGCCCTCACGCCGATTCTCCTCACCGTCTCCCTGGCCGTCTCCCTGACGACAGGGGCGGCGTCGGCGACCCCGCCCAACATTCCCTCCGCGGCCACCGCCGCGAGCAGGCTCGCGACGCTCACCGTCGCCGCGGAGACGAACCAGTCCTCCTACAGCCGGTCGTTGTTCAATCACTGGATCACCATCAGCGGCTCCTGCAACACCAGGGAGACGGTGCTCAAAAGGGACGGCACGGGAGTGGTCGTCGACTCCGGTTGCGCGGCCGTCTCCGGCCGGTGGTACTCCCCGTTCGACGGCGCCACCTGGACCGCCGCGAGTGACGTCGACATCGACCACATGGTGCCGCTGGCCGAGGCGTGGCGTTCGGGTGCCTACGCGTGGACCAGCGCGCAGCGCCAGGAGTACGCGAACGATCTGGGCGGGCCCGAGCTGTGGGCGGTGACCGACAACGTCAACCAGGCCAAGGGCGACCAGGACCCCTCGACGTGGCGGCCACCGCTGGCGAGCTTCCACTGCACCTACGCCAGGGCGTGGATCCAGGTGAAGTACTACTGGAAGCTGACCCTGCAGAGCTCGGAGAAGAGCGCCCTGCAGAGCATGCTCGCGAGCTGCTGAGCCTCCCGCCCCGCCGGCCCCCGCCGTCCCCGCCCTGTTCGGGGCCGCCGTCCCCCGCAGTCCGGGGCCGGTGTCCCCGAGCCCCCCGGGGGCGGTGGCGGTGGGGGCCCGGCCTCCGGAGCCGTGACGTCGCGAAGAGGATGATCATCTTGGTTGCGTGATATTCCGTGGCACTGAATGTCCGCCGAACTCCATATCGGATCGCATTCCTCATGAAAGGCCGACATTGAGACCGGTGCGGGTGAATGCCCCGGGTTATTCGACGGCCGCGCGGAAAATGCCGGGAAGCGCTGGGCTGTCATGTGTCGAGCCGGACACGAAGGGTAGTCGTTCTTCGAAGGGATTCCCCGCGAAGGTGGATGTGAAGACGGCGATTCGTGAAACCAGGTGGAGGGCTTCGGGCATGAAGACGGGAAAACTCACGGAGGTATTTCTGGACAGCGCCTACGAATCGGTCGGACGGGCCCGCCATGAGACGCGTGAGGCCCTCGGTCCCGACCACGTCCTGCTGTCCGATGTCGTCCAGGTGGTCTCCGAGTTGCTGGCGAACGCCGTGGAGCACGCCGACCCCGGCCTGGTGGACGACCTGATCGGTCTCACCCTGACCGCCACCCACGACTCCGTCCACGTCGAGGTCTCCGACCCCGGCTCCGCCTCGCGCGCGCCGCACATCTCGTGGCGCCGGCCTTTCGAGGCCAGGCGCGGTCGGGGTCTGCTCATCGTCGACCGGCTCTCCGGTGGACGCTGGGGGACCCGCGAGCACGGCCGCGGGCTGGGCCGGACGGTGTGGTGCGCCATCCCCTACGTGCGGCCGGAGCCGGCCGGTGACGAGAGCGACGAGGCGGAACGCCCTCTTTCCGCGGCCTGCCGGAACTGAGCCGGCCTGGAGCGTTCCCGAGGCCGGGGATCCGGGCCGGTGTGGACGTGCTCGGCCCGGTCCCGGGAGTGGAACGGGAAGTGATCTACTTTGTAAAGGGCGGGGGCCTCACGCCTGACCCTTGATCTCCAAACGGAGCAGGGCCTTGGCGATCGGATGGGCCGTCAGCCCGATCTGCCACTCCCTGGCACCCAGCTCACGCAGCCGGGCGACCACGCTCTCGTCACTGATGACCGGGGGTGGCTCCCAGGTCAGGCGGCGTATCGCGTCGGGCTGGATCAGGTTCTCCGCAGGCATGTGATGCTCGTCGGCGAGCGCGGCCACCACGGCCCTGGCGGCGGCGAGCCGGCGGGCGGCCACCGGGTCGCGGTCCATCCACCGGTTGGCCGGTGGCGGCCCGTCGCCGGGGGCGCTGGGCTGCGGCAGCTCCGAGTCGGGCAGTGAGCGGGCGGTGCCGATCGCAGCCAGCCAGTCGCGCAGGTGCCGCCGGGCGCTGCGGCCGGTGAACGGGGGAATGTCGGTGAGCGCCTTGGTGGTGCGGGGCAGCTCAAGCGCGGCTGTCACGATCGCCGAGTCGGGCAGGACCCGGCCGGGGGCGACGTCGGACTGGCGGGCGAGCTCGTCGCGGAGTGTCCACAGCTCCCGCACCACCGCCAGCCCGCGCAGCGAGCGGACCTTGTGGATCCCCGAGGTTCGCCGCCACGGGTCGGAGCGCGGGGTCGGCGCCTTGTGTGCGAGCACGGCGGCGAACTCCTCCCGCGCCCACTCCAGCTTGCCGCTGGAGATCAGCTCCTCGTGCAGGACGTCGCGGAGCTCGATCAGGACCTCGACGTCGAGGGCGGCATAGCGCAGCCAGTCTTCCGGCAGAGGTCGGGTGGACCAGTCGGCGGCCGAGTGGCCCTTCTCCAGCCTGAATCCGAGGACGTTCTCGACCATCAGGCCGAGCCCGACCCGCTCGTAGCCGAGCAGTCGACCGGCCAGCTCGGTGTCGAACAGCTCTCGCGGGTGGAAGCCCACCTCCGCCAGGCACGGCAGGTCCTGGGAGGCCGCGTGCAGCACCACCTCCGCGTCGGCGAGCGCCGCGTCGAGCTCCGACAGGTCGGGACAGCGGATGGGGTCGATCAGGGCGCTTCCCGCGCCCGCGCGGCGCAGCTGGACGAGATAGGCGCGGCCGCTGTAGCGGTAGCCGGAGGCGCGCTCGGCGTCGACGGCGACGGGGCCTGTGCCCTCGGCGAAGGCGCGTACCACGCGCGCGAGAGCCGCCGGATCCTCGACGACGGGTGGGATTCCCTCACGAGGTTCCAGCAGCGGGACTACGGTCGTCTCATCGGTCACGTTCTGAAGGGCTCCGGATCTTCGCGACGGCGCGGCGGCAGGGCCGCCACGTCGGGTGGCAGGGGTGGCATGCCCGCGGCAAGGCACATCAGGTCGCACCAGGCGGCGACATGGCCGGAGAGGTCCTCCTGCAGCGGCGACCAGGATGCGCGCAGCTCCAGCTCCGTGGTCACCGGGTCTTCGGCCTTGTTGCCGAAGCCCTCGGAGACCGCCCGGGTGACGGTGCCTCCGGCGGCGGCGTAGCCGGCGCCGTGGGCGTCGAGCGACTCGGTGAGCCAGCTCCACGCGACGGGTCCGAGCAGCGGGTCTTCGGTGATCTCCGGCTCCATGTCGGCTCGCACGTAGGCGACGAGCCTGAACTGGCCGTCCCAGCCGCGTTGGCCGTCGGGGTCGAAGAGCACGATGAGGCGGCCGACCGCGAGCTCGTCGTCGTCGCGGTACACCGACGCGCCGATCGCGGCCGAATAGGGGGCCAGGCGCTGCGGGGCCGGGATGTCCTCCAGCTCGATCTCGGGCCTGACCTCCGCGGGGCGCATGCTCGCCACCGCGCGCCTGAAGGCGGCGGGAGCGGGCGGCGCGTCACCGACGGTCATATCGGAAGCGTAGGTCGAAACTGATCGCATGGGGACCACTGGGGTGCGTATAGGAGCCATTGGAACCGATCAAGCCGCTGCCGACGGCCTGCGAGGGGCGAGGGTGAGCCCGCCGACGGGAACTTCCGGGAGGAGCTCGTGACCGCGCCCGGCGCGGACCCGTTCCGTGTCGGCCCATTCGTGACGCTCGCCCCGGTCGTGGCCGCGGGGATGGGACCGTTGGTGGGGACCCCGCCCGCGGGCGCAGGAGGCACGGTGCTCACCGCGACGTTCGGGTGAACTCCACATGGTGGACATCGCACGGGCCTTTCGTCGGGTCGTGGTCCGACGTTGGCACGTCGCGCCGACATTTCCGCGCAGCGTGCTCGGCGTGTCCCCAAAGTGGTGCGGGAATCGATGCCGCGCGGTGACTTGGCGAACATTTGGACCAGCCGAGGGCCGGGCCAGGATCGCCGATGAGAGGAACTGTACCCGGAAACATGATCGCCTCGCTCCGCCCGTTGTCATCTGCCGCGTGCCAACATCGGATTTCAGTGGACGAAGCTCTCAAAACCGGTAAAGCGCGATCGTTGTCATCGCTTGACAGTGTCTGTGGGGTGTGACGTGCGATCTCATTGAATAGTCGGTGATTTCGTATTGAACTCATCGGTCGAGGGCCTTGGTGAGCCGAGCGGTCTGTCGGCATGGCACCCTGGTGGGGTGACTTCCGAGCTCGTCGACTCCGCTTTCCTGCGTGCCTGCCGCCGCCGGCCCGTTCCTCACACGCCAGTGTGGTTCATGCGCCAGGCCGGTCGCTCGCTGCCCGAATACCGGGCGCTTCGCGAGGGAGTGCCGATGCTCACGGCCTGCGCCACCCCCGAGCTGGTCGTGGAGATCACGATGCAGCCGGTCCGCCGCTACGGCGTGGACGCGGCCATCCTCTTCAGCGACATCGTGGTCCCGCTCAAGGCGATCGGCGTCGACCTCGACATCAAGCCGGGCGTCGGACCGGTGGTGGCCGCGCCGATCAGGGACGCCGAGGCGGCCAAGGCGCTGCGGCCGATCGAGCCGGACGACGTCTCCTACGTCACCGAGGCCGTCCAGGCGCTGACGAAGGAGCTGGGCGCGACCCCCCTCATCGGGTTCGCGGGAGCGCCGTTCACGCTGGCCTCCTATCTCATCGAAGGCGGCCCCTCCAAGAACCACGACCACACCAAGGCCATGATGTACGGCGAGCCGGAGCTGTGGCACGCCCTCATGGACCGGCTGACCCAGATCACCCTGGGCTTCCTGCGCGTGCAGCTCGCCGCCGGGGCCTCCGCCGTCCAGCTCTTCGACTCCTGGGTCGGCGCGGTGTCACCCGACGACTACCGCGAGTTCGTCCTCCCCTACACCAGCCGGATCTTCGCGGGCCTGGCGGACCTGGACGTCCCGCGCATCCACTTCGGTGTCGGCACCGGCGAGCTGCTCGGCCTGCTCGGTCAGGCGGGGGCCGACGTCGTGGGCGTCGACTGGCGGGTCCCGCTCGACGAGGCCGCCTCGCGGGTCGGCCCCGGCAAGGCGCTGCAGGGCAATCTGGATCCGGCGATCCTGCTCGCCCCCTGGAAGGTCGTCGAGCGCCGCGCGGGCGAGATCCTCGCCCGCGCGGCCGAGACCGAGGGCCACGTGTTCAACCTGGGCCACGGAGTGCTGCCCGGCACCGACCCCGACCAGCTGGCCCGCCTCACCGACTTCGTCCACGAGACCTCGGCCCGCTGACCGGACCCGGCTCCCCAGCCGGAGCCGCTCCATCGCGGGCGGTCGGACGCCCGGCCCGCGCGCCCCGGGAGTTTACCCGAGGGCGCCTCGGAGGTGCTCCGCGCCGCACCCGGAGTGATCACGCCTCGGGCGTTCACCCGGGGGCGCCTCCCCGCCCCGGGCTCATGGGAACCGGTCCTCCGCCCTCGCTCTCCTTCGCGTCCTCGCCGTCCTCCGCCTCGTCGTAGCGATCCGGCTCGGGGTCCTCGGGCGCGGGGCCGAGTGGCCTGTCGCCACGTCCTGAGCGCCGTCCGCGGCGCAGGAGGGCCACCGCGAGCCAGACCAGGCCGATGAGGACGAGCCAGGGGAGCAGTACGCCCAGGAGCGTCAGGCCGACCTTGACGGCGGTGACGAAGGCGCTCCACCCCGTCCGCAGGCCGCCGAGGAAACCGGACGGCTCGTCCTCCTCCTGCGGAACCACCGTCGCGGGGCCGACCAGGTTCAGCGTCAGCGTCGCCACGCTCGTCTGTGAGGCGAGGGTCTTCTGCCTCGCCTGCAGGGACTCCAGCTCGCTCTCGCGGTTGGAGACCTCCCGCTCCACCTCGAGCACCTCGCCGATGGTGTTGGCCCGCTTCAGCAGTGTGCGCAGCGAGTCGAGCGCGGCCTTCGCCGACTTCAGCCGGCTCTCCACGTCGGCCACCTGCTCGGTGACGTCCTCGGTGTTCTGCTGCAGCGACTCGCGGGTGCCCAGATCCTTGCCCAGCCGGTCGAGCGCGCCGGGATAGTTCCCCGGCGGGATCTTGAAGACCAGCGTCGCGGAGCCCTCGCCGCCGGAGTGGGCGTCCGACCTCTCCATGGCCAGGTAGCCGCCCGCGGCGGTGACGATCTGCCGTGCCCGCTCGGCGGCGGCGGTGACGTCCTTGGCCCTGACCGTCATCTCCGCCGTGTAGATGATCGCCCTGTCCTGTGGGACCACCTTCACCTGGGCGGTCTTCTGTGCCTCGTTCTTCGGGGCTGTGTCCCTGCCCGAGGCGTCCTGCGGGGCCGCCTCGCCGACCTGGACGTCCCCCCGAGCACCGGAGCCGGCGGCGGGTGCCGCGGCGTCGGACGCGCTCTGCGACCCGCCCCCTCCTCCGCAGGCGGACACCAACAGCGCCAGGGCCACCAGGGGAGCGGCCAGGCGCGGACCACACCGGATTCTGCTCACTGATCTCATGAACCTCCTGACGCCCGGCGCGGTGAGGCGGTTCGACGCGGGCAGTCACGATGGCGTCACGTTCTTCACGCCGCCGGGTCACGGAGGTACCGGGGGCGTGAGCGGGATACGCGGGCGCGGGGAGGGGGCGATACGGTCGGGAGTCATGGAAGGCAAGCGGAGGCATGTGGTGGTCGTCGGCGGCGGGATCGCCGGGCTGGCCGCCGCGTGGCACCTGCGAGGGCGCGGCGAGCACCTCAGGGTGACCGTTCTCGACGGCGCCTCGCGGATCGGCGGCAAGCTGCACGCCACCGAGGTGGCGGGAGTCATGATGGACGCGGGTGCCGAGGCGATGCTCGCCCGGCGGCCCGAGGGCAAGGAGCTGGCCAGGCTGGCCGGGCTGGGCGACGAGCTGATGTCTCCCGGCACCGTCAAGGCGGGCATCCTGACCAGGGGGTCGCTGCGGCCCATGCCGGAGGGACACGTCATGGGCGTTCCCTCCGACGTCCTCGCGCTGGCCAGGTCGGGCGTGCTGAGCCCGGCGGGCCTGGCCCGGGTGCCCCTGGACCACATCCTTCCGGCCACGCGCGTCACCACCGACGTGTCGGTGGCGGCCTACATCCGGGCCAGGATGGGCGAGGAGGTGGTCGACCGGCTCGTCGAACCGTTGCTCGGCGGCGTCTACGCGGGCAGGGCCGAGCGGCTGTCGCTGGACGCGACCATGCCGAGGATCGCGATCGCGGCCAGGTCGGAGCGGTCGCTGCTCGCCGCGACCAGGGAGATCGTCGCCGACACCCCCAAGGACGCCGGCCCCGTCTTCACCACCCTGAGGCGAGGGATGGGCAGCCTGCCCGAGGTCGTCGCCGCCGCCTCGGGGGCCGAGATCAGGACCGGCGTCACGGTCAGGGAGCTGCGTCGGACCGAGGACGGCTGGCTGCTGGTCACTGGACCCGTCCCCGCTCCGGAGACCGTCGAGGCCGACGCGGTGATCATCGCCGTTCCCGCCCCCGCGGCGAGCCGTCTGCTCGCCGGGGAGGTGCCCCGGGCCGCCGCGGAGCTGGCCAGGATCGAGTACGCCAGCATGGCCATCGTCACCCTCGCCTACCCGCGCGAGGCGTTCCCCGCCCCGCCGACCGGCAGCGGCTACCTGGTCCCGGCCGTCGACGGGCGGCCGATCAAGGCCGCCACGTTCAGCTCGGTCAAGTGGCCGCACCTGGCCGAGAACGATCCCGGCCTGGTCCTGCTGCGCTGCTCGATCGGCAGGATCGGCGAGGAGGGCGTGCTGCAGCGCGACGACGCGGAGCTGGTCGCATTGGCGATCGCCGAGATGGTCGAGGTGATGGGCGTGCGCGGGCTGCCCCGCGACTCGCGGGTGACCCGGTGGGGAGGGTCTCTGCCGCAGTACGAGGTGGGCCACCTCGACCGGGTGGCCCGCATCCGGTCGGCCGCGGCCGACCAGCCCGGCCTGGCCCTGTGCGGTGCCGCCTACGACGGTCTCGGCATTCCTGCCTGCGTCGCCACTGCCCGTACCGCGGCGGCCCGGATTCTCGACCACCTCGATCCCGCGAGAGAATGGCGGGACAGTACCGATTCGTTGACAAAGGGGTGACGATGACGGACGCCAACCCGCGCCCCAAGGCGCGCGACCTGAACCAGGTGATCCGCTACACGATGTGGTCGGTCTTCAGGATGAAGGAGCGCTGTCCGGGCCACCGGGAGGGCATGGCCGCCGAGGTCGAGGAGCTTATGGCCCAGATGGGCCGCAAGGACGTGGTCACCCGCGGTCTGTACGACGTGTCGGGTTTCCGCGCCGACGCCGACTTCATGTTCTGGTGGCACGCCCCGACGGCGGAGGACCTGCAGGAGACCTACTCGCGCTTCCGCCGCACCGGCCTGGGACAGCTGGCCGAGCCGGTCTGGTCGGCCATGGCGCTGCACCGACCGGCCGAGTTCAACAAGTCACACATCCCGGCCTTCCTGGCCGAGGAGGAGCCGCGGGCGTACGTGAGCGTCTACCCGTTCGTGCGTTCCCTGGAGTGGTATCTCCTGGACGACGCCGACCGCCGCCGGATGCTCGCCGAGCACGGCAGGATGGCCCGCGACTACCCCGACGTGCGGGCCAACACCGTCGCCTGCTTCTCGCTGAACGACTACGAGTGGATGCTGGCCTTCGAGGCCGACGAGTTGCACCGCATCGTCGACCTGATGCGCGTCCTGCGAGGCGCCGAGGCCCGGCGGCACACCCGCGAGGAGACGCCCTTCTACACGGGGGTCCGCAAGCCGCCGAGCGAGCTGATCGCGGCGCTGCCGTAGCCTCCGCGCGTTCCTTCGCCGCGGGGCTTCGGCCCGGCGGCGAAGGGGAGGCGCGGCCGGGCACACTCCGTGAACCTCTCGAAACCCGTGAGGTTCGGGAGTTTCGTGAGGTGAGGGAAGTGTCTCCTGTGACGGACCGGCGGAAAATAATCCGCTGAAGGTCTCTTTACCGTCCCTTGGCTTTGTCATACTCGGGGAAAATCACCCGTCTATGTGAGGCCGAAGGTGAAAAGGGGCGAAGATCTGGCACGATCCAGGCGACGTGCTCGGGGGCGCCGGAGAAAGAAGTCTCGCTCACCCGTTCTCGAGGTCTCGGTGGCCGTCACCGCCTTCGCCGTGGGGGCCCTTGCGGTGAGCGGGTGGTTTTCCGGTGATCAGGCCTCGGCGGGCGGGATGACCCCGGCGCCGGTGCCGAGCGCCGTTCCCCGCGCCGCCGCACCGCCGCAGTCCCCCGTGTCGGGCGCGGTGGTGGCCGCCGAGGTGGACGGGAAGGGGGCGAAGAGCGAGGAGGAGGCCGCGAAACGGTCCAAGGCCGAGAAGAAGCGCCAGAAAGACAGGGAGACCGAGGCCTCGGGGCCGTCCAAGCACACCGACAAGAAGGCGGTGGCCTACTTCGAGAGCCGTAAGGCGACCAAGCGGGTCAAGGACATCCGCATGGTCGGCGGCTATCTGCGGATATACACGGACCTGCCGGAGAGCGCGAGCAACTCGAAGCAGGCGATCAAGCTCTGTGAGGCGGGGGTCGACTATCTCGTCGGAGAGCTCGGCGTGCCCAGCCCCGTGGTCTTCGTCCAGGCCGAGTTCGGGGAGAACGGCAACCCGGTCCTGGCCAACGTCCTCGGCCCCGACGACCCCGACTGCCGCCTCACCTATCCGAGTCCGCGATAGTCGACGCGGCGCGCCACCGGGGCCACCCGGACCCGGGTTTTGCCGCAGATCGAGCAGCGCTGGGTGACCACCCGGCCGATGGTCTCGATGATCTCCCATTTGTGGCGGAGATGCACGAGGACTCCTTAGACGATCACACTAAGCGAAACCGTGAATACCGTGGGTCGTCTGGCTCTGCCCCTCCTGGCGGCTCGTTAACCTTCCGGGCGGAGCGACATGACTGTCCGAACGCGTTGAAGGCCCCACCGGAGGTGCGCTCCGACGAGGCCTTCACGGGTGTGAGCCGGTAGCTTACTCGACGGGCTCCAGCCTCAGCGAGACGGAGTTGATGCAGTATCGGTCGTCGGTGGGGGTGCCGTAACCCTCGCCGTGGAACACGTGGCCCAGATGCGAGTCGCAGGTCGCGCACCTGACCTCGACGCGGGTCATGCCCATCGAGCGGTCCTCGATCAGGGTCACCGCCTCGGACTTCGACGGCTCGTAGAAGCTCGGCCAGCCGCAGTGGCTGTCGAATTTGGTATCGGACCTGAACAGTTCGGCGCCGCAGGCGCGGCAGCTGTAGACACCCACCGTCTTGGTGTCGACGTACTCCCCGGTGAAGGCGCGCTCGGTCCCCGCCTGGCGGAGCACGCGGAACTCCTCGGGAGAGAGCTGGACGCGCCACTCGGCGTCGCTCTTTACCACCTTGTCCATTCCACCAGCCTATGCGGTATCCGGGGTGGGCGGAGGGAGGAGATCCGGGGACGGGGGCGATCGGAGGGGGGTGTCCGGGAGGCCGCCAGCGTGTTGTGCGCGCCCGGAAAAATCTTGAAGGGCGAAGCATCCTTTTATGGCCGTTTTGGCGTCTTTAGGTATGTGGAGGGTGTTTCACCTTCCCGCTGAGGGGGGAGATCATCTGCCGGCCGTTCCACGCTCTGCGGATCGGCCATGATGCCACCGTCCGGGCGGCGCGCCAGCGTCCGGACGTCGGTGGGTACGACAGATGATCATGCTGGTCCGTCCCGTCGAGTGCCCGGTCCCGCCGCCGTGGCGGCTCCGGGGCGGACCACCCGTTTCGTCCGTCGTTCCCGGCCCGCCGCCTTCGGGTGCGCTTCCGAGGGGGACCCGGTGACTCCCGGTCTCGCGGTGTGCTCCGGGTGCCGGTTGACCTACGGTTGTCCCTGACCGGCGGGTGACCGCCCGCGCCTCCCCTGCCCAGGACGGACTCCCTTGAGCGACCGCGACAACAGCACGGCACCCGTCGACCCCCGCCCGGCGGGCCGCTCCCACATCGGGGTCAGCTGCAGCTTCGTCTGCCACGACGGCGAGGGCCGCGTCCTTCTTCACCTGCGCGGCCCCAAGGCGAGAGACAGCCGCGAGGTGTGGGACTCCGGGGCGGGCGAACTCGGTTTCGGCGAGGACTTCGAGGAGTGTGTGCGGCGCGAGGTGGGGGAGGAGTTCGGCGCCACCGCCCTGGAACTGGTCCAGGTGGGGGTGGCCAACGTGAGGCGGACCTCGCCAGGCGTGCCGACCCACTGGGTGTCCGTCCAGTTCGCGGTTCTGGTCGACCCGCGCGAGGTCACGCCGTCGGAGCCGGACCGCATCGGGAACCTGACCTGGTTCGGCGAGGACGAACTGCCGACCGGCCTTCACCCCGCGCTGCCGGGCCTGCTCGCCCGCGTGGCACCCCACATCGGCTGGTCGGCCGCGCGCGCCTGAACGGCGCCCCTGGAGAGCGCCGAGCCTGTTCGGGCTCGTCGTCGGGCGACTTCCTCGAGGTGGATGGTGGCTGTTTACCCGCGTTATCGCTATATGGGGCATTAGAGTGCGTATGGCATTTTTGATCTTGACTCGTTTCCTGGAGGATTCGGATGACCACGGCTGACGGCCGCTTCGGGCGGACGGGTAATCCTGAGGTGGACCAGCTGGCGGAGGGGTTCGACAAGCTCTCGGCGCGCTACGAGCGGATGCGTGAGGAGCTGACCGAGATGCGGGCCCACGGCGAGGCGGCCGACGGGCTGGTGAAGGTGGAGGTCGCTCCCGGCGGGGCACTGCTGGGCGTCGACATCAATCCCAGGGCGATGAGACTGGGCTCGGAGGCGCTGGGAGAGGCGATCATGGAGGCCGTGGGGGAGGCCTCGAAGATGGCGGCCGCCCGGATGGACGAGGTGCTGGCGCCCCTGCTCGGCGGCATGACGGGGTTCAGTGAGGCGCTGCAGGGACGGATGCCCACCCTGGACCCGGAAGGGGGCCTCTCCACGGACCCACGGGTCGCCGAGGCGCTGCGGAACCTGCGGGAGATGCGCGACAAGTACCAGGTCTGAGGCGGCTCCCGCACCGGGACCACGGTGACGCCGACGTGCACGCGACGCGCGACGAGGGCTCTGGCGCCGGGTCGCGTCCGTGTCGGCGCGCGCGCCGGGTACGAGATCCGACGCGGTCGCACACGACGCGGGGCGGGGACACGTCATGCCCCGCCCCGCGTGCGCGATCAGGTGTAGGACCAGCCTTCCCCCGGCGATCTGGTCGCGCTCTTGCGCACGATGTCGTCGAAGTCCGTCCTGCCGTCCGTGCCGTCACTGTCGAGGTTGGCCTGCGGCAGGGGGAACTGGTTGTCCGCGCCCATCAGTGCCGTCAGGTTGCCCAGGCTGAAGATGACGGCCGCCGTCGCGCCGACGACCGCGTTGACCGTCGTGCCCATCAGCAGGAGCCCGGACGACTCCTGAGTGGCCTTGGCTATCGCCACCAACGTGGCGCCCTGCGCGGCGACCGGCGGCACGGCCGAGGCCATCATCTGCTTGCCGATCAGCTCGACGATCTCCGAGGCGATGATGATGCCCAGGAGGCTGTCGACGATCGTTCCGGCGTTGTTGACGATCTTATGGATCTCCGACTGGGCGCCCTGCACCGCGGTGGCCATCTGCGACGCGGCCGTCTCCAGTTGCTGGACCTCCTGGAAGACGATCGCCATGAACCTGTCGAAGGCCTTGCGGTCCTCGCCCTCGGGCCAGGCGGCCTGAACCGCCTTGACCTCGTTGTCCCACTCCCTCGTCCGCAGGTGCAGGAGTTTCAGGTTGACCGTACGCCAGTCGTTGAACGCCTCGGTGATCGCCTGGTCGTCCCCCGGCTGGGCGAGCAGCCATACGGCCGCCGCGCCCGCCGCGGGCTTGGCCAGTGTCCCGGCCAGCTGGATCTTCGCCAGGGTGGCGGCCCACGCGGGGCCGTAGGTGCCCAGGAGCTTCATCCCGCCGATGGTGGCGACCCCGGCTATGGCGCCGGTGAAAGCCTCTTCGCCCGCCATGGGGCCTCCTTCCTGTTCAGTCGGTGGGCCCCAGGGCCTTGCCCTTCGTCGCCCTTTCGAGGTCGGCCACGTCCAGCGCGATCTTGCCCTGGAGGTCGGCCGTCTTCAGCGTGTCCTGTGCGCGAATGGCGGTCGCCAGTTCGGCCTCCCGGTAGTGGTGCACCACGCTGAGCAGTCCCGCGTTGATGCCGTCGAGGCATTTGACGAAGTCGGCGGCCTGCTTGGCCTGGTACTCACGGGACGGTGTGTAGTTGTTGGCCACCGTGACCGCGCCGATGGCGCCCCACTGGTAGGCGCTGAGCCGTGTGTTCTCGGCCAGGGTGCTGACCTGCTCCGCGATCGGCCGGAAGACCCTGATCAGGTTCTGGGTGGCGGCCTTGAGGGCCTCTGTGTTGACGTCGACCACTGTGCGTCGGCCTCCTGGATGTCACGCGTGCCGCACCCCCGTGGCGCGACTCCTGGTTTCCTGTCTATGAACGAGGAGTAAATCAGGAGAATCAACAACATCACAGGTATCTCTCGATCTTTGTGACAAAGATCAAAAAGTCCGGCGCGGTCGAGCGGGCTCGACACGCCGGGCGCGGGAAAGCGGCGGGAGCGCGGCCGGAAGCGGGAGCGCGGCCGGAACGGGGGCGAGGGTCAGCCTCGGCGTCGCCGGGCGGCGGCGAACGTCACGTTCACGCCGATGATCCCGACCCACATGAGCGCCAGGATGAACATGAGGACTGATTCGCTCAGGCCGGTGTAGGACACCGCGACCGTCCCCGGCACCCCGAGCCCGAGGGAGATGATCGCCAGGGCGAGCCGCTGTCCGGCGTCCAGGGACGGGCGGACCCCGGGGCTCTCCCTGCGCGCCTGGGCGAGCCGGTCGTCCACCCGTTTGTCGATCTCCTGGTCCATCTTCTCCAGGAAGCCCTCGACGAGGGAGTCTTCGTATTCCGGCCCCAGATGCCTGCGGGCCTCGAGCGAGGCGCGCAGGTCGTCGTCGGAGGAAGGGGTTCGTGGCATATTCGAGATATATCGTTTCTGTGCGGGGAAGTCCAGGCGAATGCCGGTCCGGCCTCGCGGAATCCTCGGCGAGGTCACGGGACCCCTTGAGTCCTCGGTGCCCCCAGCGTCCTCGGCGTCCTCGGCGTCCTCGGCGTCCTCTGTATCCTCGACATCCCTGAGCCCTCGGCGCGGTGGGGATCGGGTCTCAGACGGTCTCGGTCTCCTCGTCACGTCGCCGGACGTAGCGGGTGAAGAGGAACCCCTCGTCCTCCAGGACGTGGGCGAGGCGCAGGCGAGCGAGCGAGGACGGGCCGTCGAGGACCCTGGCGGCGTCTCCGCCGATCAGTATCGGGCTCACCGTGAGACAGAGTTCGTCGACCAGGTCCGCGGCGGCGAACTGGGCGTTCACCTTCGGGCCGCCTTCGCACAGCATCCGGCCCAGGCCGCGTTCGGCGAGTTCCCTCACCGCCAGCGCCGGATCCACCCGCTCGCCTCCGGCCACGATCACGTCGGCGTTCCTGGCGGCCTCCTCGCGGCGTTCCCTGGGGGCCGCCTCACAGGTGACGACGATCGTTCGCGCCTCGGGGGCCGCGTCGGTGAACAGCGGGCCCGACAGGTCGAGATCGAGCCCGCGGGTGATCACCGCCACCGGCGGGACGGCGGGGCGTCCCTCGCGCAGCCCGCGCCACGACGGCCTGGCCCGTACCGGGCCGTACCCCTCGGCCCGTACGGTCGCCGCCCCGGCCACGACGACGTCGGCCAGCCCGCGCAGCACCCAGAAGACCTGGCGGTCGCCCCTGCCGGACAGTTCGCCGGACAAACCCTTCAGCCAGGTCCCGCCGTCGGCGCTGGCGACCATGTTGATCCTGAGGCACGGGTCGTCCGGATAGGCGTAGACCCGCGCGAGATCGACCTCGGCGGAGGTCTCGGGATGGATGAGGCGCATGGCCCTACCTTCGCACGGAGGCGAGCTGTGAACTTTCCCGGAATGGTCGATAACGGTTGGGGTGGCTTGTAGTGACTTCGGATGACTCCCGATACATGATTCATCCTTGAAGAGACGGGAGGGTCGTGTGGGGCTTGTCACGATCGTGACATGGTTGATCACCGCGATGGCCGGGATCTACCTGCTGTACCTGTGGCTCTCCGGGGGAGGGCTACGTCAGCAGGCGACCAAGGTGACTCGCTTTCCGACGTTATTGATCTTCGCTCATCCGGTCCTGGCGATCTCCGCCCTGGCCTGCTGGGTCGTCCACGTGGTCACCTTGGACCCGCTCTTCGCCTGGCTGTCGTTCGGCGTGCTTTCGGCCTCCGCGCTGCTGGGCTTCACCATGTTCACCCGCTGGCTGGGCGCCGGCCGCCACGCCCGCGGCGCCGAGCAGCGCTTCCCCATGGTCGCCGTCCTGCTGCACGGCGCCGTGGGAGTGGTGACGTTCGTGCTCGTCCTGCTCACCGCCGCGGTCGCGTCCGGTGCCTGAGAGTCCGGCGCTTGAGGGTTCAGGGGGTTGAGAGTCCGATGTCGGGGGCGTCCGGCGTCTGAGAGCCGTCTCTCCTGTTCGTCGCCCGAGGGGCGTACGGGATCCCTACAGGCGCGCGCAGCGCAGGATCCGCACCGAGCGCCCGGTCACCTCCACCGAGGCCTCGGCCGGCCAGGACCCCTCGGAGAAGGGGAACGTCTCAGGACCGTCGTCCGCGGTGTCCAGCACGTGCTGCCATCGCTTGCCGTACTTCGCCTCGGGGAGGCTGAAGGCCATGTTCTCGTGGTGGGCGTTGATCAGGAGCAGGAACGAGTCGTCCACGATCCGCTCGCCTCGCGTGCCCGGTTCGGTGATGGCGTCGCCGTTCAGAAAGACGGTGAGCGACTTGGCGTAACCGGTGTGCCAGTCACCGGCCGACATCTCCACCCCGGCCGGAGTGAGCCAGACGATGTCGCGGGTCCCGTCGTCGGCCTTGTGGCCATGGAAGAAACGCCGCCGCTGGAAGACGGGATGCTCTCGCCGCAGTTTGGACAGGCTCCTGACGAAGTCGAGGAGGTCTCCCTCGCTTCCGGCCAGCGACCAGTCGATCCAGGAGACCTCGTTGTCCTGGCAGTAGGCGTTGTTGTTGCCGTGCTGGGTCCTGCCGAACTCGTCGCCGGCCGGCAGCATCGGCACGCCCTGGGAGACGAACAGGGTGACCAGGAAGTTACGGCGCTGGCGCCGGCGCAGGTTCACGATCTCCGGGTCCTCCACCGGGCCCTCGGCCCCGCAGTTCCACGACCGGTTGTCGTCGGTGCCGTCGCGGTTGTTCTCCAGGTTGGCCTCGTTGTGCTTGTGGTCGTAGGAGACCAGGTCGGTCAGGGTGAACCCGTCGTGGCAGGTGACGAAGTTGATGGAGGCCACCGGGCGGCGCCCCGAGATGGCGTAGAGGTCGGCGGACCCGGTCAGCCGGGAGGCGAACTCGGGCAGCGCGGACCCGCTCCCGCGCCAGAAGTCGCGCACGCTGTCGCGGTACTTGCCGTTCCACTCCATCCACAGCGGCGGGAAGTTGCCCACCTGGTAACCGCCCGGCCCCACGTCCCACGGTTCGGCGATCAGCTTCACCTGGGAGATCACCGGATCCTGCTGGATCAGGTCGAAGAAGGCGCTCAGCCGGTCGACGTCGTGCAGTTCGCGGGCGAGGGCGGAGGCCAGGTCGAACCGGAAGCCGTCCACGTGCATCTCCAGCACCCAGTAGCGCAGCGAGTCCATGATCAGCTGGAGGGCGTGCGGAGAGCGAACGTTGAGGGAGTTCCCACAGCCGGTGTAGTCGAGGTAGTAGCGCCGGTCGCCGTCGTGCAGGCGGTAGTACGACCGGTTGTCGATGCCGCGGAAGCCCAGCGTGGGACCCATGTGATCACCCTCGGCGGTGTGGTTGTAGACCACGTCGAGGATGACCTCGATGCCCGCCTCGTGCAGCGCCCGCACCATCGCCTTGAACTCCAGCACCTGCTCACCGCGCTGGCCCGAGCCGGAGTAGGCGGCGTGCGGGGCCAGGTAGGCGATCGTGTTGTAACCCCAGTAGTTGGTCAGCCCTCTGGCGACCATCGCGTGCTCGGGGACGTACTGGTGCACCGGCATCAGCTCCACCGCGGTGACGCCCAGGCTCAGCAGATGGTCGATGACCGCCGGGTGGGCCAGTCCCGCGTAGGTGCCGCGCTGCTCCTCGGGCACCGCGGGGTGGCGCATCGTGAGCCCGCGCACGTGCGCCTCGTAGATCACGGTCTGGTGGTACGGGGTCCGGGGCGACCTGTCGTTGCCCCACTCGAAGAACGGGTTGATCACCACGTTCTTCGGCATGAAGGGGGCGGTGTCCTCGTCGTTGCGGTTTCCCGGATCGGTGAACTGGTACGAGAACATCGCCTCGTTCCACTTCACGTCGCCCTCGACGGCCTTGGCGTAGGGATCGAGGAGCAGTTTGGAAGGGTTGCACCGGTGCCCCTGGTCGGGGTTGTAGGGGCCGTGGACCCGGTAGCCGTACCGTTGCCCCGGCATGATCCCCGGGACGTAGCCGTGCCAGACGAATCCGTCGACCTCGGTCAGCTCGACGCGCTCCTCGCGGTCGTCGTCTCCGAAAAGGCAGAGCTCGACACGCTCCGCTACCTCGGAGAACAGTGAGAAGTTGGCACCCACGCCATCCCAGGTGGCGCCGAGCGGATAAGACTCTCCCGGCCAGACTGCGCGCATGTGACCCTATTCTCCTCTGGTAAGGCTCCCCTGTGCAGGGTGTTCTCGCCTCTGTCACTTTAAGGTGGTATTGAGGAGTTTCGTATCCGGGGTTTGGCGTGCTTTCCGTACCTACCGTTTCCGTGCATGCGCTGTGACCACGCGTGTCCGGCGAGGACACGCGTGGCCGCGAAGATGTCGTGCTCGGCCCGCCGCCGACCACCCAGGGTGACCAGTTCGAGGCGGTTGCCCGCTGAAGGAGACCCGGCCGGGTGAGTGCCCGGCCGGAGCGGTTCGGTCCCCGGTCAGCCCGATCGCGCGCCTACGGCCCCGATCGGCGGCGTGCGCGTACGGCCGTGATCAGCTCAGCAGTTCGGCGTTGAGACTGATCGTCGTGCCCGAGAGGGCCTTGCTCACCGGGCAGTTGGCCTTGGCCGTCTCGGCCGCCTCCTGGAACTGCTCGGCCGTGAGGCCGGGAACCTGGGCGCGGACCGAGATGACGATCCCGGTGATGCCCTCACCCGGCTGGAAGGTCACGTCGGCCTTCGTCTCCACGGTCTGGGGCGGGGTGCCCGCCTGGGCCAGCCCGTGGGAGAGGGCCATCGAGAAGCACGAGGAGTGGGCGGCCGCGATGAGCTCCTCGGGAGAGGTCTTGCCATTGGCCTGCTCGGCGCGCGAGGGCCAGGACACGTCGAACGTGCCCACCCCGGAGGAGTCGAGGGAGACGCTGCCGGAACCGTCGAGCAGCGCGCCCTTCCACTGGGTCGTCGCGGTACGTGTCGTCGCCATGGCGATTATCCTTTCGATCATGAACCGTTGGCCATGACCGACCCTACTCGGCGCCGGTGCCCGGCTGTGTCCGGGGCGCCCCGGACACAGCCGGGCACCGGAGGTCAGAAGGAGGCGCGGTCGAGGAGGACGTCCAGATCCAGACCGGCGGGCAGGGTGCCGAAGGCGCGGCCGGTGTCCCCGGCCAGGCGGGAGACGCAGAAGGCGTCGGCGACGGCCGCGGGGGCGAGCCGCACGAGCAGGGAGCCCTGCAGCACCAGCGCCATGTCCTCGGCGACGCGCCGGGCGCGGACCTCGAAGTCGCCTGTGTCGTCCAGAGACTTGCGCAGGCGGTCGGCGGCGGCGTCCAGGTGCCGGTCGGCGCCGGCGGCGAGCGCGACCTCGGCGAAGAACACCTCCCGCGCCTCGGGCTCGCGGCCCAGGGCGCGCAGCACGTCGAGCGCCGCGACGTTCCCCGATCCCTCCCAGATGCCGTTCAGCGGCGATTCACGAAACAGCCTGGGCATCTGCGACTCCTCGATGTAGCCGTTTCCTCCCAGGCACTCCAGCGCCTCCGCCGCGTGCGCCGGAGCGCGCTTGCAGATCCAGTACTTGCTCACGGCCAGCGCGGTGCGGCGCAGCGCGGCCTCGGCCTGGTCGCCGGCGATGGCCCGGTCGGTGGCTCCGGCCAGCCGCGTCATCAGGACGGTCGCCGCCTCCGACTCCAGGGCGAGCTCGGCCAGGACGTTGCGCATCAGCGGCTGGTCGGCGAGCTTCCTGCCGAACGCCCCGCGGTGCCGGGTGTGGTGGACGGCCTGCGTGACGCCGTACCGCATGCCGGCCGCCGAGCCGATCACGCAGTCCAGCCGGGTCATGTTGACCATCTCCAGGATGGTCCGCACCCCCCGTCCCTCCTCGCCCACCAGATGGGCCGTCGCGCCGTGGTACTCCACCTCGGCGCTGGCGTTGGACCTGTTGCCCAGCTTGTCCTTCAACCGCATCAGGTGGACGGCGTTGCGGGTGCCGTCGGGAAGGACGCGGGGGAGCAGGAAGCACGACAGTCCGCCGGGGGCCTGGGCGAGGACGAGGAACACGTCGCACATCGGGGCGGAGTTGAACCACTTGTGCCCGGTCAGGGCGTAGCTCCCGTCGCCCAGCGGTTCGGCGCGGGTGGTGCCCGCGCGAACGTCGGAGCCGCCCTGCTTCTCGGTCATCGCCATTCCCGCGAGCACACCGCGCTTGCCGAGCGGCGGACGCAGCCCGAAGTCGTAGCTCCGCGAGGCCAGCAGGGGCTCCCAGTCGGCGGCGAGCGCCGGGCTGTGCCGCAGCGCGGCGATCGAGGCGTAGGTCATCGAGATCGGGCAGCCGTGTCCGGCCTCGACCTGGCTCCAGACGTAGAACTTGGCGGCGCGGGCCACGTGCGCGCCCGGCCTGGCGCTCGCCCACGGGGTGGCGTGCATGCCGTTGTCGACGGCGACGGTCATCAGCTCGTGCCAGGCGGGATGGAACTCCACCTCGTCGATCCGCCTCCCGTAGCGGTCGTGGGTGCGTAGGACGGGCGGGTGCTCGTTCGCGAGCCTTCCCCACTCCTGGGCCTGTTCCGAACCGGCGAGAAGACCGAGCCGGCGCAGTTCCCCGGTGGCCCATCCCGCCCCCTCGCGTTCCACGCCGTCCATCAGGGCGGCGTCGGCGGACACGTCGTGTCCGGTGAGCGGGTGAGCCTGGTTGAAGACGTCATGGGTCACGTGCGGCCTCCGGTAACTCATTCGGCTCGTCGCCGGGTTCTGCGCCTATCTCAACATCCTGCCGGGGGAAAGTTGCCCTTTATTGGGCGCTATATCCGATTTACGTCCGCTGTTGGACACCGGCTTCCGGAAGTTCACCCCGCCGTACGCGTACGGCGCGGACCGCGCGGATACGCGTACGGACCACTGTCGGCCACGCGGGAGGATCCGCGCTCGTCCCGACGACGCCGGGACGAGGCGAGAGCGGGCGCGGACCGCCGGGTGAGGCCCCCGCCCGCGCGTCAGGGATTCTTGACCAGGTCGCGGACGTAGTCGTCGTCCTCGTCGCTCTCCGCGAGCACGCGCTCCGCGCCTCGCTGGGCTCGCGCGTCCCCCCGGGTGGCGAGGCCGCGCGTGGCCTCGGCGACCGTGTTCAGGTCCTCGTCGTCGAGCCTGGCGGCGAGCGCGTCGCGGATCCGCTCGCTGTCCTTGGGGTCCTCCGTCAGGCCTGCCAGGCCCATGGTGGCCCAGTCGCGCACCTCGGCGTCGGGGTCCTCGGTCATGGAGATGAGCAGCGCGAGCCCTTCGGCGTGACCCGGGGGCAGGACGGCGGCGAGCGCGGCGGGATCGGCCTGGGTGCGGGTCCAGCCGTCGGCGGTGACGATCTCCAGCACCTCGGGCAGGGCGCGCGGGTCGGCGTGGTGACCGAGCGCGCCGAGCACCGAGCGCAGCACCCGCTCGTCGCCCTCGGTGGCCGCCATCCGTCGCAGGATCGGCAGCGACTCCTCCAGGAACGGCTTCTCGTTCTCGGTGAAGCCGAGCTGGGCGAGCACGTCGACGGCGAACTCCCGCTTGCGCGGATCCTCGTTCGAGCACAGCCGCGCCGCCGCGTCGAAGGTCTCACCGTCGTCGCGCCTGCTCAGCGAGCTCGCCACGGTCCACCAGGTCTCGGCCTCCTCGTCGATGTCCCGGTAGGGCATCGCCCGCTCGACCAGCTCGTCGAACGGCAGCCGCTCGCCCGTGGCGTCCTCCAGCAGGGTGGCGACGGCCGCGTGCCCGCGCTGGCAGGTGAGTTCGGCGACGCGGGTCCCGTCGGGTCCCACCGCCGCGACGGTCACCAGGTCGGTGCCGTCCTTCGCCCTGCTGCGGCCCACGACGAACTGCGAGCCCTCGGGGGCCTGCTCGGTGAGTTGCTCGAGAAGCGCGCTCTCCAGCTGGGTGCCCAGCCAGTCGTAGGCGATGGACAGCGGCGTGTCGCCGTCGCCGTCGGGCAGGTCGGCCTCGGCGCCGGCCTGCAGCAGCGTCTGTACGACGCCCAGGGCGCCGCGCCGGGTGGCCAGGGTGAGCGGGGTGTCGCCGCCCTCGTTGGCGTCCTCGGGGTTCGCTCCCGCGGCGAGCAGCGCGCCGACCGCGTCCGCCCGCCCGTTGGCGGCCGCCCAGAGCAGAGCGGTCCATCCGCCGGCCTCCCGCCCGGACACGTCGGCACCGGCGGCGAGCAGCGCCCGCAGGACCTCGACATGGTCCCAGGAGGAGGCCACGCACAGGGGCAGTCCCTCGTCCTCGCCGCCACTGATCCGGTTGGGGTCGGCTCCGTGGGCCAGCAGCGCGCGCACGATGTCCACGCGGCCCTGGTTCGATGCCAGGTAAAGGGCGGTGGGCTCTTCCGTGCCGTCGGGGTCGGCGCTCGTGCCGTTCCGCAGCAGCCGCTCGGCCCGCTCGGCGTCGTTGGCCGCCACCGCGTCCAGGAGTTCTCGGTACATGCCTCCGGATCATATGGCGTGCCTCCCCGGCGCGGCCGTACGCCGGTCCCGCGGCCCTGGTGGGGAGGCGTCATCCGATCTGATTAGCGAGTTTCCTCCCTCGGGGGGATCCGCACGCCGTAGCAACTCGCGATATGTTGTGAGTTATGAATAATCCCGGGGAAATGCGGGTCTCGGACGCGGAGCGGGAAGCCGCCGTCGAGTGGTTGCGGGTCGCCTCCGTCGAGGGCCGTCTCACCCTCGGGGAGCTGACCGAGCGTACCGAGGCGGCCTACACCGCCGTCACCCAGGCCGAGCTGGCGGTGATCACCTCCGACCTGCCCGGCGGTCGCCCGGTGCCCGCACCCGCCTATCCTCAGCCCTCGTCGGGGGAGGGCGGCTCGGTGCGGCGCTGGTTCGTGGCGGTGATGAGCAGCTCCAAGCGGCGCGGCACCTGGCGGATCGACAAGCCACTCGGCGCCGTCGCCGTGATGGGCGACGTGCTGCTCGACCTGCGCCAGGCGGAGGTGCGCACGGGGGTGGTCGACATCATGGCCACCGCGATCATGGGTGACGTGAAGATCATTGTCCCGGACGGGGTGGACGTCGAGATCGACGGCATCGCCATCATGGGGGACAAGAAGGTCCAGGTCATCGAGGCACCCCCGGGCACGAACGCGCCGCTCGTCCGGGTCGCGGCCTACGCCCTCATGGGAAGCGTCAAGGTGGTCGGGGACTCCAAGGCCAAGCCCCTCAAGAAGGCGATGGCGGCCTGGCGCAAGCAGTGGGAGGAGATGCGCGCCGAACTCACCGGCGAGTACGGCCACCACAGAGCAGGGCCCGGCCCCCACCAGATCCACCCCTCCAACGAGGAGCGTCCGAGGCCCCCCTGGCCCCCGGCGCCACCCCGGCTTCCCGACCTCTGAGGGCGGCCCAGGGGGAGGCGAGTCGTCTCCCAGGGGCTCAGGCGGTGGCGAGGGCCGGGTGTCGGTGGGTGGCGAGTTCGTAGCGTTCGAGCAGCACCGCGGCGACCTCGGGGGCGGCGCCCAGCACGTCGGCGACGGCGTCGGCGCCCGCCGCCAGGGTCTCGCGGCGGATCCTGTCGGCGAAGTGGCCGGGGGCGAGCAGGTAGGGGGCGACCACGATCCGCGAGGCGCCCGAGCGCCGCAGGCGCAGCACGGCCTCCTCGGGGGTGGGACCGGCGGCCGAGGCGTAGGCCGCGGTCACCGACCGCCAGCCGCGCAGCCTCGCCCAGTCTCCGGCGATCCCGGCGACCGTCGCGTTGGCCCGCCGGTCGCTGGAACCGGCCGAGACCAGCACCACGGCGGTGCCGGGCTCCCCGGGCTCCACACCGGCCTCGGCCAGGCGCCGCTCCAGCGCGGCGACGAGCAGCGGGTGCGGGCCGAGCGTGGCGCCCGCGTGCACGCGCAGCAGGGGCCTGCGCGCCGTCGCCTCGGCCAGCGCGCCGGGGATGTCGACCCGGCTGTGGTAGGCCTCGGTGAGCAGCAGCGGCAGCACCGCCGCCTCGGTGAGCCCCGACAGCGCCATGGGAAGCGTCGGGGAGGCGTGGTCGAGGTAGGCGGTGCGTACGAGGAGCTCGGGCCGCGCGTCCCGTACCAGGTCGAGCAGGGCCTCCACCGTCGCGGCAGCGCGCGGGTCACGGGACCCGTGCGCCACCGCGACCAGCGGTGTCCCGAGAGCGGCGCCGGTGGCACGCCAGGTCATACGTGGAGCCCGCACTCGGTCTTGCCCATGCCCGCCCAGCGACCGCTGCGCGGGTCCTCTCCCGGGGCGACCTGGCGGGTGCAGGGGGCGCAGCCGATCGAGGGGTAGTCGTCGTAGTGCAGCGGGTTGATCAGCACCCCGTTGTCGGCCATGTAGTTGTCGACGTCGTCCTGTGTCCACCGGGCGATCGGGTTGATCTTGACCATCTGACGCTTGGCGTCCCACTCGACGACCTTGACGCCGGCGCGGGTGACGGCCTCGTCGCGGCGGATGCCGGAGACCCAGGCGAGATACGGCTCCAGGGCGCGATTCAGCGGCTCGACCTTGCGCAGGTAGCAGCACAGGTCGGGGTTGCGCCCGAACAGGCGCGGACCCAGGTCGCGCTCCTGCTCCGCCACCGTACGGGACGGCTTCACGTCGATCACGTTCACGTCGTAGACCTGCCGGACGGCGTCACGGGTGCCGATCGTCTCGGCGAAGTGGTATCCGGTGTCGATGAACAGCACGTCCACGCCGGGCTTGACCCGGCTGACCAGGTCGATCAGCAGGGCGTCGCTCATGGAGGCGGTCAGGCAGAGCCGGTCGCCGAAGGTCGCCGCCGCCCAGCGGATGATCTCAAGGGCCGAGGCGTCCTCAAGGAACCGCGCGGCCGACTCGACGATCTCCTGCAGGTCGAGGGTCCCGCGCTGCTGACGTAACCCGACTTCGATGTCCACCAGTGTCATCGCTCGCTCATCCAATCCTCGTTCGCCGCGCGGGCAGGTCGTGCCTCGCGGGCCGTCGCGCTCGTCGTCGTGCCGGAACTCACCGTGCGGGCCGTGCCGGTCGCGGTGACCTCTCCGGTCGGAGAGGTCGGCGCGGCCGGCACGTTCGCCGCGTCGGATTCGCCGTGCGTCACGAGCGCACCCCGATTCCGAGAAACTTCAGCTTGAAGGCGCGCACGCACGACCGGCAGTACCAGCCGCCGTCGCCCTCGTAGGGCTCCAGGTCTTCCTCACCGCAGTACGGGCAGTGGAAGGGAACGGCTCGCTCGCTCATCCGCTCCTCCTCGTCCCGCCCGTTACCGAAAGGACGGCGTGTCGGCCGTTCACTTCAGGTCCGCGTCGTCGGCGCGCTGCACCCAGTCGGAGAAGGTCTCGTTCTCGTCCTTCTGCTTCTCGAAGTTGCGGAGCACGCGCTCCACGTAGTCGGGAAGCTCCTCGGAGGTGGCCTTCAGGCCGCGGACCTTGCGGCCGAAGCCGGGGTTGACGCCCAGCGAGCCGCCCAGGTGGATCTGGAAGCCCTCGACCTGCTCACCCTTGTCGTTCACGACGAGCTGGCCCTTGAGGCCGATGTCGGCGACCTGGATGCGGGCGCAGGAGTTGGGGCAGCCGTTGACGTTGATGGTGAGCGGGCTCTTGAAGTCGGGCAGCCGCTGCTCCAGCTCGTCGATCAGGCTGGCCGCGGTGACCTTGGTCTCGACGATGGCGAGCTTGCAGAACTCGATCCCGGTGCACGCCATGGTCTGGCGGCGGAAGGTGGAGGGGTTGACCTGCAGGTCGCCCGCCTCCAGCTCGGCGACGAGGCTGTCGACCCTGTCGGGCGCCACGTCGAGGATGACCATCTTCTGCTCGACCGTGGTGTGCACCCGGTCGGAACCGTGCCGCTCGGCGATGTCGGCGATGAGGTTCAGCTTGTCGCCGTCGAGGCGGCCGACCTTCGGGGCGAAGCCGACGTAGAAGTTGCCGTCCTTCTGCGGGAAGACGCCCACGTGGTCCCGGCGGCCGCCGCGCGGCTGCTCGGGCGCGGGGCCGTCGGGCAGGACGTATCCCAGGTATTCCTTCTCCAGGACGTCGCGGAACTTCTCCGGGCCCCAGTCGTTGATCAGGAACTTGATCCTGGCCCGGTGGCGCAGGCGGCGGTAGCCGTAGTCGCGGAAGATGCCGATCACGCCACCGTAGGCGGGGGCGACCTGGTCCGGGGTGAGGAAGACGCCCAGCCGCTTGCCCAGCATCGGGTTGGTGGACAGGCCGCCGCCCACCCACAGGTCGAAGCCGCGCTCGCCGTTCTCGTTCACCACACCCACGAACGCCACGTCGTTGATCTCGTGCACGGTGCAGTGCGCCGGGCACCCGCTCACCGCGGACTTGAACTTGCGCGGCAGGTTGGAGTAGGCGGGGTCGCCGATGTAGGTGTCGTGGATCTCCTGGATCTGCGCGGAACCGTCGATGACCTCGTCGGTGTCGATCCCGGCCAGCGGGCAGCCCAGGATGACGCGCGGGGTGTCGCCACAGGCCTCCGTGGTGGACAGGCCCACCGACTCCAGACGCTCCCAGATGTCGGGAACGGCCTCGATCTCGATCCAGTGCAGCTGGATGTTCTGCCGGTCGGTGACGTCGGCGGTGCCCCTGCCGTAGAGGTTGGAGATGTCGGCGATGACGCGCAGCTGGGCCAGGTTGAGCCGGCCGCCGTCGATCCTGACCCGGAGCATGAAGTAGCGGTCGTCGAGCTCCTCCGGCTCCAGGATCGCGGTCTTGCCGCCGTCGATCCCGGGCTTGCGCTGGGTGTAGAGCCCGAACCAGCGCATCCGGCCGCGCAGGTCGGAGGGGTCGATGGAGTCGAAGCCGCGCTTGGAGTAGACGTCGATGATCCGCTGACGGACGTTGAGCCCGTCGTCGTTCTTCTTGTTCTCCTCGTTCTTGTTCAGCGGCTCGCGGTAACCGAGAGCCCACTGACCTTCGCCGCGCGGGCGCTTGTGATGTCGGTTCGCCGACCGGGCTGGGGTCGTCATGCGCGCGTCCTTTTGTGGCTCGATGGAATGATTTCCGGACGCGCACAGGCGGCACCTCCCGCCTCATCGTCGAGTGCGGGGGTCGATTACTCAGAGGAGGACGCCTGTTACGCGGCCGAGCTGGGTGAAATCAGCAGGGGGCGACTGTTAACGGACGTCACAACAGATGGCGCTGCGGACACGCAGGAGGTCGACGTGGCGTCGCACGACGAGCAAGGGGTCCGCTGGCATGTCTACGACGATACCTTGGGCACGGTGGATGTCCAATGTGGGGTCCACCATCTGGACGCGAACGTGGTATCGGGAGTCGCGCGGGGAGCGGGGGCAGCCGCCCGTCTAGACCTTGCCACCCGCCGGGCGGCAGGGTCTCGACGGGCGTGGCGGGGCCGGGGGTTCGGATCAGCCCTGGCGGGGCCAGTCGAGTGCCGACTCCCGAGGCTCGTGGACAGGCTGGTGCTGGCAGTCGCACCACGAGCCTCCCCGGCACTCGTCGTGCCGCCGCTCTTTGCAGTCCTCGCAGATCATGGCTCCATTCTCCGCCCTTTCCGGCCGGGGCATCACTCGGCTCCCCCCGGACCTGAGCCGCGATCGACAGGGACTTCAGCGGAGCGTCGCGGCGAAACGGGCGCCCCATTCGGGTCGGGGTCCGGATCAGGGGCGTTCCAGGGAGACGCCGGATGGAGCAGGCGCCCTTTCACCTGACATGCTCGTAAATATGCGGACACTGTTGAACGTCATTTGGTTGGTCTTCGCGGGGATCTGGCTGGCGATCGGCTACGTACTCGCGGGAATCGTGTGCTGTGTCCTGATCATCACGATCCCGTTCGGCATCGCGTCGTTCCGGATCGCCGCCTACGCGCTGTGGCCCTTCGGCAGGACCGTGGTGCGCGACCCCGACGCGGGCGCGCTGTCGACCATCGGGAACGTGATCTGGTTCGTCGTGGCCGGCGTCTGGCTCGCGATCGGGCACCTGCTGACCTCGATCCCGCTCTTCCTGTCGATCATCGGCATCCCGATGGGCCTGGCCAACCTGAAGCTGATCCCGGTCTCCCTGCTGCCGCTGGGCGCGCGCATCGTCGACGTCGACGACGCCGAGGCGTTCTACCGCAGGTAGGTTTCGCCGCGGACACCGAGGGCAGGCGGGCGAGATTCGATCGTTGCCCGCCTGACTCGTGATCAAGAGCGGCTAGGAATACCGTTGTGTGGCATGACGTCCACTGATGCCCCGGCCCATCGGCCCGGGCCCGAGCGGCGCCCCCCGCGCGGGCCCGGGGTGCGGTTGCGCGCCGGCGTCGCGTGGCTCCGCAGGGACGTCTGGGGCAGGCTGCGGGCGCTGCTCTCGTGGATCCGCGGCACCGACGTGTGGACCCTGATCGTCGCGACCACGAACGCGGGCGTCACCTACCGCGTCACCGGCCTGGCGGGTGAGGCGGCCTTCTTCGCGCTGCTGTCACTCCCGCCGTTCATGCTCGGCCTGATCGGCATGCTCGGCCAGCTGACCCGGGTGTTCGGCCCCGAGACGGTCAAGAACGTCAGCGACTGGATCGACGAGCAGGCCCACCTGCTGTTCACCGACAACGCCGTGGACACCGTCGTCACCCCCCTCATCGAGGACGTGCTGAAACCCGAGAACCAGGTCTCGCTGATCTCCCTGGGCTTCCTGCTCGCGCTCTGGTCGGGTTCGCGGGCGCTGTTCGTCTACGTCGACCTGATCTCGGTCGCCTACGGCCTCGGCGAGGAGCGCGGCATCATCCGCACCCGCCTGATGTCCTTCGGGTTCTACCTGGCGGGTCTGCTGATCGGCCTCGTGGTGATGCCGGTGCTCGTCCTCGGCCCGGCCGCGCTGCGCGGGGCCCTACCGGCCGACTACACCGTGCTGGTCGACATCCTCTACTGGCCGGTGGTGGTCATCGGCTCGGTGATCTTCCTCACCCTGCTCTACCACGTGAGCGTGCCCGTACGCACGCGCTGGTGGCGCGAGCTTCCGGGAGCGATGCTCGCCCTCGTCATCTGGATCGCCTGCGCCGCCGTGCTGCGCGCGGTCCTCGCCGCCTGGTTCTCGCCCGTCTCCATCTACGGCTCGCTCGCCGCCCCCATCGCCGTGCTCTTGTGGCTCTACATCACCGCGCTGGCCGTGCTTATCGGCGCCACGCTCAACGCCGAGGTCGACCGGCTCTGGCCTGTCGAGGGCGCAGGTCGCGCCGGGCGTGCGGCTTAGTCCGCTATCGTCTAAGCCGCGACTGGCGCATAAGGTGGGAGAGACCACCGGGGAGCGAAAGGGCGAGGAGGCCGAGCGCCTGGGTCTTCGCGCGATGTCGACGACGACAGGGGAGTGAAGGCGCATGAGCGCTCTTTCCAGCGTGGATCCGCAGATCGCCGAGCTCATCAAGGCCGAGGAGCGGCGGCAGTCCGACACCGTCAAGTTGATCGCCTCGGAGAACTACGTCTCCAAGGCCGTCCTCGAGGCCACCGGCACCGTCCTGACCAACAAGTACTCCGAGGGCTACGCCGGCAAGCGTTACTACGAGGGCCAGCAGGTCATCGACCAGATCGAGACCCTCGCCATCGACAGGGCCAAGGCCCTGTTCGGCGTGAACCACGCCAATGTGCAGCCCTACTCGGGCTCGCCCGCCAACCTCGCCATCTACCTGGCCTTCCTGAAGCCGGGCGAGACCGTGATGGGCATGGGCCTGCCGTTCGGCGGCCACCTGACCCACGGCTGGTCGGTCTCGGCCACCGGCAAGTGGTTCAACCCGGTCCGCTACGGCGTGCGGCAGGACACCGGCCGCGTCGACATGGACGAGGTGCGCGAGATCGCCCTGCGCGAGCGCCCCAAGCTGATCTTCTGCGGTGGCACCGCGGTCCCGCGCACGATCGACTTCCCGGCCTTCGCCGAGATCGCCCGAGAGGTCGGGGCGGTGCTCGCCGCCGACATCGCGCACATCGCGGGCCTGGTGGCCGGTGGCGCACACCCGTCGCCCGTGGGCCACGCGGACGTCATCTCCACCACCACCCACAAGACCCTGCGCGGTCCCCGGGGCGCCATGCTCATGGCCACCTCCGACGAGCACGCCACCGCACTCAACAAGGCCGTCTTCCCCGGTCTGCAGGGCGGCCCGCACAACCACACCACCGCGGCCATCGCGGTGGCGCTCAAGGAGGCGTCGACCGACGAGTTCAGGGACTACGCCCGCCAGGTGGTCATGAACGCGCAGGCGCTGGCCGAGGAGCTCCTGGCCCGGGGCTTCGACCTGGTCTCCGGCGGCACCGACAACCACCTCATCCTCTTTGACCTCACCCCCAAGGGCATCGGCGGCAAGCCCGCCGCCCAGGCCCTCGACAAGGCCGGGCTGGAGACCAACTACAACAGCGTGCCCTTCGACACGCGCAAGCCGTTCGACCCCTCGGGCATCCGTATCGGCACCGCGGGCGTGACCAGCCGGGGCATGGGCGTCGCCGAGATGCGGCAGATCGGCGCCTGGATCGACCAGGTCGTCACCGCCCTGGCCAAGGACGAGGACGAGGCCAAGCACGTCATCACCCGGGTCCACGGAGAGGTCAGGGAGCTCACCTCCCACTTCCCCGCCCCCGGTCTGTGATCTCCTCCCCGGAGGGCGGGCCGCGATCGGGGTGATTCTCCACCCCGATCGCGGCCCCGCCCTCCGGGGGATCTCCACCGGTTCGCGGCGCACCGGGCGACGTCCGGGCCGGTTGGAGTCCTCCGGGCTCGGCCCGGGGGATCCCGGGGCGCCCCGGGAAACACGGTAAAAATGTGTTTGCGCCGGACGGGAGGCGCTGCGCTAAGGTTCTCCCGAAGAAGCCGTTCGAGAAACGCGCGGCCACGAGGCGACAGGAGGTGGGAAGCATGCGGGTTGTTCTGGTGAGCCTGCCGTCCATCAACCTCCGGGTGCCCGCCTAGCCGATTCGCGACGAGGCACCCGGCCTTCCACAAGGGTGCTTACGTTGTCTTCGCCAATCATCTCTTCTTCATCCGTCCTCACCTCGCTCGGCTGGAACGACTCTCTCGCCGCCGAGCTTCCCGCAGGCCTCATCCCCGCCCGGGTGTCCCGCGTCGATCGCGGTGCCGCCGAGGTGCTGACGGCCTCCGGTCATCTCCGGGCCCACTACGGCGCCAGGGTGCGGCGCGACGCCGCCGCCGACCCCGTGGCCCTGCCGTGCGTCGGTGACTGGGCCGGGCTTCGCCGCCTGGCCGAGGGCCGTTTCGAGCTGGAGGCGCTTCTGCCCCGGCGCACCGCGTTCGTGCGCGGCGGCGTCGCCAGGGTCTCCAGGGGCGGGCTCTCCGGCGACTCCCAGGGCCAAGTGCTCGCCGCCAACGTCGACGTCGTCTTCGTCGCGGAACCCGCCCTGCACGCCACCGACACCGCCGACCTGGGCAGGATCGAGCGGCTGCTCGCGCTCGCCTGGGAGAGCGGGGGGCGTCCCGTGGTGCTCGTCACCAAGTCCGACCTGATCGGCGAGGGCCTCGGCTTCCTGATGGAAGAGGTCGCCTCGGCGGCGCCGGGTGTGGACGTGCACCCGGTCTGCTCCGTCACGGGCGAGGGCGTCGACATCGTCCGCGGCTACCTCGAGGGCACGCGCACCGCGGTGGTGCTGGGCGCCTCGGGGGCGGGCAAGTCGACGCTCGTCAACGCCCTGGCGGGGGAGGGGGTGATGGAGACCCAGCAGGTCAGGGCCGGCGACGGCCGGGGCCGTCACACCACCGTGCACCGCGAGCTGATCCCGCTCGCGGGGGGCGGGCTCATCATCGACACGCCGGGTATCCGCCGCATCGGCCTGTACGACATGGGCGAGGGCGTGGACATGGTCTTCTCGGACCTGGAGGAGCTCGCCGCGCGGTGCAGGTTCGGCGACTGCCGCCACGACAGCGAGCCGGGCTGCGCCGTGATCGCCGCGATCGAGGACGGCACGCTCGCCGAGCGGCGGCTGGAAAGCTGGAACAAGCTTCAGCGGGAGGCCGCGTGGATGGCGTCCAGGACTGACGCGCGGCTCCGCAAGGAGCTCCAGGGCAAATGGAAGAGCATCACCAAGGAGATGCGGAAGGCGGGCCGCAACAGGCCCTGAAACGCGAAAAGGGCCCTGAAGGGAACCGATGGGCCCTGGTGAGAAGCGGAAGTGCGGGGGAAACCCGCCGTGCGGTCGCCCGTTCCGGGGGGCCGCACGCGCGGGGCCCGACGCGACAACGTGTGATCTCGCAGGGGGTTCGCGAGATCACACGTGCGGGGGAAGCCGGGTGGAGGTACTGCTCAGGCGACGGCACTGATGCCGGCGCTGGCGGCGCGGCGCATACGACGGCGACGCTCGGAGGCGCGCTCGTCCTCGTTCAGACCGCCCCAGGTGCCGTACTTCTCCGGACGGGAGAGCGCGTAGTCCAGGCACTCGGCGCGAACAGGGCACTGGGCACAGATCGCCTTGGCCTTACGCTCGCGGATGTCACGCTCGGGCTGACGCTCGCCGTCGGGACCGAAGAAGAGCACGAGGTCCTCGCCCCGGCACGCGGCGTCATCCTGCCAGCCCCAGCTGGGCCGAGGCCGGGCGGTCTGCCGACGTACCTGAGACATGAGAAAACCACCTTATAGTGAGAGGGTATTTCTGGTTGATGCCGCATTGGACGCTTGTGACGTCCCTGAGGACAACGCCTGGATTGGCCGTGATGTTCCCTCAGGTCAGGTCAGCGCGGACGTGGCGTACCGCACAGGGGCTACCCTGTCCAGCGTGACCAGCCGGTAGGTAGTGATCGTATCGGCGCAAGCCGTACCGCATGGCGTTGTCAGCGTCATGGGTTCAACCACTACCCGAAAACGGGTGCCATTACCGCGCACAAATGCCTCGGTGACGGCGCCGTCCAACCTGGAGGATTCCACGGCCACTCCGCCAACCGAGAGATCACCCGTATGAACGCGGATGAAATGCTCAGCGGCCTGCAGTGGCTCAGGGATGCCTGCGCGTCCCCGGAAACGGTCGAGGATGACCTCGCCGGACCGGTACGCGTTGGCTGCCGCGATCGCAGCAGCCTGAGACATGCTGCCGTAGTAAAGCCCGTGTGGCAAGCACACGAGGTTGGCGGCGTATCGATCGCCGCCAACATGTGATGTTTCCCATACTGTGTCCGGCAATGTTTTTGCCAAGGACCGAGCGAGGGGTAGTCCAATGCGGGCGCAGCACGCGTTGCGCTTGGCATGCGTGCAGACCAGAAAAACCGGCTCACTCACAAGTATGCAGGACTCCGGGACCACTCCGGCCACCACGTTGTCAAGGTTAAGATCGTCCGGATCTGCGATGACGCCTTCGGCGATCCACGGTTCGGCCGATCCGGAGTCGGCGACCATGACGTGAATGCCGGTTTCCACGAGGTTTCTGCGTCCCGGGCGGCGGATCAGCTGGGGGCGGATGCCGAGGCGGGTGGCCCGTTTGATAAGAGTGTGAACTTCCTTGGGAAGATCGCAGTCTTCCAGGTGGGAGGCCCAGGGGCCGGGGTGCTCGATGAGAAGCCAGAAGCGGGCTCCGACGGTCGCGCTGGCGTGAAGTGGCAGCTCACCGGTGTGACAGCCCGGAGGGTGGGTGCACCCCTTGGCGGCTCTGACCGCTCTGTCCGCCCTGCCCACGACGCTCCCCGTGCTCACGCTCTCTCCTCGCTCTGACTTAGGTAAGACTAACCTAATGGTGAGAGAGGGGTGGCGAGGAGCGAAACGATCACAGGTGGGTGAAGGCGCGTGCGTCGGCGGCCTTCCGGCTCCGGCGGGCAGGCGTCAGTAGGCCAGTGCGGCACGCGCCATGGGGAGGGCCGCGTCGCGGTCCCGCAGGACGAGGCCGACCCTGGTGCGCCGGTCCAGGAGGTCGTCCACGTCCAGGGCGCCCTCGTGCCTGACGCCCCAGACGAGCTCGGCCCCGGTGACCCCGGTCGGCCCGGGCTCGGCCAGCCAGGGGTCCTCCGCCATCAGGGACCGTACGGCGGCCGCCTCACTCCCGTACCGCTCAAGCAGCCGGTCCGCCTCCCGGCCCTCGCGCCCGTCGCCGTTCGCGTCCTTCCCCGGGCGCGCGCCGGCCCCGACGAGGGGAAGGTCCGCCGTGCGGCTCGGTCCCGCGTCGAGCCCGCCCAGCGACACGGCCCGGTCGATCGCGTCCTCGGCCATCCTCCGGTAGGTGGTGAGTTTGCCGCCCACGATCGTCATCAGCCCGTCCGGCGTGCTCAGCAGCGTGTGCCTTCTGGACAGGTCGGCGCTGCGGCCGCCGCCGGCGCCGGCGAGCAGTGGGCGCAGCCCCGCGTAGGTCCCGGCGACGTCCTCGCGCCGGATCGGCTCCTCCAGCACGGAGTTCAGGATGGAGAGCAGGAAGGTCACGTCATCCTCCGGCGCCTGCGGTACGTCGGGGACGGGGCCGTCCACCGCCTCGTCGGTGAGCCCGACGTAGACCCGCCCGTCGGGCTGGGGAAGAACGAGGACGAAACGGTTGCTCTCCCCGGGAACCGGTACGTGCAGTCCCGCGGCCAGGCCGGGCAGCGTCTCCGGTCGCAGGACCAGGTGGGTGCCGCGCGAAGGGCTCAGCCGGATGCCCGGGTGCAGTCCGGCGGCCCAGACGCCGGTGGCGTTGACCACCGTCCTGGCCCGGATGGTGAAGATGTCCCCGTCGAGTTCGTCGCGGACCAGCGCGCCGTCGCCCGACAGCTCCAGCGCACGGCAGCGCGTCAGTATCCTCGCCCCGTGGGCCGCAGCGGTCCTGGCCACGGCGATCACCAGGCGGGCGTCGTCGGTCAGGCGCCCGTCCCATGACAGCAGGGCGCCGCGCAGCCCGCGCGAGTCCAGCGGCGAGGCGAGGGCGAGAGCCTGCGCGGCGGAGATCCGTGAGGGGCCGGGCAGGAGGTGGCGGGGCGTGCGTGCCGCGACCCGCAGCCCTTCGCCGAGGCGGTATCCGGTCATCAGCAGCGCCGCGTGGCGGCGGGAGACCTCGGGGACGAGCGGCAGCAGGTAGGGATGGGCGCTGACCAGGTGCGGCGCGGTGCGCCCGAGCAGGTGGCCGCGCTCCACCGCGCTCTCGTACGCCACCCCGACCTGCCCTTTGGCCAGGTAGCGGAGCCCGCCGTGGATCATCTTGGAACTCCACCTGGAGGTCCCGAAGGCGATGTCGTGGGCGTCGATCGCGGCGACGGAGAGGCCGCGGGAGGCCGCGTCGAGCGCCGCCCCGGCGCCGGTCGCGCCCAGCCCCACCACCAGCACGTCCACCACGAGGTCGCGCACCTCGGCCAGCTCGCGTGCGCGGCGGGCGGCGTTGAGAGAGGAGTTCACGGTCGCAGGTACCTTTCCAGGAGCGTGGCGAGCTCGGCGTCCAGGTCGTCCAGGCTGACCGGGGCGTCCGTGCCGCCCGGGCCACCTGGGCCGTTCAGGCCGACCGTGCCGTCCGGGGTGTCGGGGCCGGCCGGGTCGAGCATGGTCGGGCCGGAGAGAAGGAACGACTGGGCGGTGAGCAGCACCGCCCTGGCCATCCTCGCCGGGTCACCGCGCCGCACGGTGCCCCCCTCCTGGCCTCGGACGATCGCCGCCTCGACGAGCGCGAGCATGGCCTCGTGGCTCGCCCCCCTGCGGTCCAGCAGGTAGGGCAGGAGCAGCTCCGGGTCCACCTCGACGATCTTTCGCCAGAGCGGATGGTCGCGCAGCGCCCGTACCGCCGCCACCGCGGAGGTGACCGGGTCCCCGGTCGCGAACCGGTCCGCGACGCTCACCCACTCGCGGGTCATCAGGTCGGCGACGAGGGTCCGCATGTCGGGCCAGCGGCGGTAGATCGTCATGCGGGAGAGCCCCGCCCTGCGTGCCACGTCGGTGAGTGTGGCGCGCCGCACCCCCACCGCGAGGACCACCTCGCGGGCGGCGTCCAGCACCTGGCCGCTGCTCTCCACGTCCGCATTGTGACGAATAGACGTCATGTGTCACAGTGTAAGGGTGGAAAATCCGACGAGTGCCACCGAGCCCATGCTCTGGTCCGGCTGGGGTGATCCCGGCAAGGCCGCCGACCTGCCGGAACCGGTGAGAAAACTGCTCCACGACGTGCTGGGCGTGAGTCCGCGTCCAGAGCGGGCCGCCGAGCTCGGCGAGGTGCGGTTGCCCGCCGTGACCCTCTCGTCGCCCGTGCGGGCGGAACTGTGCGGCGTGGTCGGCGCCGATCACGTGCGCTCCGACGACGAGGCCCGCGTCCGGCACACCCGTGGCAAGTCCACCCCCGACCTGATGCGTATGCGCGCCGGAGACGGTTCCGACGCGCCCGACGCGGTGGTGCTGCCCGGTTCGCACCGCGAGGTGCTGGAGGTGCTCGCCGTCTGCGCCGCCCACCGGATCGCCGTGGTCCCCTTCGGGGGCGGAACCTCCGTGGTCGGCGGCCTGGTCGCGAGCAGGCAGGGCTTCGCCGGTGTCGTCGCGCTGGACCTGGTCCGCCTGGACCGGCTGATCGCCGTCGACGCCGAGTCGATGGTCGCGGAGATGGAGCCAGGGCTCCGGGCCCCGAGGGCCGAGCGGCTTCTGGCCGGGCACGGGTTCACCCTAGGTCACTTTCCGCAGTCGTTCGAGTACGCCACGCTGGGGGGTTTCGCCGCCGCCCGTTCCAGCGGGCAGGCCTCGGCCGGGTACGGGCGTTTCGACGACATGGTGGTCGGCATGACCGTGGCCACTCCGCGCGGGACCCTTGAGCTGGGCCGGGCGCCCAGGTCGGCGGCCGGGCCCGACCTGCGCCAGGTGATCCTGGGCTCGGAGGGGGCCTTCGGCGTGATCACCTCCCTGAGACTCCGCGTCCGGCCCGCGCCCGAGGAACGGGTCTACGAGGGGTGGCGGTTCGCCTCGTTCACGGAGGGATCGGCCGCGCTGCGACACCTCGTCCAGCAGGGCGTCGTGCCCACCGTGCTGCGCCTGTCCGACGAGACCGAGACGATGGTGGGCCTGGCACGCCCCGGCGAGATAGGCGCCTCGCCGACCGGTGCGGGCTGTCTGGCGATCGCCGGATACGAGGGCTTCTCCGAGGTGCCCGCCCTGCGCGAGCGGGTCGCCGCCGTGCTGTCCGGGTTCGGAGGCGTCCCCCTCGGCACGGATCCGGGGGAGTCGTGGGTTCACGGACGCTACTCGGCGCCCTATCTGCGCGACTCGCTGCTCGCCGCCGGCGCGACCGTCGAGACCCTGGAGACGGCCGGGTTCTGGTCCAACCTGCCTCGCCTCTACGACGCCGTACGGCTCTCGCTGCGCGCCTCGCTCGGCTCGCCGCTGGTCATGTGCCACATCTCCCACGTGTACGGCACCGGCGCCTCCCTGTACTTCACGGTCGTCACGGCGCAGGGCGACGACCCCGTCGGGCAGTGGCGAGAGGCCAAGCGGTCGGTCAACGAGGCGATCGTCGCGGCCGGGGGCACCGTCTCGCACCACCACGGGGTCGGTCGCGACCATCGGGAGGCCTACGCGACCGAGATCGGCGACCTGGGTGTGGAGATCCTGCGCGGGATCAAGGGCAGGCTCGACCCCGAGGGCATTCTCAACCCCGGCGTTCTCGTCCCGCCGGGCGGGTGACGGCGCGACGGGCACAGATGGGCACAGATGGGCACAGATGGATACGGGGGTATACGGGGGGCACGGTAGGGCAGGGAAGGGCAGGGCGGGCTCCGATTCGGCCCGCACGTTGGGCGGCGCTCCGCCGCGCAGGCCGCGACCGGACCTACCTCGGCGGCCCCCAACGGCCCGCAGTAGTCCTCGCCGGCTTCCGGATCGGCCGCCTTTCCCGAGAGGTGTGCGGCTTTTTAAGATCATTGCCAAGATATGGGCCATGGTTGACATAAGACAGGCGGCGGAGCGCGGGCGTGAGGTCTCCTCCCGGGTGTCGAAGGAGGGGGCGGGCTGGTCCTGCGCCCAGACGGGCACCTTCAAGGAACTGCTGCCCAGTAAGGAGACCTTCTCCTGGCTGAACCCGCGCACCATCTGGCGGTCGCGGAACGAGGTCCTCGCGATCCTGTTCGGAGACCCCTCGGGGCAGGTGAGGGCGCGCTGGGTGGGCTCGCAGCGGGACCGGGGCGTCGACCCCTCCTTCCGCATCCCGATGGACGTCGGCTCCGAGTTCTCCTTCCTTGTCCTCGGCGACACGGGGGAGGGCGACGCCTCGCAGTACGCCGTGGTGCCGGGCATGCTCAAAGTCGGTGAGGGCACCGCGTTCGCGGTTGTCGCCAGCGACGTGATCTACCCCACCGGCTCGGGCAACGAGTACGAGGACAAGTTCTTCCGCCCGTACCAGGACTATCGAGCGCCGATCTACGCGATCCCCGGCAACCACGACTGGTACGACGGGCTCGGTGGTTTCATGCGCGTCTTCTGCGAGGCCCCCGCCCTGGAGGCCGAGAACGAGGGGTTCAAGCTGTCGCCCTCGGGATTGCGCGGTCTGCTCTGGCGCAAGCCGGAGAAGATCGACGAGGCCCGGCTGGCGAGGGCACGCGAGCTGCGGGCGAAGCCGGAGCAGCGGGCCGTGCAGCCCGCCCCCTACTGGGCGATGGAGACCCCGGGGCTGCTCATCGTCGGGGTGGACACCGGTATCCGCGGCGACATCGACTCCGAGCAGGCCACCTGGCTGCGCGAGGTCTCCCGCGATCCCCGGCCCAAGGTGCTGATCACCGGAAAGCCCATCTACAGCCGTAACGACTACAAACCGTCGAAGCTGGCCGGCGGCGGAACCATCGACGACATCGTCACCGACCCCGCGCACAACTACATCGCGGCGATAGGCGGCGACGTGCACAACTACCAGCGCTTCCCGGTCAAGGTCGGGGACCGGACCATCCAGTATCTCGTGGCGGGCGGATCAGGGGCCTTCATGCACGCCACCCACACCATCCCGAGGGTCACCGTGGGCGGCGTGCACGAGGACGACTACCGCTGCTACCCGCTCCGCGGTGACTCGCTCTCGTTCTACAGCGGGCTCTACAGTGACCGGCTGCGCATGCGGTGGCTCTACCTCACGCCCGACGAGAGCGCGGCGCTGATGTCCCGGCGGATCGGCAACACCCCGGTGAGGGACATCCCGGCCGTGCCGATCACCCGGCGGATGCGGTGGGCCGCCAGGATCCTCGGCGGCTGGCCGATGCCGCTGCGGCTCCCGGTGGGCAGGACGTTCCACCGCTACCTGTCGGAGCTGTCTGACTGGGACACCCCGCCGTTCTTCAAGAGCTTCCTGCACGTCTCGGTCACCTCGGAGGCCCTCACGATCCGCTGCTTCGCCGCCACCGGCTGCCTGCGGCAGGAGATCGAGCCCCCGGTCGAGGACGAGATCGTCATACCGCTCGTCTGATCGAGAATGTCGTACCGGCGTGGCAGGGTGGGCGTATGCACGTGTCGGTCGCGGCGGCTCCCGGGGGTGGGGGTGTGCTGCGTGTGGACGGCGAGCCCGCTGGGGCCGTCGCCGATCTGGCCTCGGCCGTCCGCGAGATGGAGGCCCGGGGGCCGCGCTGGGTCTGGGCCGACACGCGGGAGGTCTACCCCGCCCTGCTCGCCGCGGGGGTGCGGCTCGCACGCTGCCACGACCTCGCGCTGACCGAGGGCCTGCTCCTCGCCCACGAAGGGCGGTTCGGCGAGCCGAGGTCGGCCCCCGCGGCCTACGCCCGGCTGCACGGCCTGCCCGTGCCCGACGATCCGCACGGACCCCAGGCACGGCAGGCCACGCTTTTCGAGGAGGAGGCGTCCCCGCCGGACGCGGACCTGGTCGCGGAGGTCTACGCCGACCAGTTGCGGCGCGTGGAGGCGACCGCCGACCCCGGGCGCTTCCGGCTCCTGGTCGCCGCGGAGTCGGCCGGGGCGCTGGTCGCCGCGGAGATGGCGAGGGAGGGCATGCCCTGGCGCCGGGACGTGCACGACGAGCTGCTGACCGGCCTGCTCGGCCCGCGTCCTGTGCACGGCATGCGGCCCGCCAAGCTCCAGGCCCTGGCCGACGAGGTGGCGGCGGCGTTCGGTACGCCGTTCAACCCCGACTCCCCGCAGCAGATCGTGAGGGCGTTCAAGGCGGCGGGCGTGCCTGTCGCCTCCACCAGGGCCCACGACATCAAGCAGGTCGAGCACCCGGGCGTCGCGCCCCTGCTCGCCTACAAGGAGATGGCCAGGTTCTACAGCTTCCACGGCTGGGCCTGGGCCGACCAGTGGGTGCGCGACCACCGTTTCCGGCCCGAATACGTGGTGGGCGGCGTGGTGACGGGCCGGTGGGCGACCAACGGTGGCGGGGCCCTGCAGATCCACAAGCTGATGCGCAAGGTCATCGTGGCCGACGACGGCTGGACGCTCGTCGTCGCCGACGCGGCCCAGCTGGAGCCGCGTGTGCTGGCCGCGATGGCGGGGGACGTCGGCCTCGCGAGGGCGGCCGGGCAGATAGACCTCTATCAGGCGCTGGCGCAGGCGTTCGGCGGCGAGCGCGACAACGCCAAGATCGCGATGCTGTCGGCGATGTACGGAGGCACCAGCGGAGACGCGCCCAAGCTGCTGGCCGTGATGCGCCGGCGCTTTCCCCGCGCCTACCAGTTCGTGGAGGACGCCGCCAGGGCGGGGGAGGAGGGCAAGGTGGTCCGCTCCTGGCTGGGCCGCACCTCGCCCCCGCCCTCCGCCCGCTGGCGGGAGCTGGTCTCCGGCCCCGAGGGAGGCCGCGCGGCTCGCGACCGCGGCCGGTTCACCCGCAACTTCGTCGTCCAGGCGACCGCGGCCGAGTGGGCTCTCGTGCTGATGGCCGTGCTGCGCGGCCTGCTTCCCGACCCGGCAAGACTGGTGTTCTTCCAGCACGACGAGGTGATGGTGCACTGCCCGGCCGAGCAGGCGGAGGAGGTCGTCGCGGCGGTCGGCAAGGCCGCGGAGGAGGCGACCCGGTTGTTGTTCGGATCGACCCCGGTGCGCTTCCCCATGCTGGCCGTCCCGGTCAGGTGTTACGCCGACGCCAAGTGACGCCCGGTGGGGCCGGGCGTCCCGGGCGGTTTCGGACGCTCCCGGGCGCCGGTTGAGCGGATCGGGTGAGGGCGGTCGTGGCTCAGGCGCGGGTGAGGGCGAGCCAGGCGCCGGTGACCGTCACCATGACCGCGACCGCCGCGCCGAGCACGCCGTACGACAGACCACCGACGATCAGACCGGCGATCACGGTGCCGGCCGCGCCGCAGACGTTCATCAGCAGGTCGGAGAGGCCCTGCACGGGGGTGCGGTGTTCCAGCGGCACGGCCTCGCTGAGCATCGCCGAGCCGGAGATCAGCCCGAACGACCAGCCGAGGCCGAGCAGGAGAAGTCCGACGGCCACCTGCGTGACGTCGTGCGTCCCGGCCCCGCCCGCGAGGACGGCCGCGGCCAGCAGCAGACCCATTCCCGCTACCAGCACCGTTGTCCTGCCCACCCGGTCGGCGAGCCAGCCGACCACGGGCGACAGGACGTACATCCCCGCGATGTGCAGACTGATCACGATCCCGATGACCGTGTACGTCGAACCGCCGTGGTCGAGGTGGACCGGGGTCATGGACATGATCGAGACCATCGCGGTGTGGCTCACCGCGATCGCGACCAGCGCGCGTGCCGCCACGGGTGTCCCGCGCAGCACCCGCCAGGCGGTGCGGAACGTCCCGGCGCCCTTCTCCGAGGGGGCGGGTCCGGGCGCGGGGACGTCGGAGTCGGGGGACGTGTCGGAAGACGCGTTGGAAGACGCGGAGCGGGCCAGGAGCAGGGGGTCGGGACGCAGGGCGACCACGATGATGCCGAGGGCGATCGCGAAGCTCACCAGGGCGACGGCGAACGGGCCGCTGCCCGACGGCATCCCGAGCCCGGTGCTGAATCGCTCGGCCGGTTCCGCCAGGTTCGGCCCGGCGACCGACCCGACGGTGGTGGCCCACACCACCAGCGAGAGGTGCCTGGCCGAGTGCCCCGGCGGGGACAGGTCGGTCGCGGCGTAGCGCGAGGCGAGGTTGCCCGCGCTGGCCGCGCCGAACAGCACCAGCCCGGCGAGCAGCAGCGGCCAGGAGCCCAGGGCGACCGCGAGCAGCGAGACCAGGCAGCCGAGCAGGGCGCAGCCGTAGGCCAGGGTGAGCCCGGCGCGCCTGCCACTCCTCCCGGACGATTTCGCGGTGGGCAGCGCGAGCAGCGCCGCACCCAGCACGGTCGCGGTGCCGGCCAGCCCGCTGAGCGCCGTGGAGCCGGAGAGCTCCCTCACGGTCACCGAGCTGAAGGTGAGCCCCACGGCGACTCCGATCCCGCCGCTGATCTGGGCGGCGGACAGGACGGTGAGCGTCCGCCGCTGTACGGCGGTGACTCGCGTCTTCCTGCCGGGGGAGGCGCCGGGGGGCGTGGTGTTCGTGGGGTTCGCGGTCACGAGCGAAGTCTGCCATCACTCATGACCGAGCCACGAGACCTTTTCGGGAGCGGCACGGTGGACGGCGGGCGCGACCTGGACATGGCGGGACGGCGGTGCGGGGTGAAGGACGACGGGACGGGGTTCGGCCGATGAGGCATGTGATGAGACGAAGGAGCACGGACGGTGGGAGGGATCGGTGGTGAGGTGAAGGATGGTGGACGGCGAGAAGGCCGGGGGTGACGGCCGGTCGCCGGGATCAGCTGACCGAGCTGAAGGTGGCGAAGAACGTCTCCAGGATGTCCGCGTTCTTCTCCCAGTCCAGGTCCTGGACCTTGAACGTGATCTGGTAGGCGGTCCGGCCGTTGAGGGCGACGTAGCGCGTCAGCCCGTGCATCGGGACACCGTTCGGCTGGACGTAGGTGTACTCCCAGTCCGCGGCCTTCCACGTACGGTAGTTCACCGCCATCACGCTGACCTCGGTGTATTCGTCCAGGCCCTTCTTGCTGGCCTTGCCCAGTGCCGTCATCGGTTCCTCGACCGGCACCTCGGCGACGACGATGGTCTGCCCGCCGCTCTTCGGCCCGGTGAAGGTGACCACTCCGCCGGAGCTCGCCTTCACCGTCCAGTCGCCGGGCACCGCGCCGGAGACGCCGGCGGCGCTCGCCAGTTTGAAGCCCTCGGGGATCTCCTCGCTCGGCCCGGTGGACGTCACCGGCGCGTCCGTGGCGGAGATCGCCGTGGACGGGATCGTGGAGACCGGGGTGTCGGAGGCGTCGCTGGGCAGGAAGACGAGCAGTCCGGCGACCACGATGGCCAGCACGCCGCCCCCGCCGAGCATGAGCAGCCGGAAGTCGGGGCCGCCCTCGCTGTTTCCCCGGGCGCGGCGCGAGGTCCCGCGCATCCCGCTCCGGCCGGGCGAGGTGACGGACCGCGAGTCCCGTACGGCGGTGCGGGAGGACGGTTCCCGCGCCGAGGGGGTGGGCCGACGCGTCGCCTCGCGGGCCCTGGACGCCTCGCTCTGCCCGCCGTGACGCGGTGCGGACGGCTGCGCGGGCGACGGTACCGACGATGCTGCGACGGGCAGGTCGCCGGAGAAACTGCTCAGCGGGTCGAACGGGTCTCCGTCGGGTCCGGTGGCCGGGATGCGCAGCGCGTCGTAACCGCGTTGGTGCCCGCCGGTCAGACCGGTGGCCCCGCCCGCCTGCGGGAACCCGCCCGAGCCGGACGCGGGAAAGGACAGCAGGTCCGCGCGGTGCGACCTCGCAGGGCCGGAGAGCGCGTCGCCGCCCGAGGAGTCGTTGGCGTACGGGACCCGGATCGGCCCCGAGGGCGTCTCGATGATCCGGGAGGGGGGCGGCCCCGACGGCGCGTTCAGCGGGGGCACCAGGTGGATCGGCATGGAGTCGCCCGGGATCGGCATCGACGAGGGCATGGGGCTGGGCGCGCGGTTCGGGGTGCTGGAGCCGTGGCTGCGCAGCACCCGATCGAGCAGGTCCGACACCTGCGAGGCGCTCATCCGGTCGGCGGGGTTCTTGCGGAGCAGGCCCTCGATGACGGCGATGAGGGCACCGGCCCGCTGCGGGCGGCTGGGCTCCTGGGTGAGGATCGCGCCGAGCACGGCCACCGCGTCCGGTCCCTCGTAGGGAGGACGCCCCTCGACCGCCGCGTACAGCGTGGCGCCGAAGGACCACAGGTCGGAGGCCTGCGTGAACGGCTGGCCCGACAGCCGTTCCGGCGGGATGTAGGCGGGCGAGCCCATCATCAGGCCGGTCTGGGTGACCGTCACGTCTCCCTCGATCGCGGCGATACCGAAGTCGGTGAGTACCACCCGGTCGGAGGTGAGCAGCACGTTGCCCGGCTTGACGTCGCGGTGCATGATCCCGGCGGCGTGGGCGTGGCGGAGCGCGTCGAGCACCCGGACGCCGATCTCCGCGGCCTGGACCACGGGCAGTGGCCCGCTCTGCCGCACGGCCTGCTCCAGCGACCAGGCGCGGACCAGTTCCATCACGATCCAGGGGCGGCCGTCCTCCTCGACGACGTCGTGGACGGTGACGATGCCGGGGTGGCTGAGCCGGGCCGCCGAGCGGGCCTCGCGCAGCATCCGCCGGTGGGCTCCCTGCTTGCCCGCGTGGTCGAGGCCGTAGGGGAGGATCAACTCCTTGACCGCGACGTCCCGGTCGAGCAGGACGTCGTGCGCGTGCCACACCATGCCCATCCCGCCACGTCCGACCGGTGACACCAGGCGGTAGCGCCTGCCCACCAGCCGGCCCTGGCCCTCCGGTGTCGCGCCCGCGGAATCGCCGCCCTCAGGCCCCAGGGGGTTTCTCCCGAGCAAGCGATCGGTCATCGTTCCCCGTTCCCCAAAACCAGCCCTGTGCGGTGGACACGATATCGGGAGGGCATTTGGTTATGGAAGTTTGCATGCCGAGAAGGCGTATGACGGTATTTGTCAGGATCGGTGCTCTTCAGATCACTGATCTTGCGTCCACGCTCTGAACGTCGCCGAATGCTACCGGCGGATGGGGAAATTGTCAGCTTTACCCAATCTTAATAGACAAAAGATCAATACGTAGCCGTGTGTTCATGATCGGCGGCCTCGGCGAGTGCGGCGAGGGCCGAGGTGAAGGCCGAGGCGGGCGGGCTGACCAGCCCCGCGCCGACCTGCCCGGTTCCCGCGACCCGTCCGGCGATACCGGTGTTCACGGTGGGCAGCAGGCCGGTCCTGGCCACCAGCGTGACGTCGACGCCGACCGGCGTGCCCCGGAAGTCCAGCCCCGGGATCTGGTACGCGGGATGCTCGGCCAGGGTGATCTCGTACATGGACCGGGTGGCCGCCATCGCGTCCGACACGTTCCCGCCGACGAACCTCACGATCGCCGGGGCCGCGGCCATCGCGAAGCCGCCCAGCCCCGCCGTCTCGGTGATCGTCGAGTCGCCGATGTCGGGGTTGGCGTCCTCGGGGCCGTAGGCGCCCAGATAGAGGCCGTCCGGCACGCCCGCGGGGCCGGTGAACCAGCGGTCGCCCAGCCCGGAGACCTGGATCCCGAAGTCCGTGCCGTTGCGGGCCATCGCGACGACCATCGTGGAGCCGGGGACGTTCCTCGCCGCGTCCGTGCTCACCTTGCACGCGGCCATGCCCGCGTTGAGGAAGAAGTGGTCGTTGCCGTTGACGAAGCGCAGGACCTCGGAGGCGTGGCCGGGCGCGGCCTCCACCACGTCGGGGGCGAGCTCACGCACCATCAACGAGGTGGCGGCGCGGTTGCGGTTGTGCAGCTCGTCGCCCATCTGCAGGGCCTGCGCGGCAAGCGACCTGAGATCGAGCGGCCCGCTCCGCTCCAGGGTGGCCTGGAGCACCGGGCCGAGCACCTCGGCCATCCAGCGCAGCCGCTCCAGCACCTCGGGCCCGTACGCGCCGTAGCGCAGCACCTTGCCCAGCCCCTCGTTGAGCGAGCAGTAGGCGGTGCCGCCGTGCTCGGCGTCGCGCACCTCGAACATCCACATCGACGGGGTGACCACACCCGCCATCGGCCCGACGGTGCGGTGGTGGTGGCAGGAGTCGAACCGGGCACCCCCGGAGGCGAGCCGCTCCTCGGCCTCCTCGGGGTCGGCGGCGAGCCCTTCCAGCAGCATCGCCCCGATGAGCGCGCCCCGCATCGGTCCCGACGCCCGCTCCCACTCGATCGGCGGGCCGGCGTGCAGGAACGTGCCCTTCGGCAGGTCGAGCACCTCGTGCGCCGGCCGCACCCCGACGAGCTGCGGCCGCGCCGCGACCAGGCGGCCCACGGCCGTCTCGTTGGCGCGGACCCTGCGCGGGTCGGCCAGCACCCTGGCCAGGTCGGCCTCGGTGCCGGGCATCGGCGGGCGCCAGTCCACCCGGACCCGCGAGACGGCCTGCGCGTCCAGCGCCTCGCCGAGCACGTCGGCCCCCACCGTGATCACTTCCGGCTCGCCGGAAAGCATGGACAGCGTCATCACTTCTCCCTGATGAACCTGAGACCCGAGCCCGGAACGGGTCTGAAGACCCGAGCCGGAAACGAGCCCGGAAACCTCCGCTTCCGAGGAGGAGGCACGAACGGCGTGAACAGTGCGAACGATCAACGAGTGTTCGCGGTGATCCCGGCGGCCACCCGCGCGGCGTACCCGGCCGCCTCGGCGTTGGACGTGAACACCGCGGCCCCCGCCGCGTTCAGTGCCCCGGCCTGCGCGACCAGCCCCTGCGGGTCGCCTTCCGAGCCGACCAGCGCCACCACCGCGGTGACGCCTCCGGCGACGGCCTCGGCGATCGCGGGCGCGAGCCTGGCGGACGGATCGGGGTCGGAGCCGTGGCCGAGAACCACGTCGAGCAGGACGACGTCGCCGGGCGGCACCTCGGCCAGGGCCTCCAGGCGGAGCGTCGGGTCGATCATCGGATGGGCCCTGCCGACCGTGTAGGCGTCGTCGCCGAAGTCGGTGAACTCGCCGGTCCCGGCGATGAGCCTCGCCTCCACACACAGCGTCCCGCCCGAGTAGATTCCCCGCACGTTCCTTTCCGCGCCGGGGCCACCTGCCCCGGAGGGAGACGCGGGAGACGCATCGGCTGTCCCGGGGGCGGGCCAGGAGGGCCAGGTGGGGATCGGGGCGCCGAGGGCACGCAGGGCGGCCTCGGTCACCGAGGTGAGGTCGGCCTGTCCGGGACCGAGCAGCGCGGTCACGACCGGTGTGCCGAGCCTCGCGACGGCCTCCTCGACGGCCCGCGCGACCTGAGGGGCCGGAGGCTTGGAGATCAGGACGATCAACTCGGTGGCGGGGTCGGCGTCGAGGGCCTCCAGAGCGCGCAGGGTGGACAGCCCGCCCACGTCCGCGGACAGGTCGCGACCGCCCACGCCGAGCACGTGGGACACCCCCACTCCCGCGAGGTCGAGCAGGCAGGTCACCTGCTGCGCGCCCGTTCCCGAGGCCGCCACCAGCCCGACAGGACCGGGCCTCAGGACGTTCGCGAAGCCGAGGCCCGCCCCGCCGATCACAGCGGTGCCGCAGTCTGGCCCCATGACCAGCACGCCGCGCTCGGCGGCGCGCCTCTTGAGCAGAACCTCCTGCTCGACCGGCACGTTGTCACTGAAGATCATTACCGACAGTCCGGCCTCGACCGCGTCCAGCGCCTCGGCGAACGCGTGCGGGCCGGGCACCGAGACGAGGGCGAGGTCGGCCGCGTGCTCGCGGGCCGCGGCGCGGACGGTGCGCGGAGGGAGTTCGGCGGCGCCGCCTCCGACCCCGCCCGCGGACAGGGACGGGGCCGACAGCGCGGCCAGCAACCCGTCCAGTTCCGCGGACGCGGCCTCCAGGGCGTCACTCTCGCCGCGCAGCGCGATCAGCAGGTCGGCGGGCCCGGCCTGGGGGAGGTCGAAACCCAGCTCGGAGGCGATCTGCAGGTTGAGTTCGGTGGCCATCGCCACCACCGCGACCTCCACACCGGGCAGCGCGCTCGCCGTGCGGCTGACCCGCATCAGGCTCACGGAGTCGTGGTAGACCCCCGTACGCGTCCGGACCACGTCAGTACTCGCCATTGCCCCCGCCTTCCAAATCGATCACCGCCGCGAGCCCGATCCGCAGCCCCCACGCCAGATCGGCCCCGGAGGTGTGGCCCAGTTGCAGAAGGCGGTGCAGCGCCGGCTCCAGGGAGTGCCGGCCCGCCAGACCCCGCAGCACGGCCAGTACCTCACCGCTCGCCTCGCCCCGGGCGGCGCAGTGCAGCAGCGCCGCCGAGATGGGGGTGGTCCTGCCACGCACGTCGAAGGTGACCGCGGCGGCGAGCCAGTCGGCCAGCCACACGGCACGTCTCGCGCCCACCGCCCCGCCCAGGTGACGCAGCGCGACCAGCAACCCCGCGAGCACGTCGTCGCCGCTCGGCGTGAGCCCGGGACCCAGGCCGACCAACTGCTCGGCGGCCGTCACGCTTTTCAGCAACGAACCCTCGGCGCACCCCTGGGCCAGCAGGCCGGCAGCGCCGTTGCCCTCCAGCCCGGGACGCCTCGGCGACCGCTCGCACAACTCCGCCATCGCGGGCAGCGAGCGGGCCAGCCGCGCCGTCTCCACGGCACCGAGCGCCGGGGCCGGGTTCCACCAGCGGTGGGCCCGCAGGCTGAGCCGTCCGACGTCGATCGAGCCGTCTCCGACGGACGCCTCGTCGCCCACCGCGACGCGAGGCATCGGGTCGGTGACCACCATCGCGTTGGGCAGGCGGGTGGCCTCCCCGGTCACCACCGCGATGACCTGCGGTTCCATCTCCGTGCGTACCTCAAGGTAGACGCCTGCCGGGAAGGCCGCCAGCACCCGCGCCGGGCGGCGGGGCGCCTCCAGCACCTGGCGCAGGGCGGTGCTGGCCGCACCGGTCCCGTGCGTCCACGCGTGTACGCGCTGCGTCTTCGGCGCCCTCGGCGTCCTCTGGCGTGTTCCAACGGTCATGAGCGCTCCTCGGCAGGCCCCGTAGGTGTGAAGGTGCTCTCTCCAGCGGTTCGCTCGCTCACGGACTCCCCCATCCATTGAGCAGACGGTAGAACGGGCGTGAACGCAGGCCGTACGGAGAAAGCTGCCAACACTCCGCTCAAAGGTTGGCTCTTCCTGACAGACGGGTCCATCAGTCACAATCACCTCATGGAACCCCCCGTACGCCCGGCGAGCACCGGAACGATCATTCACGGCGTCGCCGTCGGCGAGGTCCTCGGCGTCTCGACACTGGCGGGAGCCCGGCTGATCGCGGGGGAGCGGGGGCTGGACCGTGTCGTGCAGCGCCTCAACGTGATGGAGGTGCCCGACGTCCTGGCCTGGGTCAAGCCGCACGAGCTGCTGCTCACCACCGGCTACCCGCTGCGCAACACGCCCCAGTCACTCGGCAGGCTCGTGGCGGACCTCGACGAGCGCGGCCTGGCCGCGCTCGCCATCAAACTCGGCCGCTATCTCGACGAGTTGCCCGAGGAGATGGTGGAGCAGGCCGACCGGCTGGGATTCCCGCTCATCCAGCTCCCCGACGACGTCGGTTTCGACGACATCCTCAACCAGGTCCTCACCGACATCCTCAACCGCCAGGCCGCCGTACTGGCCAGGGCGGAGGAGGCGCACCGGGCACTGGTCCAGGTCGTGCTCGCCGGGGGAGGACTGCGCGAGGTGACGGCCGAGGTCGCCGGGTTGCTGGGCGCGGGGGTGGCCGTGCTGGACGGGACGGGGCACGTGCTGGCCGCGGCAGGGCCGGTCGAGCACGTGGCCGCGCTGCGCGAGGCCTCGAAGGGCCCCGACGGGCGCCACGCCTCGGTGCCGGTGGTGGCGGGCGGCCACCACCACGGCAGGATCGTCGCCTGCGGCCCGGTCGGGGCGATCGGTGACAGCGACGTCGGCATTCTGGAACGTGCCGCCACGGTCGCCGCGCTGGTGGTGACCCGGCAGGAGGCGGTCAACGCCGTCGAGAGCAAGTATCGCGCCGACTTCCTGCGCGACGTGCTCACCGGCAGGGCGGGAGGCTCCGAACGGGTCGCCTCCCGGGCCAGGGCCTTCGGCTGGGACCTGCAGCGCCCGGTCACCGTGCTGGTGGCCGAGCTCGACCCCGAGGGCGACGAGCGCGCCGCCCAGGACCGCCTCGTCACGTGCTGGACCGGTGCGATGCGCCGCCACGACGCACGCGGCGCGGTGGCCGGGTTCTCCCACGAGGTCGTCACCATCGTGGACGCGTCCGTCGACGCGGGCCGCCTCGCCAAGGACGCCGCCGCGGCCTTCGCCGAGTCCCTGCCCGCCACCTTCTCCACCGGCGCGAGCCGCACCGCCGTCGGGGCCGAGGCGCTGCCCGAGGCGTACGGCCAGGCGCTGAAGGCCGCGCGGGTGGGCCGCCAGCTCCACGGCAACGGCGCGGTCGCGAACTTCGACCAGCTCGGCGTCTACCGGCTGCTGTCGCTGGTCAACGACACCGCCGAGCTGCACGCCTTCGTCCGCGAGACCCTCGGCCCGCTCGCCTCCGACGACGACGCGGAGAACGCCGACCTGCGCCGTACGCTGCAGGTGCTGCTGGAGACCAACCTCAACGTGGCCGAGACGGCGCGCAGGCTGCACTTCCACTACAACACGCTGCGCTACCGGATCGGCAAGCTGGAGCGCATGCTCGGCGGCTTCACCGAGGACGCCCACCTGCGCCTGAACCTCACCCTCGCCCTGCACGTCCTGCGGATGCGCGGCATCTGACGGTGGCACCCGGCGGCGGCGTCCGGCGGGGGCATCCGACGGCGGCGCCCGGCACGGCGAGGAGGGCGCGCAGGCGGGATCTAAGCTGTTCGGCGTGAACGAGACCTTCGAGCTGGAAACCGAATACATCCCGCTGTGCGACCTGCTCAAATACTGCGGCGTCACCGAGACGGGCGGTCAGGCCAAACACTTCATCGCCGACGGCAACGTGCTGGTGGACGGCGAGGTCGAGCTCCGCAAGACCTGCAAGATCCGTGACGGCCAGGTGGTGAGCGGCGACGGCTTCGAGATCCACGTGGTCGGGAAGTGACCGCTCCGCGGTCCGCGTGGCCGGGAGGGTGACGGCTCCGGGATCCGGGCGGCCGGGAGATCGACGCGCCCCGTGGCGGGCGCCGCGGGCGGCCCTCACCGGGGCGGCGGGTGCGCGGTGTGCGAGCTGTCCACTGCTACGCCCCGCAGATTTGGCAGATCATGACGATGTAAGGGCATGCTTTCGGTCCTAACGTGCCCGCAACAGCTGTAAGGGGATTCGCCGGAGGGAAGCCCGCGGGGTGGTTCACCGACCGACGGCCCGGTGAAAGGTGGGGCTCGATGGTTGCAGGTTGGACGAAACACGGCGACGGCAAAACGCTCGCTCCAGGAGAGGTGGTCAAACCCGACGAGCGGCTGTCATGGCCGCGGATGGTCGGATTCGGGGCGCAGCACGTCGTCGCGATGTTCGGCGCGACCTTCGTCTTCCCCCTGGTGATGGGACTCGACCCCAACGTCGCCATCATGTTCTCGGGCGTCGGAACGATCATGTTCCTGCTCATCGTGAAGGGAAAGGTCCCCAGCTACCTCGGGACCAGCGCGTCGTTCGTGGGCGGCGTGCTCGCGATCCGGGCGCTCATGGGCGGTGACACACCCGCCACCGACGCGATCGTCACCGGCGCCATCCTCGTCGCCGGACTCGTCCTCGCGCTCGTGGGCGTGGCCATCCACTTCCTCGGCGTACAGATCATCAACCGCGTCTTCCCACCGGTCGTCACCGGCGCCGTCGTCATGCTGATCGGCTTCGGCCTGGCGTACGTCGTCGCCGACATCTACTGGCCGCAGGACCAGTGGATCGCCCTGATCACGATGACCGTCACCTTCGTCCTCATCGTGCTCTTCAAGGGCTTCATCGGCAGGATCGCCATCCTGCTCGGTCTGATCATCGGCTTCGCGCTCTCCTGGCTGGCCGACAGGGTCTTCGGGAACATCACCGCCTTCAACGCGGGCACCGGCGCGGTCGACACGCACCCCAGGGTGAGCTTCGAAGGCGTGGCGGCGGCCGACTGGATCGGCCTGCCGAACATGCACTTCCCCGACTTCAAGTTCTCCGCCGTGCTGCTCGTCCTGCCGGCGGTGATCGCGCTGGTCGCCGAGAACGTCGGCCACGTCAAGGCCGTCGGCGAGATGACCAAGACCGACGTCGACCCGTACATGGGCCGGGCGGTCGCCGCCGACGGCGCCGCCACCGTCGTCGCCAGCGCCTTCGGCGGCTCCCCGACCACCACCTACGCCGAGAACATCGGCGTCATGGCCGCCACCCGCGTCTACTCGACGGCCGCCTACTACATCGCCGCCGTCATCGCGATCCTGTTCGGCCTCTGCCCGAAGTTCGGCGCGCTGGTCGCGGCCACGCCGGGCGGCGTGCTCGGTGGCATCACCGTCATCCTGTACGGCATGATCGGCCTGCTCGGCGCGAAGATCTGGATCGAGAACCGGGTCGACTTCGCCGACCCCGTCAACCTCGTCCCGATCGGGGCGGGGATCATCCTCGCCATCGGCCCGGTCAAGCATATGATCAGCTCGGACTTCACGCTGGAGGGCATCGCCCTCGGCACCATCGTGGTGGTGGCCGGCTACCACCTGCTCCGGGTCATCGCCGGGCGGGGCGGCAGCGGCGGCGGTGCCGGTCCGCAGGTGTCGGAGCCGCGACGAGAGGCCACCGGGTGAAGCCACCCCCGTTCGAATACCACGCTCCCCGCTCCCTCGGCGAGGCGCTCGACGCCCTCGCCGGGGCCGGGGAGCACGGCAAGGTGCTCGCCGGAGGGCAGAGCCTGATCCCGATGCTGAACATGCGGCTCGCCGCCCCCGCCCACCTGGTCGACATCAACCGGCTGCAGGAGCTGGCGTTCGTCGACGTCACACCGGAGGGCGTCCGCGTCGGAGCCCTCGCCAGGCACGCCCAGGTGGAACGCGACGGACCGGCCACCGCCGCCCAGCCGCTGCTGGGCAAGGCGCTCCGGCTGGTCGCCCACCCGGTGATCCGCAACCGGGGAACCGTGGTCGGCAGCCTGGCCCACGCCGACCCCGCCGCCGAACTGCCCGCCGTCCTCGCCCTGCTGCAGGGCTCGGTGCGCCTGGCGCGGCCCGGCGCCGTCAGGGACGTCCCCGCCGACGACTTCTTCACCGGCCCGCTGGAGTCGGCGGTCACCCCCGGAGAGCTGGCCGTCTCCGCGTTCTTCCCCGCGCCGCCCCCGCGCTCGGGCACCGCGTTCCGCGAGGTCGCCCGCAGGCACGGCGACTACGCCCTGGCCGGGATCGCGGCGCTCGTCGTCCTGGACGACGACCTGAGGATCACCTCGGCGACGGTGGCGTGCGTGAGCCTGGGCCCCGTGCCGCTGCTCGTCGACGTCTCCGAGGCCGTCGGCCACCGCCCGGCCGCCTCGGCCGACTGGGCCTCGGCGGCCCGCGTCGTACGGGACCGGGTCGACCCCGAGGCCGACATCCACGCGACCGCCGCCTACCGGCGACACCTCGCCGGAGTGCTCACCGAGCAGGCACTCCGTGACGCCGCCAGGGAGGCCGCGGATGCATGAGATCACGCTGACCGTCAACGGGGTGCTCCGGCAGGCCGAGGTCCCCGCGCGGCGGCTGCTGTCGGACTGCCTGCGGCACGACCTCGGTCTGACCGGCACGCACGTCGGGTGCGAGCACGGCGTCTGCGGATGCTGCACGGTGCTGCTGGACGGCGAGCCCGTCCGCTCCTGCCTGACGTTCGCGGTCACCGTGGACGGGCGCGACATCACCACCGTCGAAGGACTCGCCGACTCCGACGGCACGCTCTCGCCGGTGCAGCGGGCCTTCGCCGAGTGCCACGGCCTGCAGTGCGGCTTCTGCACCCCCGGCTTCCTGTGCACGGTGACCGCGCTGCTGCGTGACAACCCGACGCCGACCGACGAGGAGGTGCTGGAGGGCGTCTCCGGCAACCTGTGCCGGTGTACGGGCTACCAGAACATCGTCAAGTCCGTCCACCGCGCGGCCGAGATCATGGCGGAGGACACGTGACCACGAAACTGTTCGGCGAACCGGTCACCCGGCGCGAGGACCCCCGGCTGCTCACCGGCAGGGGCCTGTACCTGGACGACCTGGGAGCCGGGGCGCTGGAGGCGGCGTTCGTCCGCTCCCCGCACGCCCACGCCAGGATCCGCGACATCGACGTCTCGGCCGCCATCGAGGTCGAGGGGCTGGTGGCGATCTACACCTGGGAGGACCTGCCCGGCGCGCTCGCCCAGCCGTTGCCGCTGCTCATCCCGCACCCGGCGCTCACCCACGGCCGCACCGCGTACCCGCTCGCCCGCGAGATCGTCAGGCACGTCGGCGAGCCCGTCGTGATGGTCGTCGCCCGCGACCGCTACCTCGCCGAGGACGCCTGCGCGCTCATCCAGGTCGACTACGAGATCCTCAAGCCGGTGGTCGGCGTGGAGGAGGCCGCGCAGTCCGCCCAGCTCGTCCACGAGGGCGTACCGGGCAACGTCGGCGCGCACCTGGTCCAGGAGGTGCCCTCGGACGCCGGGCTCGGCGCGCGCGAGGCGATCGACGCCGCGCCGCACACTCTCTCCTTCCGGCTCGACATCGAGCGCAGCGCCTCCATGCCGCTGGAGGGACGCGGCGTGCACGCCCGCTGGGACGCCGACGACCGCTCCCTGCGCGTCCACTCCAGCACCCAGACCTCCACCAGCGTCCGGATGGCCATCGCCGCCAAGCTCGGCCTGCCGCTGCCGAAGGTCGAGGTGATCGCCCCCGACGTGGGCGGCGGGTTCGGCGTGAAGATCGTCCACCCGTGGCCGGAGGAGATCCTCGTCCCGTGGGCGGCGATCACGCTCGGCCACGAGGTGAAGTGGACCGAGGACCGGCGCGAGCACTTCGTCTCCTCCGCGCACGAGCGGGCCCAGGTGCAGTCGGTCCGGGTCGGCTTCGACGACGAGGGCCGGGTGCTCGGCCTGGACGTCGAGATCCTGCACGACCACGGCGCCTACACGCCGTACGGGATCATCGTGCCGATCATCACCTCCACCCAGCTGCTCGGCCCCTACCGGATCGGCGCCTACCGGGTCGAGTTCTCCTCGATCTACACCAACACCGTGCAGGTCACCCCGTACCGCGGGGCGGGCCGCCCCCAGGGGGTCTTCTGCATGGAACGGACGATGGACCACATCGCCGAGTATCTGGGGGCCGACCGTACGGCGGTGCGCGCGGCCAACTTCATCCAGCCCGACGAGTTCCCCTACGACCAGGGCCTGATCTTCCAGGACGGCCGCCCGCTCATCTACGACAGCGGCGACTACCCCGAGTCGCTGCGGATGCTCAAGGAGCTGATCGGCTGGGACGACTTCCCGGAGCTGAAGGCCCGCGCCGCCGAGGAGGGCCGCACGATCGGGATCGGCGTCGGCTGCTACGTCGAGGGCACCGGCGTCGGCCCGTACGAGGGCGGGCACGTCCAGATCACCTCGGACGGCCGGGTGCACGTCTCCACCGGCCTCACCTCCCAAGGCCAGGGCCACGAGACGGTGTTCGCGCAGATCGCCGCGTCCGAGCTGGGCGTACCGATGGAAAAGGTCTCGGTCGTCACCGGCGACACCCGCAGGTTCGGCTACGCGGTCGGCACCTTCGCCTCGCGTGCCGCGGTGATGAGCGGCAACGCGATCGCGCTGGCCTGCAGGAAGGTGCGGGAGAAGGCCCTGCGGATCGCCGCCGACGCGCTGGAGGCCGACCCCCGCGACCTGGAGATCGTCGATGGGGAGGTGCGGGTGGCGGGCACTCCCGGCGCCTCGATCCCGCTCGCGACCGTGGCGGTGCTGTCCAACCCGCTGCGCTACGCCTTCGACGAGGAGGCGGCGAGGGCGACCCAGTTCGCGGGCGCCGCCTCCTACGACCGGCCGCCGGTGGCCGATGGGGAGGAGCCGGGGCTGGAGGGCCGCGACTACTACTCGCCGATCCGCTCGACCTTCGCCTCCGGCATGCACGCCGCCATCGTCGAGACCGACCCGCTCACCGCCGAGATCCGCATCCTGCGCTACGCCGTCGTCCACGACTGCGGCAAGCTGATCAACCCGATGATCGTCGAGGGCCAGATCCACGGCGGCGTCGGCCAGGGCGTCGGCGGGGCGCTGTACGAGAAGATGGTCTACGACGGTCACGGCCAGCTGCTGAACGCCTCGTTCATGGACTTCCTCATGCCGTACGCCACCGAGGTGCCCTTCATCGAGACCGCGCACCTGGAGACGCCGTCCCCGCTCAACCCGCTCGGTATCAAGGGCGCGGGCGAGGCGGGGGTCATCCCGGTCTCGGCGGTGCTCGCCTCGGCGATCGAGGACGCCGAGGGGATCCGGATCGACAGGATGCCCATCTCCCCGTCGGACCTCTTCGACCTGCGCCGCGCCGCTACGACCTGACCTTCGGGGGCACCGGGGTTGCCGGGGCCGGGTTTTCTCGGCCCGACGCGAGTCGTCTCCGGGAGATCTGCGGGATCACTCGGCCGCTTGACCGCGCGTTCACGCTACCTCGTCCTATCTTGTCGGCGCCTCAGCCGCACCCTGGAGCCTTACAGGTTGTCGAAAGCACGGCCGAACAGTGATCGTTGCCTAGGTTCCACAGAACAACGGTTCATCTAGGAAGGATCAACGAGTGATCACTCGTCGAATCGGCGCCATCGCGCTCGCGGCAGTGTGCGCCGCCGTGCCGCTGACCGCCCTTTCCGCATCCGCGGCCCAGGCAGGAACGGCAGCCTTTCTCGGCCCGGTGAAGTGCGCTCCGATCAGTAACAACGAATTGTGCGCGCGTGGTATTACCGGAAGTCCGGGCGGTTACGACGTGGCCTACCACAAGAACGAGGGATCCAAGATCACTGCGCGATTCCGCCTGATGTGCATAAATGGTTTCCAAAAAGACGACAACGGCCCCTTCTCTATCTCGGCGGGCCAGGTGAAGAGCTTCGTCTTCGCGGTCGGTAACCAGGGCTCATGCCGGGTGCGAATGCAGGACATCACCAACGGAGGGTACTACTACAGCCCTTACGTGGTTCCCTGAAAATCGGTGGACAACGATCTGTCGCCTCATCGATAGATCGTTGAATCGAAAATCCGTCGGGCATCGCCCCTTTTCAGGGACGATGCCCGACGATTTTTTTGCAAGCTCCGGCGACTCCTGTCCCGCCGCGGAATCATGGCCTCTTCCCATATCCGCATCCCGACGATCTGGCCTGTCCGGAATCTGTGGATCACCTCATCCTCAAAGCTTGGGGTCGCCGTCAAAAGGCAGGGGCGCTCGTGTGACGGTTTTCGCGGTGGATTCCTCGACCTTTCCCGATCTCCTGGGGCGGGGGCGTGGAGGCGACGTCCAGACCTGTGGTCGCGGGGGTCCTTCGGGGGTCGGCGCCGTTTGCGGAGAGTCGCCGGACCGTTACCATCCGGGATGTGGCACGGTGGACGGGTATCTCGTGAACCGCACGCGTCACCTGCATCGCAGGGGCACGTAGACGAAGAGGAGCGATCATGTCAAAGCCGCCGCTTCCCGATGAGGCAGTCGCGATGCTGAAGAAGCCGAACCCCGCTGTCATCACCACGCTTCGGCCCGACGGGCGGCCGGTGTCCACGGCCACCTGGTATCTCTGGGACGACGGCCGGATCCTGGTCAACATGGACGAGGGCCGCAGGCGGCTCGACCACATGCGCAGTGATCCCCGCGTCTCCCTCACCGTGCTCGACGAGAACGGCTGGTACACCCACGTCAGTATCAGCGGGAACGTCGCCGAGATGTATGACGACAAGGATCTGAGCGACATCGACAGGCTGTCCCGTCAGTACACGGGGAAGCCGTACCCCCAGCGGGACCGCGGCCGGGTCAGCGCCTGGATCGAGATCGTGAACTGGCACGGCTGGGGCGCGCTCAAGGACAACAGCCAGCCTGGCTGATGACCGCCGCCCGCGTCGCCGCAGCGGCGTCGGCCGAAGAGGGCGCCGAGCCCTCATCGATCGCGGCGATGTCCTCCTCGTCGAAGATCTCGCGCTTGACATCGTCCCATCGGTGGAATGTGGTCATCGCTCGTGCTCCTTCGCTCTGTGAGGAGCAAGGATGTCACGGTGGGTTTTTGCTCGGACTCTTTATGCAGTTGCCGGCCGGTCTTGTGTCGGAGGGATCACCCTTCGGGTGAACCCTCGCTGGTGCGTGGGCGGGGGTGTGTTCCGTCGGGTGAGGGCGCTGTCGCGGGAGGTTGTGTCGCGCGGGTCAGGGCAGGAGGGCGCGGGTCTCGGCCAGGAGGTCGCACTGCTCGCGCCAGTCGCCTCCCGCGAACCCCAGGACCACGTGACGCGCCCCGGCCTCGCGGTAGGCGGCCAGCCGCTCGGCCACCTGCGCGGGTTCGCCGGTGAGGGGCAGACGCACGGCCTTCTCCATGGGGATGCCGTATCCGGTGATACGCGAGGCGATGGCATCGAGGGTGGGCAGTCCGGGAGCCGTGCCGAGGACGCCGGTGGCGCCGATGGCGACGACCGGCTCCGGGCGTCCGTGGGAGGCGGCGAGCTCGGCGAGTGTGGCCCTGCCCGAGGCCACCTCCGACGGGGGGATCATCGAGGGGAACCAGCCGTCCCCGTGACGGGCCGCGCGTCGCATGGCCACCGCCGACGCGTTGCCGACCCAGATCGGCGGGGGCGTCACGGCCGGTTCGAGCCGTACCTCTCCCGGCTCGTCCACCAGTGCGACGGTCTCCCCGGCCAGTAGCCGCGCGAGCAGCTCCAGTGCGGTGTCGGTGCGCCTGCCGCGCTCCCCGTACGGCACTCCGGCCGCCGCCCACTGCCCGGGGCCGCCGCCGGAGCCGACGCCCAGGACCAGCCGTCCGCCGGAGACGTGCTGCAGGCTCGCGACCTGTTTGGCCGCCCACGCCAGAGGGCGGATCGCCGGGACGAACACGCTCGCCCCGACCCTGATCCGCGCGGTCGCCCCCGCCGCGACGGCGAGTGCCACGGCGCAGTCCAGTGACGCCGTTCCGGTGGCCAGATGGTCGCCGTGCCAGACGCCGTCCAGCCCTACCTGCTCCGCGTGCCGTGCGGCGGTGCCCAGGTCGAGCCGCTGCTCTCGCTGCACGGCGACGGTGGGCAGGATCACTCCGATGTCCATGAGGGTGGCCATGGGAGTCAGTCTTCAACCTCAAGCCTTCTTGAGGTCAATCGCGCTTTCGTGGAGATGTGTGCAGGAGCTCCCGTCTGGTTCCCAAGGCGACAAAAATATAGCCAGATAAATTAACTACAATGCCGACAAATAGTGCGTTGCTCCGGGCAGATGGTCGAGTTGATCTGGCTTTTTCCCTCGATTCCTGTTGCTTCTCCAGATCGTATTGCCCTCTGTCTTTCAAGAAAGGAAGCTTTAGCTTTACGCTACTCCTGTAGTCAGGAATGCATCTTCTGCCGCCGGGTGGGAGACAGGGTGGAGAGGGTGCCGGGAGGGAGATCGGCATGGATTTCATGGGGTCGAGGAGTCGAATCCGGGCGAGGGTGAGGGTGGACGAGGACGGGACGCGGAGCAGGGGGGCCGGGAGGAGCAGGGGAAGGGCGGCGAGGGTGCTCGCCGCGGGGGTGTTGCTCACCGGGGCCGTGGTGTCGGCTCCTGCCGCGCAGGCGTCCACGTCGGGGCAGGCCGGGGCGAGCGCGCCCACCGGGGCCGGGCAGGTGGTGAGTGCCGCCTTCCCCTACCGCTTCCGTACGGCGCGGGTCACCCGGTTCCAGCAGGTGAAGGGGCAGCCCGCCTGGGCGAACAGCGCGCTCTCGCGCGTCAGGAACGCGGTGTGGGTCTTCTCGGGAAACGGCACGTTCGTCTTCAACACCACCAATGTGCGCACGGACCTCTATCCGCTGCGCGGCCGGTTCCAGAGGCAGGGAAACAGCTGGGTCTTCGCGGCGAACGGCTCGTCGCGGATCGGTGGCAGCGGTAGCTTCACCGAGATGGTGGGCAGCATCGACTTCAGCGGGAACCAGCCGGTGATGACGTTCCGCTGGGCGAGTGGCGCCAGTTACGGAGCAGTGGTCAACAACCAGCGATTCGGTGCGGGAGCGTCTTCCGCCTACGACTCCACGCTGGTCCTGTCCGTCGGTTGAGTCGCGTCCGGGGTGGTTCCGGGCCGGGGGCGGGTGCGTCCCCGGGCCGGAACGGCTTCTCCGGATCTTCGGTGCGCCCGGTTCGGCGGGTTCTCGGCGCCTGGTTCTTCATGCCCGCCGATCCTCCGGCGGCCTCGCGAGCGTGCTCACGGGCGCTCGCGACAGCCGGTGGTCAGCGGCGGGGGGAGCGTCGCGGCTTGGCGGGGGCGGCCGATGTCGAGGGAATGCTTTCCGGGGCGAGCTCCTCGACGAGCCGGCAGGTGTTGTGCTCCGGGTCGAGGCTGTCGGCCCGGGCGGCGAGCCTGCGCAGCAACTCCCGGAACACCGAGCGGTCGGCGGGGTCCAGCGGCTCCAGCACGTGGTCTTCGGCGTGCTCCAGCCGGGTCTGCGTGTCGACCCAGGCCGCCCTGCCCCGCTCGGTGGCGACGACGCGCTTGTTGCGCCGGTCGGCGGGGTCGGGGCGGCGCTCGACCAGCCCGGCCTTCTCCAGGTCGTCGAGCAGGTAGGTCATGACGGTCTTGTCGACGCCGAGACGCTGTGCCAGCGCGCCCTGGCCGCCGGGGAGTCCCTGGGCCGCCGCGGCGAGCACCTGGTAACCGCGCGGGCCGCCGGGGAGGTGGCTGACCAGCGCGTTCGCCGTCCTGACGTAGGCGCGGAAGACGACTCCGAGGGTCCAGCCCAAATCGCTGTCCAGGGCGTCCTGGGTCTCGGCACTGGTGGGTCGGGGCGCGGGCATGTCACGAGGTTACCAGGATCGACGGTTAACGAGACCTTCTGTTTGACAATTCATCTGTTTTACATACGATCTGTCCTGCCGCACCATCGCGGTGCCGCGCGTCCGGAAGGGACGTGTGTCGCGCATCCGAGATGACGCACCGAGGAGAGACATGCCCGACTACCGGCACGAGTTGTTGTTCGGGACATTCCTGACACCGGTGGCCGACCAGGCCGAGAGGGTCGTCGCGCTCGCCAGGCTCACCGAGCAGGTGGGGCTGGACCTGGTGACCGTGCAGGACCATCCGTACCAGGCACGGTTTCTCGACACGTGGACCCTGCTCTCGGTCATCGCGGCCGGCACCTCGACGCTGCGGGTGTCGCCGAACGTGGCGAACCTGCCCCTGCGCCCGCCCGCGGTGCTCGCCCGCAGCGTCGCGACCCTGGACATCCTCAGCGGTGGCCGCGTCGAGCTCGGGCTGGGAGCGGGCGCCTTCTGGGACGGTATCGCCGCTCTCGGTGGCCCGCGGCTGACCGCGGCCCAGGGGGTCGACGCGCTTGAGGAGGGCATCGAGGTCATCCGGGCCATGTGGAAGGCAGGGGGCAAAGCCGTGCGGGTGGACGGCGATCACCACCGCGTGCGGGGAGCACACCCCGGCCCGGCCCCCGTCCACGACGTCGGCATCTTGCTGGGGGCCTACAAGAGGCGCATGCTCGACATGACCGGCAGGCTCGCGGACGGCTGGCTGCCCAGCCACGCCTACGCCGGCCTGGACGCACTCCCGGCGATGAACGCGATCATCGACGAGGCCGCTCTCGGCGCGGGACGCTCACCCGCCGACATCCGGCGTCTGTACAACATCGGCGGCACCTTCACCGGCTCCGGCCGCGCCTTCCTCCAGGGGCCCGCGGGCGTGTGGGCCGAGCAACTCGCCGAACTCACCCTGGACCAGGGGATGAGCGCCTACATCCTCGCGAGCGACGACCCCGACGACATCCGGCGGTTCGCCGCCGAGGTCGTCCCCGCCGTACGCGAACTCGTGGACGCCGAGCGTGCCGGTTCGCCTACGGCCACCGGCGCGGGCCGGTCCACCGGGGTGAGTGCGGCGATCGTGCGGAGCGTGTCACCGGACGTCCCCGCCCACCCCGCGCCCGCCGCCGTCGCCGCTCCCGGGGGCGGGGTTCCTCCCGCCCTGGGGGTCACGCCGACCCCGGACGACGGCACCCGGCTCTCCGATGTCCAGGTCTGGGACGAGACCACCCGGCCCACCGGTCCCGCTCCCGACCCGGCCCGCACCTACACCCCCGGGGAGCAGGCGGCGGGACGCCATCTCGTCGACGTCCACGACCACCTCCGCCAGGAACTGGCCGAGATCCGGCGGCTCGTCGAGGAGGTCACCTCCGGAGCCATGGATCCCGGCATCGCGCGCTCCCACATCAACACGATGACGATGCGCCAGAACAACTGGACGGTCGGCGCGTACTGCGAGTCCTACTGCCGGGTCGTCACGACCCACCACACCATCGAGGACCAGAGCCTCTTCCCTCGTCTGCGCCGCGCGGACCCCGGGCTGGTGCCCGTCGTCGACCGGCTGGAGCAGGAGCACCACGTCATCCACGAGGTCCTCGAAGACGTCGACCGGGCGCTGGTCGCCTTCGTCTCCGAACCCGACGGTCACAAGGCCCTGCGGGGCGCGATGGACCTGCTGAGCGACACGCTCCTGTCGCACCTGTCCTACGAGGAGAGGGAACTCGTCGAGCCGCTCGCCAGGCTCGGCCTGCACTGAGGCGGCTGCCTGGGGTGGCCGGGTCGGGGTGGCCGGTGTTCTCAGGAGACCTCGGCGACCAGGCGCTTGCGGAAGACCCAGTACGACCAGGCCTGGTAGCCGAGCACGAACGGCAGCGCGATGAGGCCGATCCAGGTCAGCACGCCCAGCGTGTACGGGCCTGAGGCGGCCTCGGCGACGGTGAGGCCGGGGAAAGGGGCGGGCCACAGGGCGCCGAAGAGGGCGGCGCCGCCCAGCGCGATGGACGAGGCCGTGGCGGCGAAGGCCCAGCCGTCCCGGCCGCGCCAGGTGAGCGCGATCCCGGCGGCGAGGGCCGCCATCGCGGCGAGCGAGGCCGCCCACAGCCACGGGGCCGCCGACCACGCGCCGATCGCCGTGGTCGCGACGGGAATGTTCGACAGCGCCGCCACCGCGGCGGGCAGTGCCACCACGGAGGCGATCAGGGCGGCGCGCCGGGCACGGGAGCGCACCGGTCCCGTGGTCTTGAGCGCGACGAACACCGCCCCGTGCAGCACGCACACCGAGAGCGAGAACACTCCGCCGACGAGGGCGGCCGCCGCGCTGCTCCGCAGCAGATCGGCGAAGACCGCGCCCCACAGGAACGCGGGCAGGGCGCTGCCGACGAGCACGCCCAGGTCGCACCAGACGCGGTCGGAGGCGTGCTGGACCTTGCCGCGCCACTCCAGGCCGACGCCGCGCACGATCAGCCCGACGAGGACCAGCACGATCGGCAGGTAGAACTCGCTGAGCAGTCCGGCGTACCAGGCGGGGAAGGCGGCGAACATGGCGCCGACCGCGGTGATCAGCCAGACCTCGTTGCCGTCCCAGACCGGGCCGATCGTGCCCAGGACCTGCTTGCGTTCGGCCTCGTTCCTCGCCAGTGCGGGTACCAGCATGCCCACGCCGAAGTCGAAGCCCTCCAGCACGAAGTAGCCGGTCCACAGGAACGCGATGACCGCGAACCAGAAGGTGGTGAGTTCCATCGTCGTCGCCTTCAGTACATGAGGGTCGGCTGGAGCCGGGCGTCCGCGTCCTCGTCGTCGCGCGAGGGCGGCGGCGCGAGGGGAGCGGCGGGGGCGGCGGGCTCGGGCCCCGCCTTGACGTGGCGCGTGAGCAGTACCGCCTCGGCCAGCGCGAGCGCGCCGTACAGCGCCGTGAAGACCGCGAGCGAGACGGCCACCTCGGCCAGGCTGACGCCCGGCGAGACGCTCGCGGCCGTGAGCAGTTCGCCCTGGACGGTCCACGGCTGGCGGCCGATCTCGCTGAGCAGCCAACCGGCGATCATCGCGACGGTCGGCAGCGGCAACGCGAGCACGCAGAACCGGGCGAACCAGGTGGGAATCTCCCGGGGGGCGAGGGGGGTGCCGCGCCGCCTGCGGCGGGTGAGCCAGAGACCGAGCACGGAAAGGGCCACCGTGGACAGACCGAAGACGATCATCACGCGGAAGGACCAGAAGACCACCGGCAGGTTGGGCCGGTAGTCACCGGGGCCGAACCGCTCCTCGTACCGCGCCTGCAGGTCCTCGGTGCCCTGGACCACGGCGTTCGGGTCGCCGGTGGACAGGAAGCTGAGCAGCATGGGCACCTCGATCCCGGGGACGGGCGAGAACGCCGCGCCGGCGGTGTCGTGCCGCAGTCCTTCGGCGGCGGCGAGTTTCATGGGCTGCTGCTCGTACAGCAGCTTGGCCGACATGTCGCCGCTGCCCGCGACGAGGGCCCCGGCGATCGCCGTCATCAGCAGCGCGGCCCGCATCGGGGTCCGCCAGATGCTCGGGCCGCCACGCGGCGCCGTCACCGAGGCCGTGCCGGCACCCGGGAGCGCGCCGGCACCGGTGCGGCGCTCGCGCAGGAGGTGGTAGCCGCAGATCGCGAGGACGAAGCCGCCCGCCACGACGAAGGCCCCGGCTATCACGTGGGGCACCTGGGCGAGCGCCGCGGAGTTGGTGAGCACCGCCCACAGGTCCGTCATCCTGGCCTTGCCGTCGACCACCTCGTACCCGACCGGGTGCTTCATCCAGGCGTTGGCGGCGAGGATGAAGTACGCCGACAGGTTGGACCCGATGACCGCGGCCCAGATGGTGGCGAGGTGGACGCGCTTGGGGAGCCTGTCCCAGCCGAAGATCCACAGGCCGATGAAGGTCGACTCCAGGAAGAACGCGAGCAGTGCCTCCAGGGCGAGTGGCGCGCCGAAGACGTCGCCCACGAAGATCGAGTACTCGCTCCAGTTCATGCCGAACTGGAACTCCTGCACGATGCCGGTCACCACGCCCATCGCGAAGTTGATCAGGAAGAGCTTTCCGAAGAACTTCGTGAGCCGCAGGTAGTGCTCCTTGCCCGTCCGGTGCCAGGCGGTCTGCAGGCCGGCCACGAAGACGCCGAGACCGATCGTGAGGGGTACGAACAGAAAGTGGTACACGGTGGTCACCCCGAACTGCCACCGGGCCAGGTCTAGTGCGTCCATCTTCCCCTTGCGTTCCCTTCGCGGGCCAGGAGCTCTACGACTCGTAGTTCTACTTCTAGTAGTACTACGGCTTGTAGAGCAACGGGAGGGAGAGGCGCCGCGAACCGCTGCGATCTTTGTCACATGGCCCGGTGGGAGACCGCACTTCTCCGTCGAACCAAGATCGTCTCTGTCGGCTCGCGACGCCGGATCTTCCTCGTGCCCCCGAGAATCCCCTCTCGGGCGCCCCTCGCGCGCAGGACATGTGTTCTGCCGGGCCCGGCGATCCCCGCGCCCGCTTCCCCTCGGGGCGTGGCTCAATGATGGGCCGGGCGCCCTCTCCGGGACGTCCGTCTCCTGGGGGATTTCCGGGTACGCCGGGCGGTGGACCCGCTGTCCGGTACGCGGCCGAGATCGCTTGGAGGGTTACGCCGGGCGGTGGACCCGCTGTCCGGTACGCGGCCGAGGCGGTGGACCCGCTGTCCGGTACGCGGCCGAGGCGGTGGACCCGCTGTCCGGTACGCGGCCGAGATCACTCGGTGGGCCGCGGCCTCCCGCTGTGCGCCGAGATCGCTCAGCGGGTCGCGGCCTCCAGATACGCGTCGAGGTTGCCGATCTCGAAACCCCGGCGCTTGATCTTCGCGACGAGGATCCCGAAGTCGCGGGCGAGGTTCGGACGGAAGTGCAGCAGCAGGACGTCTCCGGGGCGGAGCTTTTTGTCGGGCACCTGGTAGGCGATCTTCCCGCCCGGCTGCACGGTCGCGGTCCAGAGCAGGAGCGCGTCGATGCCACAGGCCTTGGCGGCCCTGCGGGTGAGGGTGTTGTGGTTGCCGAACGGCGGGCGGAACAGGGTGGGGGTGGTGCCGGTGTGCCTGCGGATCAGCTTGGAGACGCCGCAGATCTCGGCCTTCTGGCCCTCGTAGCCGAGCGCCGGCAGGTTCGGGTGGGTCAGCGTGTGGTTCTCGATCGTCGCCCCCGCGTCGCGCAGGTCGCGCACGTACCCCCACTTGCCCGCACCGAGGTATCTGCCGCCCTGTGCGGTCGGGTCGGCCGCGCCCTTCGCCTCCACGGCGTCGCGGGTGACGAAGGCCGCCACGGGAATCCGCTGGTCCCGGATTCGCGCCACGAAACCGGGATCCTGCTCCCAGCCGTCGTCGATGGTGAGGAAGACGACCTTCCGCTTGGTGGGAATGGAGCTGATCACCGGAGGCAGGCCGTCGCCGGGGCGGGGGATCCTGCCCACCTCGCCCGGCCTGGGCCTCACCCCGGGAGGTCCTGTCGGTCTCACCGCCTGCTCTCCTGGGGTGGGCTTCGAGGCTCGGGAGGCGCCCGGCGCGGAGGTGGCACCGTCCTCGCCCGCACCGTCGAGGCCGGTGGCACACCCGGCGCTCACCGCCAGAGCCGTCGCCGCCGCCGTTCTGACCGTCCAGTATGTCCCCGATGCCATGGGCGACCATCCTGCCAGCAGCCGGGAGCCCGGCCTAACGCCGCTGAAAGCGGCGAATGTGATTACTTCCATGACTACCCTGCGGCAACCCCTAAATCCGTATATTTGCCGGGGTAGGGTCAGCACTACCACAAGCTGGGGTGGAAGCGGGGGTTTGTGATCACAGCTACCGCGCAATCCTAAGATGGCCGTCCTGCTTGGTTGACGCAGATCTGTGCCCTCCTTGCTGACGCAATCATGTCGAATGATCCGGCCCATTTGAGGAGAAGCGTGTCCAACTCAACCGCGATCGATGACGAGGACCTTCCCGCCATCCCGGCAAACGGGGAGCGGGGCAGTGATTTCGCCCGCCTGTCGCGCCGGATCGCCAAAGCCGGTCTGCTCAACCGGCGCCCCGGTTACTACGCCGCGCGACTCGGCCTGGTCGCCGCGGCCTTCGTCGGCGGCTGGGCCGCCTTCTTCGCCCTCGGCGACTCGTGGTACCAACTGCTGGTGGCGGCCTTCCTCGCGGTGGTGTTCGCCCAGATCGGGCTCGTCGCCCACGACCTGGCCCACCGTCAGGTCTTCCGCTCCCGCCGCTCCAGCCAGCTCGCCGGACTGGTGGCGGGAAACCTCGCCATCGGCATGAGCTACGGCTGGTGGATGGACAAGCACACCCGTCACCACGCCAATCCCAACCACGAGGACCACGATCCCGACGTCAGCCCCGACTTCCTGCTCTGGTCACCCGAACAGGCCGCCGTCAGCAAGGGGTTGCCCAGGTTCATGGGCCGCTGGCAGGCGTTCCTGTTCTTCCCGCTGCTCACGCTCGAAGGGTTCAACCTCCACGTGTCCAGCGTCCGGGCGCTGGCGCGCCCGACGATGAAGAACCGCGTGCTGGAGGCCTCGCTGCTGGTCGTGCACGCCGTCCTGTACGTGGGCGCGCTGTTCGCGGTGCTGTCTCCCGCCAAGGCGGTGGTCTTCTTCCTCCTGCACCAGGCGATCTTCGGCGTCTACCTGGGCTGCACCTTCGCCCCCAACCACAAGGGCATGCCGATGCTCAGGGGCGAGGACAAGCTCGACTTCCTGCGGCGCCAGGTGCTGACCTCGCGCAACGTGCGCGGCGGCGTGCTCCTCGACGTCGTCCTCGGCGGGCTCAACTACCAGATCGAGCACCACCTCTTCCCGAGCATGCCGATGCCCAACCTGCGCCGCGCCCAGCCGATCGTCCGGGCGTACTGCGAGGAAGTGGGGGTCGACTACCTGGAGTCCGGGATCGTCAGCTCGTACGCGCAGGCGCTGCGCCACCTGCACGACGTGGGCGAGTCCCTGCGGGTGAAGAGTCCCGCGCCCGGCTAGTCCGGTTCGGATCGGTCGGTTCGGCCCGTCCCGCGGGGCCTCGCGTTCGGCCCGTCCCGTGCGGGGCCCCGCGCTCCGCAGGCGCGAAGGCCCCGCCCGGGACGCCGAGGCGGCGTCCACGGCGTCGGCGCAGCACTGACACAGCACTGACACAGCACTGACAAGGGCGGGGCGCGGCGGCGGGCAGATGTTGCTGTTATCCGCCCGACCGGCGATTGCCTATGGTGCTTGGTGTGAAGCTCGCAGGCAGTGCCGTGCTCGGCATCGACAGAGATCGTGTGTGGTCAGCGCTCCAGAACCCGGCCGTGCTAGTACGCACGATCCCGGGGTGCGAGCGCCTTGAGGAGACGGGGCCGGACACCTACCGGATGACCGTCACCGCGGGGGTGGCCTCCATCAAGGGCGTCTACCAGGGCGAGGTCGCCCTGTCGGACCCCGAGGCGCCGGAACGGTTCGTGCTCAGGGCCCGGGGCCAGGGCGCTCCGGGAACCGTGGACGCCACCGTGGAGATCCGCCTCAGCGAGGTCGAGGGCGGCACCCGGGTCGACTACGACGCCGAGGCCGTGATCGGGGGCATGATCGGCGGCGTCGGCCAGCGCATGCTCGGCTCCGTCGCGAGGAAGACCGCGGGGGAGTTCTTCTCCGCGGTGGAGAGCCATCTCGCCTCCGGAGGGGTTCCCGCCGTTCCCGCCGGCCGCGCCCTCGCCGAGATCGCGCCGGGCGGCGAATCATCGCTCGCCGCACCCGCCGCCCTCTCGTCCGCCACGCCGGCATCGTCGGCCGGGGCGGGCCAGGCCGGAGCCGCGCACGTCTTCGAGCGCCCGGTCCCGCCCAGGGAGACCAAGTCGGGAGTCCCCGCCTGGTCGCTCCTGGCCGCCTTCGGGATGGGCGCGGGCGTCGCGCTCGGCGGCGCGGTGATCGGCTGGTTGCTCGGCCGTGGCGGCGGAAAGCGGTGATGTCGCTCACAGCCGGAGCAGGATGATCGTTTCCTTCGCCCGCGCCGCCGGAGATGTGAATGGCCCTGCCAGCAGGAATGCTCATGGAGTCGATCATGGCTCGGTGGAGAGCGGGCGCTCCCCGGCCAGGCGGCCCGCGAGTTTGACCTGTCAAAGTCGGGCCTTCTAGGATCCTGGCGTACGTCTGCCACGACGGGTCACGGGGGAACATGGAGCCGCTGCTGATCCTGCACGCCGTGGCGGCGATGCTCGCTCCGGCGTTGGTACGCCGCTTCGGCAGGAACGCGTTCTTCCTGCTCGCCGCGCCACCCGCCTGCGGATTCGTCTACACGATCTGGATCGCCCTCACCGGCATCCCCGTCGAGTCGCACCACGACTGGGCGCCCGGCCTCGGCATGGGACTCTCCTTCCGCGTCGACGCGCTCGCCCTGCTCATGATGGCCCTGGTCACCGGCGTGGGCACCCTGGTCGTGCTGTACTGCTCGCGTTACTTCTCCGCGGGCGCCGAAGGGCTCGGCCTGTTCGCCGGGGTGCTCGTCGCCTTCGCCGGGGCGATGCTCGGGCTCGTGGTCGCGGACGACCTGCTGCTGCTGTTCGTCTTCTGGGAGCTGACCACGGTCTTCTCCTACCTGATGATCGGTCACGACCCCGCGAGCAGAAGCAGCCGCAGGGCCGCGATGCAGGCGCTGATCGTCACCACCACCGGTGGCCTCGCGATGCTGGGCGGCATGATCATACTCGGCGAGTCGGCGGGAACGTACCGCATCTCGCAGATCGTGCAGAGCCCGCCGTCCGGCGGTCTGACGGCGGTGGCGGTGGTGCTGATCCTGGTCGGAGCGCTGTCGAAGTCGGCGGTCTTCCCGTTCAGCATGTGGCTGCCCGCCGCGATGGCCGCGCCGACCCCGGTCTCGGCCTACCTGCACGCCGCGGCGATGGTGAAGGCGGGCGTCTACCTGCTCGCCCGCCTGGGCCCCGCCTTCGGGGAACTCGCCGCCTGGTGGTGGACCGCCGTACCCCTGGGCCTGCTCACCATGCTGTTCTGCGCCTGGCGGGCGCTGCGCGAGCACGACCTCAAGAAGCTGCTCGCCTACGGCACGGTGAGCCAGCTGGGTTTCCTGACGGTGCTGTTCGGCGCGGGCACCCGCGACGCCGCGATCGCCGGGGTCGGGATGCTGCTCGCGCACGCGTTGTTCAAAGCCTCCCTCTTCCTGGTCGTCGGCGTCATCGACCACTCCACCGGCACCCGCGACCTGCGCAAGCTGAGCGGTCTGCGGCGTTCGGCGCCCTGGCTGGCCGTGGTCGGCACCGGGGCCGCCGCCTCGATGGCCGGCATCCCGATGTTCCTGGGGTTCGTCGGCAAGGAGGCGGCCTTCGAGTCGCTGATGACCGGGCGGGGCATCGACACGGCGGTGCTCGCCGGGGTCGTCCTCGGCTCCGCGCTCACCGCCGGCTACAGCGCGCGTTTCGTGTGGGGCGCCTTCGCCGCCAAGCCCGGTGTCGAGCCGGTGGACGTGCGCTCCTTCGGCGCCGCGGAGTTCGTGCCGCCCGCGCTGCTCTCCGCGCTCGGCCTCGCCGCCGCCCCGTTCGCCGCCCTGTACGGCGGGGCGATGGAGAGCTACACCGACACCTTCGCCGGGCCCGGTCACGGCACCCACCTCGCGCTGTGGAGCGGCGCCCTGGTGCCGCTGCTGCTCTCGGCCCTCGCGCTGGCGGGCGGAGCGCTCCTGTTTCGGTTCAGGGAACCGGTGGCGCGGGTCGGGGAGTCCCTGCACGTGATCGACTCCGGCCGGTCCTACTGGGCACTGGTCCGCGGGCTGGAACGCTTCTCCCTGCAGCTGACCGGCGTCGTCCAGCGTGGCTCGCTGCCCGACTACCTCACGATCGCGTTCGTCTCGGTGGCGGCGGTGGGGGTCTTCTCACTGAGCTACGGCCCCGGATTCGACCTCGGGCTGGACATGGTGGTCTGGGACCGCATCGAGCAGCCCGTCATCGGCGTGCTCATCGTCGCCGCGGCGGCCGTCGCGCTCCGGATGCGCTCGCACGTCGTGCTCGTGCTGCTGGCCGGCCTGACGGGGTACGGCACGGCGTTGCTCTTCCTCGTCCACGGCGCGCCCGACCTCGCGCTCACCCAGTTCCTCGTCGAGACGCTGAGCCTGGTCGTGTTCGTGCTGGTGCTGCGGAGACTTCCCCTCGGGCCGAGGGAGGACCGGGGCCGGCTGTCGTTCGGCGTGCGGCTCACCCTCGGCATCGTGAGCGGTCTCGTGGTGGCCGGGGCCGGCATGTTCGCGATGAACGCGCGGCAGGCGATACCGGTCGGCACGCTGATGGCCGAGGCGGCGCAGGAGGCGGGGGCCGCCAACATCGTGAGCGCGCTCCTCGTCGAGATCAGAGCCTGGGACACCATGGGGGAGAGCTCCGTCCTCGTCGTCCTCACCCTCGGCATGACCGGCCTGGTCTTCCTGCGCAGCCGGGCGCACGCGACGCAGCCCCCGCAGCAGAGAGCCGACGAGGAGAAGCCCAGGACGTACTGGCTGGCGAACACCCAGCCCGCCGGACAGCGGATGGTGATCCTGGAGTTCGTCGCCAGGGTGACCTTCCACACCGTGATGCTGGTCTCGATCTTCCTGCTGTTCACCGGGCACAGCGCGGTGGGCGGCGGGTTCGCCGGAGGCATCGTGGCCGGTCTCGCGCTGGTCCTGCGCTATCTCGCCGGAGGCAGGCACGAGCTGGCCGCCGCCGTGCCGGCCGCCCCCGGGGTGCTGATCGGTCTGGGCCTCCTGCTGTCCACGCTCACCGCGCTGGTGGGGCTGGTCGCGGGCGCAGGGGCGCTGGACATGCTCGCCGCCGATCTGTACGTCCCGCTGGTCGGCAAGCTGCACCTGTCGACGGTGCTCCTGTTCGACATCGGCGTCTACATCACGGTGATCGGCATGGTGCGGGACATCCTGCGCAGCCTGGGCTCCGAGCTGGATCGGCAGATCGACGAGGAGGAGAGCCGGTGACCGCGCCCGTAGTGCCGCTCCTGGTGGTCGCCGTGCTCGTGGCCGCGGGAGTCACGCTGCTGCTGGAGAGAAGCCTGGTCCGGCTGCTCGCCGGCGTCATCATGCTCAGCAACGGGGTGAACCTGCTCATCCTCACCGTGGGCGGGCCGCCGGGAGCGCCACCGATCCTGGGCACGACGGAGCCGGAGCGGATGGCCGACCCGCTGCCGCAGGTCATGGTGCTCACCGCCATCGTCATCACGCTGGGCGTCACCGCCTTCCTGCTCGGCATGATCCACAGGTCCTGGCAGCTCACCGGAGCCGACGAGGTGCAGGACGACACCGAGGACCGCCGGGTGCGGCTGCGTGCCAGGCGGGGCGAGCTGAGCCAGGCCGTACTCGACCGTCAGGCGGCCTACCAGCAGCTCGTCCTTGAGCAGCGCGCCGAGCTGGCCCGGCTGGAGGAGGAACACAACGAGTGGGAACGCAGGGAGGCCGAAGAACTGGAGCAGCGGATCCTCGACGTCAACGCCGACCTGGGCCGCTGGCTGCAGGCGCACAAGAACGACGAGTTGTCCGCGGAACGGCTTGCCGAGCGGTTCGCCGAGGCCCAGCAGGCCGAGGACCTCTCCAAGGAGGAGCGGGAAAGCCGCCTCAGTGAGGTGCGTGCCGAGTTCGCCCGCAGAGAGCGCGAGCAGGCCGCGCGCGAGCGTGAGATCCGCAAGCGGCTCCGCGTCCGACAGCGCGACGCCCGCAGGCAGATGCGCGCCGCGATCCGGGAGGACCGGGCGCGACAGGCCAGGGCACAGGATCCCGAGCTCGAGGGGGAGGAGGACTGATGGAGGCACTCATCCCGGTGCCCGTGGTGCTGCCACTGCTCGCCGTCGGCCTCAAGCTGGCCATCGGCAGCAGGCTGCGCAAGCTCCAGGCGCTGATCAGCGTGGGCACGCTCGCGGTGGTGCTGGTCGTCTCGCTGATCCTGCTGTGGGCGGCGGACCAGGACGGCCCGCTGGTGGCCCATATCGGGGGCTGGAGCGCGCAGATCGGCATCGCGCTCGTCGCCGACCGGCTCTCCACGCTGATGCTCGCGGTCTCCTCCGCGGTGACGCTCTGCGTGATGATCTACTCCCTCTCCCAGTCATGGGCGGACCAGGACTACAAGGCCTCGCTCTCGATCTTCCACCCGGCTTACCTGATCATGGTCGCCGGAGTGTCGGACGCCTTCCTCTCCGGTGACCTGTTCAACCTCTTCGTCGGGTTCGAGATGCTGCTCGGCGGCTCGTACGTGCTGCTCACCTTCGGCGGGACCGAGTCCCGCATCCGGGCGGGCGCCACCTACACGGTGGTGGGACTCGCCTCCTCACTGCTCTTCCTCGTCGCGATCGCGGTGACCTACGGCGCCACGGGCACCGTGTCGATGGCGCAGCTGGCCGAGCGGTTCGCGGTCCTGCCCGAGCACATCAGGCTGCTGATCGAGCTGATGCTCCTGCTGGTCTTCGCGGTCAAGGCCGCGATCTTCCCGATGTCGGCATGGCTGCCCGACTCGTATCCGACCGCGCCCGCTCCCGCGACGGCGCTCTTCGCCGGTCTGCTCACCAAGGTCGGCGTCTACTCGATCATCCGCCTGGAGGCGCTGCTCTTCCCCTGGGGGCCGGTGAGCAACCTGCTGATGTGGGCGGCGCTGCTGACCATGCTCGTCGGGGTGCTCGGCGCGGTGGCGCAGAGCGATATAAAACGAATGCTGTCCTTCACCCTGGTCAGCCATATCGGCTACATGGTGTTCGGAGTCGCCCTGTTCAGCGCCCAGGGGATGGCGGGCGCCGTTTTCTACGTGGCCCACCACATCACCGTGCAGACGAGCCTGTTCCTGGTGACCGGCATGATCGAACGCCGCACCGGCACCACCTCCCTGGACAGACTCGGCGGCCTGGCGAAACTGTCACCCGTCATCGCGGTGCTCTTCTTCGTGCCCGCGATGAACCTGGCGGGCATCCCGCCGTTATCAGGCTTCCTGGGCAAGCTCGGGCTGATCCAGGCCGGGGTGGCCGACGGTAGCCCGATGGCGATGATCCTGGTCGCGGGGGGACTGGTCACCAGCCTGCTCACCCTGTACGCGGTGGCCACGACCTGGAACAAGGCGTTCTGGCGGGTGCCGCCCGAGGGAATGGTCACCGAGGGGGGAACCGTGCTGGAGACCCAGGAGAACGGTGACGGAGAGGGGCCGAAGGGGGCGCCGGTCACGAACGGGAACGAGGCGATCGTCACCTCCGTCACCCTGCCGAAGCTCATGTTCGCCTCCACGGCCGCCCTGGTGGCGCTCGCCCTGTCCTTCACCGTCCTGGCCGGTCCGCTGCACGCCCTGTCCGAGCGGGCCGCAGAAGAACTCCTGGCCCGCGAACCGTACATCTCCGCGGTGCTCGGCGGTGGGCGATGAGCGAGTCCCGTCCGGCGTTCACGGTGCTGAAGCTGCTGGGCAGGCCCGTGCCGCTGCCGCAGGTGCTCTGGCTGACGCTGATCTGGCTGATGCTCTGGGGCGACCTGAGCGTGGGCAACGTGCTCGGGGGCCTGCTGGTCGGGCTGCTCCTCGTGTGGCTGATGCCCCTGCCGCTCCAGGACACCGGCATCCGGTTCCATCCCCTCGGCATCGCGTGGTTCATCGTCCGCTTCATGCGGGACATGGTGATCTCCAGCTCCCGAGTGATCTTCTGGGCGCTGAGGCTGGGCAAACCACCGCCGATCCAGATCGTCGAGGTGAGGTTGCGCACCTCGTCGGAGCCGATGGTGGTACTGGTGACGGTGGCGCTGTCGGCGCTGCCGGGCAGCCTGGTGCTGGAGGCGAACACCCAAGACAAGAAGCTCCTGCTCCACGTGCTCGGCATCTCCGGCGACCTGGAGACGGTCCGCCGGATCACCCAGGACGACGTGACCCGGCTGGAGAAGCGCATCGTGGCCGCCTTCGGTACCCGAGCGGACCAGGAGGAGGTGCGATGACGACGGTTTACCTGATCGTTCTGGCGATGCTCGCCGTCGCGGCGGCGATGACGCTCTACCGGCTGGTGCGCGGCCCGACGATGCTGGACCGCGCCGTCGCGCTGGACGTACTCACCGCCGTCGTCATCTGCGCGGTCGGTGCGGGGGCGGCCGTCTACCGGGAGTACTCCGTGCTGCCCGTGCTGCTGGTGCTCTCCCTGCTGGGATTCGTCGGCTCGGTCTCGCTGGCCAGGTTCTTCTCGGGACGTGCCCGGTGAGCGCCGCGATGGACGTGGCCGCGGCCGTCTGCCTGCTGCTGGGGGCGACGCTGGCGTTCGCGGCGGGGGTCGGCATGGTCAGGTTCCCCGGCACCCTGGCGCGCATGCACGCGGCGACCAAACCCCAGGTGCTCGGCCTGCACCTCATCCTGCTCGCCATGTGGCTGCGCGACCCCAGCTGGAAGATCGCCGGTGTCATCGTCCTGGTCGCCGTCTACCAGGTGGTGACGGCGGCGGTCGCCGCCTACGTGGTGGGAAGGACCGCCCATCTCACCGAGTCGCCACAGGACGACGGCACGGCCGTACCGCACGGTGACACTCGCGCCTAAGGATCTCCCGGCGTACCGTGTCGGTATGCGTGATGCACGTGCGGAGGACGCGAGGACCGAGGCCAGACGACTGATCCGTGATCTCCTGGGCGAGGAGCGGCCGGACGCCGCCCTGCTGCTGAGCGAGGCGAGGTCGGCGCTGGGCGCCGACCGCGTCGCGCGTTCCGTCGAGCTCGCGCGCGGCGCCCCCCTCACCCGCAGGTCCACCGAACTCGCCGCGCTCGCCGGTCTGCTGGTCGGCACCCGCGAGCTCGGCGAGCGGTGGTGGCACCAGGAGCGCGGCGACAAGCTGCCCGCGCCCGACGAGGCGCTTCGGACCTCCACGGCGATCGACCCGTGGACCGACCTGACCGTCCTGGAGATGCTCGCCGCCTGGATCGCCGACGACGCGGCCGACGAGGCCTGGGGTCGTCCGGCCGCCGTCACCGACCTCAACTCCTGGCAGGCCGAGGACCGGGTCGAGCTGCCCAAGGACGCGCACCCCGGCCAGCGGGTCGTGGTCTCCTTCGACGCCGGCGGCCGCCTCGACGCCGTGGTCCTGCGCCGTCCCGACGACGAGCTCGGCTCCAACCTCGACTTCGACTCGCTGCGCTACTCCCGCCCCGCCGAGGCCCAGTGGAGCTGGGGCGTCGCCGCCGGGCTCGGCCCCCACCGGCTGGACGAGCACCCCGACCCGTACGAGCGGCCGGTCGACGCCGAGGCCGCCGCGGCCCTGCACACCTGGGCGCTGCGCCACGGCGCCTCCGCCGAGCAGGCCGGTGAGGTGTGGCGCGACAGGGGCGATGTCGTCGCCTCCATCGAGCGGATCGACTGGATGTGGCGCAGCGGCGAGTGGTTCGCCTGGTGGCGCGGGGTGTCCGCCCTGGTCGACGGCGAGCCCGAGCAACTGGCCGCCCGCCTGCAGGAGATCGCCTCCGTCTCCTGACGCGGACGTCAGCCGAAGGTGTGCGGTGTCAGATAGTCCGGGATCACGACCTTCGTCGTGGGGCTCACCCTGCGCACCGCAGCGACGAACTCGGCGAGGCTCTTCTTCGACTTCTCGTCGGCCTGAGGAGGGTTGCGCAGAGCCACCTCGAAGTTGTCCCAGTGCACCGGCACGACCACCCCCGGCATGTCCAGGGCCTTCAGCAGGCGCGGCACGTAGTCGTACGTGGACGACGAGGAGGTGGTGGGAATCATCGCGACGTCCGGGGCGAGACCGCTGAGGTTACGCTCGACGAAGTCGCTGCCTCCCATGAAGAAAACCGAAGGACCGCCCTTGACCGTCACCTGGAACGCCAGGGTGTCGCCCTCGGGCAACTCGGAGATGTTCTTCGGCCTGCGTTTCGGCCTGGTCAGCCGGACACCGGGAAAGAGCATGGAGTAGTTGGCGTTGCGGCTGTGCAGCGACGCCACCACCTCGACGACGTAGTCGCCGAAGTCCAGGACCTCTCCGCCCTTCACCGGGCTGAGCAGGCTGTCCTTCACGTCGTACGCCAGGGCCAGGTTGCAGGTGGTGGCGGTGCCGACCACCCGCGCCCCGGTCGAGGTCGCGATGTGCGGGACGTCGTTGAAGTGGTCCCAGTGCGCGTGCGTCACCAGCACCACCTGTGGGGTGCCCGTGTGCCTGCGGACGGCCCCGGTGTCGACCTTGAGCGATGTGGCGGGATCGAACTTACCCGCCGCCAGACCGGTGTCGAACCGGGTCACGTACGGGTCGACGAGGAGCGTCGACGATCCCACATCCACCCGCCAGCCCGACGTGCCGAGCCAGCGGAACGTCGCGGAGGTCTTCTTCCCACCCTGACCACTCTGGCCACTCGGACGCGGGGTCGCGGCCCCGGTGGGGGACGGGGACAGGAGGGTTCCGGCCATCGGTGCCAGCACGGCCCCCGCCGTCGCGGTACGCAGGAAACCTCTTCGATCAAATCGGGACATGTCTCCCCTTGGGTGCGTGTGAACATACGGCCGTCGTCCAGGCATCCCGGGGACGACCGTCGGCCGCGTGCGGCCCGATGAGGACCCAACCATCGCCGCACCGGCCGCGTCCAAGATTCGCGACCGTCGCCTCCCATAGGCGAACACGTATCGGAGCAGGTGAAACGGGGTCCCGGCGGCCCTCGGGGCGGCAGAAGCCGCCTCGGCCGCGATGTGCCGGCGGCGGGAGTCGCCGGGCTCGTCAGCGCGTCGCCGGAACTCGTGTCGGCGGGACTTGAGGGGCTCGTCGACGCGGGCTCGTCGACGCGTCGGCGGGCAGGGCTCACCCGGCTCGCAGCGCGTCGACGGCGGTCCGCGCGGCCTGGCCGATCGCCAGGTCGACGTCGAGACGCCGGGTGGGCAACTCACCGCTCCGGGCGAAGACCGCCACCGCGTAACTCTCCCCGGAGGGATACTCGACGACCCCGGCCTCCATGTGCAGGCTCGGCAGCGTCCCCGTCTTGGCCGCCACCCGCGTACCCGGCGGGAAACCCGAGGCGATCCGCGTCCAGAAGATCTGTCGTGTCAGGTAGTCGCGGACGGCCGCGCACGCCTCCGGCGGCCCCGCCTCGTCGCGCCAGATCAGTCCGAGCAGCCCGGTCACGTCGCGCGCCGTGCTGGAGGTCGTGCGATCGGGGTCGAGGACCCGCAGCCCCCGAACCCGCTCTGGGGACAGCGTCGGGAAGATCCGCGCGAACTCGGCGTCGTCCCGCGCCCCCACGTCCGCGAACATCGACTCCAGCACCTGCCTGGGCCCGCCGATCACACGCGTGCGCTCCAGTCCCAGCTCCGCGGCGAGCATCCGCACGGTGTCCAGGCCGATCCTCCGCATCAGCAGGTCGGCGGCGGTGTTGTCACTCACCTGTACGGCGAAGTGGACGAGATCACGCAGCGACATCTCCACGTCGTCCGCGCATCCGGCGGTGCCCCACCCGCCGAGCCTGTCCTCCGCCGTCACGAGAACCCGCTCGGCGGGGTCGAGCTGGCCTGCCGCCGCCTGACGGGCGAACTCCAGGACGAGGAGCACCTTGAAGATCGAGGCGATCACGACCTGCTCGTCGGCGCGTACGGCGATCTCACGGCCCTCGGCGATGTCCAGCGCGTGCAGGTGCCCCTCCACCCCCGCGGACGCGAAGATCTCTGCTATCCGTTCCTCTGGCGACATGCCCGCCACGCTATCCAGTCCCGCGCCCCTGTCCGGACCCGCCGCCGGGTTCCCGCCCGTGCTCGCCCCGGGAAGCACGCCGGGACCCGCCACCGGGTTCCCGCTCGCGCTCGCCCCGGGAAGCACGCCGGAGCCTGCGGCCGGGTTCCTGCCCGTGCTCGCGCCGGGAAGTCTCCGGGACCAGCCACCGGAGCCCTGAGCCTTCCCGGACCCGCCGCCGGAAGCCTGTTCTGACCTGCGGCGCGACGCGGGTGCGCGGGGCCGTGGGCGATCGCCTATCGTGACGCCGTGGACCTCACCCGGCATCTGCGGCACTTCCTCGTCGTCGCGGAAGAACTGCACTTCGGCCGTGCCGCGGAGGTGCTGGGCATCGCGCAGCCTCCGCTCAGCCAGTCGATCCAGAGGCTGGAGCGCGAGCTCGGCGCGGAGCTGTTCGACCGCTCGCGCCGGCAGATCGAGCTCACCATGGCGGGACGGCTCCTCGTCGGGGAGGCCGGACGGTTCCTGGCCGGTGAGGAGCGGCTGCGGACGACGATGCGCCAGGCCGCCGACGGTGAGCTGGGAACTCTGCGCGTCGGGGTGCCCCCGGAGATGCCGGCCGTGACGCTGCACGCCCTGCTGGGACATGTCGGGGAGGAGACGCCGGGACTGCACCTGGAACTCCACGAACTCACCACCCCGGAACAGCTGCGCGGCCTGGCCTCCGCCCGCCTCGACGCGGGTCTCGTGCACCACCCCGTCGAGGTTCCCGGTCTGCGGTCCGGCCCCGTCGTGGAGGTCCCGCTGGGCGTGGTGCTGCCACGTACCTCCCCCCTGGTACTGACGCGGCCGGGCTCGCGACCCGAGCCGGAGCAGGATCCATGGCCGCAACAGGACCCCGGGTCCGTCTTCGGTTCCCGGCCGGAGGCCGGAAGCGGGGCGAACTCCAGGCCGGACCCGCAGCCGGGCTCGCGGCCGGAGACGCGACGGCCGAGGGGGCGGCCGTGGGAGATCGCGCTGGCCGACCTCGCCGGGCACGACCTCGTCGTCTTTCCTCGCGAGACCTCCTCGGCGTGGTACGACCGGATGCTCGATGTCTGCCGCGCCGGGGGTTTCTCACCCGTACGCCTTAAGCACGCCCGCAACCCGGAGTTCCTGCTGGGGCTCGTGCTGGCCGGGCAAGGGGTGGCGTTCGAGCAGGAGGCGATAGCCCGCAGGGAACCCCGCCTGGTCTGGCGCCCTCTCGCCGGTAACCCCCTCGTCCGAGGGATCCACGTCGTCTGGCCGGAGCGGTCGGCGCACCCCGCCGCCGCCAGGTTCGCCACCCTGGCCACCGAGGTCCTCACCCGGGACGCCGCAGGGACACCACGGGTGGCGTCCGGGACGTCACCGTCGCCTACGCCCCGCCCCTGGTCCGTCATCTACACCCCCTAGTTTCCTCGTCCCCGGCGGGTCGTGAGGGAGACGAGCTTTACCCGGCGTGCGGAGAATTCCGCATCGCAAAGAATGCTCTACCAGGACAAGACCGTGTATCTGTCGACCCTCAATACACCTGGGTGTAAATACAGATAAATCGATACATAAATGGCGACAAAATCAACGGCGCGTTCGTTCGGGGAGTGTGCTGGAAGATCCCACACCATGTACGGGTCATAGAACGGATGAATGCGGTCGACGACGGAGTTTCCCGGTTACGGTCGGAACCGTCCGCCGCGAACCGGCCGTGCCGAGGGACCGCCGAGGGCCGCTGAGAGGCGGGAGGCGGGAGGCGCGGGTGCGTGTCAGGGCGCTGTCGCCGGGAGACGGAAGCGTTCCCGTCCATCGAGGGCTTTTCGGGAGGTCGGCATGAGACTGTTCGCCCATCTCGCCCTCTTCGTGGCCGCCGTCCCGCTGCCGCGCCCCCGCCCCAAGAGAGCGTCCTGGCCGCTCTTCCCCGTCGCGGCCTCGGTACCCAGGGCCCGGTGGCTGATCGGCGGCCGGCTGGCCCAGTGGGGAATCGACGGCCAGAGCGAGGTCGCCCGGCTGCTCGTCAGCGAGCTCGTCACCAACGCGCTGCGCCACGCGTGGGGACCGATCCGGCTCACCATCTCCTACCGGGACGGAACGCTGCGCTGTGAGGTGGGTGACGCCAATCCCGACCCGCCCATCCCACGCGACGCCCACGAGGACGACGAGGGAGGGCGCGGGTTGCAGCTGCTGGAGCTGCTCTCCGACCGGTGGGGCAGCGACCGCACGCCCATGGGAAAGGTCAGCTGGTTCGAACTGGCCGACAGGCGTTCCGGTGGTTCAGCGGCGTGAGAGGGGTAAGAGGGCTTTCGGGGACCCGGCTCACCCGACGCGAGAGGACGCTTCTTCCCCGTGAACGACACGCACGACTCGCGCCGCTCGGACGGCGGTACGCGAGGAGAAAAGCGGGCCATGCCCGCGCACGCACACGAAGGAGTCCCGAACGATGCGTCAGATCCGGATCCGCAGGCGACCGCGACGCCCCATCAAGGGCCTGCTGGACCTGCGGACCCCGTCGGGAAGGCTGCTGCCGTACTGACCCCGCCCCGCCGGGCGTGAACACCCCGTCCGGCGCCGCCCCTCATCCCGTCGCGCGGCCCGCGTCCCCGGATGACGGGACGAATCAGCGGAATCAGCGGCCCCCCGTACCGGTTGCAGCGTTGTGTGAAGGTTGAAATTTACTCAGACGTCGTCTGCCCCTGGTGCTACATCGGCCACACCCGCTTCGCTCGTGCCGTGCAGCGCTACCGGGCCAAGGGCGGTGAGGTGGAGGTCGAGTTCAGGCCGTTCCAGCTCGCTCCGGACGCGAAGTCCAGCGGCGAGCTCACGCGAACCTGGGCGGCGGCGAAGTTCGGCGGGGCCGAGCAGGCCGCCCAGATGTTCGCGAGGGTGTCCGGGGTCGCCGCCGAGGACGGGCTGGTGCTGGACTTCGATCATGCGATCCAGGCCAACACCCTCGACGCGCACCGCCTCATCCAGCTCGCCGGGGAGCAGGGCAAGGGGGAGGAGGCGCTCTACGCCCTCTTCCGCGCCCACTTCACCGACGGTCTCGACATCGGTTCCCGGGAGGTTCTCGCCGGGCTGGCCAAGGAGATCGGCGTACAGGCCGACCTGGACGGGGAGGACGGCGTGGCGGCGGTGAAGGAGGAGCTGGCCCAGGCCCGCGCGATCGGTGTCAGCTCGGTGCCGCTCTTCCTTTTCGAGGGCCAGTTCGCCGTCTCCGGAGCCCAGCCGGAGGACACCCTGCTCGCGGCTCTGGAGGAGGTCGCCGAGCGGACCGGCCAGTCCCCGGCCGCGCGGGCCGTGAAGGCCGCGACGGCGGGTGGCGACGCCTGCGACGACGAGGGCTACTGCCCGGTCTGATGGTTTTTCTCCTGCCCGGCGGAGAGGTCAGCCGGGCAGGCCGAGCTCGCCGGAGCGGTGGTGGCGGCGGCACAGGACCTGGTAGCGGATCGGATCGGCGCCCGTGTCGCCGATGACGACCTGCTCACCCGTACGGACCATCCTGCCGCCGACCACCCGGGCGTTCAGGCGCCCGGGGCGCCCGCACCAGCACAGCACCTCGACCTGCAGGCGGCTGATCTCGTCGGCCAGCTCGAACAGCCGCTGGGCGGCGGGGAACATCTGCGAGCGGAAGTCCGAGGCGAGGCCGAAGGCGTAGACGTCGATGCCGTGGTCGTCGGTGAGATCGGCGAGCTGCTCGATCTGGGCGACCGTGTAGAAGCACGCCTCGTCGCAGATGACGTAGTCGATGGGTTCGTGCGCGCGGACCAGGGCGACCAGGTCGAGGTCGTCGACGACCTCGACGGCCTCGCTGCCCAGGCCGATCCGGCTGGTGACCTGCGGGGCGCCCGAGCGGTCGTGTTTGGTGAGCACCAGCCCGCGCCTGCCCTGGCGGCCGTGGTTGTAGTTCATCTGCAGGGCCAGCGTGGACTTGCCGCAGTCCATCGGGCCGAAGTAGAAGCGCAGCACTCCGTCCCGGGAACCGGTGGGAACGGCGGAGAGGGCAGACAATTCGGTCACGGGGCGCCAGCCTAGTGCCCCGGCCACGCTCCGCGATCTCCGCCCCTGACGATCGGTTCGCCGCTCTCGGCTGCCGCCGGGGCGTACGGCGTCTCCCGCCTCGCCCGGTGGGACCGTTCGCGGCCTCGCCGGGCGGAAGCCTCCGGAGCGCCCGGGGGAACGGGCCCAGAAGGGGGCCGGGGCCGGCCGAGGGAGGCTCGCCATCCCCGGCGGGCGAGCCTCCCTCGGCCGGTGGGTCAGAGCTCGCCGCTCTCGATCGCCGCCTTGAGACCCGCCTGCGTCGCCTGGTGGGAGGAGACACCGTTCGTCACGGTGAAGTCGAGGAGCAGGATGCTCGCCTCGAAGGTGAGATGCTCGGTGACGCGCGTCCGTCCGTCGCCCAGGTCGTGAAAGACGATCTTCTGGTGCGTGACGACGTTCGGCAGCGTCCAGGTGTCGGTCTCGTAGTAGAGGGCGTCGCGGTGAATGCGCTGCTGCGCGTGCGTGTTGACGGTGACGGGCAGTCCGGCGACCGGGATGTTCTCCACGGCCGTGAAGTTGACGTAGCGCACCCCGGCGTCGGTCCGGTCGGCGTGGGTGACGACCCGCTGCAGGAACGAGTGCGCGCCGAGGTGGTTGTTGATATTCGAGTAGGCGTCGAACACGTGCTCCACCGGCGCGTCGATCTCAATCGAGACGTCGCGCTTGGCCTGGCCGCGTCCCGTGATCGGGAGGGGAGCGGTGAGGCACTCGTAGAACCTGTAGGTGTTCCACGCGATCTGCCACTGGGCGGCGAGAACGGGGTCGGTGTCGGCGCGGGCGGGGGCCGAGAACACGGTGGTGAGGAGGACGACGGCGGACAGCGGGGCCACGAGGAGCCGGAGGAGCTTCGTCACAGATACCTCTGGGAGCCGGACGAGAGTAGTAGATCTCTTGTATCTCGTCTGACCGTGGTTTAGTACGCCGCAGACGGATCGTGATCGCGATGTTTCATGGATGGCTCGTTTTCTTACATCCTTCAGAAAAGAGGGCTATCTCCGCGCGACACTGAGCCGCGCGGTGTATCAGGACGTTTGGGGAGATGATGTCCTGGTAGGGGTGGGGGGTCCCCGGCCGACAAGCGCCGGCCACGCCCCGACTAAGTCCCGACAAGACCTGACATGGTCTGACTTGGCTTGACGGCGAAAACCATGGGAGATTCCTTTTGGTCTATCGAAAAGTGGGAGAATCTGTGACGACCACCAACAACTCCGCTCCACCCCACGGCAAGACCCCGGCCGTCGTGACCTCAGGCCCCTCCAGCGCGGAGACCGCCGAGATACCCACGGCCCTCGCGGCGATGATGACCGAGGACGAGGCCGTCGCCGCCCAGGCCGAGGCGGCCCGCTGGCGATACGGGTTCTACGTCGTCATCGTGGGACTCCTGGTCATCCTGATCGGCTTCGTGGTGATCGCGATGCGCGCCGGCGACACCGCCGCGCCGTTCGCCGGGCTCGTCGGCGTCTCCGGCGCCATCATCGGCGCCTACTTCGGCGTGCAGGTCGGCCAGTCCGGCAAGGACCGGGTCGAGGCCGAACTGCGCCGTACGAACGAGATGGCGATCCGCCTCGCCGCCAAGATCCACGCGCACGACGCCGACGCGGTGATCAACACCACCATGGGCCCCCGCCGCCGCTAGAGCCCACCCCTCGACCCTCCCGGCCCGTGACGGCGAGGCCGTCTCCGGGGCGGGAGCGTCGTCGTCGGTGAGGCCGCTTCCCGGGTGGGAGCGTCTCCGGAGAGGTCGCCTGCCACGCCACCTGCCGCCAACACTGCACAAGGAACGGCCACAGCTTCGGCAGGGTCCGCCGATTTGTGGACTCGCCGGGACTGGGTAGACACGGGGGCATGCGCAGCGTCCGTATCGGGGTCGACACCGGAGGCACGTTCACCGACGTGGTGGCGGTGGACGAACAGACCGGTGAGATCACCACGACCAAGACTCCCTCCACCCCGGCCAACCCGGCCGACGGGTTCATGGAGGGGGTGCGAAAAGTCCTGCGTAAGGCGGCCGGCGCCGAGGACGTGACGATGGAGGCCGTCTCCGCCGTCGTGCACGGCACCACGGTCGCCACGAACCAACTCCTCGAAGACCGCATCGCCGACCTCGGCTTCGTCACCACCGAAGGCTTCGAGTTCATCCTGGAGATCGCCCGCCAGAGCGTGCCGGACGGCTACGGCAACTCCTACTTCTGGGTGAAACCACCCCGCATCGTCCCGGTGCACCGGATCAGGGCCGTCGGCGGACGCCTGGACCACACCGGAGCGGAGGTGCGGCCCTTCAACGAGGAGCAGGCCGTCGCGGCGGCCCGCTGGTTCCGCGACCGCGGCATCACCGCGATCGGCGTGTGCTTCCTGCACTCGTACGCCAACCCCGCCCACGAGCAGCGCATGCGAGAGGTCCTCGAAAGAGAGCACCCGGACGCCGTCGTCTCGCTCTCGTGCGACGTGCTGCGCGAATACCGCGAGTACGAGCGGTCGGTCACCACCCTCGTCGACGCGGCGGTCAAACCGACCATGCGCCGCTACATCGCGAACCTGGCCGAACGCCTGGAGGCGGCGGGGAACGCGCGTACGGGAAGCCCGGAGGAAAGCACGCGGCAGGGAAGTGCGGAGAAGGAAAGCGCTGAGAAGGGAAGCGCGGAGAGGGGGAGCGGCATGCCGTTCTCCGTCATGAAGAGCAACGGCGGCGTGCTGTCCGCGGCCGAAGTCGTGCACCAGCCGATCACCACCGTGCTCTCAGGACCGGCCGCGGGCGCGCTCGGCGCCGCCCTCATCGCCGCCACCGCCGGACATCCCTCGGTGATCACCCTGGACGGCGGTGGCACCTCGACCGACGTCGCGGTGGTCGTCGACGGCGAACCATCCCTCACCACCGAGGGCAGCATCGGCCGCTACCCCTGCAAGATCCCGATGATCGACATCGTGACCGTCGGCGCTGGCGGCGGCTCCGTCGCGTGGATCTCACCCGAGGGCACGCTCAAGGTCGGGCCCCGATCGGCCGGAGCCGACCCGGGCCCGCTCTGCTACGGCCGGGGCGGCACAGAGGTCACCGTCACCGACGCGCACGTCTTCCTCGGCCGGGTCCCGCCGCACCTGCTCGGCGGGGAGATCCCGCTCGACGCCGACGCCGCCCGCGAGGGCATCGAGGCACTCGCCGGCAAGATCGGCCTGACCCCGGAACGGACCGCGGCGGGCATCCTGGAGATCAGCGCGTTCAACCAGTCGAACGCCATCCGCCAGATCACCGTCAAACGCGGCCTGGACGTACGCGACTTCCCCATGGTCGCCTTCGGCGGCTCGGGACCGCTGCTGGTCTGCCGGTTGATCGACATCCTCGGCCTGCCATTGGTGATCGTCCCGCCGGACCCGGGCAACGTCTCGGCCTTCGGACTGCTCACCGTGGACGTCAAGAACGACTACGTACGCACCTTCGTCACCCGCGACCTCTCCCTGAAGGACGCCGAGGAGATCTTCGGCGACCTGGAGGGACAGGCCGCCTCCGCCCTGGACCGCGAGGGCTTCCCCGTCGACGCGCACGTCTACGCGCGCAGCGCCGACCTGCGCTACAACGGCCAGGCCTACGAGGTGAGAGTGCCCGCCCCCGCAGGACCGCTCGACGAGGCATGGCGGGCCGAGGTGCTGGACCGCTTCCACACCGAGCACCGCAAACTCTACGGATACGGCTACCGCGACGACCCCCGGCACGGCGTCGAGTGGGTCAACCTCCGCGTCTCCGGCATCGGCCCGATCACCCGGCCCTCCATCGGACGCAGACCCCACGGCGACCCGCGACCCGAGCCCACCGCCTCCCGCGAGGTCTTCTACGACGAGTGGGGCAGCGCCCCCATCCACCGCCGCCGCGACCTGACCGCCGGAGCGAGGATCACCGGCCCGGCGGTGATCGAGGAGTACGGCTCCACCCTGCCGCTCCACCCCGGCTTCACCGCGACCATGGACGAGTTCGGAAACCTGGAGGTACGCCGTGCATGACGCGGATCGGCCGACGATCGCGGACGAGCGAGGAACGGTGAGCGGTGAGCGACCGGCGAGCACGGGCGGGCGGCCTACGAGCGGGGCCGACCCGGTACTGGTGGAGATCGTCGAAGGGACCCTCGCCTCGATGGAGATGGAGGTGGAGACGGCGATCGCCCGCACCGCCCGCTCACCCATGATCCGCGACGCGCACGACTTCCGCGCGGGCATCCACGACGTACGGCTGCGCAAGCTGACCGGCAGGTCCTACTCGGCGCTGGTCCAGCCGATCGTGCGGGACTTCCCGATCGACGAGATGAAGCCCGGCGACGTGTTCTTCCACAACGACGTCTACCTGTCCGAGGGCGGCATCGGCCACCTGCCCGACCTGTGCGTGACGGTCCCGGTCTTCCACGAAGGACAGGTCGTCGCCTTCGTCCAGGCGTTCGGCCACCACGACGACATCGGCGGGGCCGTACCGGGCTCCATGCCGAGCAACGCGCGCAGCGTGTTCGAGGAGGGACTGATGGTCCCGCCGATCAAACTATGGGACGAGGGCGTACCCAACCGGGCGGCACTCACGATCATGACGCGAAACTCCCGGATGCCCGACTCCCTCGCCGGAGACCTGGACGCCGAGTGCTCGGCCTGCCTGATGGGCGCGCGGCGGCTGGGAGAGCTGTTCGACCGCTACGGGCGTGAGGCGGTCGAGGCGTGCTTCGACGCGATCATCTCCAACACCACCGAGACGTTCCGCAGGGAACTGCTCGCCAAGATCCCCGAGGGCACCCACGTCTGGGAGGACTACGCCGAACACGACGGCGTGGACGCCCCCCGCCTGCACACTCAGCGGATGACCCTCACCGTCGACCACTCCGCGCCGGTGCCGCTGGTGATCGACTTCACCGGCACCTCCCCGCAGGCCAAGGGTCCGATCAACCACGCCGGCGACTACGCCGACGGGGTCTTCCTGAAGAAGTGGCTCGCACCGATCCTGCGCAACCTGGCCGACACCCCCGAGCGGATGGCCGAACTCGACGTCAACGAGGGCGTCGTCCCCCTCATCGAGATGCGCTTCCCCGAGAAGGGCACCCTGCTCACCCCGATCTTCCCCGCCCCCACCAACGCCCGCACCTTCGTGATCCTGCGCCTGCTGGGCGTGCTGGCCGGGGTGCTGGCCAAGGCGACCGGCGGCCGGATGCCCGCCGACCAGGAGACCATCCGCTACACCGGCGTCTACGGCGACGGCCTCGACGGCACCCCGTACCTGATGAGGGAGGTCCTCGGCGGCGGCTCTGGCGGCCGATGGTACGCCGACGGCGAGGACACCATCCACGTGGTGCCCGACTCGCGCAACATCCCGGTCGAGTTCGCCGAGTCCCGCTGGCCCTTCCGCGTCGAACGGCTCGGCCTGGCCCGCGACTCCGGCGGCCCCGGCCTCTACCGGGGCGGCCTCGGCTACGACAAGCACCTGCGGATGCTCCGCGACGCCTCGTTCATGTCCATCGCCGACCGCTCGATCCTGTCCTGCTGGGGCGTGAACGGCGGCCGGGCCGGGCGCCCCTTCGTCGTGGAGATCGAAGGGAAGGAGATGGAGGGCCTGGTGGACGACTCCCCGGTCCGCGCGGGCGAGATCATCCGGGTCCGCACCACGGGCGGAGGCGGCTGGGGCTCCCCGCTGGACCGCGACCCCGCCCTGGTGGCCGCCGACGTCCGCGACGGCAAGGTCTCACCCGAGGGCGCCCGCGACGACTACGGGGTCGTCCTGAGCGGCACCCCCGACGATCCCCAGGCGGACACCGAGGCCACCGAGGCCCGCCGCGCGGAACTGCGCACCCTCGCCCCCGCCGACGCGCCCTTCTTCGACCGAGGCCCCGGTTTCCCCACCCTTTCTGGCGGCCTGCCGTACGCGGAGGTGGACCTCGTGTGACGCTCCGTAGGGTGCCCATCCCCGCCCGCTCACGCCGTCCGCCGGGCCTGTCGCGACGGCGGCCCGGCGGCGGGGGTGGACTCGTGTGATGGTCCGGGCAGGTGCTAGCCTGGACGTAGTTGCGGTTGTGGTACCCATGAAACTTTGTGTGCACCTGACGGATAACCCTTCAGGTGCATTTTTGTTTTGCCGGTCATCTCCGGATGGGCTCATCGCGGCGACGCGGGTTCCGCGCGGTGCGGATCCCGGCTCTGCCCCCTGTTCGAAGGAGAATGATCATGGCAACTGGAACCGTCAAGTGGTTCAACTCGGAAAAGGGCTTCGGCTTCATCGAGCAGGACGGCGGCGGCGCCGACGTCTTCGCCCACTACTCCAACATTGCCGCCCAGGGCTACCGTGAGCTGCAGGAGGGCCAGCGGGTCTCCTTCGACGTCACGCAGGGCCAGAAGGGCCCGCAGGCGGAGAACATCGTCCCCGCCTAGTAGCACCTGTACTTCACGGGCCGGGGCCCGCACCTTTCCAAGGTGCGGGCCCCGGCTCGTTTCGTGTCCGGCGTTTCTTTCCCACTGATCGAGAAAGTGTTTTCATACGAGAATGCCACTGACGATCACTGTGGTTCGACATGGCCAGAGCGAGTCCAACCTGGCCTTCGAGGAGGCTTTTCACGCGGGCAGGGCGGTCGTCCTGGGCCGCCCCGATTCCGAGACCGAGCTGACCCCGCTCGGCAGGGAGCAGGCCACCAGGCTGGGGCGGCACCTGGCGGCGGGGGATCCGCCGGAACTCGTCCTGTGCTCGCCGTACCTCAGGACCGTGCGGACCTGGGAGCTGGTCGCCGCCGAGCTGGACGCGGACCCCGAGGTCCGGCTGGAGCCGAGACTCAGGGACCACGACATGGGGCGGTGGTCGGGGATGAACGCGTTCGCGATCAGGGAGAGGTTTCCGGACGAGTCGGAGAACCTGGTCGCGCGTCTGTACGGCGGCTTCCGGCCCCCGGAGGGGGAGAGTTTCCCGGACCTCGCCGCTCGGATCCGCGAGGTGGTCGAGGAACTGCGTGCCGGGCACGCCGGCCGCCGCATTCTCGTCGTCGCGCACGACTCCGTCGTGCTGATGTTCAAGCACGTGATCGAGGGTGTCCCGATCGACTCCGTCGAGGCGTCCGGCCCGGTCGGCAACGCCTCGCTCTCGGTGTGGCGCGACTCCAAGTCCGAGATCTTCAACGAGACAGGCCATTTGCGGGACTAGTTTCCTGAGTGGATTCCCTGGGGGTCTTGCAAAGTCGCGGCGCATCAGAGTCGATTCCCAGGGGCGTCGCGAGGTCTCCTCGCGCCGAGAGATAGGCCCAGACTCGGTGACCGAGCGTGGGGCCACCCTGGTAGCCGACGCGGGTGGCGAGGGCCGCGACGGTCGCCAGGCCACGGCCGTTCTCCTCGTCCGTGTCCGGCGGATGCTCCCCGCGGAACCACGGGACACCGTTTCCGCCCTGGTCGTGCACGGTGATGAGGATGCCGGTCGCTTCGCCCCCGTGCCGCACGAACGACGCGCGGTCCAGTACGACCTCGACGGTGAAGGAGCCGCCCGCGTCGCCGCTGCGGCTGTGGCGCAGCGCGTTGCCGGCCAGCTCGGACACAATCAGTTCGGCATCGTCGGCGCAGGGGGTGTCGGCGAGCAGGAAACGGACGAGCCTGCGGGCCTGGGCCACCTGGTCCGGCGTACCGGAGAAGGATCTCGCCCAGACCAGGTGACCGGTAGGGCGTGGCCGAGCCGGGGTGGTGGCCTGTCCGCCCCCAGGAAGTGAGATCGTGGCCGATGTGCTCTCGGCGGGGAAGCCGAGATGCGGGTTCGAGTCGATGGGCGGGTGAAGCCGCTCGTGGCCGTAGCCGAAAGGTTGACGCATAAAACCGAACCCTGGCGCGAGGTGCCCATGAAGAAGATCCCCGGTTTTTCGACCGGAGGGATCCCGATTATTGACCGGGGCGCCGTCCGTACGGCCAGGGACAGGCGATTTCCCTTCCCGCGGTCCCGCTTTTCGAATTCCCGATTCTCTGTCTTTCCGTGGTTGGTCATGTACTATCCGTGACCAAAGCTTGGTCTGCATCGTACGCCGGGGGTTGATGACGATGTCCAGGGACGGTTACCACATCATGATCGACTGCAGGAAGCACAGCGAGCTGCTGCGGGCCAAGGGCTTCAGCTTCGACCAGATCGCGGACATCTTCACGCTCCATCACGATGTCAGCCCGCTGAAGCTGCACCGGTACGCGAACGGACTCACCGGCGCGCAGGCCGTGGCCGCCTACAACGACCTGGACCCGGCCGGTACGGCGGCGATGCGCGTACCCAGGCTCTACGTCTTCGAAGGATGGCCCGACTCGGAGCGGCGCCCCAACGCCAGGGCGCTGGCGATCTTCGCGCAGATCTACCACACCACCGCTCGACGTCTGGTCACCGATGAGACGTACGCCTCCTACAACCCGAACGACCGCGATCTCATCGACCGTACGGATCACCGTCACCTCGATTCCCGGAGGTCTCGCCACACCCCGAGCGAGAGGGCCACTCGTGCCAGCATGGAGCCAGAAGCGGTGCGTGCGAGCGGTACGGTTCCCGCTGTCCTGACGCGCAAGGACTGCGCCGCCCTGCTTCGCGCCCTCAGAGCCGAGGAGGCCGACGTGAGACGACGGGATCTGCTGTTCGAGCTCGCCCTGGCGATGGGCGGCGCCCCCGCCGTCGCCCTGCTGCGCCACCTCTCCCCACCGGAGAAGGACCGGCTGGTGGCGGTAGTGCGCACCTCCGGTCGCGTGGACGCCGGGACAGTCGAGGTGATCGAGAAGCTGACCGCCCGGTGCCGCCGCCTGGACGACGACTTCGGCCCCGAGGCCGTGCTTCCCGTGGTCGACGCCCAGCGCGAGCTGGTCGCAGGTCTACTGCACGGCGAAACCCTGCTCCCCGCGCTGCGCGACCGCCTCACCCACGCCTACGCCCAGCTCAGCCAGCTCGCCGGATATCTCCATTACGACCTGATGGACTACGCGGGAGCGCAGCGTCGCTACCGGGAGGCGCTGGAGGCCGCGCATCAGATCGCCGATCCCACCCTGATCGCCTATCTGCACACCTGCCTGAGCAGCATGCTCCTGCGCCAAGGACAGACAGGTCGGGCTCTCGACCACATCTACGCCGCTGAGGGCTGGGTACGGCGGAGTCCGAGCGCTCTTCTCGGATCGCTGCACGCCATAGACATGGCCCGTGTGCTGGCCCGCTCCGGAAGCGTCCGGGAGAGCGAGCAGGCCCTCGCCCGTTCCCTTCAACTGGTCAGTCGGCCGAGAAGCGAGGCCGATCCTTCCTATCTCTACTGGTGGACACCCATCGGAGTGCAACGGAACACCGCCTATTGCATGCTCGCCTGGGGACGCCTCGCCGATGCGATCGACTCGGCGGAAAAGGCATTGGCGATTCCCGTGACCCGCAAGATCGCTCATGGCGAGGCCCTGCTGTACTACGCCGAGGCGCTCACCCGGAAGCGTGAGATCCTCGCCGCCGTCGACAAGATCCGGGGTGCTGCTCACCTCAGCAGCTCGCACAGTTCCGGCCAGCTCGCCGACTCCGTACGGCAGGCGCGTACCCGGCTCCAGCCATGGGCGGGCAACAAGCACGTCCGTCATCTCGACGAGGAGCTTCGCTCCCTGGGCATCGTTTCCCAGATCAAGGAATGAGTTGAGCGGGTCGTCCTCGTTTCGTCCTCGAAGCATCGGACCCGGCGGCTAACGTGATCTCGCTGCGGAGCTCACGTTGATCACCTGGGCCGAGGCTTACAACTACCGCCGCCTCCCCGCGCCCAGCGTCGACCCGGGCCGCCACCACGTCTACTCCGATGCGGGGTCACGTCCGGAGCCTCCAACCACCTCGGGGTGACCCAGACCATCCCCGAAGGCGCAGGGCCGACGCCGGTAACAAGCTACGTGTCATGGTGAATCAGGTGCCATCCCCGCAGGCGCGGGGCCGACCGGGCCGGTCACCCAAAGGTGCCGCCACCACGCGGAGCATTCTCGTAGGCGCGGGGCCGACTGCTCGATGGCCTTGAGTAGCTCGTCGTGGAAGGGAACACCCCCGCAGGCGCAGGGCTGACCCCACCATAGGGCGATTCGTGCCGCCGAGTGCGGGAACACCCCCGCGGGCGCGGGGCCGACACCTGCTGTCCTGCGGTTCTAAGCAGGGAAGGGGGCGAAAATCTTTAGTTGGTCAGCGGGCTGATGCTTCATCGTCGAGAGGCTCGCCCTCTGAGGTGATCTGGGCGTTGAACATTGTAACGAAGCCGAACGAGGTGACAGGTCTCCAGAGAGTTCTCGCCCATAAGTTAAATTTCCTATCATTTGGGAAAATTAACCACAAAAGACTCTCGGATCTTTAGTTGACCAGCCTGCTGTGTTCGGTTTGCGGAGTTGACTGGAGTGTGCGGCATTGTTTCTGTGCGAGCCGACATGTGGGTGCTCCTGGGCTCTCGGCAGGAGTCATACGGGAGATCGTGACTGACACGTCCTCGTGATCTTCCCCTCCGGTCCCGTCCGGTGACGGTATGGGAGATCATGGGTGTTCCTCCGCCCGGATATCGTGCCAAGTGGTCTCATGACAAACGGGTCGGAAGCGGGGGAGCCCTCGTCGGCCGGGCCGGCCGCCATGCACCGGAGGTTGATCTTGCAGGGAGCACTCGGCGACATCGTCGTCCTCGATCTCTCTCGCGCGCTCGCGGGTCCGCACGCCGCGCAGATGCTCGGTGACCTGGGGGCCCGGGTGATCAAGGTGGAGCATCCCGAGGGGGGTGACGAATCGCGGGGGTGGGGGCCGCCGTTCGTAGGCCCTGATCATGATATTTCCACGTATTTCCTGGCGGCCAACCGCAACAAACAGTCGATCGCCGTCGACCTCAAGTCCGCCGAGGGTAAATCGCTGATCGAGCGGCTGGTGCGTCAGAGCGACGTGCTGGTGGAGAACTTCCGCACCGGGGTCCTGGACCGGCTGGGCTTCTCCGTCGAGCGGTTGCACGAGCTCAACCCCCGCCTCGTCATCCTGTCGATCACCGGGTTCGGCCATGACGGGCCGGAGGGCGGCAGGCCCGGTTACGACCAGATCGCGCAGGGCGAGGCAGGGCTGATGAGCCTGACCGGCCCGTCGCCCGAGGAGCCGTACCGGGTGGGTGCCTCGATCGCGGACCTGCTCGGGGGCATCCACGGCGCGTACGGGGTGGTCGCCGCGCTGTACGAGCGGGAGCGGACCGGGCGGGGCAAGGTCGTGCGGACCTCGCTGCTGGCCGCGGTGACCGGGGTGCACTCCTACCACGGCACGGCCTGGACGGTCGGCGGGCAGGTGCCCGGGGCGGGCGGTAATCACCACGCCTCCATCGCTCCGTACGGCGCCTTCCGCTGTGCCGACGGCATGATCCAGATCGCGGCGGCGAACGACGTGCAGTGGCGCAAGGTCGCTGCCCTGCTGGACATAGACCCAGATGTCGCGAAATATGCGATCAATAGGGAAAGATTCGCGCATCGGGATGAGCTGATCGCCGACATGGAGCAGGCGCTCACCAAGCATGACAGGGGGCACTGGCTGGCCGCGCTCGCCGAGGCCGGGGTGCCCGCGGGGGCCATCAGGTCCATCGACGAGGTCTACGCCTGGGACCAGACCCGCTCCCAGGGCCTGGTGGTCGAGGTGGACCACCCCGTGCTCGGCACCATCGAGCTGCCGGGACCGCCGCTGCGCTTCGACGGGGACGCTCCCGTGCGCCACACCGCCCCGCCGGCCCTCGGCGAGCACGGCGACGAGGTCCTCGCCTGGCTGGAGGAGCGCGAGCGATGACAGGCAGCCTTCCGGCCCACGCCCGCGTGCCGTCTCCCGGAGCGTGGTTATGACCCCGGTACGGCCCGACGCGCGGACGCTGATCGACACCTTTCTCGATCCGGGGACGTGGGTCTCGTGGGACGAGCCGCCCGCCGACCCCGCCGACCCCGCCGCGCCCGGCTCCGGGTACGCGGAGGAGCTCGCCGCGGCCCGGGCCAAGACGGGGTACGACGAGTCGGTGATCTCCGGTGAGGGCCTGCTCGAAGGGCGGCGGGTGGCGATCGTCGCGTGTGAGTTCTCCTTCATGGCAGGTTCGATCGGGGTGGCCGCCGCCGAGCGGCTCACCTCCGCGGTCGAGCGCGCCACCGCGGAGGGGCTCCCGCTGCTGGCCGCCCCGGCCTCGGGCGGGACCCGCATGCAGGAGGGCGCGGTGGCCTTCGTCCAGATGGTGAAGATCACCGCCGCCGTGGCCGCGCACCGCGCGGCGGGGTTGCCGTACGTCGTCTACCTGCGTCATCCCACCACCGGTGGCGTCTTCGCCTCCTGGGGGTCGCTCGGGCACGTCACCGCCGCCGAGCCGGGGGCGCTGATCGGCTTTCTGGGGCCGAGGGTGTTCGAGTCGCTGCACGGCTACCCGTTCCCCGAAGGTGTCCAGGTCTCCGAGAACCTCTTCGCCCACGGCCTGGTCGACGCCGTGGTGTCGGCACAGGACGCCCGGGGGATCGCGGTACGGGCGCTCGCCGTGCTGTGCGCACCGCGCGCGGGCCTGGATCCGGGGGAGGAGCCCGACGGGCGGATTCCCGCGATCGAGGCGTGGGACGCGATCAGCCGTTCCCGCCGTGACGACCGCCCCGGGGTGCGGGCGCTGCTCAAGCTCGGTGCCTCCGACGTCACCCCGCTGCACGGCACCGGTGTGGGCGAGAACGATCCCGGGCTGATCCTCGCCCTGGCGAGGTTCGGCGAGGCCCCCGCGGTCGTGCTCGGCCAGGACCGGCGGCACCAGCGGATCGACGCCCCGCTCGGCCCGGCCGGGCTGAGGGTCGCGAGGCGGGGCATGCATCTCGCCTCCGAGCTGGGGCTGCCGCTGGTCACCGTGATCGACACCGCCGGTGCCGCGCTGTCGAAGGCGGCGGAGGAGGGCGGCCTCGCCGCGGAGATCGCACGTTCCCTGGCCGATCTGGTGATGCTCGACGCCCCGACGGTGTGTCTGCTGCTGGGGGAGGGGGCGGGCGGTGCCGCCCTGGCGCTGCTTCCCGCCGACCGGGTGCTCTGCGCGCAGCACGGCTGGTTGTCGCCGCTGTCTCCCGAGGGGGCCTCGGCGCTTCTTTACCGGAGTGTCGACTTCGCGCCGGAGATCGCCGCGGCGCAGGGGGTGAGATCCACCGACCTGCGCGGGAACGGGCTCGTCGACCGGATCATCCCGGAGTTTCCCGACGCCGCCTACGAGCCGGAGGCGTTCTGCGTCCGGGTCGCGCGCACCCTGGAGCACGAGATCGCGGGGCTGCTGAGCCAGGCCCCCGCCGACCGCCTCGCCGCCAGACTGGCCCGTTACCGGCGGCTCGGCACCGGCTGAAAAGGCAGCGGCTGAGAAAGGCGCCGGCCGAGCGGGATACCGGCTGAGCGGGACCCTTGCCGAAGTGGACCTCGGCTGAGAGGGACGCCTCCGAGGAGGCGCCGGTCGAGCGGAGGGCGGCGGGTTACGGCTCGGCGCCCTCCGGCGAGAGGGGGACGGGCAGCCGCTCGATCCTGATGGAGAAGACCTCGTCGCGGGGGACGACGACCTCGTACGCCCCGTGGTCGACCATCCAGTAACCCAGCGCCTCGGCCTTCATCCCGCTGTGCCCGGTGTAGGCGATGTGCAGGCTCTCCTCGCCGTTCTCCTCGGAGACGTCGAGGACCAGGCACGGCTCCCCGCCGAACGCGCCGACCGTGCGGACCAGCACCAGCCAGTCGAGGTCCTCGCGGGCGACGACGAGCCGCCAGTAGCCGGAGGCCGCCTCGAAGCCCTTCTGGGCCTCCTCGTTGAACAGCACCACCTCGGAGGCGCCGGGGCCGAGGGCCGCGGCGTACGTACGGCCCAGGTAGCGGGCGGCGAAGCCCGAGGCCACCGGCTCGATCTCGGCGCTCATGAGGCGGGCCGCCAGCTCAGGCCGTCGTAGAGGCCGAAGAGGCGCTCCTCGCCGGGGACCACGTGGATGATCTCGGCTCCCGCGGGGATCGGCATGGGTGTGGTGTGGAACTGCGGCACGACGTGCTCCCGCGAGGTGGTGAAGCCGTTTCCCGCGAAGGGCGGTGAATCGTTCCAGTCACCGCCCATGTGCGGTCCGTACGGCACGATGTAGGCGTCCATGTCGCGGGCGAACCAGCGCATCAGGTAGATCTCGGGGACCGTCGCGGTCAGTTCCGACCCCTCGAACCCCAGGTCGAGGCCGACGAAGAGCTGCGCGGGGGTGGTCAGCCGCGCGCAGTCCTGAACCCGGTAAACATATCCGGAGATCACGGTGCGTCTGCCGGCCAGATAGGGCACGAGCAGCCGAGGCGGTATGACCTTCTGCATCTGCGTTCTACGCCCAGGTGGCTCACTCACGATCGGCATTTTACGATCTGCCGAGAGGGAGTCGCCGGTGTTCCAGGCACGGTACGGCATTCCGGGTGGCAATCGTGATCTGCGAGTCGATTTCACACGTCTGTACGGCCGGCGTGGGTCCCATATCGGTGCGTGTCACTCCCATCGGATCGACCAGCATGCTCCGTCCGATCCCGAATCCGTCGCGGGCCTCGGGGTTCGGCGCCTGGCCCACGGCGGCGACCCAGGTGGTGTTCTCGATCGCGCGGGCCCTGACGAGGGTGGTCCAGTGTTCTTCCTTCATCGGCCCCGATCCCCACGCGGCGATCACCGCGAACACCTCGGCCCTCAGGTCGACGAGGGCCCGGGTGAGCTCGGGGAAGCGGATGTCGTAGCAGGTGACCAGTCCCACCCGGAGCCCGGCCAGCTCGACCACGACCGGCGTGTCGCCCGGCGCGACCAGCTCGGACTCGCGGGCGCCGAAGGAGTCGAACAGGTGGATCTTCCGGTAGGCCGCCTCGATCGAGCCCGAGGGGCCGATGGCGACCGCGGTGTTGTACACCCGGCCCTCGACGGGCTCGAACACCCCCGCGATCACGGCAAGCCCGTGCTCCCGCGCCGCCGCGGCCAGTCCGGTGACGAACGGCCCGTCCAGTGGCTGGGCGAGGTCGGTGACGCGCTTGCCGTACCGGGTGAGGGTGGCCTCCGGGAAGATCGCCAGCTCGGCGCCGCCCGCGGCGGCCTCGGCGAGGGAGTCGAGGGCCCGGCTCAGATTGGCGGAGGGATCTTCGGCCACCGGGATCTGGCAGAGGGCTATGCGCGTCACGGGTGTGACCCTATCCGTCTGTTCGGCACTCGTTCCATCCATGTGAGGCTTCGCCACGCCCATTCCAGCGGGCCGTACCTGAACCTGCCCAGCCACACACGGCTAAACAGCACCTGGAGCGCCAGAACGGCGGCGGAGAGCACCACACCGGCGAGCCGGGTGGTGTCCGCGACGAGCAGCGGTACGAAGAGCAGGATGATCGGGGTGCTCATGAGGTAGTTCGTGAGCGCCATCCGGCCGAGCGGGGCCAGAAGCGCGAGCAGGAGGTCGCGCAGCCGGGTCCGCAGCAGGAGCAGCAGCCCGGTGCAGTAGGCGGTGGCGGCGGCGAGCCCGGCGGCCGGGTAGACGGACGCGTGGAACAGGGCGGGATCCTTGGCGATGACCACCCAGAGCCAGGTGAGCGTCACGCCCAGCACCGTGCTCGCGACGAACGCGGGGAACAGCAGCCATTCGGGCGGCGGGTGTTCCATCAGGGCCATGCCCAGCACGAACAGGCCGGGGACGAGGATGATCCCGCCGCCCTGGTACACCGCCCACGCGGTGAGGGCGACGCCCAGCACCACCACCGCGGGCTGCGGGAAGAACGAGGCGGGCAGCAGGACCAACACCCCGAAGATCGCGTACGGCAGGAGCACCTCGCCGTGGTTGAAGACCTGGTGGATCGCGCCGAGTGCCGCGAGTACCGCGAGCCTGCGTAGCAGCACGGCCCAGGGGTGCGCGGTCCGTGCGGCCGCCGACCTCAGGAAGAGGACGAAGCTCAGCCCGAACAGGAAAGAGAAGATCGGATAGAACCTGCTCTGCAGCAGGTTGTCGATCGCCCAGTCGACCGCGTTGCGATCGGACTCCCTCAGGTGCTCACGCGTGTGCTGCCAGGTGTTGACCACCATGATCCCGCACACCGCGAAGCCGCGAAGCGCGTCGAGCTCGTGGAGCCGGGGCGGTCCGGTCGGTCCTGCCGGTTCCGCCGGTCCGGTCGGTCGGGTCATTCGGGTCACAGCAAATAGACGTACCACCCCATAATCACCTACGCATAGACGACCCCATCCATAAGCCCTTTCAGGCTTCCGGTCCGGCTCAGCCGCCGGCCAATGCCTTTCTCAGCTTGAGGGCGAGGCCGGCCGTGAACGTCTTCGCGTCCTCGCACCCCTTCCGCCCGAGCGACCAGCAACTGAGCAGTTCGTGGACCTCGGTGCGGAAGACCCGGCTGAACTCGCTGTAGTACGGGGAGGGCGGACGGAGCCTGGCCTGGGTCAGCGCGCGCAGCAGTGTGTCGGGCCGCACGCTCTCGGACTCCGGTTCCGCGCTTGAGGAACCGGAGGAACCGGAGCGAGGGCCGGGCGGGGCCGCCGGGGCCGGGCCGTCGCAACCGGTCCCCGCCTCCGTGTAGAGGGCTGAGACTCTGGCCGGGGCGAACCCGCCGCACCGGTAGAGCAGTCCGGCCGCCTCCTCGCCGGTCAACGCCGCCACCAGTCGCTGCGCGAGGTCGCGCCGGGGAGTGTGCCTGGAGACGGCGAGGTACTGGCCGCCGAGGACTCCCTGCCAGGGGAGTGGCGCCGCCCGGAAGGCGATTCCGCCCGACTTCCGTTCCCCGGAGAGCACCTCGTGGGCGTAGGGCCAGTGCCTCAGGAACAGCGCGCGCCTCTCGCGGAAGGCGGTCAGCGACTCCGCCTCCGTGCTACCGAGGGTCTCCCCGGAGATCACGCCGGCCTTCACCGTCTCGATGAGCCGTCCGACGGCCTCCACACCCTCCTTCTGGGCGATCACCACCTGGCCGTCCGCGTCGACCACCTCTCCGCCGTTGGCCCAGATCGCCTCCAGGGCGTTGACCGTGAGCCCTTCGTAGGAGGCGAACTGCCCGGAGAGGCCGAGGGCGGTGGGGTCGGGCCCGGCGCGGCGCGCCTTCGCGAGGTCGGTCATGTCCCGCCAGTTCGTCGGTGACCTCAGGTCGTGGCGGCGGTAGAGCAGTCCCACGTCGGTGTTGAACGGCACCGCGTACTGGACGCCGTGCCAGGCGCCCGCGGACCAGATCTGGGAGAGGAAGTCGTTGGTCCCGCCGTGTGCGGCGGTGTCGATCGGGCGCAGGTATCCCTCCTCGGCGAACTCGGGGATCCACTGGATGTCGAGGTTGTACACGTCGTAGTGCCCGGCCTTCGACTGGGCGGCCGAGATCATCGCGCTGCGCTGCTCGTCCGCGACCGAGGAGATCGCCACGAAGCACGCCCGGGGCCTGCCCTTGACGCCGTTCCAGACGGCTTCGAGCGCCCGTTCGCGGGCACCTCCCGAGACGTCGGCGCCACTGGCGATGCGCAGGACGCAGTCCTGCCTGGGCGGTCCCGGGGGAGGGGTGGGCGCGGTGCTCGCCGCCAGGGAGGGAAAGCAGGCGAGTAGCAGGAGGAGAAGGATCACTCCGCGGCCGGCCGGCTCCGCCACGGCCGGTGTTCCCTGCCTGGCCGTCCCACTTGAGGAAGCCGGTGTGACCCGCCCGCCCGTCCCACCTGAGGAGAACGGCGATGACGGCGGAGGCGGCGTGGGACGGCTCATCCGGTGACCGGCCGGAGTTCGGTGAACGCGTCGTCCAGCTTCTGGTCGGGGTCGGTGCTCGCGTCGTAGCAGGACATCAGGCCCTCGTCCCTGAGCGCGGGCAGCGGGGAGGTGTCGCAGCCGTGCAGGTCGAAGGAGAGCATCAGCAGGCGCACACCGTCGCGTCCTTTGATGTCCTCGCCGCTCAGCCCGCTCGGATTCCCGCCGTCGGTGAGCACGAGCACGACCTTCCGCTCCCCCGGGGCGCCCGTCCCCTCCAACCGGTCGAGAGCCTTTTCGATGATCGGACGCATCGGGGGATCGGGGCGCGAACCGCCTCGGTAGGCGTTCTGGACTTCGGTGAGCCTGCCGGTGAGGGCCTTTCCCTCGTCGCCGACGGGCGCGGGGGGAACGGCGTAGTCGTCATCGGGGAAGAACGTCATGATTCCCGTGGTCCGCTCGCCGCGCTTGGACGTGACGGCGACCTGGGCCACCTGGATCGCCGCCTCCAGCCGTGACCTGCCGTCGTTCACCTTGTTGCGCGCCATCGAGCCGGAGACGTCGACCACGACGAGGACGTGGTCCGCGAGGGGGGTCGTCAGCTTGTACAGCAGCTTGGGAATGTCGGGCTTCCAGTTCGCCGCCACCGGCGCGTCGCTCCTCAGCCGATGTGTTTTCACCGGCAACCTCTGGACGTCCAGGCGGCCCTCGGCGTCACGGAATCCGTAGCGGGGGAGGGTCTCCCGCAGGAAGTCGCAGAACTCCTCGACCGTCTGCTCGACGGCAGGGGGTCGCCTCAGGTCGGGCCACCGCTTGGAGACGCATTCGTACCGCATGGCGTGGCCGCCCTTCGGGTAGACGGCGACCGGTCGCGGAGGCTTCTTGCCGGCGCTTCGCGGCGCGGAGACGGCGCCGGGCGACGGCCGTTCGCCTCCCGCACCGGAAAGGGCGCAGCCGCCCGGCTCGGGAAGCGCGGGGTCGGCGCCCGACAGCGCGACGTCGAGCTCGTAGAACTGCTGCTCGGTCATGACCATCGCGGAGGTGTCGAGGGAGTTCGCGTACCGGCACATCACGTCGCGGACGGTGTCGCCCGGCCGCACCTTCCTGGACAGTCCTTCCGCGGGGCCGGGCGCGGCGGCCGTGGCCATCAGGCCCACGTTGGAGGCGAGCGGATGGGTGCGCACGACCTGCTGCCGGGCGCCGGGCCTGCTCCGCAGCAGGTCGGCCCAGTCGCGATCTCCGGGATTCCTGTTCGCCTCGGTGAGCTCCTCCGCGAGCCTCTCCGGTGCGGCGATGACCAGTGGCGAGGTCGCGACGACCGTCCGCTCGCCGAACGTCGCCACGCCGTCCGTGTCCCTGTTCACGTAGTCGATCTCCTGGGAGGAGTCGGCGATCCACCCGTCGGGCCGGGCACCGGGGGGTTTCCTCGCCGTCCGGCCGGCGCCCGGCCCGACGGCCGGTTGGACGGGGAACGTCCAGTCGCTCAGCCGGTCCCGCACCTCGGCGGCGCGCAGCCCGCTGACGTTGATGTTGATCTGCCGGCAGCCCCACAGGTCGACCTTCCCTGCCATGAACTCCCCGGCCGCCCGCCGGACGACCGGGGAGGTCTCGGCGGACGCCAGGAGCGTGATCTCGTCGGGGACCCGGCAGGTCACCCACGGCTCGTCCTTGGGAACGACCGCGAGGGCGGCGACGACGGTGACCGCGACTCCGGTGCAGAGGAGCCACCAGACGTCCCGGCGCACCCATCGGGAGAACATCGTGAGAACGCCGTACGACCGCTCGGGAATGACGCGACGCAGCCATGCGGTGCTTTTCAGCAGGTGGCCTGGGAAGATGGTCAGCGTCGTCAGCGCGAGAATCCCGAGGACCAGGGCGACTTTCGAAGCCGTGGAAATGGAGAGGGCGAGAAGCACGAGAAGTGTCTGGATGAGAGCGTTGGAGAAACCCGTCACCATCTGCCAGGCGCGGTTCGTCGATCCGGCGGTGTCCGACGAATGCGGGGTCTCCGAAGTCTTCTCGCTGTTCACCATCTGTCAGCTGTCTCCGCCGGTGGTTTCCCGCTGGTCCGCCTTCACCCTACGTCGGATCATCACCACCGAGAGATGCTTTCTGTGATCTAGGGAAGGGGGATTAACCGCTTTGGTATTTACGGTCGGCCGCATTTGAGGGCGGGAGAGGCCGGGGCATTCGGGCTGGTGTGTTACGTCCGTATCGCGAACTCCAGTGGAATGAAGAGTCGACAATCGGGCGACTCGCCGCCGGACGCAGCCGATGTGTGATTGTCGAGGCGCGTCCATGATCGTTGACAGAACGTATTCGGCGTGCTTTCCCGTCGCGTGCTCACCGCTTTTCCGGGCGCTCTTCGTGAATGCCGGCGTGTCAGGCCCCCGTCACCGCGTCTGCGACGCTCTCGGGACGCGACGCTCTCGGGACGAGATGTTCCCGGGAAAGGGCGCGCTCGGGAACGAGGCCGGGGCGGAGGCCACGAGGCGGCGGGAAAGGGCGGGACTACGCTGTAGCGCGTGAACGATCCTCTGGTGGCGCGGATGCGCGAGTTCGGTACGACCATCTTCGCCGAGATGTCGGCGCTCGCCCTGCGAACCGGCTCGATCAACCTCGGGCAGGGCTTTCCCGACACCGACGGGCCCGCCGCGATGCTGGAGCGGGCGGTGTCGGCGATCCGGGAGGGCTTCAACCAGTACCCGCCGGGGCCGGGGACGCCCGAGCTGCGCCAGGCCGTCTCCGAGCACCGCAAGGACCACTACGGGCTCGACTACGACCCCGACGGCGAGGTCCTCGTCACCGTCGGAGCCACCGAGGCCATCGCCGCGACGATCCTCGCGTTGTGCGAGCCCGGCGACGAGGTGATCGCCTTCGAGCCGTACTACGACTCCTACGCCGCCGCCGTCGCCCTCGCCGGGGCCGTGCTCCGCCCGGTCACCCTGCGCCCGGTCGACGGCCGCTTCACCTTCGACCCCGCCGAGTTGCGCGCGGCGGCCGGGCCGCGCACCCGGGTCGTCCTGGTCAACTCCCCGCACAACCCCACCGGCACGGTCTTCACCCGCGCCGAGCTGGACGAGATCGCCCGGCTGTGCCTGGAGCGAGACCTGGTGGCGGTCACCGACGAGGTCTACGAGCACCTCACCTTCGACGGGGTCGAGCACGTGCCGATCGCCACCCTGCCGGACATGCGCGAGCGCACCGTGATGATCTCCTCGGCGGGCAAGACCTTCTCGGTCACCGGCTGGAAGACGGGCTGGATCTGCGCGCCGCCCGAGTTCGTCAGGGGCGTGCAGACCGTCAAGCAGTTCCTCACCTACACCGCCTCCGCGCCCTGGCAGCTCGCCGTCGCCCACGGTCTGCGGCACGAGTCGGCCTGGGTCTCCGCCCTGCGGGCGGATCTGGAGTCCAAGCGCGACCGCCTGATGGCGGGCTTGTCCGCGGCGGGATTCGAGGTCTACCGCCCCGCGGGCACGTACTTCGTGCAGACCGACATCCGTCCCCTGGGTTTCACCGACGGCCTCGCCCTCACCCGGGAGCTGCCGTCCCTGGCGGGCGTGGTCGCCATCCCGACCCAGGTCTTCTACACCCACCCCGAGCGCGGGAGCCACTTCGTCCGCTTCGCCTTCTGCAAGCGGGACGAGGTCATCGACGAGGCGGTGAGCCGCCTGGCCGGGCTCGGCGCGGCGGGCGCGGCGCGAGGTGGAGGGGGATGATGCGCCTGGCCGGCCCCGGTGGGGCGGGCGCGGTTCGATCTGGAGGGGGATGATTCGCCTGGCCGGGCCCGGTGCGGCGGGGGCGGTTCGACCTGGAGGGGGATGATCGGGCATCCTTGGGGATGACGCGACTGGCGGCAAAGGGATGGCATCAACCATCGGGGAGCTCGCCGTGGGAGTCGACCGCCTGGGCGCCCACGCCGGGAGGAAGCGCATGTCCCAGCCCGTATCGAACGGTTCCAGCTCCGAGGGCACGTCGTCGGCCCGGTTGCTTCCCGGCGGCCCGGTCGCCGAGCGGATCCTCGCCGACGTGGCCGAGCGGGTGGCCGCCCTGACCGGCCGGGGTGTCACGCCGAGCCTGGCGACGGTCCTGGTCGGTGACGACGACGCCAGCGCCGGATACATCCGCATCAAGCAGCGGCAGGCCGCCGAGCTCGGTTTCGCCTCGCCGCACGAGCACCTGCCCGCGAGTGCCACCCAGGCGGACCTGCACGCGGTCATCACCGCCTTCAACGACGACCCGGCGGTGCACGGTCTGCTCGTGCAGCACCCCGTCCCCAAGCACCTCGACTACGACCGGGCCCTGCAGGTCATGGATCCCGACAAGGACGTCGACGGCATGCACCCGCTCAACATCGGGCGGCTGGCGCTGGAGCTTCCCGGCCCGCTGCCGTGTACGCCCGCCGGGATCGAGGCGCTGCTCGCGCACTACGAGATCCCGGTGGCGGGCCGGGAGGTGGTCATCCTCGGGCGCGGGGCCACGCTCGGCCGTCCCCTCTCGATCCTCCTCGCGCAGAAGCGCCCGACGGCGAACGCCGCCGTCACGGTCGTGCACACCGGGGTGAGCGACTGGCCGCGCTACACGCTCCGCGCCGACGTCCTGGTCGCCGCCGCGGGCGTGCCGGGGATCATCCGGCCCGAGCACGTCAAGCCCGGCGCGGTCGTCATCGGCGGCGGGGTGCGTTACGAGGGCAGGCGTCTGCTGCCCGACGTCGACGAGTCCTGCGCCGAGGTGGCCGGGGCGATCACCCCCAGGGTCGGCGGGGTCGGGCCCACCACGGTCGCGATGCTGTTCCGCAACGCGATCACGGCGGCCGAGCGCGCCGTGGGCTCCGCCTCCTCAGAAGGCTGAGGGCACCCGGTAGCCGCCCGGAAGGCGCCCGTACCTCCCTGAAACGCCGGTCGCCGTCTCGTCCACCCGGGGCCGATCCCCGTACGTGTACTTTCTGCTGCGGAGAGTGATCGACGGGCGTGTCCGCGGGGTGACGCGCACGGTGCGGAGCGGGTGGGCGGCGGGTTCCTTCCGCCGACGCGCCGTTCTCCACCTCCGTGATTCGCAGGAAGGAGAGCATCGACGATGCGACGGGGATTCAGGGTGCTGGTGTCGGCGGCGGCGGTCGCGCTGGGTTGCGCGGGATTCGTTCCTGGTGCGGCGGCCTCGGACTCGGAGTCCGCCGCCTGGGGGCCCGTCCGCAGTCACCAGAACTGGCGCTGCCTGGACGCCGATCTCGGAACCATCGGCCCGAACGGGACCAAGGTGCAGCTGTGGGGCTGCAACGGCTGGGACAACCAGTCGTGGAGCTACGAGGTCTCCACTCACACGATCCACAGCAAGGAGAACGGCCGCTGCCTGGACGCGGATCTCGGGACCATCAACGCGAACGGCACCAAGGTGCAGCTGTGGGACTGCAACGGCTGGACCAACCAGAAATGGATCTACGACGCGACGAGCCACACGATCTACAGCATGCACAACGGCCGCTGCCTGGACGCGGACCTGGGGACCATCAACGCGAACGGCACCAAGGTGCAGCTGTGGGACTGCAACGGCTGGGCCAACCAGAAGTGGACGCTCTGACGGCCGCCCGAGGGCGGCGCTACGTGCCATGTCCGTCGCTCGCCCGCGCGGGGGCCTGATCCCGGCCGGGGAAGGGGGGCGACTCCCCGTGGCGCCGCCACGGGGGGCCGCCCTCGCCCGGGGGAGGGCCGATGCGCGCGAGGCGGAAATGAGAGGGCCCGGGGCCGGCCGGAGAGCGGGCCGGTCCCGGGCTGCGCGGGGGTGGTTACGGCCTTCCCGCGCCGATCGGCGGGGCGGCGGGGTCGGCGGCCGCCGGGGCGGGGGTCCGCGCCGAGCGCAGCGGGATCTCCTTGATCATCAGGACGGCGAGTGAGGCGAGGACGGCGATCGGGACGCCGACCACGAAGACCGCGCTCATCGCCCGGGTGAAGGCCTCCAGGATGATCTCCAGGACGGGCGCGGGGAGGTTGTGGATGGCCTCGGGGGAGCCGAGGCTGGGGACCGCGCCACCGCTCAGCGGCAGGTGTGCCGCCTTCGCGAGGGAGACCAGCTCCGCGGTGAGCCGGTTGGACAGGATCGCGCCGAAGGCCGCGACGCCCACCGCGCCGCCGAGTGAGCGGAAGAACGCCACCCCGGAGGTCGCCGAGGCGAGGTTCGCGCGGCTCACCGCGTTCTGGGCGGCGAGGATCAGGATCTGCATGGAGGCGCCGAGCCCGATGCCGAGCACCGCGTTGTCGATGCCGACGATCACCAGCGAGCTGTCGACGTGCAGGCGCGAGAGCAGGAACAGCCCGAGCGCGACCAGCAGCATGCCCACCACGGGGAAGATCTTCCAGCGGCCCGTCCTGCTGACGAGCCGGCCGGTGAGGATCGAGGCGGTGAGCAGGCCGAGCACCAGGGGGAGGGTCATCAGGCCTGAGCCCGTGGGGCTCATGCCCTTGACGATCTGCAGATACTGCGGCAGGAACATCAGCGCGCCGAACATCGCCGCGCCGACCAGCAGGGAGGCGACGGCGGTGAGCACGAAGGTGCGGTCGCGGAACAGGTGCGGGGGCAGGATCGGGTCGGCGGCCCTGCGCTCGGCGACGACGGCGAGAGCGAACATCACCAGGCTGAGCGCGCCCAGGCCGTAGGTCCACGCGGAGTTCCAGCCGAACTCCTTGCCCCCGAGGGAGAGCAGCAGCATCAGCGCGGTGGTGCCGCCGGTGATGAGGGTCGCGCCCCACCAGTCGACCTTCGTGTCGCGGCGGACGAGCGGCAGCCTCAGCACCCTCTGGATGACGACGAAGGCGACCACGGCGAGCGGTACGCAGATCCAGAAGGTCCAGCGCCAGGACATGTTGTCCACGATGAACCCGCCGAGCAGCGGGCCGGCCACGGTCGAGACACCGAAGACCGCGCCGATGTAGCCGGAGTAGCGTCCGCGCTCGCGGGGCTCGACCACGTCGCCGAGGATGATCTGCGGCAGCGCGGCGAGGCCGCCGGCGCCGATGCCCTGCAGCGCCCTGGCGGCGATGAGCTGGGCCATGTCCTGGGAGAACCCGGCGGCGATGGAGGCCACCACGAAGACGACCAGCGAGACCTGGAACATGAGCTTGCGGCCGTAGAGGTCGGAGAGCTTGCCCCAGATCGGGGTGGAGGCGGTCATGGTGAGCAGGGTCGCGCTGGCGACCCACGCGAGCTGGTCCTGGCCGCCGAGCGTGCCGACGATCGTCGGCAGCGCGGTGCCCACCACGGACGTCGAGATCATCGATGTCAGCATGGCGAGCATCAGTCCGGCCAGGATCTCCAGCACCTGCCTGTGGGTGAAGGACGGTGCGGCCTCGGCCTGGATCTGTTGTTCGGTCAGCATGAACCGCCCCCAATGTATGTACGGTACATGTGAAGTTAGTAGACGCTTGTTTACTCGTCAAATCTGGAAGGATCCCGTAAGTGGATGAGACACGGCATCGCGACAGGGAGGGCACCAGGCGGCGCATCCTCGACGCCGCCCGCCTGCTGTTCGCCGAGCTCGGGTACGACCAGGTGACGATGCGGATGATCGCCGCCGAGGCGGACGCCAACATCGCGCTGATCAACCGCTACTTCGGCAGCAAGCGGGACCTGTTCGCCGAGGTGCTCGCGATGCAGGGACGTTTCCCCGGCGTCCTGGAGGGCCCCGAGGAGGAGCTGCCCCGCCGGCTGGCCGAGTACGTCGCCGAACGGCTTCGCTCCGACCAGGGGAGCGTGGTGCTGGCCGCGCTCATCCGGTCGTCCAGCGCCCCGGAGATCCACGAGATCATCCGCGACCGGGTCAGGACGGCGATCCTGGAACCCCTCTCGGCGCGGCTTCCCGGCCCCGACGCGGCCTTCCGGGCGATGATCGCCACCGCGCTCGTCACCGGCACCGGCACGATGCGCCAGCTCTACGGCCCCGACGCGGCCGGCGCCCCCGACCGCGAGACCGTGATCGCCCGCCTCACCGCCGTCTTCGAGGTCTGCCTCAGGGCATGAGGTCCGTCGGAGGACATGAGCCCGCCCCGGGACATCGGGGCCTGCCGCAAGACATGAGGTCCGCCTCAGGGCATGAGGCGCCGGGCCCACGCCATGGGATCATGGTCACATGACCTGGTTGCGCTGTGCCTTTCCCCGCCCGGGGGCGACCACGCGGTTGTTCTGCCTCACGCACGCGGGCGGATCGGCCAACGCCTACCGCGCGTGGTCCGAGCTGCTGCCCCTGTCCGTCGAGCTGCACGCGACGCAGCTGCCCGGCAGGGCCGACCGGTTCGCCGAGCCGCTGCCCGGCGACATGGAGGCGCTCGCCGACGAGGTGACCGGGTCGATGCTGCCGCTGCTCGACCGGCGTTTCGCGCTGTTCGGGCACAGCATGGGGGCGACGCTCGCCTACGAGGTCACGCGCCGCCTCGAGGCGAGGGGGATCGCCCCGGCGCGGTTGTTCGTCTCCGGCGCGAGAGCGCCGCAAGATCCCCGCGACAGGCCCGCGATCTCGGGGTACGCCGACGACGACTTCGTGGCCGAGCTGGCGAAACTCGGCGGCACCGAGGCGGAGGTGCTGTCCCATCGGACGATGCGCGAGGTCGTCCTGCCCTACGTCCGCGCCGACTTCCGCCTGGCCGAGGCCTACCGGCACCGTCCCGGCCCCCCGCTGCACACCCCGATCTCCGTCCTCGTCGGCGACGCCGACCCGGTGGTCACCCCGGCCCAGGCCAAGGCGTGGGAGACCCGTACGAGCTCCGGCTTCTCCCTCACGGTCTTTCCCGGCGACCACTTCTACCTGCAGCCGCGGCGCGTGCCGGTGGTCGAGGAGATCACCCGTACGCTCATGGGGTGAGAGATTGGCCGGTTGTGCCGAAGGACGGGCGCCCCTTGGGCAATGAGTGCCCATGAGGCGAGACGGGCAGGCCGTTAACGTCGGCCAGGTGGGTGAACGAATACTGATCGCGCTCGGCGGCAACGCCATGACCGGGCCCGACGGAGGCGCCTCGCCAGGCGACCAGCACCGCGCGGTCGAGCAGGCGATGCGCCACGTCGTCGCGCTCATCCGGGAGGGTCACCAGGTGACCCTCACCCACGGCAACGGCCCCCAGGTCGGCAACCTGATCCTGAAGAACCAGCTCGCCGCCCACGTCGTGCCCCCGGTGCCGCTCGACTGGTGCGGGGCGCAGACCCAGGCCACCATCGGCACCCTCGTACTCAACGCGCTCGACGGCCGCGCCGCGGTCGTGGTCACCCGTACGCTCGTCGACCCCGACGACCCAGCCTTCGCCGACCCGGTCAAGCCGATCGGCCGCTACTTCAGCGAGGCCGAGGCACGCCGGTTCGAGGAACTCGGCCAGACCTGGCGCCACTTCGAGCGGGGCTGGCGCCGCGTGGTGGCCTCCCCCGAGCCGCTGGAGATCCTCGACGCGCCCGCGGTGGCCGCGCTGGTGGCCGCGGGCTTCACCGTCGTGGCCGCGGGGGGCGGCGGCGTGCCCGTGACCCGCGACGCGCAGGGGCGGCTCGCCGGGGTCGAGGCCGTGATCGACAAGGACCTCGCCGCCGCGGTGCTCGCCCGGGCCGTGCGGGCGACGGTCCTGATCATCGCGACCGACGTCCCCCAGGCCGTCGTCGGGTTCGGCACGCCCCGGGCCAGGCCCCTGGGTCACATCACCGCGGCCGAGCTGCGCGTACTGCACGCCGCGGGCCATTTCGCCGGGGGCAGTATGGGGCCGAAGGTCGAGGCCGCGCTGCGCTTCGTCGAGCAGGGCGGCGACCGGTCGGTGATCACCTCCCTGCAGGACATGGGAGCGGCGCTCACCGGGGAGACCGGCACCGTGGTGCGAAAGTGAACAGGACGCGATCGAAAGGCGGCAGAGATGCCCGAACCCATTGAAGTGCGCAAGGTGCCCATCGAGAGTGTGACCGACGCCTCCGGGCTGGCCAGGCTCATCGACGACGGGGTGATCGAGGCGCACCGGGTGCTCGCGGTGATCGGCAAGACCGAGGGCAACGGCGGCGTGAACGACTACACCCGCATCCTGGCCGACCGGGCGTTTCGCGAGGTGCTCCAGGCCAAGGGGCACCCGTCCCCGGAGAGCGTGCCCCTGGTGTGGTCGGGCGGCACCGACGGCGTGCTCAGCCCGCACGCCACCGTCTTCGCCACCACCGCGAACGCCGAGCCGAGCGACGAGCCGAGGGTGAGCGTCGGCATCGCGATGAGCGAGGTGATCCTGCCCGAGGACATCGGCCGCCCCGCGATGGTGGAGAAGGTCGCCGCCGGAGTCCGCGAGGCGATGAAGATCGCCGGGATCGACGACCCCGCCGACGTCCACTACGTCCAGACCAAGACCCCGCTGCTCACCCTGTCCACGATCAACGACGCCAAGTCGCGCGGCAAGGACGTGGTGATCGAGGACACCGGCCCGTCGATGGACATCTCCAACTCCACCACCGCCCTCGGCATCGCCGTCGCCCTCGGCGAGATCGAGATGCCCTCCGCCGACCAGATCCACCGCGACCTGTCGCTCTACTCCTCCGTCGCGTCGTGCTCCTCGGGCGTCGAGCTGGACCGCGCCCAGATCGTGGTCGTCGGCAACGTACGGGGGATCGGCGGCCGGTACCGGATCGGCCACTCGGTCATGAAGGACGCGCTGGACGCCGACGGCATCTGGGAGGCGATCCGCTCCAGCGGCATCGAGCTGCCCGAGCGCCCGCACCCGTCCGACCTCGGCGACCGGCTCGTCAACGTCTTCATGAAGTGCGAGGCCGACCCGTCGGGCAGCGTGCGGGGGCGCCGCAACATCATGCTCGACGACTCCGACGTGCACTGGCACCGCCAGATCAAGGCCACCGTCGGCGGTGTCGCGGCGAGCGTCACCGGAGACCCGGCCGTGTTCGTCTCGGTCGCGGCGGTCCACCAGGGGCCCAGCGGCGGTGGCCCGGTGGCCGCCATCGCCGACCTCGGCTGACAGGCGGCACACGCACCCCGGCGCACCGGGCCGGGACACCCCGCCCCGACACATCGCCCGGGACACCCCGCCCCCGGTGCCGGGATGCCCAGGCCCGGTGCGCCGCTCCGGTGTACGCGTCACGTCCGAGCCGAGGTCGGGCCGGGGCGGGCCGGGTGGGGCGATCGTCCCCCCTGGCCCGGCCGAGGGTAGGCTCCCGGTTCGTGCCGAGCATTCCGCGACCCCTGGTCCCCGGCGACGACGGTGCCGCCGACGCCGCCGTGACATCCGCGCTCGCCGCCTTCGCCGAGGGAGAGGCGCAGGCCGGCGAGGTCGTCGCCGCGCTGAGCGGGGCCCGGCTGCTCGTGCCGGTGGTCGCCCTGCTCAAGGAGTCGGAGATCGGCGAGCACGGGCTGCGGCAGGAGAAGGAGAGCGAGATGGCCCTCCCGAAGCTCGTCGGAGCCGACGGCCGCGAGGCGGTGCTCGCCTTCACCGGGACGGAGGCGCTGCGGCGGTGGCGCCCCGACGCCAGGCCCATCCAGGCCACGATCCTTCAGGTCTGCCAGGCCGCGGTGCACGAGGGCAGCGCGGCGGCGGTGGTCGACGTCGCGGGCCCGGTGCCCTTCGTGATCGAGGGCGGCCTCCTGCGGGCGCTCGCCGCGGTCGAGTCGGGCACCCTGGACCGGCTGGCATCCGAGGCCCCCGACGTCACAGTGGCGCGGATGGAAGAGATCGCCGAGCCTCCCAGGCGTCGGCGGTTCGGTTGGCCGCCGCGTGGACGAGGTTGACCGTGAGGATCGCCGGGGCGATCACGGCGACAAACCCCCCGAAGTCGCGTTCGAAGACCAGGGCGAGGATCACCGCCGTCACCCCGTTCTGCTGGGCCAGCCCCAGATGCACCCGGTCGATCATCGGCAGGCCGTGCGTGAGCACCAGCGCGGCGACCATCTGCGCGGCGTACGCGGCCAGCCCGAGCAGCACGCCCATCCCCATGTTCGTCCCGCCGACGAGCAGCAGGCCCGTCAGGAAGGCCGACAGCGCGAACGCCGCGCTCACCGCTCGGCCCAGCCAGCGCGCGTCGGGCAGGCGCAGGTAGAGCCCGACGGTCGCGATGCCGAGCATGAGGGAGGTCCAGGCGGCCGAGGCGACCGCTCCGGCTGCCGTCACGTAGGTCAGCACCGGCGGGGCCTTCCTGATCAGCCGCCACAGCAGATAGACCACGACCGCGAACAGCACGTTCAACCCCAGGTCGGCGAAGTACGAGGCCGACTGCCCGCTGCCGCCGGAACCGCTCACCAGCGCCGCCGCGTAGACGGCGAGGATGATCGTCACGGGGTCGTCGAAGGAGGACCACGCCCCGAGGATCGTCTTCGCCCGGTTCGACAGACGGCTGTCCCGCATCACGCCGGCGACCGAGAGCGGGTCGATCTGGGCGACCACCACCGCCATGATCAGAGCCCGGGGGTCGCCGGAGACGAGGTAGACGACCCCGGCGATGAACGCGGTCTTGAGCAGCACCCCGACGGTGACCGCGAGCACGATCAGCCGCGAGTGCTCTCTGGCCTCGGCGCGGTCGATCCCGTGCGTGCTGCCGTACAGGCCGATCGCGAGCAACAGGCTGCTGAGCAGCACGTACGCACTGGAGTGTTCCAGATCACGCAGGCCGCCCAGGTCGGCGGCGAGCCAGCCGAAGCCGACGACGACGATCAAGAGCCCGATTCGGGCCAACGTTCGCTCCTTGGGATGGATCGCAGGTGCCCCTGGGTTTTCGGGGCGCGTTCTCGCTGGTTGATCGGGGGCAGGGTGAAGTGCCCGCGGATGGTGTCCACGAGCCGTGCCATCTTGTCGTCGGCGATGTCGACCTTGCGCTGGTCCAGGGTCACCCCGATGAGATAGCGGGTCTCGTCGACCCAGTAGAAGAACATGGCCCCGCGCTCCACGTCGAGGACCGTGCGGATGAGGATGCCGCCCTCCAGCCTGTGCAGCTGCTGGTTGAGCCGCTGGGTCAGCCAGTTGAGCTGGTTGCCCGCTCTGAGATAGATCTTCCTGCGCTCCTCCTGGTCGGTCTCGTGGAAGAAGTGGGCCAGGTCGCCGTCCTCCAGCACGTCGGTGTAGAAGCGGCACCTCTGGTCGCCGAAGTAGGCCACGAAGTGCAGGTCGTCCTGGTCGACCATGGCCACGCAGCTGGCCAGTGCCTTCTCCACCGAGGGGCCGATGTCCGGCATGGTGCGGATCAGGATCTCCGACTCGCCGATCACCCTGCGCTTGGTGGCCGTGGGCAGCGGGCCCATCCCGGCCTCCAGGTAGGGGAGGTAAAGGCCCCGGCGATACTGGACGAGCAGGTAGACGCCGGTGGCCACGGCGAACGCGCTCACCCCCGCGGTCACCAGGCCGTGCAGCTCGCCGGGCACCCCGCCCCGCCAGAGCACGGGGCCGAACGCGGCCACGAACCCCAGGACCGCCTCGCCCGCCGCGGTGACCGTGAGCGCGACCACCATCAGCACCGGCAGCCGCGCCCTGATCCGGCCGAGCACGGTGGCGATGAGGGCGAGCGCGACGATCACCGTGATCACGGTGGCCGCGCGGGCCACGTCGTACTCCTCGCCCTCGATGTACCACGCGAGGAGTTCGAGCAGCACGGGCAGGAGAACGAGTGACGCGATGACCGCGGGCAGCTTGCTGAAGCGATCCGTGTCCACGCGTTCCTGACCTCCGGGGGTAGGTAGGGATGCCTACAGCCTCCGTGATCATCGCCGTCATCGTCAATGACCTCCGAGGTCACTTCGATCCTTCGGTGTGGACGAGGCTCGGCGTGCGGGGTGACCACCGGATGCGCGCCGCTCGGGGCTCTTTCCGCGGAGCTGGAGACCGGTGCGGGGTGGCCACCGAATGCGGGTCTTCTCGGCCACTCCGGTGGGGGCGGGGCTCGGCGTGCGGGGTGACCACCGGGTCCCTTCGGCGGGGAGGGAGGTCGGTGCGCGGCGCGGTCGCCGGGCGCGGGCCGTTTCGGCACACCCGGCGTGGGAGAGGAGGAGTGCCCGGATTCCCGGCGCGGGCAGAGGAGCGCCGATTATGGTCGGCTTCATGAGCCCCCCGGTGACCCTTCTGCCCCTCTCCGCGACGGCGGTCCTGGCGGCTCTGGCCGGACTCGCGATCGGGCGCGGGACGCGGCGCCTGGTGGCCCGTTTCTCGGGGGCCGAGTCGTCGGGGGCCGAGTTGTCAGGGGTCGAGGGGGAGCGGCGGGGCGCCCGACCCGTGGCCGGGGCGGTGGAGGGGGTCACCGCGGTGGTGCTGGCCGCCCTCGCGCTGCGGGCCCTGTGGCCGGACGCGGCGGCGGGAGCGGCCGCCTGGCCGGGAGTGCCGGAAGGGGCGGAGGTCACGCCGGTAGGGAGGGCGACGGAACTGCTCGCCTTCGGCTGGCTCGCGGTGGTCGCCGTCGTCCTGTCCTTCGTCGACGCCGCCGTCCACCGGCTGCCCGACAGGCTCACCCTCGCCGCCTACCTGGGGACCGCCGCCCCGCTCGTCGTCTCGGCCCTCGCCGACGGCCGCCTCGGGGACCTGCTCGGCGCCGGGCTGGGCGGCCTCGCTCTGGCGGGCTTCTACCTGCTGCTGTTCCTGGTCAACCCGGCGGGCATGGGGTTCGGCGACGTCAAGTTCGCGGCGAGCCTGGGCACGGCCCTCGGCTGGCTGGGCTGGAACACCCTGGTCACCGGGGCCTTCCTCGGTCTGCTGGCCGGAGGGCTCTACGGAGCCGCCCTGATGGCCGCGCGCCGCGCGGGCCGCAAGAGCGAGATCCCCTTCGGCCCCTTCATGGCCGTCGGCGCGCTCGCCGCCGTCCTCACCGCCCTGTGACCGGACCGTCCTGGTGACCGGCGGATGTCTCAACCGGTGAACAAAGGCCATTCCAGTGGGCGGCACGTGGAAGACTTGTCACCATGTTGCGCTGGTTGACCGCAGGGGAGTCCCACGGCCCCGAGCTCGTCGCGATCCTGGAAGGACTGCCCGCCGGGGTGGAGGTGACCACGGCACAGCTGGACGAGGCGCTGCGCCGTCGCCGCCTCGGCTACGGGCGCGGGGCGCGGATGAAGTTCGAGCAGGACGTCGTGACCATCGTGGGCGGAGTCCGCCACGGCCGGACGCTCGGCAGTCCCGTCGCCATCCGGGTGGGCAACACCGAGTGGCCCAAGTGGGAGACGGTGATGGCCGCCGACCCCGTCGACCCGGCCGTGCTGGAGGGCCAGGCGCGCAACGCGCCGCGTTCCCGCCCCCGTCCCGGCCACGCGGACCTCGCCGGGATGCAGAAGTACGGCTTCGACGACGCCCGCCCGGTGCTCGACCGGGCCAGCGCCCGCGAGACCGCCGCCCGTGTCGCGCTCGGCCAGGTGGCGCGGAGCTTCCTCAAGCAGGCGCTCGGCGTCGACATCGTCAGCCACGTCGTCTCGATCGGCGGGGCCGCCACCACCCCGGGCGTCGTCCCCGGCCCCGGCGACCTGGAGGCGATCGACGCCGACCCGGTGCGCTGCGCCGACCCCGCGGGCAGCGCGGCCATGGTCGCCGAGATCGACAAGGCGCACAAGGACGGCGACACCCTCGGCGGCGTCGTCGAGGTGATCGCCTACGGCCTGCCGCCGGGCCTGGGCAGCTACACCCACTGGGACCGCCGCCTCGACGCCCGCCTCGCCGCCGGTCTGATGGGCATCCAGGCGATCAAGGGCGTCGGTGTCGGCGACGGGTTCGAGACGGCCCGCCGCCCCGGCTCCCTGGCCCACGACGAGATCGAGAACACCGCCGACGGCGTACGCCGGATGACCAACCGGGCCGGTGGCGTCGAGGGCGGCATGACCAACGGCGAGCCGCTGCGCGTCAGCGCGGCGATGAAGCCGATCTCCACCGTCCCCCGGGCGCTCGCCACCGTCGACGTGCTGACCGGCGAGGCCGCCAAGGCCCACCACGAGCGCTCCGACGTGTGCGCGGTCCCGGCGGCCGCGATCGTCGCCGAGGCGATGGTCGCGCTGATCCTGGCCGACGCCGCGATCGAGAAGTTCGGTGGCGACTCCGTCGAGGAGGTCGCCCGCAACCTGTCCGGCTACCTCTCCTCGTTGGTGATCAAGTGAGCGGGCGTCCCGGCGAGGCCGCTCTCGGTTCCCCGACGGGCGGGCCGGCGTCGAAGGAGATCGCATGAGTCCCCGAGCAGTGCTGATCGGTCCTCCAGGATCGGGCAAGTCGACCGTCGGGCAGCTTCTCGCCGAACGGCTCGGAGTCGCCTTCCGCGACACCGACACCGACGTGGAGCAGGTGGCGGGCAAGCCGGTGAGCGACATCTTCGTCGAGGACGGCGAGGAGGTCTTCCGCGAGCTGGAGGCCGACGCCGTACGGCGGGCGCTGGCCGAGCACGAGGGGGTGCTCTCCCTGGGCGGCGGCGCGATCCTCGCCGAGGGCACCCGCGTGCTGCTGGCCGGGCAGCCGGTGGTCTACCTGGAGGTCGGTCTTTCCAACGCCGTCCAGCGGGTGGGCCTGGGTTCGGCGCGACCGCTGCTCGTGCTGAACCCGCGCAGTCAGCTGAAGAAGCTGATGGACGCCCGGCGTCCCGTCTACGAGGAGCTCGCCACGATCGTGGTGGCGACCGACGAGCGCGAACCCGGCCAGATCGTCGACCAGATCGTGGAGGACCTGAAGCCGTGACGATCTCCAGGATCGGTGTGCCCGGCGAGAGCCCGTACGAGGTGGTGGTCGGCACCGGGGTGCTCGGCGAGCTGCCCGGCCTGCTGGGGGCGGGGGTGAACACCGTCGCCGTGATCCATCCGGGGAGCCTGCCGGAGATCGCCCGTCCCGTCTGCGGCGCGATCGAGGCGGCCGGGTACGAGGTCGTCGCGCTGCCGGTGCCCGACGCCGAGCGCGCGAAGACGGTCGAGGTGGTCGCGGAGCTGTGGTCCGCCTTCGGCCGCGCGGGCGTCACCCGCTCGGACGCCGTGGTCGGCGTCGGCGGGGGAGCCACCACCGACCTGGCGGGGTTCGCCGCCGCCACCTGGCTGCGCGGTGTCAAGGTCGTGCAGGTGCCGACCACCCTTCTCGGCATGGTCGACGCGGCGGTGGGCGGCAAGACCGGCATCAACACCCCCGAGGGCAAGAACCTCGTCGGGTCCTTCCACACGCCCGCCGGGGTGCTGTGCGACCTGGCGACGCTGGTCTCGGTGCCCCGCGACGACTACGTGGGCGGTCTGGCGGAGATCATCAAGGGCGGCTTCATCGCCGACCCCCGGATCCTCGAGCTCATCGAGGACGACCCGGACGGCGCCAGGCGCCCCGAGGGACGCCACACCCGCGAGCTGATCGAGCGGAAGATCCGGATCAAGGCCGAGGTCGTCGGAGCCGACCTGCGCGAGAGCGGTCTGCGGGAGATCCTCAACTACGGCCACACACTGGCGCACGCGATCGAGCGCGTCGAGGAATACCAGATGCGCCACGGCGAGGCCGTCGCGATCGGCATGGTCTACGCGGCCGAGTTGTCCCGGCTGGACGGCAGGATCGGCGCCGACGTCGTGGAGCGGACCAGGTCCATCCTCACCTCGGTCGGGCTGCCCACCGCCTACCGCCGCGAGGCCTGGCCCGAGCTGCGCGACCACATGCGCCTCGACAAGAAGAGCCGCGGAGCCAAGTTGCGCTTCGTCCTCCTGGACGACCTGGCGAAGGTGTCTCCGCTGGTCGACCCGCCGGAGGAGCTCCTGGAGGCCGCCTACCACGAGGTCGCCCGGTAAGTCTGCTGAGTCACGTCGGCCGCCGCGGCAGGCGCGCGGCCATCAAGGAGCGGTGAGTGACCCGATGAGACCCGTCTACGTGCTCAACGGCCCCAACCTGGGGCGGCTCGGCACCCGCGAGCCGGATGTCTACGGCGCGGAGACCTTCGCCGACCTGGCCGCGCTCTGCCGGGACACCGGCAGGGAGCTCGGCCTGTCGGTCGACGTCCGGCAGACCGACGACGAGGCCGAGATGCTGGGCTGGCTGCACGAGGCGGCCGACGGCAGGATCCCCGTGGTGCTGAACCCCGCGGCGTTCACCCACTACTCCTACGCGCTGCGCGACGCCATCGCCCAGCGCACCGCGCCCCTGGTCGAGGTGCACATCAGCAACCCGGCCGCCCGCGAGGAGTTCCGGCACAACTCGGTGGTCGCCGCCGTGGCGACCGGCACCATCGCGGGCTTCGGCCTGCGGTCGTACGTGCTGGCGTTGCAGGCCATCGCCGAGACGGCCACCTGATCCCGGGCCGGTAAGGGGCCTCGGCCTGCCGCACCGGCCGTTTTCTGATCCGCGGATCCCTCGGCGACGAGGGACCCGCGAATCCGGCGGCCGATGGTCTCAGGAGGAGCTGAGGCGCTTGAGGGCGCTGCGGACCTTCGCCGGATCGTTGGTGGGCCAGAAGGGCGGCAGCGAGTCGCGCAGGAACCCCGCGTAGCGTGCCGTCGCGAGCCGGGGGTCGAGCACCGCGACCACACCCTTGTCGTGCTGGCTGCGCAGCAGACGGCCCGCGCCCTGGGCCAGCAGCAGCGCGGCGTGGGTGGCGGCGACGGACATGAACCCGTTGCCGCCCTTGGCCGCGACGTGGCGCTGGCGGGCGGAGCTGAGCGGGTCGTCGGGGCGGGGGAAGGGGATGCGGTCGATGATGACCAGGCGCAGCGAGGGACCGGGGACGTCGACACCCTGCCAGAGCGACAGCGTGCCGAACAGGCAGGTCGGCTCGTCCTCCGCGAACTGCTTGACCAGCAGCATCGTGGAGTCGTCTCCCTGGCAGAGCAGCGGCACGCTCAGCCGGTCGCGCAGGGCCTCGGTGGCCGCCTTGGCGGCGCGCATCGAGGAGAACAGGCCGAGGGTGCGGCCTCCCGCCGCCTCGATCAGCTCGGTGATCTCCTCAAGGTATGCCTCGGGCAGACCGTCGCGCCCCGGCTGGGGCAGGTGCTTGGCGACGTAGAGGATGCCGCTGCGCGGGTGGTCGAAGGGGGAACCGACGTCGATGCCGGTCCAACCGGCTCCGCCCTTGTCGCGTTTCTTCCGCTTCCTGTCCCCGCCTTCCCCGCCTTCCCGCGTCTCCTCTTCCACGGTTTCCGCGGCGTCCTTCCCGCCGCCCAGGCCCCACTGGCGGGCCAGGCCGTCGAAGGCGCCGCCCAGGGCGAGCGTGGCGGAGGTCAGGATGACCGTACGGTCGCCGAAGAGCTTGTCGCGCAGCATGCCCGCCACCGTGAGCGGCGCCACCCGCAGCAGGGGAGGACGCCGGTCGGTGCCCGCCTCCAGCCAGACCACCTCGGCCCGGTCGATCTCCTCGGCGTGGCCGAAGGCGTCGAGCATGCGCTGCGCGGTGTCGTGGACCTCGTCCAGCGAGGTGAAGGCCGCCCTGCGCAGCCCCGCGCCCTCCGGGTCGTCCTTGTCGCCACCTCGCGGGCCGAGGGCGGTGATGCACGCCCACGCCGCGTCGCGGATGAGGGCGAGGGTCATCCCGAGCACCTGGGGGAGCTCGTCGAGGCGCCCGGCGGGGGCCGCGGCGAGCAGGGCCTTGAGGTCCTCGCCGGCCTCCATGAGCCGGTCGGCGAGGTGCTGCTCGATGAGCTTGCCGACCCGCCGCGCGGCGACCGCGACCATGGTCTCCGACAGCTCGCCGCTCACCACCGAGGTGACGCGGTCGACGAGCTCGTGGGCCTCGTCGACCACGACCACCTCGTGCTCGGGCAGGAGAGGGAAGTCCTCCATCGCGTCGATCGCGAGCAGCGCGTGGTTGGTCACGACCACGTCGGACTCACCGGCGCGGGCGCGGGCCAGCTCGGCGAAGCACTCCATGCCGCTCGGGCAGCGGGTGGCCCCCAGGCACTCCCTGGCACTGACCGAGAACTGGCGCCAGGCCTGCTCGTTGACACCGGGGACGAGCTCGTCGCGGTCGCCGGTCTCCGTCTCGTTCGCCCACTCCTGGATGCGCTGGACCATCCGGCCCGTCGCGTTGACCTCCCGGGGGTCGAAGAGCTGGTCCTGCTCCTCGTCCGGCCATCCCGCGCTCGCCTTGTAGCGGCACAGGTAGTTGCGGCGGCCCTTGAGGATCGCGAACGCGGGCTCGTGCGGCAGCTTCGGGGCGAGGGCCTTGGCGAGGCGGGGCAGGTCGCGGTCGACGAGCTGGCGCTGGAGCGCGATGGTGGCGGTGGAGACCACCACGGCGCCCTTGGAGGTCATCGCGTGCCTGATCGAGGGGATCAGGTAGGCGAGTGACTTGCCGGTGCCCGTGCCGGCCTGGACGGCGAGGTGGTCGCCCGACTCGATCGCGTGCTGCACCGCCCTCGTCATCGTGATCTGCCCGGGGCGCTCGACCCCGCCGACCGCCTCGACTGCGGTGCTCAGCAAATCCTCAACCGGGGGAATATCCACCTTTGAGGAGACGTCTTCGGATGGGGCGATGGAGTCGGTCGGCACGACAGCCAACCGTACCCGTTCGCCCCGACAGTCGCGGCTGCTCCGGCGAGTCGCGGCGTGGACGCATACCCGTATTCCGGAACCCGAGGTTCACGTCACATGGCAAACTGGCTGGATCACCCGGCTCATCAATCCTCGTAAGGTCAAGGGAAGGGCTACCGTTTTGGTGCCGCTGAGGCGGAAGATAGGGACGTAAAGACCGGTTCGGTAGGGTTTCCCGAGGTCGAGTGGACGAATAAAGGCTGGTTAGAGAACTATGTCTTCCATGTCGGAAGTGGTCCCGTTGCCGTCGTTCGGCGAGGTGTTCTTTGACGAGCGTGGCCAGGAGCGGGTGCTCCGGGTCACCTGGCACGAAGGCACGCTGGTGCTGAGCCTGTGGCGCGGCGAGATGTGCACCGCGAGTTTCCGCATGCCCATGAGCGATGTGGGACGCCTGGTCGACACACTTGACGAGGGTTTCGTCGAGGCCGGTGGGCAGTACCCCGACGAGGTGGGCGAGCCCGTTCACGCCGAGCAGCCCTCCCAGGACGAGCCGCAGCCCTACGGCGAGTATCCCGGCACCGGTCAGTACGCCCGGCCCCGCCCGGAGGACTACGCCCAGGCGCAGCAGTACTCCGACCCGGCGGGTCACGTCCCCTCGCCGCTGGACGAACCCCGCCAGGCCGCCACCCTCGGTCCGAACGACGTGCTCGTCGCGCGAGGCGCGGTGCCGCCGCCCCCCCTCGACCGCCCCCAGGAGCGGATGCCCCAGGGGTACGGCTCCCCGGACGTCGTGCCGCGCGAGAACATGATCGTGAACGACTCCCTGCCCTACGGGCAGCCGCAGCCGGTCGAGCCGCTCGGCTCGGGTCCCGCCACCGGCGAGGCCGCCTACCAGTTGTCCGGCGACCGCTACCCGCCCGCGCCGCCCGCCCCGTACGGTGCCCAGCAGCCGGACCCCTACGGCGCCCCGCCCGCCCAGCCCGACCCGTACGGCGCCCCGCCCGCGCCGGACCCCTACGCCGCTCCGCCCGGCCGGCAGGCCGCCTACGGCGCCGCCCAGCCCGACCCCTACGGCGCTCAGCGGCCCGATCCGTACGGCGTGCCGCCCCAGTCCCCGTCCCAGTCCGCCCAGCCCGCCGACCCGTTCACGGCCCCGGCGGGCCGCAGGAAGCCGGCCACCTCGTTCACGCCGCGCCTCGACCAGTTCGCCGGACAGTTCGCCGAGTCCGCCCAGCGGCCGGAGCCCGACCCCTACGGGCAGGGACAGCAGAACTCGACCGACCCCTTCGGGTTCGCCGCCCAGCAGCAGGCCGCCTACGACGCCTCCCAGGGCGACTCCTACGGCGGCTACCCGGCCCCCGCACAGCCCGATCCCTACGCCTACGGCGCCCAGCAGCACCAGGCCGGTCATCCCGCCGACCTGCGCGACCTGTACGGCGCGCCGCCCTCGTACGCCCAGCAGGACGTCGACCCGTCCGATCCGCTGGGCCTGCGAGGTCAGGCCGCGCCCGACCAGAGACTGCCCCGCCCCTACGTCCAGGATCAGCCACCGCACTCCACCGGTGAGAGGCTCCGCCCCGAGCAGCGCTACGACGAGCGGTACGACGATCATCGCCGAGACGAGCGCCAGTACGACGACAGGCGCCGCGAGGGCCGGCGCCGCAGCGACCGGGACGAGCAGCGCGACTGGTGACCTCTCCCCGGGACACGGCGGGGCCATGCGAGCAGGGGGCCGCGTCCCGTCGTGAGGTCTGAGCCGTTCCGTCCGTCCACTCCGCCACGCCCTGTCGCGGAGTTCTTCGTCCGGACGGACGGCGTGTGGCGTCCGCCGGGGGCGCGACTCGCGCCGTATGGTGGTCTCGGCCCGCGGGGGAGGGCGGTTCGCGAGGCGTGCCGGGGCACGTAGGCTGCTTCGGTGGCCGCTCAGCGGCCGTGCGGTGGCTGCCCGGTGACCGCCGGGTGACCGACCGATCCCTACCTGACGGGGTGGCGTGGAAGAGTCGACGGTGCTGCAGATGCTGGCGGTGTCGGCCGTCGGGATCGCGGTGGCCGCGGTGGCCAGGCGCCGGGGATGGCCGGCGCCGCTGCTGCTCGTGCTCGCCGGTGTGGTGCTGTCGCCGTTCGTGCCCGAGTACGACCTCGACCCCCAGCTGGTCCTGCTGGTCTTCCTGCCCCCGCTGCTCTACTCGGCGGCGATCGACAGCTCCTACCTGAGGCTGAAGGACCTGCGCAGGCCGATCGCGCTGCTCTCGGTCGGCCTGGTGCTGTTCACCACGCTGGTCGTCGGGTGGGTCACCCATCTGCTCCTGCCCCAGCTGCCGGTGGCCGCCGCGTTCGCGCTGGGCGCGATCGTGGCCCCGCCCGACGCGGTCGCCGCCGTCGCCGTGGCCCGCAGGCTCGGGCTGCCCCGCAAGGTGGTCACCATCCTGGTGGGGGAGAGCCTGTTCAACGACGCCACCGCGCTCACCGCCTACCGGGTGGCGATCGCGGCGGCGGTCGGGCACGGCATCACCTGGCAGGACGCCGCCCTGGACTTCGCGCGTTCCGCGGCGGGCGGCGTGGCGATGGGCCTCGCGCTCGCCTGGATCCTGACCCGGGTGCTGGTCCGGCTGCGTGACGCGCTCGTCGAGAACACCGTCATGCTGCTCATCCCGTTCGCCGTCTACCTCGCGGCCGAGATCCTGAACGTCTCCGGCGTGATCGTCGTGGTGATCGTCGGCCTCTATATCGGCCACCACATGCCCAGGGCGGGCTTCGGCACCCGGTTGCTCTCGGAAGCGGTCTGGCGGGTCTTCGGCTTCTTCCTGGAGACGATCGTCTTCGCGCTGATCGGCTTGCAGATGTGGCCGATCATGAGGGAGCTGGAGTGGGGCGACGGGTGGAGGCTCGCCGGGATGGCGCTCGCCGTCTTCGGCGCCGCGGTGGTCGCGAGGGTGGTCTGGGTCGTGCCCAGCATCTACCTGCCCCGGATGCTGTCCAAGAAGGTCCGGCAGGCCGAGACCCACGCGCCGACCTGGCAGAACGTGACGATCGTGAGCTGGGCGGGCATGCGCGGAGTGGTCTCCCTGGCCGCGGCCTTCGCCATACCCGCGACCTTTCCCGGCCGCGACCTGCTCCTGTTCCTCACCTTCTCGGTGGTGATCGGCACACTCCTGGTCCAGGGCCTGACGTTCCCGGCGCTGATCCGCAGGTTGAAGGTCTCCAACGAGCGGGAGATCTACGCCGACAACCTGGCCGAGGCGGCCGCGCAGCAGGCGGCCGCCACGGCCGCGCTGGCCCGGCTGGACGAACTGGTGGCCGAGGGCGTCGACGAACTCCACAGGGAGGTCGTCGACCAGCTGAGAACCCGCGCCGAGCGCCGTACCCTCACCGCCTGGGAGCGCCTGGGCGGCGGTACGGGACCCGAGGGGGAGGAGACGCCGAGCGGCGTCTACCGGCGGCTCCGCAGGGAGATGCTGATGGTCGAGCGCGAGGTGTTCGTCGGACTCCGCGACGAGCGGCGCATCGACGACGAGGTGCTCCGCAGGGTCCTCCACGAGATCGACTTCGAAGAGGCCACCCTGGAGCGTGACTAGCCGACCCCGAGCAGGTCGGCACCGGAGCGGATCGGGCCGCCACCACCGTGTTCCGCGGTCGGCGGCCCGGCCACCTCAGGGCCGTCGACCGGTGGCGGACTCCCTCCGGGCGGCGTAGCGCTCGGTGAGTTCCGAGCCGAGCCGGGCGAGTTCGGCACGGACGGGATCCGGTTCCTCGACCTCGACGGCGGCGCCCCAACCGGCGAGCTGCTGAGCGATCATCAGTGGCGTCGGGGCGCTGAGGCGGACACGGACACGCCCGTCGCCGGCGGGGCCGTCGACGACGCAGTGGCGCCCGAACTGGTCGCGCAGGACCGGCAGGTGGCGGGCGTCGGCGAGCACGGTCGCCGAGACGCGCGAGCGTCGCCTCTCCATCTCGTCGACGACCCGCTGCCACGCCTGTGACAGTTCGAAATTGTCGGGTCGCTGAGAGGGGAGGTCCGTCACGACCGCTTCGACGATCCGATCGACCCGGAAGGTTCGTTGCCCGTCGTCGGTTCCGGCCATGAGGTACCAGATGTCGTCCTTGTCGATCAAACCCCAGGGGGCGACGAGCCGTCGCCTCTGTTCACCGGCCCGGTTGGTGTAGGTGAGATCGACCTTGAGGTGGCGGACGGTGGCGTTCTGCAGGACTTCGACCAGTTGGGGACGCCGGCGTTCCCGCGCACCCCAGCCGGCAGGGTCGACCACGATGGCTCTCGCCGCGGCCTCGGCGTCGGCGCGGAATGTGCCGGGCAGGGCCCTCAGAAGCTTGCGCAGCGCGGATTTGGCCTCGGGGACGACGGACGTCGCCGGGCCGAGGAGCAGGAACAGGGCCTGGGCCTCGGTCGCCGACAGGCCGCTGAGGTCGGTGCGGGCGCCGCCGACGAGGGACCATCCGCCGCCGCGTCCCGGTTGAGGGTAGACCGGGACGCCGGCCGCCGACAGCGCCTCGAGGTCGCGGCGGGCGGTGGCCACGGACACCTCCAGCTCCTCGGCCAGCTCGGACGCGGTCACCCGGCCTCGGGCCTGCATGAGCAGGAGGACGGCGACAAGACGGTCGGCGCGCATGCTTCCGGTTCTCCAGAAAAGTGATCAGTTGGTGAGCACTTTAGAGCCGAAAATGGTCACCACCACTGATCGAACGAAGGAAGCACCCATGTTGCGAGGACCGGCCACCATCAACCTCTGGGCCGATGACCTGGAGGCCGCCAAGAAGTGGTACGCCGACCTGCTGGACGTCGAACCGTACTTCGAACGCCCTGGTAACGGCCAAGCGGCCGCCTACTACGAGTTCCGGATCGGCGACCACCAGTCGGAACTCGGTCTCATCGACCGGCGGTACGCCCCGTCGGACGCGGCCGTCGCCCCGGGAGGCACGGTCGTCCATTGGCACGTCGACGACGTGCGGGCCGCGTTGGACCGGTTGCTGGCGATGGGGGCCACGCCGTACATGCCGATCACCGAGCACGGCCCCGGTTTCGTCACCGCGTCCGTGGTCGATCCGTTCGGCAACGTGCTGGGGATCATGTACAACGAGCACTACCTGGAAATGCTGGACCGTTGACGCACGGCGTGACCGTCGCCGAGCCTTCGAAGTGGAGGGCTCGCTCGTGAGCCGGGACCGGAGGCCGCCGGACGGCCGCGAGGCGGTGTTCGTCCGGGCCGGGCCGTCATCCGCCGGTCCGGCCCGGTCGGTTGTGGGCGTGGGGCCGACGGGTCAGCCGATGATGTTGTCCACGTAGCACCAGCGCCAGTCCTCGCCCGGCTCGAACGAGGCCATGACCGGGTCGGAGGTCTCCCGGAAGTGGGCGCTGGCGTGCTTGTTGGGCGAGGAGTCGCAGCAGCCGATGTGCCCGCAGGACAGGCACTTGCGCAGGTGGACCCAGCGACTGCCCATCGCCAGACATTCCTCGCACCCCTGAGGCGTGCGCGGCGGCGGGTCCTGGGCTTTCAGGATGTGCTCACAGGTCGGCATGGTCTCCCCCTCGCTCGTGTGACTACCGATCGATCGTACGGCCAGCGCGGCGTCCCGGATCCGGAGCCTCCCCGCGTCCCGGCTCCGCGGTCTTCCCGCGCCTGGTTCCCGGGCCCTCCCGCGTCCCGCATCCCGCCTCCATGGGTGGATCCGGCGGGTAACGAGCCGGTACGGCGGCGCCTGTCGCGGCGGCCCGTTGGGTAGGGTCGGGGCATGCGACCCCTTCCGCGACGAATTCCCGTCCTCGCCGCCTCCGTGCTGGCCGCAGTCCTCGTCACCACCGGCTGTTCGGAGCTTCAGGAGGTGAGCCAGGGCATCGACAAGGCGCAGGAGTGCGTGCAGGCGACGGGCATCGTCACCGAGACCGTCGCCAAGGTCTCCGGGCTGCTCAACGACCCCGCCGCGATGGAGCAGGCGCTGAACGAGGGCGGCGCCAAGCTGGGCGACCTCGCCGACAAGGCGGCCAACACCTCGCTGAAGGAGGCCGCCGAGGGCGTCTCCAACACCCTGGAGGGCATCAACGTCACCGACGCCAACAGCGCCGTCGACGCCGCCCAGAAGGTGGCCACCGACTCGGCACGCTGGGTTCAGCAGCTGACGGAAGCCTGCGGATAGTCCTCGCCGCCTGAGTGCGGAGATCACCCGCCGCCGGAGCCTTCGTCCCGGCGGCCGGGCGGGTGAGACCCGGAGGTGTCGGAGCGCACCTCCGGAAATCCCGGGTTCTCTAGGGGGAATGTCGCTGAAATAGCGTCGTTCCTATGAAGACCCAGGAAAGTTCATGAACTCTCCGGACAACGAGCCGGACCCCCGGTTCACCCTCGCCAACGAACGCACGTACCTGACCTGGTTGAGTACGTCGCTCGCGCTGAGCGCGGGCGGCGTGGCGATGGCCGCCGTCTCCGCCGACGTCTTCGTCCCGTGGATGCGCACCCTGCTCGCCGTGATCCTGGTGTCGCTCTCGGCCCTGGCGGCCGCGATGGCCTACCCTCGCTGGCGCCGCGTCCAGAACGCCCTGCGCAGCTCCGCCCCGCTCCCGCCGCCGGCCCTCGCGCCCCTGTTCGGATACGGTGTGGCGGCGGTCGCCGTGCTCGCCCTCGTCCTCATCCTGCTGTCCAGGTGATCCCGCGGTGAACAGGCTCTGGGACGAAGGGCTGCAGAACGAACGGACCCGTCTCGCCTGGGTCCGCACCACCGCGGTGCTGGCCGTCACCAGCCTGGCCGGCGCGGGCGTCGCCCTGCGCGAGGGAACGCCCGTCCTCGCCGTCGTCCCCTTCGTCCCCGCGGTGTTCTGCGCCGTCCTGCTGCTGACCCACACGGGCGTCCGCTACCGGCGCACCCAGGAGGCCCTGCACGGGGGCCACCCCCTCGACAACCGGGCCGACGCCCTCATCGTCTGGATCGGCACCCTCGCGGCCGTGGCCGGGGCCGTCGTCTTCGTGCTGGGAAGGTTCGGAAGGTAAGGGGAGCGGGTCAGGAGGGCGACTCCCCGCCTTCGCCCCGGAGAGGCTCATCCAGGCGATGGCGGTGCGTCCCGACCGGTGAGCGGCCGCGCGTCCCGGCCGGCCGGTGACGATCGTGCGTCTCGGCCGTACCGCTCGGCAGGTGGCGAGGTCGCGCGGTGAGCCGGTGAAGCGGCCGCATGGCTCGAAAGACTCGAAAAGGGTGACGTCCGGGGCCTGGGGCCCCAGGCCCCGGACGTCAGGAGAGTTGTCCCTTCCCCTGGAAACTCTCCTGGGTCAGTACCAGTTGCTCGACCGGAAGTGACCCCACGCGCCGCACGGTGACCCGTAGCGGCTCTTGATGTATCGCAGACCCCAGTGGATCTGCGTGGCCGGGTTGTGGCGCCAGTCCTTGCCACTGCCGGCCATCTTGCCCGCGGGCAGCGCCTGCGGGATGCCGTACGCGCCCGACGAGCGGTTGTACGCGCGGTGGTTCCAGTTGCTCTCCCTGGTCCAGAGACTGTCCAGGCAGCGGAACTGGCTGTGCGGCCACGCTCGGCGGGACACCAGACGATAGGCGATCGTCTTGTTCCTGCCCTTGGCGGTTCTCGCGACCGCTTTCACCCTCGGCTTCACCTGGGTGGCCCAGGTGAGCCTGTGCACCGTCCTCATCGTCCCTTTCCTGGACGTCTCGGAGGTGCTTTCAGCCTTCCCCGTCGCCGATGGGCCGACCATCGTCGATGCTGCCAGAACGGTCGCGACGGTGTTGCGCAGAACGCGGTAGCTGTTCACGTGGATCCTTGTCCTCGGGCCGCGTGCGGAAGGCGAGGGAGTGACACGGAGTGTCCTGCCTCGTCCGACGATCCGGCGTCCGTGGCTCGGACGGGGACGTCCGCGCGGTCTCTCCGGCCTGTTTCCGGCATGAGACGCCGCGGCGATCTCTCTAGGCGGCTTTCTATTACGTGAGAGAGCGCCGAACGGTGGATAGGGACACGCGAAGGGGAGGTTTTTGCCCGATCTTCGTGATTTACGGGTGGTTCGAGGAAGGGCCGGTTACGACCGGTGAATCACCCATACCGGGAGACGGGGTGAAAATCACCCTGTCATGGGGTTTCAAAGCACCGCTTCCTGATCAGTACCAGCCCCGCGCCACGGAGTGGTTCCATGCCTGGCACGGTGAGCCGTAGCGCTGCTTGATGTAGCCGAGTCCCCACTTGATCTGCGTCCTGGGGTTGGTGCGCCAGTCGCGCCCCGCGGTGGCCATCTTGCCCGCGGGCAGCGCCTGCGGGATGCCGTACGCACCCGACGAGCGGTTGAGTGCGCGGTGGTTCCAGTTGCTCTCCTTGCTCCAGAGCTTGCGAAGGCAGGTGAACTGGCTCTTGTTCCAGCCGTGCGCGGACACCAGCGGCTTGGCGACGGCCTGGTTGCCCGCTCGTGCCGAGGACGCCTGAGCGACCGTGGTGGTGCCGAGGGCGAGCACGGAGGTGATCACCAGCACACCGGTACGGCGTAGCGTCGACATGGGACTCCCTTGTGCGTTGAGTACGGGGGAACGGCCGACACGATGCCCCGCCGTTCGGCGGCGGGCCAATCGACATCGCCTGTCAGGAGTCCTGTCAAAGATCGGTAAGAGAATGATCAAAGCCTTGGTGAGGGGGGCGTCGTCTCACCTGTGGCCTCAGTCACATTTCACTTTATGGACGGCATAACTCTCAAATGTGACAGGGAGATTAGGCTGCGACTCATGGGAATCCGTGATATCGCCATCGACACTCTCGCCGACACGCCGACCACTCTGGCCGAGTTGGCCGGAGACAAGACCGTTCTCGTGGTGAACGTCGCCTCCAGGTGCGGCCTCACCCCTCAGTACGCCGGTCTCGTCGACCTGCAGCGGACCTACGGCGAGCGGGGCTTCACCGTCGTCGGAGTGCCGTGCAACCAGTTCTACGGCCAGGAGCCGGGCACCGCCGAGGAGATCCAGGAGTTCTGCTCCACCACCTACGGCGTCGACTTCCCGCTGCTGGCCAAGACCGAGGTCAACGGTGACGGCAGGCACCCCCTCTACGACGTGCTGACCGCCACTCCCGACGCCGAGGGCAAGGCCGGTGACGTCGAGTGGAACTTCGAGAAGTTTCTCGTCGCCCGGGACGGGGAGGTGCTGGCGAGGTTCCGGCCCAAGGTCCAGCCCGACGACCCCGCCGTCATCGCGGCGATCGAGAAGTCCCTCTAGCCGCGCAGCTGCCCCTCACGATCAGCTCGGTGGGCAGCAGCACACCCCGCGGCCTCCTGGTGCCGCCGCGCAGCACCAGCTCGGCGGCGCGGTAGCCGATGTCCCTGGCGGGCTGGGCGATCACCGTCAGCGGCGGTGAGCACAGCTCCGCCCAGGGCACGTCGTCGAACATGATCAGAGACAGGTCCCTGGGGATGCGCAGGTCCAGCTCCCGCGCCGCCAGCACCGCCGCCTCGCCCAGCAGGTTGCCCCCGGCCAGCACGGCGGTCAGGTCCGGCCGGTGCTGGAACAGCCCGGCCGCGGCGGCGTACGCGGAGTCGCGGCTGCCCCGGGCGACGACGATGAGGTCCTCGTCGACGAGAGGGCCCAGCGCCTGCCTGAAGGCCGACAGGCGCTGCTGCTGTCCCGGGCCGCCCAGATAGGCGATGCGCCGGTGCCCCAGCCCCGTCAGGTAGTCGACCGCGGTCCCGACTCCCGCGCGGTCGTCGGCCACCACCGCGGGGATGTCGTCACGCCCGGCCGAGAGCCGGTGCGCGAACACCGTGATCACCCCCGCCCGCAGGGTCGGCGCCCAGCCGTCGCCGTCGCCGGAGGGGATCGCGATCACCCGGTCCACCCCCTGCTCGAGCAGCATGCCGATCAGCTCGGCCTCGCGCTCCGGGTCGTCCCCGGTCGTGCCCACGATCACCGGCTCGCCCGCCGAGCGCGCGCAGGCGAGCACGCCGTCGGCCACGCGGCCGTAGAAGGTGTCGGTGATGTCGGGCAGCAGCAGCCCGATGCCGCCCGAGCGCCGCTGGCGCAGGTTGCGCCCGAGCGCGCTGGGCCGGTAGTCGAGCTGGGCGGCGACGGTCAGCACCCGCTCCCTGGTCTCCGGGCTGGCCGACCCGCCCGACAGCACCCGCGACACCGTGGCGACCCCCACGCCGGCCGCCCCGGCGACATCCTTGATCGTCGTACGACGCATGTTCATGGAAACGATTCCATCATGTTTTCCGTGTTCGTTCCAGTGCGGAGCGAGAACGACCGTCGTGCTGACAGGCCAGAACCGGGCAAACCCTTGACAGGGTTATCCGTTTCCGGTGAGATGCATGAAAACGTATCCAATATCGGGTGAACGCGGGGTTGGCCCGAGGCGACAAGGACATCCATGGCATCCATCGTTCTCAGCAAAGTCGACAAGATCTACGCGGGCGGCGTCAAAGCAGTGAACGGCCTTGATCTTGAGATCAAGGACGGGGAGTTCATGGTGCTGGTGGGTCCGTCCGGATGTGGCAAGTCCACCGCCCTGCGGATGATCGCCGGCCTTGAGGACATCAGCGGCGGCGAGATCGCGATCGGCGACCGGGTGGTCAACCACCTGCCCCCGAAGGACCGTGACATCGCCATGGTCTTCCAGAACTACGCGCTCTACCCGCACATGACCGTCGAGGAGAACCTCGCCTTCGGTCTGAAGCTCCGCAAGATGCCCAAGGCGGAGATCTCCAAGCGCGTCGGCGAGGCCGCCAAGATGCTCGGCCTCGACCAGTACCTCAAGCGCAAGCCCGCCGCCCTCTCCGGCGGTCAGCGTCAGCGTGTCGCCATGGGCCGCGCCATCGTGCGCGAGCCGCAGGCCTTCCTCATGGACGAGCCGCTGTCCAACCTGGACGCCAAGCTCCGCGTCTCCATGCGGGCCTCCCTCAACACCCTGCACGAGCGCCTGGGCGTGACGACCGTCTACGTCACCCACGACCAGGTCGAGGCGATGACCCTCGGTGACCGCGTCTGCGTGCTGCGCGACGGCCTGCTCCAGCAGGTCGACACCCCGCAGAACCTCTTCGACAAGCCGGTCAACCTGTTCGTCGCCGGCTTCATGGGCTCGCCGTCGATGAACTTCGTCAACGCCGAGCTGGTGCGCGGCGACGGCGGCCTCGCCGTCGCGTTCGCGGGCTTCAGGCTGCCGGTGCCGAACGAGACCGTCGCCGAGAAGCGCGGCCTTGAGCAGTACGTCGGCAAGAAGATCATCCTGGGCATCCGCCCCTCCGACTTCGACGACTCGGTCGCCGCCAACGCCTCCTCCTCCGGATGGGTGCGCCTGCCGGTCCGCGCCGAGGTCACCGAGGAGCTGGGCTCCGAGATCAACGTGCTCTTCCTCATCGACGCCCCGCCGGTCCAGCACCAGGACACCGTGGCCGCCGCCGCCGACGACGGCGACGAGGACGCGACGCTGCCGCTGGTGGGCGACAAGTCGCTGTGGACCGCCCGCGTCAACTCCCGCAGCCACGTCCGTCCCGGCCAGAACATCGAGCTGATCGTCGACACCCACAACCTGCACTTCTTCGACCCGGTCTCGGGTCTGGCGATCGGCCACGAGGCCGGCGTCCGCGTCTGATCCACCGAACGGGCCGCCTGTGAAGGAAGGCCCGTCCACGACCATCACCGCAGGCCGGAAGGGCCCGCGCCACGACCCCCTCCCGTGGCGCGGGCCCTTCCGTCGTGCCGGGGCTCGCTACCGGTGGCGGCCGAAGCCGCGCGAGAGCCTGTCGACCAGGGAGACGGGGAGCACCCTGCCGAGGCCGGCGATGACCTTGTAGCGTGGGTCGGGGACGCTCACCCACACGCCGCGGGCCAGATCACGCATGGCGTCGCGGACGACGTTGTCCGCCGACAGCCAGAGGAACCCGGGGATCCCCGACTTGTCGATCGCGGCACGCTCGTGGAACTCGGTGTGCACGAACCCCGGGCACAGCGCCATGACCCGCACGCGACTCCCGGTCAGCTCGGCGGCCGTGGACTGGCTGAAGCCGACCACCCACGCCTTGGACGCGCTGTAGGAACCCCGCACGAAGAACGCCGCCACCGACGCGACATTGATCACCGCACCCCGGTCGCGCTGCCTCATCCCCGGCAGCGCCGCGAGCGTGAGCCGCAACACCGCCTCGCAGTGCAGCTTGAGCATCTTGCGCTCCTCCTCCACGGGCACGTCGAGGAAGTGCCCCTGGTGGCCGAAGCCGGCATTGTTGACCAGCAGATCGACCCCCTCGTGAAGCCGCCGCTCCACCGCCTCCAGCCCTTCTTCGGTCACCAGGTCGGCGGCGAGCACCTCACTGCTCACCCCGTACCGCAGGCGTAGCTCCTCGGCGGTGGAGGCGAGACGTTTCTCGTCGCGGGCGACCAGGACGAGCGAGAACCCGTCGGCGGCGAGGCGGCGGGCGAAGGCGGCACCGATGCCGGCCGTCGCCCCCGTGATCAGTGCGGTTGGCATACCTGCAGTCTAGGGACGGGTGCGGACGACCCCGGCGAGGCGGCCAACGTGGATGGGGTTGTGCCCCCTGACCGCTTCCCACCCTCGCGGGGGTGAAGAGGGAAGGTGGTGTGGGGTCTCACCTTGCGGTCAGGGGGCTTTGCCCCCGGTAGGGCGCGGTCAGGGGGACTGACCAGGGAAGGATCGCGCCCTACCGGGGGAGTCTCAGGGGGTGCGCCACGAGTCCCGGCGTCGTGGTCGCCACCCGTCGCGTCAGCCCTTCACAAAGAAGACGGCGACGATGATGAAGTCGGTAACCTTCCCGATCGCTTCAGTGATCGTGTTTTCCGTCATGGTCGGCATCTCTCCGCGATGGGCTCGGCGGTCAGCTCGCACCACACGGTCCTTCCCCTGTCGTGGGTGTGGCTTCCCCAGTTGCCCTGTGACAGCCCATCAACGATCACCAGGCCACGCCCGGACTCGGCGTCGGCGTTCTCCCCATCCGCGGAAGGCGCTTCACGGCGGGGGACATCGCACGCGGACCCGCGATCGCTCACCTCCACCCGCAGGACCGGACCTTCGCTGAACAGGGCGAGTCTGATCACCGCTCCGATTTCACCTCGATCCGAATACTTGAAAGCATTGGTTACGAGCTCGGAGACGACTAATTCGACGTCGTCTTTTATGGGGTGATTGTGGCCGATAATTTCTCGCGCCGCATCCCTGGCCAAACCCGCAGAGGCGGGAGTGCTTTCCAGGATGACTTCTCCTAGGAGCATCCTCCTTTGATGGATATGTCCGGCATTCATGGGTTTCACCTCGCTCGCTAAGAGTTTCCGCTGGTGGCACGCGATCTTTGCCGACCGGTGTGACAGTGCCTCGATTCAAGGCCGTGTTTTCTGTCGGGCAGTTCTCAGAGTGCCTGTAACGAGCTATCTTTTGGGTGGAACCAGTAAGACACCTTCGGACAGATCAGTACTGACCTCGGTGTTACATGTGCGACCACTGTGCGAACCTGCCACCACGGAGTCGTTATGCCCGCCCCTAAAGAACTTGATCCGAATGCCGGGCCTTTGGCCCTATTTGGCTATGAACTACGTAAATATCGGGAATCTCTCGGCTGGTCTCAGGATCAGTTGGCGGACAGAATTCGATTCAGTACGAGCATGGTCGGGCAGGTGGAACGAGCGGTCAGAAAGCCACCGCGTGTCTTCGTGGAGCGATGCGAGACGGCACTCGGGCTCAGCGGTGAACTGCTCACACATTGGCCGATCCTCACAAGGGAAACGTCTCCGCGATGGTTCCGCAGCTGGCTGGAGGTCGAGGCGGAGGCGGAGGTCATCCGCACGTGGGAGCCCCTCGTGCTGCCGGGGCTTCTGCAGACCGAGGAGTACGCGCGGGCAGTGATCCGGGGCAAACCGGGAGCCACGGACGACCACGTAGCCAAGGCTCTCGATATCCGGATGGGCAGGAAGAAGATCTTCCAGCGCACCAACCAGCCGATGTACTGGGTCGTGATCGACGAGAGCGTACTGAGGCGGCCCATCGGCGGCTCCGATGTGATGCGTCGGCAACTCGCCTACCTGTTGGAAGCGATAAAGTCCCCACGCATCAGCATCCAGGTCGTCCCCTTTGGCCTGGGGGCCACCACGGGCTTGTCCGGCGGGTTCGCCGTGGCACAGATCCGAGGAGCGCGGGACACGGCCTACCTTGAGTCGGCCGGTGCCGGGCATGTAACCGATCGCCCCGAAGAGGTCGAGGAGATTATCCTTAGATATGAGGTGATCCGAGGGGATGCGCACTCAAAAAGCGTTTCGATTGAGTTGATCAGAGAGGTGATGGTGGAGGCATGGACGACCTGACCGCCGAGCTGGCGGCTGCTCCCTGGCGGAAGGCCCGTAAATCCAGCTCGAATGACGGCAACTGCATCGAAGTCGCCCCGCTGTCCGGTGGTCGGGTGGGCGTACGGGACACCGAAGCGCCTGAGAAGGCCCCTTTCGTAGTAAGCGCCGGTGTCTGGGACGCCTTCGTGGATGGTGCTAAGAAGGGCGAGTTCGACTTCTAGTTGACCGTCCGTTATGCCGATAAAAGCCTCTGTGTTCCACAGAGGCTTTTATGTTTCATCACCCAGGATGTGTAACTCATCGAGTGCAATCCCAGCGAACGGTGAAGTTGGTTGCCTGATTCATCGGCGATGGCGGAAGCCTTCGCCGATGTGCTGCTGGAAGGATGGGACCATGAGTGAGGTGGCCGCGAAGCTTCGCCTCGTCATGGCGGACCAGATAGGTTCCCCTGGCTGGCGTCGAGCGCTGGAAGTCGTACCGCGTGAGCTGTTTCTGGGTGATGCCGTCTACCTCGCAGAAGAGGGTCGTGCCGATCGGTGGAATCCCGTGCGCCGGGCCGAAATGGAGGAAGAGGGCTGGCTCGCCCTGGCCTACACCGACGCGACATGGGTCACCCAGGTCGAAGGGGTTCTCGCCGAGAACGCGACCGACGTCATCGTCGGGCAGCCAAGCTCGTCCTCCACTTTTCCCAGTCTGGTCGTGCTCATGTTGGAGGCCGCCCAGATCAGCGAGGGTGACACGGTTTTGGAAATCGGCACGGGTACCGGTTACTCGACGTCGTTGATGTGCGAACGGCTCGGGCAGGAGGCCGTCACCTCGGTCGAGTACGACCCGGAGGTTGCCGTTCGGGCCAGAAAAGCGATCACCGAGGCCGGATACACGCCGACCCTCGCAGTGCAGGACGGGCTGTTCGGATACGGCTCGGACGATGAGTACGACCGACTGATCGCCACCTGCTCGGTGCGTACCATCCCGGCAGCCTGGATGCGGCAGGTCCGCAGCGGAGGGACCATCACCGCGCCCATGTGGGGTTGGATGGGCGGGGTCGCCTTCGCGCACCTGACCCTGGCCGATGACGGCAGCGCGAGCGGTCGTTTCCTCAAAGACGATCTGTACTTCATGACCGCCCGCTCCCACCTGCCGCCGCCACGGCCCCCGGTGACAACCGGTTTCGGAGAGGCCCGCAGGTGCAGAATCGACCCCTCGATTCTCAGAAGCGACGATACGGCCGTGTGGATCGCCCAGCTCGCCACCCCGCAAGCGCAGCTGTCTTGGAGCGAGGAGTCCACACTTCTGCTGGATGTCGGTACCGGCTCGCGGGCCGACACCGCACCGGATCCCGCGGGAGGATGGACGGTGTACCAGCACGGGCCGATCAAGCTGTGGGACAAGGCCGAAGAGGCCGTTCTCATCTGGCAGGAGGCTGGATCCCCGCACCAGTCCGGGTTCGGGCTCACCGTCACGAGGGAGCGCCAGCGCGTCTGGCTCGGTGACCCCGCCGGGCCGAGCTGGGACCTTCCGGCGTAGGCGGTCGCGAGAGGTGAAGCCCTGGAGTTTTCGCCGTCTTGAGCCATCGTGGATGTGGAGGCGACACGGTCTTGCACCCGAGATGCGAGACCGCATCGCCGATCGTGGCTCAGGGGATGCACTTCATGCCGGTGATGCCGTTGGAGATTTCCACGTCCGACCGGGATTTCACCGAGATCGCGTTGATGTCCCCGGTGTACGCGACCTCGCCCGCGCGCTCGCACAGCTGCCGTGCGGCGGTGGTGTCGTCGTCGCCGAGCGTGGTCTCCACCACGACCAGGGTGCACTGGCCCACGACGGTGACCGAGGTGACGTCAGGGCTGTTCAGGTGGTTCTTGACCGTGTCCGCGGCCTGGTCGCAGGTGGCGCCGGAGGGTTCGGGCGCCTGTGTCGCCGCGCCGGTCGGCGGAGCCGGATCGTCCGCATCGCCACCGCCGCAGCCGGACAGGAGCAGCGCGCAGCCCAGCATCGTCGCCGTCAGAAGCGACTTCGTTCTTCCTGTCAACACATTGACGCCGTTCTGAAAGGTTGATGGTCGTCGAGGTTCGGTCGGTGTGGCTTCACGGTGCCCGCAGTGCCGTGACGAGCCAGATGCCGGCCGGGATCCGGTATCCGCCGGGTTGTTCGCGGAACCGCTCAAGCAGTCTGGCCGTCGCCGCGCGCGCGGCCGCCTGTTTTTCGGCGGAGGTGGCCCGGTAGGCGGCGCCGGCGGGGCCGATCTCGATGAGCCACTCGGCCACCGGTTCGGGTTCGTCGGGTGTGGACATCACCACATCGTGTGGCGTGAGATCGATCTCCGTGAAACCGGCGGCGGCGAGAATCCGGGTGGCGCGGGCCGGTTCGGCGAAGGAGAACGGGCCCGGCTCGTTGCCTATCGGCAGCGGCGGTAGCGAGCCCACGTGCGGTGCGGTGCCGAGTACCGCGAGTGTCAGCCACGGGTTGGCGCCGCCGTCGCGGAATACGGTCGCGGCCAACCGGCCGCCGGGGCGCAGTGCCCGCCGGATCGTGGTGCAGCCGGCCACCGGGTCTGCCAGCAGCATCAACGTCATACGGGAGAAAACCGCGTCGAACGGTGCTCCCGGGATGTGTGCGACGGTCTCGATGTCGGCGGTCACGAAGTTCAGGCCCGGATGCCGATCTGCGGGAAAGCGCGCGGAGGCGGTGCTCACCATCGACTCCGCGAGGTCCACGCCGACGGCCGTGCCCGCCGGGCCGACGGCGAGCGCCATCTCGGCGGTGGTGCCGCCGCACCCGCACCCGATGTCAAGGACACTCTCCCCGGGGCGGGGCGCGAGCCGGTCCATCGCCACGGCGCCGAGCGGTTTGCCGTACTCGTCCTGACGTCGCGCATGGCGGACCCATCCCGGCGCGGCCTGTCTCCAGAACGCGACGTTGCGGGCGCGTAGCGTGCCGACATCGCTCATCGGAACGGCATTTCGGTGCCGTCGACCGTCATGGACCTGAATCCGGCGCTCTTGCCGGCGTCGAACCCTTCCGCCTGAGCGGCCAGCCCCGCCGCCCGTATCAGCCGCTCTGACTGAAAGCGCCGGAACGCCGCCTCGTCCTGCCAGACGTTGATGATCCGCCAGCCGCCCTCGACCGGCCCCGCCACGTGGGCGAGCAGGCCCGGCGGGCGGTCCGGGCCGAGATGCTGCTCGACCAGGCGGTATTCCGACTCGCTGACACCGGGCATCTCCTGGAGCACGCCGAACGGCATATGATCACATCCTTTGAATAAAGTTCAACTCTATCCAATAGAGCACTACAGTGAGGCGATGGTTGTCAAGAGGCGGTACGAGTCGAAGCGGCGGCAGGAGCAGGCACGCCAGACCAGGCGCGCGATCCTGGACGCGGCCGGCCGGCTGTTCGTTCGATCGGGCTACGCAGCCACCACGCTGGCCGCCGTCGCCGCCGAGGCGGGCGTCGCGGTTCAGACCGTCTACGCCGTGTTCGGCAGCAAACGGCAACTGCTGTCGCAGCTCGTCGACGTGTCCATCGCCGGCGACGACGAGCCCGTGGACATGCCCAGCCGGTCCTTCGTCGTCGAGATCCAGGCACTGACCGACCCGCGTGCCAAGCTGGCCCGCTATGCCCGACACCTTTCCGAGGTCCACGCCCGGCACGCCGCCATAATGATCATCCTGGCCGGTGCGGCCACCGCCGACTCCGACGCCGCCGAAATCTGGCGCAAGAACGTCGAGGAACGCCGCCGCGGCATGACCATGTTCGCCGCCGAGCTGGTCGAGACCGGTGCCGTGCGCGCCGGCCACGACGCCGACAGCGTCGCCGACGTGCTCTGGCTCGCCATGGACTTCCGCAACTACGACTGGCTGGTCCGCGAACGCGGCTGGCCGGTGCAACGCTTCGAACGCTGGTACGTCGACACGGTCGCCGGCGCGGTGTTCGACTGAGTCCTGTCGTCCGGCCTCGCAGCCGGCTGTCCGCCGGATGCCATCTCACCGGGCGAGCGCGCGGGGTGAAGCCTCCGGCCGGGGCTTTCGCCGCCTTGAGCCATCGTGCTTGTGGACGGCATCCAGAGCACCGTGATCTCGCAGACCAGGCTCGCCACCCAGCGGACAGGCCGGGGAAGGCGACCCGGAAGAATGGATGGATCTGGATGGGGGAGGGCCAGGTGTGCGGGAATCGCCAGGTGTGGCCGGAACCTTTGGGGCGGCCGGTGCGTAGACCCGTACAGACGATCATTCGAGCAGGCGAAGAACACAGGAGGCTGAAACCGTGCCGATCTCCCGCCGGACAGGACTGGGCCTGGCCCTGCTGAGTGCGGCGCTGGTCGCCTGCTCCTCCACCGGGACCACCGGGTCCGCCGACTCCGCGTCCGTCCCACCCGCCGCCTCGCCCACCGCCACTGCCTCCCAGACGCGGTCCACGGGGCAGGCGGCGCCGAAGGTCCGCTTCACCGAGTTCGCCCAGCTGGACATGCCGGTGGCGATGGCCCTGCGCAAGGACGACCAGACGCTCTACATCGCCGAGCAGACGGGGCGGCTGCGCGCGGTGAAGGACGGGAAGGTCGCCGAGGCGCCCGTCGTCGACCTCTCCGGGGAGATCAGCAAGGGCAACGAGCAGGGACTGCTCGGGGTGGCCTTCCACCCGGAGGGGGACTTCCTCTATCTCAACTGGACCGACCGCGAAGGGACCACCCACGTCACCGAATGGGCCTTCGCCGACGGCAAGGCGACCGGCCGCAGGGACGTGCTGACCCAGCGGCAGCCGTACGCCAACCACAACGGCGGGCAGCTCGCCTTCGGACCCGACGGATACCTCTACATCGCCCTCGGCGACGGCGGCAGCGGGGGAGACCCGCAGGGCAACGGCCAGAAACTGGACACCTGGCTCGGCAAGATCCTCAGGATCGACCCGCGCGGCACCCCGTACACGGTTCCCGACGACAACCCGTTCGTCGGCAGGCAGGGTGCCAAGCCGGAGATCTGGTCGTACGGCCTGCGCAACCCCTGGCGGTTCACCTTCGACGCGGAGACCGGCGACATGTGGATCGGCGATGTCGGCCAGAACGCCTGGGAGGAGGTCGACTTCGAGCCGAAGGGCGAGGGGGGCCGCAACTACGGCTGGAACCTCAAGGAGGGCACCCACCCCTTCGACGGAGGTGGCGGCGGCGACACCGCCGACCTGGTGGACCCGATCATCGAGTATCCGCTGCGTGAGGACGGCAACTGCTCGGTCATCGCCGGATACGTCTACCGGGGCGAGAAGATCCCGGGCCTGGAGGGACGATTCGTCTACGGCGACTTCTGCGCGGGCTGGGTCAAGGCCGCACCCCCCGGAGGGGAGGGGAGCGGCGACGACCTCGGCAGGGTGGAGCAGCTGTCGTCCTTCGGCCAGGGCCACGACGGGGAGCTGTACGCGCTCAGCCTGTCGGGACCCGTCTACCGCCTGGAGCCGGGCGCCGGTTAGAACCCGCCCCCCGGACGTTCACCTCGGGAGGGGCGGGTGAGCGATCCCGGCACGACCGCCGCACCCCCGGCCGCCCGCCGCGGCGGGCGGAGCCGGAGGTCGTTTCGGCCCGTCACGGGGGGGAGAAAAATAGGTGATTGTTCGGCAAGTGTGGCGAGGCGGCGCCCTCGTTTCCGGCGATGGTGCATATAACGGATTCCGTGGACATGTTGCCCGAATTACGGGTGCTGTTTCCATAGCCTGAAATGCTGCCGCCGGGAGTTTGAAATGGTAAAAAATTATCTAATATCTATTGTTTTGGCGGTGAGCGCCGGGGCCGCCTTGCCCCTCGGGGCCTCCGCGACGGCCTACGCCGCGACCGTTCAGCCGACGCCGGCGGCTGAGGAGGTGCTGTACCCGCCGGGTCCCAACGAGAGCGTCAACAGCATCAAGCAGGAGAGCGACAACGCCAACAACATCAATCTGAGAGACAGGGAGAACAACCACCAGAGGGACAGGGAGGGCAACGGCGGCTTCTCGGACGACTGTGAGGGGAACGACTGCTCCGACGGCTGCGGAGCAGAGGGCTGCCGGTCGTCGGACCCGGTGGCGGAACTGCCGTTCACGGGAACGCCCGTGGCGACGGTGGTCCTGCTCGGTGGTGGGCTGCTGGCCGCCGGAGTCGTGGTCACGCTGATCTCGGTACGGCGCCGCCGATCCGCCAGTGTCGAATAGGAGACGACGCCGAGTAGTCGTAGTGGGCCTGCCGGTCTCCGCAGCACTGGTGCTGGCGGGGGGCTGGTCGGCCCATCTCGGTATGCGCGTCCGCGACCACCTGGAGGCCGCCGGGACCGCACTGGTCCGGCTGCGCGCGGTGGTGGGTGCGGGTGACCCGCACCCGGCGGTCACCGCGCTGGCCGAGGCCCGGTGGCACGCGGCCGAGGCCCGGCGGCTCACCGGAGGCCCGGAGTGGTGGACGATCGCCCACGCTCCGATCGTGGGGAACGCCGCGACGACCGTGCGCGGGCTCGCCGACGCCGCCGCGGAGCTGACCGATGTTCTCGCCGGCGTGCGGGAGGTCGCCGCCCCCCTCCTGATGAGCGGGTCGCGCTCCCCGGATGACCCGCGCCACCGGCTGGCCGCGCTCGACGCCGCGGCACCGGTCCTGGACGACGGCGTCTCCCGCCTCGGGCGGGCGCTCTCACGCCTGGCGGCCACCCCCGGCGATACCGGCCTGGACCGGCTGGACGAGGCGCGCGGCACGGCACTGGCCGAGATCGGCCGGCTGCGCGGCCTGCTCGGTGACGCCGCGGACGTCGCCACCCTGCTGCCCCCGATGCTCGGTCGCGACGGCCCCCGCCACTACTTCCTGGCCTTCCAGACCAACGCCGAGGCCCGAGGCACCGGAGGGCTGGTCGGAGCCTTCGGCATCCTGAAGGCCGACCGTGGCAGGCTCACCGTCGAGCACCTCTCCGCCAACAAGGGACTGGCCACGAGTCCCGTCCCCGTCGCCGAGCACGGCCCGGACTTCCTCGGGCGTTATGGAACGGGTGCGACCAGGATGCTGTCCGTCTCGAACCTCTCCCCGCACTTTCCGTACGCCGCGGCCACCTGGACGGGGTTGTGGGAGCGACAGGGCCGAAGGCGGCTGGACGGCGCCGTCGCCACCGACCCGGTGGGCCTCGCCCACCTGCTGAGGTTGATCGGGCCGGTGCCCCTCCCCGAAGGAGGGAGGGTCACCGCGGGGAATGTCGTCGACCTCACCGAGCGGAAGGCCTACGCCCGCTACCCCGACCCCGCGGCGCGCAAGCGGTTCCTCATCGAGATCGCCGGTGCCGTCGGCGAGGCGCTGCCCGCTTCGCTCGCCGCCCCCGCCAGGCTGCTGCCCGTGCTGTCCGACATGGTGGGCGAGCGGCGGATCCAGGTGTGGAGCCGCCACGAGACGGAGCAGCGGCGCCTGTCGGGCACACCGGTCAGCGGCGTGCTGCCGTCGCGGCCTGGACCGTTCGCGGGCCTGGTGGTCAACAACTCCGCCGGTGGCAAGCTCGACTACTACCTGGAGCGCGCCCTCGACTACGAGCTTGGCCCCTGCCGGGGCGGGCTGCGTTCCTCGACGGTGCGGATCGGGCTCACCAACGATGTCCCGCGGCGGACACTGCCCTCCTACGTCACCGGACGGCTCGACGATCCGGGGCACCGCCACGTCCCCGGTTCCAACCTGCTCTGGGTGTCGCTGTACGGCGGACTCGGCGCGAGGATGACCGCGGCCCGCCTCGACGGCGACCGGGTGGCGGTCATCAGGGAGACCGAACGCTCCCACCCCGTCTACTCGGTCCTTCTGGAGTTCGCCCCCGGACAGTCCAGGACGCTGGAGTTCGATTTCACCGAACTCGCCTCCGGCGAGCCGCCGCGGGTTCCGGTGCAGCCGCTCGTTCGTCCCCAGCGGACTCGCGTCACCCAGGACCCGCGGGGTTGCCCACCCTGAGGCCGAACTTCCGGTGGGGGCAGGGGTCGCCACCAGATGAGCTTCCGTGCCACATCGCCTGTTCGTATCGGCAGAAAAGAGCAAAGAACCGCGCGTCACGGGCGGCGGCGCGCGGGGGACGATCTACTCTCGCGCCATGAAGGCTTCACCGCGGACCGGTGGGACCGCACAGGACGCCGCGATCCCGGGCGAGAGCGTCCCACCCGGGCACGAGGGCTGCGGGCAGCGCTGCTGGCGGGATGTCCGGGAGGTACGGGAGGGTGTCCGCTTTCGTATCCTCTTCGTGTGCACCGGCAATGTCTGCCGCTCCCCGCTGGCCGAGCGGCTGACCCGCTCGGCCCTCGGGCCGTGCCCGGCGGTCCAGGTGATCAGCGCGGGCACCCGCGCCGAGCCGGGACGGGAGATGACCGAACGCGCCCGGCGGGTTCTGGTACGGCTCGGCGGCGATCCCGCCGGCTTCGGCTCCCGTCCGCTCGTTCCCGACCTGGTGGCCGCCGCCGATCTCGTACTCACGGCCACCCTCGGGCACCGCGCGGAATCGGTGGCCATGCACCTCTCGGCGGTTACGCGGGCCTTCACCATCGCCGAGTTCGGCGCGCTGGTGCGGGCCGTGCCGCCGGAGGAGATCACTCGTCACCGGGATCCCGTGCGGCGGGCCCGCGCGCTGGTCGACCAGGCGCGGGCGCTGCGCGGGCTGGTCCGGATCGACCGGTTCGACATCGCCGACCCGTACGGGCGCTCCCGGCTGGCCTACCGGACGGCGGGACGGGACATCGCGAGGTCGCTCGCCGTCCCGCTCCGGCTGCTCACACACTCACCGGATTCTTGACCTCGGACTCGTAGCCGTAGTACGTGCCGCTACCGACAGGGACGAAGTTCAGGACGCCTCCCACCACGCGGGCGTTGATCGACGCCAGCAGTTCCGAGGCGCGGGCCATGTGCTCCCGGCGGGTCTTGCCGTACCGGGCGACGAGCAGCGCGCCGTCGCAGAGCGCGGTGATCGTCGCCGCGTCGGTGACGGGCAGCAGCGGGGGCGCGTCGATGATCACCATGTCGTACGTCCCGGTGAGCTGGGCGAGCACCTGACGCATTCCGTTCGAGCCGAGCAGCTCACTCGGGTTCGGCGGAATCTGACCGCTCGGCAGGACGGACAGGCCGGCATCGCCCCAGACCTGGATGACCTCGTTCAGGCGCGCCTTGTCGATCAGCACGTCCGTCAGGCCCGTCGCCCCCTCGATACCGAGGTAGGAGGGAATGCTGGGGCGGCGCAGGTCGCCGTCGACCAGGATGACCCGCCAGCCCGCCTGGGCCAGCGTGATCGCGAGGTTGGCGGAGGTCGAGGACTTCCCCTCGCCGGGCAGGCAGCTGGTGACCACGAGTGACTTCGGCTGCCGGTCGACACCGATGAACTGCAGGTTGGTCCGGAGTGCGCGGAACGCCTCGGATCGGGACGACCGGCCACGGTCGCGCAGGATCAGGGGGTGGTGCCGCGCGTCCCGCTCGTAGCCGATGACCCCGAGCACCGAGCTGCCCGACGCCTCCCGTAGCGCCTCGGGGGACGTGAGGGTCGTGTCCAGGCGGTCACGGAGGATGATCACGGCCATGGTGGCGAGCAGCGCGATCAGTACGGCGACCGCCAGGTTGACCAGTGGCCTGGGGCTGACCGGTTCCCGGGGGACATCCGCCTTGTCCACTATCGTGATCTTGATGGTGGGGCGGCTGCCCGGAGTGGGTCGCTCGATCTGGTCGATCAGCTTCGAGAAGCGGTCCCCCAGGGCGTTGGCCAGCAGGGAGGCTCGCGCGGGGTCGGTGTCGGTGACCGTGGCACGCAGGAGTACGGTGCCGGGGACGGCCTCGGCGCTGATGTTCCCCTGGACGCGCGCGATGTCCTCGCCCTCGACGATCTGGCCGACCACCCGGCGGCTGGACAGCAGGTTGGCGTAGGACTGCACCCGCTGGGCCGACAGCATGCCCGCCTGGTAGGCGGTGGAGAGGCTGCCCTCCTTGTCGTGGCCCGACACCAGCATGGAGATCGTCGAGACGTATTTCGGCGGCATGTTCGCCGTGACGGCGAGCGCCGCCCCCACCGCCAGGATCAGTGAGAGGAGGATGATCAGCCAGTTCCTGCGCACCAGCCGTGCGTAGTAGAGCAGATCCACGGGATCAACGCCGCCTTTCGTGGGTTTTCTGAGGGATCCGAGGGGGGTGGGCCGGCGGATGGGCGTTCGTGTCCCGTAGCAGGCCGGCGAGAGTGACGGCGATCGCGCCCGCCACGACCATCGCGACGAGCGGTGACAGCTGGCCCGAGACCGTCGTCAGGCAGAGGGCGCCGGTGAACGCCGTGATCGCGCCCAGCGTCGTGGCGACCGCACGGGTTCCCAGGCCCATACGGCGCAGCCGGTGCGACACGTGGTCGGTACCGCCCCGCAACGGCGGGCGGTTCGCCAGCAGGCGGGAGAGGAGGACCATGCAGGTGTCGACGGTCGCCATGAACGTCGGCAGGAACAGTCCGGCGATCACCCCGTCCGGGGACCGTCCCATGACCAGGACGGTCGCCGAGCAGGCCACCGTGAATCCGAGGAACAGCGACCCGGAGTCCCCCATGAACATTCTCGCGGGCGCCCAGTTGTGCGGCAGGAAGCCCAGGCACGCGCAGGCGAGCGCGCACAGGAGCACCGCGAGCGAGGTGTGGCCCTGGAGCAGGGCCGTGGCCGCGAGGAGGCCGGCGGTCACGGTGGTGACGGTTCCCAGCGCGCCGTCCATGTTGTCCAGCAGGTTGAAGGAGTTCGTCATCACGATGATCCACACCACGGTGAGGACGCTGTCCAGCCACGTCCCGGTGACGGTCGCCTGGACGCCGGAGAACACCACCCCGATCGCCACCGCGGTCTCCACGATCAACCTGGTGACCGCGGGCAGGGGGGTGATGTCGTCGATCAGGCCGAGGAGGGACACCGTGGCGGCGGCGAGGAGGATCGCGATGATCTGCAGATCGGCGAGGCCGAGCGCGATCACGGTGGGCACGACCGTGCCCACCGTGATCGCGACACCGCCGAGGTACGGGGTCGGGCGGCTGTGGGCCTTGTGCCCGCCGGGGCGGTCGGTGAGATCCCACCGCAGCGCCAGACGCCCCAGCGGCACGGCGGCCGTCGCGCTGAGCAGGAAGGCCGCTCCCGCGACGAGGGCGATCGTCCCGCTCACCGCGGGAACGCCGCCGGATCGCCGGAGGCCTCGCTGATGATCTCGGTGAGGATCTGGTCGAGAGAGCGCCGCGGAGTCCAGCCGGTGAGCGCGCGGAGCTTCGCGGTGTCCGGAACCCTACGGGTCATGTCCTCGAATCCCTGCTCGTAGGCCTGGGAGTAGGGGATGAGATCGACCCCGGAGGTGGATCCGGTGAACTCGATGATGAGTTTCGCCAGTTCCATGATGCTCACCTCGTCGCTGGAGCCGATGTTGAAGGTCTCACCGACGGCCCTGTCCTCGTCGAGCAAGCGCAGCAGCGCGTCGACGATGTCCGAGACGTGTGCGAAGCAGCGGGTCTGGGTCCCGTCGCCGAAGACCGTCAGGGGCGTGGCCGACAGGGCCTGCCGGACGAGGCTCGGGATCACCATGCCGTAGGTCGGGCTCTGCCGCGGTCCCACGGTGTTGAACAGCCGGACGACGATCGTCGGCAGGCCGCGCTCCTTGTGATAGGCGTTGGCGAGGATCTCGTCGACGGCCTTGGCGGTGCTGTAGGCCCATCGGACCACCGCGGGGCTGCCGAGGATGCGGTCGGCGTCCTCGCGCAGCGCGCCGGAGGAGTTCTTGCCGTAGATTTCGCTCGTGCTGGTGACCAGGATCTTCTTCCGGTATCGGTGCGCGGCCTCGATGACGATCTCCGAACCCCGGATGTTGGTCGTCAGCGACCGCAGCGGTTGCTCGACGATCAGCTTGACGCCGACCGCGGCCGCCAGGTGGACGACGACGTCGCACCGATGGACCAACTCGTCGACCATGAGTTCGTCCAGCACCGAACCGTGCACGAAACGCAGGCCCGGATGGGGGCGCAGGTTCTCCAGCCGTCCCGTCGAGAGATTGTCCAAGGCGATGACGGAGTCACCGCGCGCGAGCAGCGCGTCGGCCAGATGCGATCCGATGAATCCGCTTCCGCCTGTTATTAGATATTTAGTGCTTGATGTCGTGCTCACGGGGTTCTCCTCGTCACGTTCTTGGAGGGAGATCTCTGTTGGCGGGAAGGATGCGGTGGATCACGCGTAGCCGGCGACCTGCGCCCCGATGGCCGGGGCCTGAGTCCTCTCGAACCAGGCCACCGTCGTGCGGAGCCCGTCCTCAAGCGGGACGGGACACACACCGGGGAACAGTTCGCGCAGCAGACGGGGAGAGGCCTGGGATTGCCGGATGTCGCCCGGCCGGGGTGGCAGGCAGGTCTCCTCGACGGGGCGGCCGAGGATCTCGGCGAGGACGCCCATCAGGTGCCGGAGGGAGACGAGGGTCCCGAACGCCAGGTTCACCGGCTTCGTGCTGGTCATCCGGCGCGCGGCCGCGTCGGCGAGGACCTGGGTCACCGAGCCCACGTAGGTGAAGTCCCGAGACTGGAGGCCGTCGCCGTGCAGCGGGACCGGCTCGCCCCGCAGCGCGGCGGAGACGAACGCCGGGATCACGGCCGCGTACGCGTGCCCGGCGCTCTGCAGCGGGCCGTAGACGTTGAAGAAGCGGAACGGCAGGACCGGCAGGCCGTAACTGTGCGCGTAGGCCAGTGCGTACGCCTCCGCGGCGAGCTTGCCGGCCCCGTACGGGCTGAGCGGTCTGGTGGGCAGCTCCTCGTGCTTGTGGGATTCGGGACTGTCGCCGTACACCGAGGACGAGGAGGCGAGGATCACGTGCGGTCTGCTCGCGCGGCACGCCTCCAGCACGTGCAGGGTGCCGGTCGCGTTGACGGCGTGCGAGGCCAGCGGGTCGGCCAGGGAGCGGGGCACCGACGGCCGGGCGGCGAGGTGGATCACGTGCGTGGCACCGGCCACCAGGTCCGTCAGCAGGTCTCGGTCCAGAATGCTGCCCGTCACCACCGTCGCCTCGACGCCGTCGAGGTTGGCGAGATCCCCGCTGCTCAGATCGTCCAGCACCGTGATGTGCCCGACCTCGGGCCTGGCGGCCAGCGCCCGGCACATGTGCGCGCCGATGAAACCGGCGCCGCCCGTCACCAGCACTCTCATCGTGCGTTCCCCTCCGCCACGAGCCGCCGGCCGCCCTTCCCGCACAGTGACCGGTAGAGGTGCTCGGTATCGGAGACAAGGCGATCCACGCCGAACGCGTATCGTGTCCACTCCTGGGCCGCCTCGCCCATCTGGCGGGCCAGGCCCGGGTCGCGGAGCAGATGGACGGTGTGCGCCGCCAGTTCGGCCGGGTCGGTCGAGGCCAGCAGACCGGTGTGGCCGTCCCTGACGACCTCGGCGACGCTTCCCACCCGGGTGGAGACGACCGGCGTGCCCGCCATGCCGGCCTCGATGAGGCTGAGCGGGGTCCCCTCGTTGTCGGAGGTGAGCACGACCACGTCGGCGGCGGCGTAGACGGTCTCCACGTCCTTCCTCCAGCCGAGCAGGTGAAAGGAGTCGCGGACGGGCTCGACGTCCCGGGTGACCTGCCGCTCCAGGTCGCCGCCCCCGCATACGACGAAGCGGCAGCCGGGGATCTGCCTGGACACGGCGTCGGCCACGGCGAGGAACCGGTCGGGCCGCTTCACCGCGGTGAGGCGGCCCACGTACGCCACGATGGGCGCGTCCGGAGGCAGTCCCAGTGCGGCGCGTGCCGTCCCGCGGTCGGGGATCGGTTTCAGCCCGACACCGGGAGGGATCACCACGTACTGCGAGGGGCGCCCGATCCCGGCCTGGAGCAGATCATCCCTGACCTGGGACCCCACCGTCACGAGCCGGTCCGACACGGAGGCCAGGAGCCGTTCCGACCGCACGTAGAGCTCGCGCCTGAGTGGGGAGAAGTAGCCGTGCAGGAGATGCCCGTGGAAGACGTGCACCCGGGCCGAGCCGACGCCGGCCAGACGGGAGGCCACCCTGCCCAGGGCGCCCGCCTTGGCCGTGCGGGTGTGGACGATGTGCGGACGGAACGCCCGCATGGCGCCGATCAGCCAGAAGAGCGCGCGGTAGTCGTCTCCGGGTCTGACCGACCGGCCGAGGCCGGGGACCCGGTGGACCTGTGTCTCCGTCCCGTGCAGCCGGAGGTGGTCGCACTCCTGGCCGTCGACGTAGCCGGTGTAGAGGCGGTGGTCGAATTCCTTCGCGTCCAACCCCTCCGACAGCCCCGACACCTGCGTGGCGGGGCCGCCGACGTTCATTCGGGCGATGATTTCCATGACACGAATCCGGCCGTCCGGCTTCATGCGGGCTCCTCGGTGACAGGCCTGGTTCACGTTGGAGAAACTAGTTCGCCCTTTGGGCTGTTCGCCGACACCATCACGGTGATGGCGCGATGTTTTTCCTATTCCCTACCTAGGCATGATCTAGCTGGGTCGTCCCAAGTGTTCGCAGTCCGCCCGATGATCCCTATCGGATCCGATGGCTTTGCGAGTGGCCGCGCGGGAAATATGGCGAATTAGCCTTTTATATATCTGTGTTTCGATGCCGGCAGATCACTCGCGCTCTGGACAACCGAGGTCGGTGATACGCCGCAACGACCCGATCCAGAAAGCCGTGCCGAGCGTGGCGACGGCGAGCGTTCCCCATGCGAAACAGAGCGACGCCTGGAACGGGCCCGAGGTGGTCCGGCTGCCGACGAGGAGCACGCCCAGGAGCATGGCCCCCTCCGCCAGGAGGTACGCGAGCCGCCGGCCGGGCCTGCCGAGGGCGAGGGGGAGCACGTTGGACCAGCAGACCGCTCCCTTCACGCAGGCGGCGCCCAGGAGCACCACGGCGACCACGCCGAGGTGGGCGTAGCCGGGGCCGTAGGCCATGCCGATGACGGCGTCGGTCACCGGGAGCGCGACGGCGATGGTCGCCGCTCCGGCCGCGGCGAGCAGCAGGGTGGTGCGCGTGATGTCCCGGATGATGGCTGCCCTTCCCGCTCCCGCCGTGGCACTCCGGATGATCCGGGGATAGAGCATCGCGGCCACCGGGATCGCCAGGTTGGCGTAGAAGCGGCCGGGGGCCGATGCGATCTTGAGGATGGTCACCAGGGTCGGCCCGCCCAGCAGGCCGGCCAGAGTGAGGATGCCCGAGTCGGAGATCCCGGCCACGCTGGTGCCCATGGATGTCTTCACGGTGAAGGCGACCATGCCCGAGGGCAGCCGGACCCGTGCGACGGCCGGTCCCATTCGTGCGAGGAGCCCTCGGGTCGCCAACAGGTAGAACACCACCGCCATCACCAGCGCACCCGCGGCCTGCCCCCCCAGGTAGAGAAGGGGCCCGCCAAGGAACAACCCGCCAAGGGACAGCCCGAACGACAGGACCGCGCATCGCGTCCTGAGCGTGCCCAGAGCGCGCAGCCGGTCTGTCAGCGCGAAGGCCGCGCCCGCCGTGCCGTACGACGCCATGGACCCGCGTGTGATGATCGCGAGAGCGAACATGAGCGCGAACTCGTCCGACAGTGAACCCAGCAGGCGCGCGGCCAGCACCGCCACGAGACCGACACAGGCCGCGGCCACGCCGATCGCCACATCCCAGTGCATCAGGCGCATGAACAGCGAGGAGCCCTGCCCGCTCCGCTGCTGTTCGATGGGCACGAATCGCTGGGCGGCGTTCTCCAGGCAGGGATCGCACAGGAGGAACCAGACGGTCGCCACAGACTGGGCGAAGATGACCTGACCCGATGTCTCAGCCCCCGTCAGGCGTACCAGGGCGATCAGGCTGAGAGTGGGAAGAACCGCCTCGCCAAGGCCGGCGGCGGTCAGCGATGTGAAGGTCCGCAGATGGCGCCCGCCGGGTGGGCGCATCCGCTGGACGGCACGTCCGAGAGTGGTGACCATGTCCTACGAGCAGACCTCGTCATAGAGCCGGTCGAACCAGGCGGCCGCCCGGCTGATGTCCACGAGCTCCGCGCTTTCCCGCGCTCCTTCGCGAAGGCGGGCGTGGATCTCCGGTCGCATCGCCCGCAGGATGCCCTCGGCGAGGGCGGCGGGGTCCCCCGGCCTGACGAGGAGGCCGTTCCTCTGGTCCTCGATCAGATGGGGCACTCCGCCCACGGCGGTGGACACGACAGGCACGCCCGCGGCGAGAGCCTCCATGACGACCACCGGCAACCCCTCGTAGGAGGAACTGAGCACGAGCAGGTCGGAGGAGGCGATGAGCCGGCCGGCGTCGGGCACGTGACCGAGCAGGCGTACGTTGCCCAGGCCGAGCTCCTCGATCCGGCGAGCCACCCGTGCGTGCAGGGGGCCGGATCCGGCGAGCAGGAACACGGGACGGGGGTCTCGCTCCCCGACCCTCGCCGCGGCTTCGACGAGTAGCTCGTGGTTCTTCTGCGCGTGGAAGTTGGCGACGTGCACGACCAGGAAGGTGTCCGGGGAGACGTTCCACTCTCGCCTCGTCTGTTCCGATCGAGCCGCCCAACGGCGTTGTTCGGCGACGTGGACGCCGTGCACGCGAACGGACAGGCCCCGCGAGCGCCTGCCGGTGCGAGCGCGGGCGACCTCGGGGGAGACGGCCACGGTCCGGATGTCCAGCCATCCCGTCGCCCGGTCGAGCAACATCGTCGGCAGGCGGTAGCGCACGTTGTGCACCGTCGAGACCAGGGCCGGGCGAGGACTCAACAGCTGGGACACGGGCCGCAGGAGCGACGCGGGAAGGGGGGAGTGGATGTTGAGAACGTCGGGTTCGAGCCTTCGCACCACGCACGCGAGGCGGGCCAGGCGGAGCCAACGCGGGCACGAGGTGAGGTCGACGACCCGGATGCCCGCCGATCGCAGCCGCCCGCTCAGTTCGTGGGTGGAGGCCCGCAGGCATACGACGGTGTAGCGCTTGCCCGTCGGGGGCGCGGAGAGCAGCCTCTCGACGAGCAGGACCTCCGCGCCGCCCACGTCCAGCGTCTTGATCACTTCACAGACGTGCAGGCCGCTCATGACGCGCTCACCGGGGCGAGGGACCGGTCGGCGATGAGCGTCTCGTACCACTCCCCGATGCGGTCGCCCACCGTCCGCCAGTCGAGGTTCGACACGGCCCGCACACCGCGTTCGATCATCTCAAGGCACAGCGCCTCGTCGTCGAGGACCGACCGCAGGTGCGTCACCAGGTCGTGCACGGATCCCGACCGGAAGACGCGGTAGGCGGAGCCGTCCGCCACGGCCGTGCCGAGCGAGGCGTCGGACGAGACGATGACGGCGGTACCCAGCGCGAGGGCCTCCAGGAGGGCGAAGGGAATGCCCTCGCCGATGGAGGGAAGCCGCTGGGAGGCGTGCACGACCACCTGGGCACGGCTCACCAGCGAGTACACGTCGTCGGCGGGGATGTGCCCGGTGAACTCGATCCCCCGCCCTGTCCCGGCGAGCCGCTCAAGCCGGGCGCGTTCCGGGCCGTCACCCGCGATGACGAGGCGCGCGCCGGGATGGTCGGTCCGTAGCCGGTGGAAGGCCTCAATGGTCAGCGCGTGGTTCTTCACCTCCACCAGCGAGCCCACACTGACGATCAGTCCTGGTTCGACCGGATGTCTCTCCCGGAATCCGGCGAGGTGATCGAGGTTCAGGCCGCCGGGTATGACCCGCATCCGCCGCTCCGGCACGCCGGCCGCCAGCAGGTCCTCCCGCGGCCGTTCTCCGGCCACGATGAATCCGTCGGTGTGGCGGAAGGCCCAGGGCATGATCCGCCGGTGACGCACGGTGAGGGCACCGTGGACATGGATCAGGAGGGGGATCCCCGCCCGCCGTGCGGCGGAGCCGAGACCGAGCGCCTCGCGGTGGTCGCCGTGCGCGTGCACGATGTCGATCCGGTGCGCCCGGCGGAGCGTCCGCGCGCACTCCATGGCGAAGGCGATCACATCCGACCTCCTGGAGACGGCACGGCTGGCAGCTGTCCGTGCCAGCGGAAGCACCCTCGCGCCGCCGGGGACGTCGCCGCGCCGGTGGGCGACGACCACCTCGTGCCCGCGCAGCATCTGCTCGTGGCTGAGGCGCTCGATAAAGACCTCCTTTCCCCCTGGCTCGGGTGGAAGTCGGTATCCGATGTGCAGAATCCTCATGTCAACCTCCCTGATGGGCTCGGTGTCCTTCCGGTCCGGCTCGCCGGGCCGACGCGTCGTCACCCGGTGGGTCGTCGGCGGCGCCTGGGGAGACCTCGTGCTCCGGGATCCGGTAGACGGCGCAGTCGCCGGAGCGGAACCGGAGTTCGGTGAAGTCCCCGATCCTGGAGGTCCGGCCGGTGCGGCGTTCGTCGGCGAAGAGCCAGCGCACCCCGTAGCGCTCGCGCAGCCGCCCGATCGTGGCCGCCGAGGGGGCCTGGAAGGCGGCGTCGTTGAGGGCGAGCCGCTCGCCGTCCCAGAACGGCAGGCGTTCCGGAGGGGACCCCGGTCGCCAGCGACTCGTGTTCGCCGCGGTGTAGGTCCATCCCTCGACCAGCACCCGCCGCTCCGACAGGGCGGCCACCCAGGCCTGGCGGGTGTCGCACGGGTTTTCGTACCCCCAGCGGCAGTGCGCGTTCGTGGCGACCAGGTCGTCGGGGTCCGAGTGGGCGCGCAGCCACCGGCCGGCCTCCAGGGCACCCAGGGGTACGGGTGAGGCCACCGGCCTGACCGGGGGAGAGCCGTTTCCGATGAGGCGGTCCATGACGGAAAGGACACGCGCGTGCCCGTAGGCGGGCAGGCCGATGGCCGCGAGCATGATGGTCACGAGGGCACATCCGCGAAGGCCACCGCACCTGACGACCAGGACGGCGGACACCAGGACGACGGCCACCGCCAGCACGATGTACGGGCGGTAGAGGACGGTGTCCCCCTCACCGGGACCGAGAGGGATCCTGACGCCGCACAGGGCGGGAATCGCATAGGCGGCGACCGCTCCGGCGCCGGCCGAGCACACCGCCGCTCGGGGCGAGACCCGTGCGCGCCGCAGGAGGACGAGGATCCCGTAGACCGCGACGATCACCAGGTAGGGATAGGCGCCCCAGAGGAAGAAGAGCTGGCTCCGGCCCGGGTGCCCGAGCAGGAGCGCCGCGCCCATGCCCGCCGCGCCCATGCCGAGCAGGAGGACCACCGCCGGTCGCAGGAGCAGTCTCGGCCTGCACAGCAGCCCGAGGATCCCGCACCACGCGACGGCCCAGCACAACAGGTAGAGCGACGCGACGGCGAGCACCGAGGCCAACGGAGGGCTCACCTGCTCGCCCAGGCCGGTCAACTCGCCCCACGCGGCTCGCGCGAACGAGAGGGGGTCGACGACCAGCCCTTGCCGCACCCGGCCGAACAGCGTCACCTGCGCGATGAGGAAGCACGCCGCGGTCATCCCGAGCGCGACGAGCGCGGACCGTGGTATCCGGCGCCGCCTGATCACCTCGACCGCGACCACCGCCAGCAGGCCCGCCGCGAGCAGAGGCAGGTAGACGGCCTTGGCTCCCATCACCGCCACCATGAACACGCCGAGCAGGAGCCATCTGCCGACGTCACGTCTCCGGCCTTCGAGGAGGTCGACGAGCAGCA